>NZ_SMKZ01000013.1 GCF_004349065.1 Jiangella asiatica
GGCAGTCGCACTGGGATGGGTTCGTCCTCGGCCCAACCGTTCAAGAAAGCGCAGTACGTGTACGCATGCGTGTTATCCGTGCCAATGACACCAACCCGAGCACCAGACAACCCAACACACCTCCAGGAATCTCATCCACCGACGTAGGCGGAAGTCAACGACCAGAATCGTTTGCGCAGCAGACCTCGCAGGTCAGCGATCTTGAGCTGTTCGGCGATGCGTTCGGCGGCGTGGCCGTCGCCGAAGGCTGAGGTGGCGGTGGCGGTCACGGCGGCGTGCTCGGGCGACAGTGCCCGCCGGATGGCCGCCCCGATGTCGTCGGCCGACTCGCCGCAGTCGATCACGGACGCCGCCCGAGGGCGGCCGTCCTGGCGGCTGCCGATGTTCACCGTCGGCGTCCTCAGGGCGGGGACCTCGGCCAGGCCGCTGGACGAGTTCCCGACCACCACGGCGGCCAGGTCGACCAGGCTGAGGTACCTCTGCGCCCCGAGTGAACTGACGGCGACGCTTCGGGTCGGGTTCGACGCCACGAACCGGCGGATGGGCTCGTACGTGGCCGCGCCGTTCTGGTCGACGTTGGTGCCGGTGAACACGACGGTCGCCGATGGGAGTTCGTCGAGCGCCGCCACCAGGCCGCGTACCCCGTCGAGGCTGCGGACCGGGTCGGCGGTGGCGGGGTGGTAGGTCACGGCGACGACCGGATCGCGCAGGGAGATTCCCAGCACCTTCGCCAGCGACTCCCGCCCCACGAACGACATGGTCCTGATCGTGTCCAGGCCGGGTGCCCCCGTGACGTACACCCGCGCGGGGTCCTCCCCCATCTGGATCACCCGCTGCCGGAACTCCTCGTTCGAGGTGAAATGCAGGTGGGCGAGCTTGGTGATGGCGTGACGGACGGAGTCGTCGGTGGACCCGTGGGAGAGCTCACCGCCGCCGATGTGCGCGACGGGCACCAGCCGCAGCGCAGCGGTCACGGCCACCGCGAGTGCCTCGTACCGGTCCCCCAGCACGACGACGACGTCGGGGGCCAGGCGGTCCAACGCGTCCGCGTATCCGATCACTGCCAAACCGAACGACTTCGCCACAGCCGACGCGGTGTCGCTCGCCAGTACCACCTCCACCCGCTCGGCGACCCGGAAGCCGTCGGCCTCGATCTGGCCTACGGTCAACCCCTGCGACTTGACCAGGTGGCCACCCGACACCAACACCGACAGGTCGATCGACGGCTCCGCGTCCAGAGCCCGTAGCACCGACAGCAGCGGCCCGTAATCGGCGCGGGACCCGGTGAAGACGCAGACGCGCCGCATCGCTAGCCGCCGACCGGCAGGTACGTCGGGTCGACGTGCGGTGCCCGCAGCGCGGTCTCCAGCGTCGCGGCGAAGTCCCAGCGCGGCTCGTACCCGAGCACGTCGCGCGCCTTCGCCGGAGAGATCTCGAACGCCAGCCGCATCGGCAGCGCCACCGTCACCGTCTCCAGGTCGAACCGGGCCGCCACGACCCGCGCACCCGCGGCGAACGTCGTCGTCGACGGGCCGACGATGTTGAAGTGGTCGTCGGCCGCCTTCGGGTGCTCGATGCCGAGCATGAGGCCCGCGACGGCGTCGCGCACGTCGGTGAGGTGCACGGCCCATGGCGCGCCGTCCGGGCCGATCAGGACGGCGGCGGCGTTGTCGACGCGGGCGGCCACCATCTGGTCGAGGGCGGCGACGGCGTCGTCGCGGCCGTCGAAGACCTGCCACAGGCTGCCGCGCCGGCCCGCGGCCACCTGACCGGCCACGAAGGCGCGTGCCCAACCCAGCCGGAACAGCGGGAGCACCTCGTTGGGCGCCACCACCGACCCCAGCCGCATGATCGTGTACTCCAGGCCGTGCAGCTCGCGATGGTTGCGGACCAGCTGCTCGGCCAGCACCTTCGTCATGCCGTAGTAGTCGCCGGGGTGTTGCGGATGCTCCTCGGTGATCGGGCTGAACCGCGGCCTGGCCGGGCCGTACGTGCCGTCGGTGCTGGCCAGCACGAACCGCCGCACCCGCCGTCGCCCGGTCACGGCCGCCTCCAGCAGCCGCAGCGTGCCGCCGACATTGACGTCGAGGAGCTCCTCCGGCGGCACGTCGCCGACGACCATCCGCGCGGCCAGGTGCACGACGACGTCCACGCCGGCGACGGCGCGCCGCACCGCCGCCGCGTCGCTGAGTGGAGCCTCGACCACCTCGATCCGCCGCGCCAGCGCCGGATGCGGCTGCCGACCGTCCGGCCGGACCGTCCCGCGCACCTCGTAGCCGGCAGCGACCAGCTGCTGCGCCAGGGTGGACCCCACCCGGCCGGCTACCCCTGTGACCAGTACTTTCACCCGACATCCTCCCTGCGGATCACCAGCTCGACCAGCCGCCGTCGACCACCCATTCGGCGCCAGTCACGAACGACGCCTCGTCCGAGGCGAGGAACTCCACGACGGCGGCCACCTCCTCCGGCCGGCCCAGCCGCCGCAGTGGCGTGGCCTGCGTGAACAGCGCCACCCGCTCGTCGGTCACCGGACGCTCCGGGGTCCGGATCATCCCGGGCGACACCGTGTTCACCCGCACGTTCCACCGCCCGGCGACGACGGAGAGCTCGCGGGTCAGCGCCGCGAGGCCACCCTTCGACGCGTGGTAGGCCGGGGCGCGCTCCGGCCCGCGAGACCCGTCCTGCGGGTACACCCCCGGGTAATACGCGCTGTTCAGCCCGAGTGAGCCGTAGACGGAGCCGATGTTGACGACGCAGCCGTGCTCGCGCTCGCGCATCCGCTCGATCGCCCACGACGAGAGCAGTGCCACGGCGACGAGGTTGGTCTCGAGCTCCGCGACCCATTCCGCGGCCGACTGCTCGAACAGCGGCATCGCGGTCGATCGTGCCGCGCAGTTGACCAGCAGCTCCAGCGGGAGCGCCTGATCCGCGGCGGCGGCCGCGATGGCCTGCCGGCCCGCCTCCGTAGCGACGTCGCACTCCAGCGTGTCGACGTCGCCGCCGGCGTCCGCGGCGGTCCGCTTCAGGTCCACCTCCTCCAGCCCGGCGATCAGGCACCGCCAGCCGACCGCCGCCAGCCGCAGGGTGATGGCCCGCCCGATACCCCGGCCACCTCCGGTGACGACGGCGTACCCGGCCGCGCCGGTCATCGGGCCGACCACCCGACGGGGACCGCGCCCAGCGCCGTCGCCAGCGCGGTCGTCACCCGCTGCTGATCGGCCGCCGACAGTCCGGGCGACGACGGCAGCGACAGGCCGCGCCGGTACAGATCCTCCGCGACGGCGCCGCCGAGCCGCTCGGCCGACCGGTACGGCTGCTGGCGGTGCAGCGGCGGCCACAGCGGGCGCGCCTGGACCCCGTCGCCGGCCAGCACGGCGACGACGGTGTCCAGGGCCGGCCCGCCCGGGTCGAGCAGCACCGACGAAAGCCAGTGCGACGGCTGCGCCCACGCGGCGGCTGGCGGTAGTGACACCGGCGACCCGCTCAGCGCGGTGCGGTATCGGGCCGCGATCCCGCGTTTGGCCAGCAGCAGCTCGGGCAGCCGCTCGAGCTGGGCGAGTCCGACCGCGGCGGCCAGGTTGGTGAGCCGGTAGTTGTAGCCGACGGTGTCGTGGACGTAGTGAGCGCCGGGCACCTTCGCCTGCGTGGTCAGGTGCTTCGCGGCCGCCGCGAGCTGGGCGTCGTCGGTGACGATCATCCCGCCACCACCGGTCGTGATGATCTTGTTGCCGTTGAAGGAGTAGCAGCCGAGGTCTCCGACGGTCCCGACCTGCCGCCCGGTGAGCGGTCCGGTCCGCCACGACGCGCCGAGCGCCTCAGCGGCGTCCTCGACGATCCGCACGCCGAACCGGCGGCGCAGCTCGAGCAGCGGCTCCATAGCCGCGGGATGTCCCAGCACGTGCACCACCTCGACGGCGTCCGGCAGCCGCTCCCCGACCGTGGCCCGCCGGATCACCTCGTCATACAGCAGCTCGGTGTTCATGCACCAGGTTTCGGGCTCACTGTCGACCAGGAGCACGTCGGCGCCGGCGTAGGCGGCGGCGTTGGCCGAGGCGATGAACGTGAAGTCCGAGACCGCCACCAGCGCACTTGGCCCGGCGCCGGCCAGCCGTAATGCCACGTGCAGCGCGGCCGTCCCGCTGGCGCAGGCCACCGCGTGCTCCGCGCCCACCGTCGACGCGAATTCCGCCTCGAAACGGTCCACGAACGGTCCGACCGACGAGACGTAGCCGCTCTCGACACATTCGGCCAGGTAGCGAGCCTCGTTGCCGTCCAGCGACGGTTCGGCCAGCGGGATCATCGCTGGTACCAACCCGCGCGCTCGGTGACCACCCGGGGTGCCAGCCACCGCATGGTCTCGGCCAGACCGTCCACCAATGTCCACGAAGCCTGCCAGCCGAGCAGGTCCTTCGCCCTACTCGGTTCCGACAGCAGCACTTGGACCTCACTGCCGGCCGGGCGGACGCGTTCCTTGTCGGTCACGACGGTCGCCTCGATCCCCGTCGCCTCGCAGCAGATCGCGAACAGCTGTCTGATCGACACGGCTTGCCCGGTCCCGAGCTGCACGACGGCGCCGGGTTCCAGGTCCGCGCCGGCCAGCCGGACGAACCCGTCGACGGTGTCGGCGACGTAGGTCAGGTCTCGGCGGGGCGACAGGCTGCCCAGGCGCACCGTCGTCGCCCCGGAGAGCAGCTGGCCCAGGATGGTCGGGATGACCGCGCGGGCCGACTGCCGCGGACCGTAGGTGTTGAACGGGCGCAGAGTCAGCACGTCCACCCCGAAGGAACGGGCGTAGGCCTGGCAGAGCTGGTCCGCGCCGATCTTCGACGCGGCATAGGGCGACTGCCCACACAGCGGGTGCGACTCGGTGATCGGCACCGACTCCGGCGTCCCGTAGACCTCGCTCGTGGACGTGTGCACCAGGCGGACGTCTCCGGCGTCGCGGACCGCCTCCAGGACGTTCAGGGTCCCGGTGACGTTGGTGTCGACGAACGACTCCGGCGCCTGGTAGCTGTACGGGATGGCGACCAGCGCGGCCAGGTGGAACACGACGTCGACGTCGTGGACGGCCCGGCGCACCGACCGCGGGTCGCGGATGTCGCCGAGCTGCAGGTCCACGCCGGCCAGCTGGTCCGGCGCCAGCTGATCCAGCCAGCCGTACGAGCCGTTGGAGTTGTAGACGCAGAACGCCGTCACCCGGGCGGCCTGGTCGAGCAGCCGCTCGACCAGGTGGCTGCCGATGAACCCGTCGGCGCCGGTCACCAGGACCCGCCGGCCAGCCAGGGCGCCCATCACGCCGTGATCCGGCCGCGCCGCAACGTGGTCTCGCGGGCCGGGACGCCGACGACGCAGGCGCCCGGCGGCACGTCCTTGGTGACGACGGCGCCCGCGCCGACCACCGCCCCGTCGCCGATGACGACGTCGCCCAGGACGATGCTGCCGATGCCCAGCATGACCGCGTCGCCGATCCGGGCGCGGGCACCGACCGACGCGCCGCCGGCCATGATGACGTAACTGCCGATCCGCGAGTCGTGGCCGGCGAACGTGTTGACCTCCATCACCACGTGCCGCCCGACTGTCGCGCCGGCGACCACGTGCGCGGTCTCGAAGATCAGCGAACCCGGGCCGACGGCGGTGTGCTTGCCGATCCAGGCCGCGGAGTGCACCAGCGTGGCGGCCTCGCGGCCCAGGCCGGTGGCCGCGGCGTCGAGGTCGCGCCGTGCGGCCGGCAGGCCGACGCCGATGACGTAGCGCGCGTCGAGCGCGGCGAGCTGATCGTCGCCGCCGAGGACCGGCACGCCCCACACGTCCGGCTCGTCGACGCCACCGTCGAGGAACCCGATGAGCTTGTCCGCCGCGGTGTGACGCTCCACCTCCTCGGCAAGTCCGATGATCTGCCGGCCGAGGCCGCCGGACCCCAGGATGACGAATGGGCGCACGGGCCCGTCCCTTCGCTGTGCGGGTGATGATCACGATTCTGGTGTCGGCCCGCCGGACGAGGCAGGGGGCGCGTTTCGCTCACAGCGGCATCGCGACGACCGCCCGTCCCGGCGCGCACAGCTCGCCGCGCTGGTTGTGCTCGGTCAGCTGGACGGTGACCGACCGCCGGCCGCCTTGGGGGTCGTCGTCGACGGCCGTCACGGTGCCGGTGACCGTGAGCACGTCGCCGGCCACCGCGATGCCGCGGTTCTGCCAGCTGAACCGGCGCGGTGTCGCCGCTGGGCCGGCCCAGGCGAGGACGGCGTCGAGGAGGTAGCAGCCGTGCAGGTGCGACTGGACGAGCACGCCCGGGTATCCCTCGGCGGCGGCGTGCCCGGCGTCGTAGTGGACGCGGTGGGCGTTCCAGGTGGCCGCGCTGAACCGGAACAGCCCGACGGTGCTCGGCCGGACTCGGTAGGGGGTGATCGGTGTCCCGATGGCGAGGTCCACGGCGTCACCTCGCGATGAACGACTCGCGGCAGGTGACCAGCGGCCGGCCGCCGTCGTCGGTGAACCGGCGCAGCACCTCGAGGACCAGGAACGCCCCGGACCGGCCGTCCTTGCGACGCACGTCGGTCAGCCGGGTGTGCACGACGACGGCCGTCCCCGCGCGCACCGGCTCGTGCAGCTCCAGGTCCTGCCCCGCACCCATGAGCCGGACGCCGTCGAGCGGCAGCCCGCGGGTCTCGGCGACGCCGGAGCCGTCCGGCCGCAGCTCGCCCTCCGCCGGTCCGACGTCCCAGCCCATCACCGAGCTGACGTACAGCGGCGGCGCGCTGCTCCACGGCGCGGGAGTGCCGGCGGCGACGGCGAAGCGCTCCAGGTCGCGGGCGTGCACGACGCCGAGGCGCTCGTGTCGCTCGACGTCCAGCTCGCCGCGGAGCCGCTCATAGGCACGGTCGAGGTCCGGCGGGGTCCGCTCGATGTCAAGGGCCACGGTCTCCTCCTGAGCCGTCAGTCGCGGGCGGACTGGCCGAGCAGGTTCCGGGCGATCATCCAGCGCTGGATCTCGCTGGTGCCGTGGCCGATCCGCCACACCCTGACCTGCCGGTAGAAGCTCTGCACGGGCAGCTCGCGGGTGTAGCCGAGGCCGCCGAGGATCTGCAGGCACCGGTCGGTGACGCGCTGGGCCATCTCGGTGGCGTAGAGCTTGGCCATGTGCGCCTCGTTCTGGATCGGCAGGCCCTCGTCGGCCATCCACGCCGCCCGGTAAACGAGCAGCCGGGCCGCCTCCAGCTCGGTCACCGAGTCGGCCAGCATCCACTGCACCGCCTGCCGCGACGCGATCGGGCGTCCCCAGGTGGTGCGCTGCCGGGCCCAGTCAGTGGCGATGTCGATGCAGCGCTGGGCGATGCCGAGCTGGAACGCGGCGATCTTCAGCCGGCCGTGCGTCAACTGCTCGCTCGCCAGCCGCCAGCCGTCGCCGACCGCGCCGAGCCGGTTCGCATCCGGGACCACGCAGTCCTCGAAGACCAGCTCGTTCGGGTCCCAGTCGTCGCCCATGGTCGGGATCGGCTTGGACACGGTGAATCCGGGGGTGCCGATGTCGACGAGGAAGCAGGTGACACCGCGCGCGCCGAGCGACCGGTCGACCGTCGCGAACACAATGACGAAGTCGGCCCGCTCCACGTAGGAGATGAACGTCTTGGTGCCGCGCAGCCGCCACCCGTCGCCGTCGCGGGTCGCCGTCATGCGGACGGCGGCCACGTCGGAGCCGCCGCTGGGCTCGGTGAACGCATAGCAGCACCGCAGGTCGCCGTCGATGATCGGGTGCAGGTAGCGCTTGCGCTGCTCCTCCGTGCCGGCGTAGAGGACCGGCTCCGGGCTGCCGCCGAACTCGAACATGGCCGGGTGTTTGAACAGCTCCTCGCCGACCAGGCAGGCCCCGAGCGTGCCGATGCCCTGCCCGCCGAACTCCTCCGGCACGTCCAGCGCCCACAGCCCCTGCTTACGGGCCCGCAGCTCCAGGTCGGTGCGGGTCTGCGCGGTGAAGCGGCCGGCCAGCAGGAACTCGTGCTCCAGCGGCATCAGCTCGCGCTCGCGGAAGCGCCGGACCACATCGACGAACTCGCGCAGCTCGGCGGGGATGGTCAGGTCCATGTGAGACCCACGAGCGAGCGCCGGAGTGGTCTGCCACGGGAGACACGACAGACCACTCCGCGGCGCTGACGCGCCTCCTCCGCCCCGCTGGCCGAGTGGATCAAGGCTCTCACCTTCCTGAAATCATGTCAATGAACGGAACGCTCATTTCGATTCACGTACTCGCCAGCTCCTCCGCGACATCGGCATGATGTCGTCGCCCTCGTTGTCGTGGGCGAGGTAGACGGAGAAGAGGTTGACCGCGGCCGGCGCCAGCAACCGTTCCGTCAGGTGCTTCGCGTCGACCACCGACATGCGCTCGTGCGTCACCGTCGTGGCGCCCCACGTCTGCTGCCACGGCGGGTCCACCGGCGTGAGCAGCGACATCTGCGCGTCCGCCGTGGCCGCGTGCTGCAGCTCCCGGTTCGACCGGATGATCGAGAACCCGCCGTTGAGGAGGAAGAAGATGCTGACGTTGCCGTCGACGCGGCCGCCTTCGTGCCGCAGCTGCTGAGCCAGGCTGGGCAGGCTGGACGGGACCAGCCGCGCGGCACCGTCACCGATGAAGCCGACGATGTTGCCCGGGCTGGTCAGCGCGACCGCCGGGATGGCCTGCAGCGCGTCGCCCATCAGCGCCCGCCCGTACCAACCGGAGAACCCCGGCCCGGTGCGAGCGAGGTTGCGGATGGCCGAGATGCCGCCGCGGCCGACGTCGTAGAAGCCGGTGTACTCGTAGCCGTGGTCGACGATGAGCTGCTCGATCACGGCGTTGAGCTCGGTGAAGAAGTGCTCGTGCGTCATCGGCACCGACGGGACCAGCGCGACCGGGTCGCCGACGGCGTCACGTACCCGACCGATGGCCTCGCGCCGCCCGCGCACGACGCCGTCGTCGGGCCGCAGCCGCGGCTCCAGCCGGCGCAGGAACGGAAGGAGCTCCTCGACGACGGGTAGGTCCGCGAACGGCGCCACGTGCGCCGCGGTGTCGGTGACCTGCACGATCCGGGTGTCCTGATACAGCACCTTGTCCGGGAACGGCGTGGCCAGGTCGGTGATACGGCTCTTGAGGAAGAACAAGGCCTGGTCGCCGTAGGGCCGGCGCTTCCCCTCGGGGTGCAGGAAGCGCCACACCGCCGGCGAGCATCCGTAGATGCTCATCGTGCCCAGGAACTCCGGCACGACCTCCCCGCGGTGGTAACGGGCCACCGTGCCGGGCCGGCCCAGCGAGTCCACCAGCGCGGCGCCGGTGGCGTGGGCGAGGTCGTAGACGTAGTCCCGCTCGGTGTCGGTCAGGTTGCCGCACTGCCACAGCACCGCCGCGGACTCCTCGTTGAGGATGCGGGCGACGGCGTCGACGGTGTCCTCGTCGACGCGTGGGTGGGCCGGCGCCACCGCGACCCTGGGCACGTCGACCGGGCCGGTGAGCTTGAGCACCTCGGGCGCGGCCAGCAGGACGACGGGTCCCTGGCGCCGGTGGTAGGCGCGGAACGCCGCGGCCAGCTCGTCGGCCAGCCGGCCGGGTTCGGTCAGGTAGAAGCAGGCCAGGCCGTACGCGGCGAAGACCGCACGGGCGTCCTCGTCGTCGTGGACGGTGCCCTGGAACGGCTGCCAGCCGCCGGGCGACGTCTCGCCGAAGACGATGAAGCCCGGCGCCTGCGAGTCGCGCAGGTTCGCCAGCGTGCCCTTGAGCTCGTCGACCATGCCGGCTGTCGCCACCAGCAGGAACGGCGCCCGCTGGAGCTGCCAGCGGGCCAGGGCACCGCAGGCCAGGCTGTGCTCGTTGGGCCCGCGCAGCACCGGGTTGCCGGCGCGCCGCGCGATCGCCGTCGTGTCCTGGATGAGCTTGGCCGGCAGCGTCCCGGTGAAGAAGTGCAGCGCCCAGCGGGCGCCGGCCTGCTCGGTGAGGAAGCCGGTCAGCGCCGAGGCCAGCGTGCAGACCGGCTCGGTCTCGGTGAGGACCGCCCGCTGGTTGACGTGGCGGGCCTGGACGAGGTCGGTGAAGGTGGTCAGCACCTCCGCGGCGAGCACCCAGTCATCGTCGGGGACCTTGCGCGCGGTGCACGTCGTGCGCGAGTACACCTGCTCCTCCTCCAGCTCGTCGTAGACGACGACGGAGTAGGGCGAGACGCCGATGCCCAGACGGTCTCGCACCGCGGTGAGTGTGTCGACGACGGCGTCCAGCCTGGTGTCGACGTCCCGGCCGGACACCGCGTCGACCGCGTCCACCAGGAACAGGACGGTGGCGGCGTCGGACCAGCGCCGTGGACCCTCACTCGGCGCAGCGGCGGGTTGTTCGACGAGGCGGCGTAGCCGCTCCTCGGCGAGCTCCAGTCGCGCCACGTCGACGATCTCCACCGTCGCGTCGGGCAGCACCTCGTCCAGGTAGGCGGTAGCCCGCTCGGCCAGCGTCACGGCCACGTCCGGCCACGCGGTCGGGAACACGTCCTTGTCCAGCGCGCCGACGAAGCGGCGGCGCTCCGATGCCAGCTGCCCCAGCGCGGCCGCCACGGTCGCATGGAACGCCGGGCTGGTGCCAGCGACGACGACATAGAGCTTCTGGGCCACGGTGTCACTCCGGGGTTGTGTGCACGTGAAAGCCGCGGCCGGTCTTCACGCCGAGCAACCCGGCGTCGACCATGCGGCGCAACAGCGGCGGCGGCGCGTGATGCGGCTCCCGGAACTCCGCGTGCAGCGACTCACCGATCGCATGGACGACATCGAGCCCGACGAGGTCCGCCAGCCGGAGCGGCCCCATCGGATGGTTGCAGCCCAGCACCATGGCGTCGTCGATGTCGTCGGCCGAGGCGAAGCCCGACTCCAGCATCCTGATCGCGGACATGATGTACGGGAACAGCAGTGCGTTGACGACGAAGCCCGACCGGTCTCGCACCCGCACGACCCGCTTGCCGAGGACGTCGGTGAGGAACGCGGCCAGCCGATCCGCTTTGGCACGATCGGTGAGCAGCGTCTCGACGACCTCGACCAGCGGCATCCGCGTCGCCGGGTTGAAGAAGTGCGCACCCATCACCCGCTCCGGCCGGGTCGTAGCGGCGGCCAGCCGCATCACCGGGATCGACGAGGTGTTCGACGCCAGGATCGCGTCAGGATGTTGCACCACTTTGTCGAGGGTCGCGAAGATCTCGGTCTTCAGCTCCTCGTCCTCCGGTGCTGCTTCGAACACCAGCTCCCGGTCCGCGAGATCCCCCACGTCCGCGGTGATCATCACCCGCCGATGGACGTCCGCGGCTTCCGCGTGGGTGAGCCGCCCCTTCCGCACGGAGCGATCGAGCGCCGCGCGCAGCCGTCCGCGCCGCAGCTCGACGGAGCTCGTCCCCGACACCACCACGACGACGTCCAAGCCCTCCATGGCGCACAGCTGGGCGAGACCAGCACCCATCACCCCACACCCGACCACCCCGATCCGCTCGGGCGCGACGGCCGGCCGGTCGTCGGGCCGGTTGTCGGGCTGGCGAGCGGGCTCGCCGGACGTCGCCGGCACGCACTGGTCCACCGACATCCTCGTTCACCTGCACCTCGACTCGGCTGCCGGATCCCGGACGGGCATCCGTCGTCATGCTCGCCACTCGCGCCACACGACGCGCAGAGGACGAGTTCAGGCACGCGCATGAGAACCGTCCGGTGAGCGCTTCGACGCCGCGAAAGTCGGCCCCTGAGACCGGCTGGCGAAGCTGTCTACGGTGCACGAAACGGCTCCGAGCGACCGCCGTCGAGATCGCAGCCCAGCAGTCGATCAAGAGGGGGGAACGCGGATGAAAGCTCTCTTGGTGACGTACGGCAGCGACGGCGATGTCCACCCCTTTGTCGCCCTCGCCGTGGCGTTGATGGACGCTGGCCACGAAGCCACCCTGTGCGCGCCTGCCGGTTTCTCCGGTCTCGTCCAGAGCTACGGCGTGGAGTTCTTCCCCCTGACCGACTCGTGGGCTGACCACATCAACGACGCCGTCGTGCGAGCAGCGATCGAGACGAACTTCCGCGGCTCGATCGCGCTCAAGGTCATGCGTCGTTACCGACGGATGATGCCTGGTGTGCTTCACGACCTGGCCGAGGCCGCTAATGGCGACAGGTCGTACGACATCGTCGTCCATCATGCAGCTTTTCCTGGCCACGAGGTCGCGGAGCGGCTCTCCGTCCCCAATGCGCCAGCCTGCCTGGAGCCGATCTGGATTCCGACGCGGGCGTTCCCGAACCCACTGCCCAACTTCCTGCTCCCGTTCCGATGGCCACCCGTCTTGAACCGACAGACGTACCTGTGGACACGGTTATGGCATTGGGGGCTTATTGGGAGCACCAGGGGGTGGCGGCGCCGGCATCTCGGTCTGACCTACCGATTCAGACACCGCGACGCGATGCGTCGTCCCGACGGCTCCCGTGCCACCGTGCTTCAGGCGTTCAGCGAGCTCACGCTCCCACAGCCGACGCGCTTTCCCGATCACGTGCACACCACTGGGTACTGGCTTTTGCCCACGCCCCCGTCATGGTCTCCGCCCCCGGACTTGTCCGAGTTTCTGGCCGACGGCGTACCGCCCGTCTATGTTGGGTACGGGAGCGCCGTAGGGAGCGACCCCGACCACGCCGGCCGTCTGATCTCGGAAGCGATATCACTTGCCGGCGTCAAAGCCGTGGTTGCCTCAGGATGGGGAGGCATCGCGGCCCACGGTCTGCAAGGGCGAATCCTCCATGTCAAGTACGTGCCGTTCCCGTGGTTGTTCCCCAGGATGGCGGCCATCGTGCATCACGGCGGAATGGGAACGACCGGCCTCGCTCTCGTCGCCGGCCGGCCGCAGGTCGTCTGCCCGTATATGACCATTCAGCCGTTCAATGCCGCGCGCATGCACGCCGCCGGCGTGGCGCCGCAGCCGATTTCCCAGCCCGAACTGACTCCACAACGCCTCGCAGGCGCCATCCATGAGGCCGTAACCAGCACATCCATGCGGGAACGGGCCGAACATCTCGGCAGGCACGTGCGCGACGAGGACGGTGTCGGACAAGCGGTCAAGCTATTGGAGCAGCTCGCGTGAGCACCAGCCGAGAAGCGGTCGCTTCCGCGACGCCATGTGTCGCATGAGCTAGCGGCGTCGCGTGCAGGCGGGTCGGCCGCATCTCATAGGTAGAAGCAGATCTTGAGCGCCTCGCGCGTGCCCAGCAGGGCATGACCCTCCTCGTAGTCGGTGAGAGGCATCGACTGCGTGACGAGGGCGCCGAGATCGAGCCGACCGTCGAGGACGTGTCGCAGTGCCACCTCTGCCGCACCTCGATGGTGTTCGCCGTAGCCGAGCAGGCCGAGGCCGATGAAGTGCTTCCAGCCGAAGGCGACATCCTCGCGGAGGACACCGAACAACGCGACTGCAAGGCGGGTCCGATCCATCAGGTACTGCACCGACGGGGCGCTCCCGACGCAGTCGATGGCAACGTCGAACGGCGCATCGCCGGTCCAGCGGTGGCGCGGTTCAGGCAAGTCCTCCGGTCGCACAACACGGTCCGCACCCAGCTCGTGAGCCGCCCGTCGACGACCCGCGACCGGGTCGATGCCGATCACCTCTGCCGCTCCGTGGACTCGGGCGAGCTGCACGGCGACGAGCCCGGCGGGCCCCAGGCCGCCAATGGCGATGCGCTGACCGGCGATGGCATCGCGGCGCTCCAAGGACTCGAACGACACCTGGACGCACATCGCGAGCTCGAGGGGGGCGAGCGCCTCCGGTGGCAGGTCCGCCGGCACCGGGAGCAGATCGTCCTCGGCTCGCACGACGTACTCGGCGTACGATCCGAGTTGATCGTGCCCCGGATCCCGCCAGGCTGCCACCCGCATCCCGAGCCGCAGGCCGCGCACCCCGTCACCCACCTCCGTGACGGTGCCGACAGCCTCGTGCCCGGGCTGCCCGGGCGGATACGGATATTGGATCGGGACCTCGGGAAACATCTGCTCTCCCGCCATGAGGTGCAAATCCCACTGCGGGCAGGACGTGACGGCCTCAACCTGGACAAGCACCTCGCCCGATCCAGGACGCGGTGGCTCCACCTCGACGATCGCGGCCTTCCCAGGCGCCTGGATCTGGAGTGCCCTCATGGCGCCGGGGTCACCGCTCGCGGAAGGCCGAGTGCACCTTCTCCATCGCTCGCACGATGTCGGCGACGTCCTCGTCCGTGTAGTTCTCGTTCCACAGGATGAGGAAAAGACGGCGGTAGATCAGTTCCTCGGCGTTGGGGCAGAGTCCTTCCCGATACCGCGGGGCCGAGCTGGCCGGCGGCGACGACAGCGGATAGCCGGACGTCCCGTAGGTCTTTCCCTCCGTCAGCACCGGCTCCAGGTAGAACGGCCGGCTCAAGAAGCCCGCGAATGTAGGCACGCCCTCAGCACCGACCGCATCGGAGAACCGGCGAGCATCCACCCCGAGGAGCTCTGGATCGACTATGACGGGGAACGCCCAGTAGGACATCCCCTCGGTCTCGCCGGTCTCGACACCGTCGAGGGCCTTCATCGCATGCACCAACGGCTCCGCGGCCTTCTGGCGGCAATCGACGATATCGTCGAGCTTCTTCAGCTGCTCTCGGGCGACGGCCGCGTGGAGCTCGGTCATCTTGTAGTTCAGTCCCAACATGAGATGCGTTCGGTCGACGCCGCGGGGCCAACCCTTGTCGGCGAACAGACCTGCCCGGCGGGCCAGATCGGCGTCGTCGGTGATGGTCAGGCCTCCTTCCCCAGCTGTGATGTGCTTCGTCTGCTGCAGGCTGAAGCAGCCGACGTGCCCGATCGTGCCGGCGAGCGCCCCGTCGGGAGGACAGGGTGTCCGGTAGGCCTGGGCGCAGTCCTCGATGAGCATCAGGCCGTGCGTGTCAGCCAGCGCGCGCAACTCCGCGACCGGTGCCGGTTGCCCGAAGAGATGCACGACGATGAGGGCCCTGGTCCGCGAGGTGATCCTCGCCGCGACGGAGTCAATGTCCAAGTTTCCAGTGTGCGGGTCGACATCGGCGAAGACGGGAACGGCGTTCTGCCAGAGGATGGGGAGGATTGTGCCGCTGTCGGTCAGCGGTGTCGTGATGACCTCGTCGCCCGGCTCGAGACCGACCGCGGCGACGGCAAGGTGCAGCGCCGCCGTGCCCGAGCTCGTGGCCATGGCGTGTCCGATCCCGTAATAGTCGGCGAACTCTGTCTCGAGCGCCCTGGTCTCGGGCCCGACGAGGCTGCTCAGCTTGCCTCGCCGCACGACCCGCTCGACCGCCAGCACTTCCTCGTCGCCGAGACGCCGGCCGTCCGGCTCGAAGAAGTGGGGAAAGGACTTCGTCCGAATCGGGACTCCGCCGTCGATGGCAAGGACGTTGCGGTTTTTCGTCATAAAGCCTCCTCGGCTCGACGTTGGGTGAAGGATGATGACCTGGCGCGGTGCCCTTTTCCACCCCGAGCATTCGCTAGGGGGGAATCGAACGTGGCCTCTCCTTGCACGAATTCGATGCGTTTTCCGCACGGCAGAACGACGTCCGCCGTCGTACCGGCCGGCACCAAGACGTTCACGGTGAATCTCTCCCCGTCAAGCACCCATGACGACTCGATGCGTCCGTATGGTGAGACGTGTACGGCGCGTGCCCAGGTGAGGCCGCCACCGGGTTGGGGAACGATCTGGAACCTGCGATACGCCGGGCCATCGTCGAGGAGCTGGATGCCGGCGACGTGCCGATGGAGGAACGAGATCACGGCGCCTTTGCTGTAGTGATTCAGTGACAGGTGTGCCTCGCCGGTCGTGTCGATACCGTTCCAAGCTTCCCAGATGGTCGTGGCTCCGCGATCAATCATCGTCAACCAGGAAGGCTCGGTGTCTTGGAGGAGCAACTCGTAGGCCAAGTCGAGCTGCCCATGGTCGGCAAGGACCGGCAGCAGGTAGGGCGTGGCCAGGAAGCCGGTGCCGGGATGGGTTCCGGCAGCGCGCACCAGCTCGACCAGCCGCCGAACCGCTTTCGTGCGCGCGGTCGGCGGTACGAGTCCGAACGCGAGCGCGCGCACGTGGGCCGCTTGGGTATCGCGCGTCAATGCCCCGTCGGGGCGGAAGAACTCGGTCATCCAGGCCTTGCGGGTGGCCTCGGCCAGCGCGTGATAGTGGGTCTTCTCCAGACGGTTGCCGAGGACCTCGGCCATGTCGCCCAGCCGGCGCGCCGACAGGTGAAGATATGCGGTGGCGACGTCGCCGTGGTCGGCCTCCCGCAGATCGTCGACACCGGCCGATCCAGTCCCCGTGCCGTCGGGTTCGAGCCACTCTCCCCAGTGGAATCCGGTGTCCCAGAGGAACTGATCGTGCGGAGCCGGCACGGGCCGAGTGGCCGTCCGAGTCGGGTGGCGTGCGGACCGAGCGGCGTCCGCGGCGAACTCCACCCACGCCGCCATCGAGGTCCACTGCTCCCGAAGGAGCTCCTGGTCACCGTAAGCCCGGTAGACCTCCCAAGGGACCAGCACCGCGGCGTCGCCCCATCCGGCTGCACCGTGGGCCACGCCGAACTTCTCAACGATGGCATCGGAGAGGGTGTTCGGCACACAGTGGTTGACCGCTCCGCTGGAGCGCTGTTCCACGGCGAGGTCACGCAGCCACTTGACCGAGAATCCGGCGACGTCGTAGAGGAAGGCTGCCGTTGAGACGAAGATCTGCCAGTCACCTGTCCAGCCCGCACGCTCCCGGGTGGGGCAGTCGGTGGGGATGTCGCACACGTTGCTCCGAAGGCTCCACACCGCCGCTTCGTGCAGTCGGTTGACCCGCTCGTCACTGCACTCGAACCACCCGGTGCGCCGTAGGTCGGTATGAACGACGACTCCGGTCAGGTCGTGTCCAGCGTCCAGGCCCTCCGCGCCCTCCAGCCGCACGTAACGGAAACCGTGCGTCGTGTGCCTGGGCTCGTAGACGACGTCGGCGCCCGCGAGCGTCACACTGTCGGTCTGGAACGGCAGAGCGAGGTTTGCGAACTCGGGTTCGTAACTGACGTTCGAATTCCCGGGATCGCTGACCGCCAGGTTCTCGAGCGTGACGTCCCCGTCGTCGCCCAATGCCTCGCCGTGCGTGAACGTCAAGGTCGCCCCGGAGCGAACACTGCTGGCGAGCCGAATACGCCCGTTGAAGTTCTGCCCGAAGTCGACGACCTGGCGATCCCCCCGGTCGATGACGGCAACGGGGGCAAGCTCCTCGATCCGCCGCACCGGGGGTGACGGTGACGAACACAGGCGGCTGAAATCGTGGGCGGCAACGCGGACCGGGACCCAGTCAGACGGCCTGGTGCCGGGCGTGCACCAGCCCGGCACGTCCAACCGGAGATCCACGACCTCACCCTGAATGAGGTCGGCCTGCCGAATGGCGCCGAAGCCTGACAGCCAGTCTGGCCCGGTGCCGAAGTGCACCACATCACCGTTGGTGCTACGAAGCACGAGTTGGGCGAGGAGCGCGACCGCGTCACCGTAGTGCCCGCTCAGCCGGGCTCCGCCGACTTGACCGCGAAACCACCCATCCGAGAGGACGGCTCCCAGGACATTCTCACCTGGCTGGAGCATGTCGGTGACGTCGTAGGTCTGGACCTGGAGGGTCGCCCCATAGCTGGTGAAGCCCGGCGTCAGCTCGAGGTCTCCGACACGCCGTCCGTTGAGGTGACACTCGTAGATTCCGTGCGCGGTGACGTAGAGCCTCGCCCGCTCGACCGGCTGATCGACGACGAATCCACCGCGTAGAAGATGCGCGGGGTGCGGAGTCTGATGCCGTTCTTGCGCTGACTCCGACGGCTCGATCCAGGTGGCGAGCCAGTCGGCCTCCTCGAGGAGACCGAGCTCGAAGGACGCCGGCGTGGCCCAGTCGCTAGCACCGAGCTCGGTCCAGACCCGGACGGTCCAGGTCACGGTCTCGCCGGATCTCCATGGCGGGCCGCTGTACTGCACCAGGACCGACTGGTCGCTGTCGATCCGGCCAGAGTCCCACCCGTTCGCCCGCACCTGGTAGCCGACCTGCCCACGAGAACCAGCCGGCAACCGCCATGAGAACCGTGGTCGCGACACCGTAATGCCCAATGCCACGGCAAGGTGCTCAACCCGTAGTTCCGTCGGCGATGCCATGCTTACTCCTCACGTGGGATCGGTCACCGTCGTCAGAGCACGCCGGAGAGGTCGTCGGCCCAGTCGAGCACCACGCCCAGGTAGGGCTCGGAGTGTGTCATGATCATCCGCCATGCCTCCGGCGCATGATCCACGGGAAAGTGGTGTGTGATCAGGGGGACGGTTTTCAACTGGCCGGTCGCGACGAGCCTGAGCGTGGCATCCATGCGCCTATGCTCCAGACCGGCAACGACGTCCACACCAATCTCCTGGTCCCTGAGCGGCTGGAGCGCGAGCCGATCACGCACTCCGTAGAAACCCGCCGAGACGATGTGTCCGAATCGACGCAGGTAGGGCACGAGTTCCTCGAGCGCCTCGATGGTCCCCACGGTGTCGACGACGACGTCGATTCCATCCGGGAAGCGCTTCTCGATCACAGCTCGCGGCGACTGCGTCCCCGTGTCGACGACCATGTGAAGGCCGCCGGCCGTGTCGAATCTGGCCAGCCGGTCCGAGTGCCGGCCGAGCATAGCGACGCGTGCGCCGCGTAGCGCCAATGTCTGCGCGGCCCAGTGTCCGACGAGGCCGTCGCCGATCACGACCGCCACGCCTCCGATCTCGACCGGTGGACGCGACCCACAGTTGTAGCCGACCTGTGCAAGCACAAGTCCGGAGAACGCTACTTGGTCGCAGCCCTCGGGCAACCTCCAAACCCATGACCTCGGCACCACCGACGGCGAGATGTGCCCGGCCCCCTCGGCGAAGAGGTCGCATATGCCGCTCACCCGGCTCGCGACCGCGAAAACCGTCTGGCCGACCTCGAGGTCGTCCACTCGATCTCCCACCCGCAAAACCGTGCCAACCTTCTGATACCCCGGCACGACCGGGAACGGCCACGGGTCGCCGTCCCGCCACGGCGTGTCACCGCGAATCCGCTCACCGCGCAGGAAGGAGGACTCGGTTCCGGTGCTGATCCACGAGTGCGTGAGTGCGACGACGACGTCGTCGGGCCTGGGTTCCGGGCAGGTCACCTCCTGGACTTCGACGACCCCCGGGGTAGTGAAGACGACCGCTTTCGCTCGCATACGTCACGCTCCTGGTGGTCAGTGGACAGTCCGCTCTGCCGGTCGGACGTCACGCGCGTGGGTGTCGGCGCCGGCTGTGCGGGGAATGTGAACGGCTCGGTGGACAGGAAGCGACGCAGCACATTGCGGCTCAGGGTCGCGACGTTGTTGCCGTAGTCGTTGTGGGCGAGCGCACCGGACCACGAGATCGAGCCGGTCGCGAAGACGGCTCCACCCGACGCCGTTTCGAAGAACACGAGGTCTGACCGTGCCCGGCGGGTGACCGCGCGCACCTCGGACATGAGAGTGACCGCATCCTCCTCGTCGTCGTGTGATGGCGTCCAACGCTTCCGCGGCTCACCGACGGCTGAGGCCAGGACGAGCGCATGGCGTGGCGTGCCTAAGGCGTGATCGGCACGATCAACTTCGAACCCTGCCGCGCCGTAGCGGTGGATGACATTCGGGAACGCACCGATCAGTTCGTCGTCCTCGATCCCGGCGAAGATGAAGGCCCCTCGTGGATCGAAACTCCCGGGCTGCCGCCTATATGGCGAACCGGCCGGGGGGCCAGCATCCGGTTCCTCGGAGAACCCGAGCCCGGACATTCCAACACCCACGTAACGCTGGGGTGGCCGACCACGCCACCGCCATGCTCCGCCCGGCTCACCCGTGAAACTGATGTGTCCTTCACCCGCCGCGGCGTGGCGCGCCGCGTCCAGGCCCGAGGCGTCCTGCCTGCGCACCTCAACTGTGTGTCCACCACTGCGCATGGCGGTCACTCGATAGAGGCCGTTGCCCGAGAGGTACATGTAACGGCCACCGGCCTCGAGATAGCCGGCGAGCCCGTCGAGCATCGGTGCGCTCCAGTACTCCGCGTGCGCTCCGGAGATGACCACGCGGTATCGGCGAAGTAGATCCGCGCCCTCGCGATCGAGATCCTCGTCGGTGATCACATCGAAGTGCACGCCCTCGTGCTGGAGCCAGTCGGTGATCAGCAGATCCGCCGTCAGCTGATGCGGGTCGCCGCCGAGTCGGTAGTCGGGACGGATGTGCAGGTTCGGTCGTAGCCACGACGCGTGGCATACGCTGCTGGCATCGGAGTGCCGATCGTAGAGCCCGCTCAGGCCGCATTCCACCGCGTACCGGCCACGGTCGGTGTGCTCGGCCGCCGACGCGTAGCTGGCTCGCCAGTTGCCATAGGCGAGCCAGCTGAACAGCGGGGCGACGAACAGCACCTGAGCCCTCGGACCGTTGGGACGCGGGCGTACGACGATCGGCGCGAAGTCGATCCCGGATGTCGTGCCCTCGACTCGGATCGCGTAAATGCCGCTGGAAAGCGCGTCGTCGATGTCGAACGATGCGGTCGGCTCCCACCCCGCGTCGTCGAGGTCGTCGTCGTGGAAGTGGATGGCATCGTAGAGCTCCGGCCGCTCGCGCCAGGACAGAGAGCTGCCATCCCATCGCGGACCGGTCACGGCGCGCGTCGGCATTTGCACCGTACGGCCATCCAGCCCGTTTCCTGACACGTCGACGACACGCTCAGATGGGATGTCCTGCGCGAAGTCCCACGCCGCCACGACGGGCCGGTTGTGGGGCTGAGCGGGCGCCTCGGCCTCGAGCATGACCTCGTCTTGGGACAGGGGTCGTCCGAACAGCCGCGGCATCGCGATCTTGCCGTTGAAGGTCCGGTTCGTGAGTCCTCTGGCGTCCCGCCGCCGTGCTCCCGCGATCAACAGCGGCTCCGGGACGCCGGCCACGGATTCGATCCCGGCGGGAGCCTCGGTCCAGACCGCGTCACTCGTCGACACCGACGGCGTGAGCGCGTCGCCGACAGGTCGCACCAGGAGGCATAACCATCCGTCGACGCCGTCGAAGGTGAAGCCGACGAAATGCCACGCGTGATCCCGCAGTGCGATCGACGACTCGATGCAACCTTCCCCCTCAGCGCCCGCGATATCGGCCCGGACACGGCCTGCCGCGGTCGTGCCGATCGCCCAGCCGCGGCCGTCGCGGTCACTCTTCGAGATGAGAGCCTGCGCCCCGGCCGACAGGAGGGTCGGCATTACCCATAGTGTGACGCTGAACCCCCTGTCTATCCGCAACCGCGGGTCATCCTCGATGACCACGTACGATCCGGACACGATGGACTGCGGACTGGACGCATAGGTGCCGTCGACCGCGCTCTCGCAGGCTTCCGGTTCGCCTCCTGCGCCAAGGCTCGCGCCCGACAGCCGCACGAGGGAGACCTGTACCTTTGGATCGACCGCACTGACCATCACCGACACACGCTCACCGGCGGCCGCACCCATCTTGTCGGTGTAAGCGACAACCTCCACAGGCGAGAACCTTTCTTAGAGCTCGAACGCCGTAACGCATCGCACCTAGGTTCCGCGGCGGCTCGGTTTTGCGTCGCATCTCAGGAAGCACCGGCGTGCGGAGCGACCAGCACATCTTCAACAGTCGCGCTGTCAGATTTGAACTATAAATTTCTAAGCTTGAAACCAAGGTAGGTTCGGCCACGCCGATCCGTCAACGCGTGTCAAGCGCTGGGCACCGAAATCGGTCCTCTGCCCAGTCGGGACAGCCTGAAACGACACTTGGTCCACGCTCGCCAGGTTGTGGCGAACGCAGCGGCCGATCAGGCCTGCGACGGATTGACGGAGCGCGGTGATGGAATTGCAGAGAGATCCTGCGACCCGACCTTTCCGCTTCGGCGTCTACATGTCGAACGTCACGTCCCGAAAAGACCTGATTGCGAAGTGTCAGCGTGCCGAAGACCTCGGCTACGACGTCATCGGCGTGGCCGACCACCTGGACATGTGGGCGCCGTTCCCTGCGGTTATGCTGGCTGCGGAGGTGACGGAACGCCCCAAGGTCGCCACGACGGTCCTCAACGCTGCGTTCTACAACCCAAGCCTGCTGGCCCGAGACGTGATGGCCGCACACCGGCTGACCGACGAACGGTTGGAGCTCGGACTCGGGACCGGGTACATGCGATCCGAGTTCGACGCGTGCGGGCTCGCCTGGCCGGCCGCGCCACAGCGCGTCGACCACTTGGAGCGCAGCATCGCCGAGATCCGCCGCCGGTTCGCCGGCCCAAACGGCATCCCGCGACCGCCCCTCTGGGTGACGGGTCGCGGCGACCGCGTACTGCGCATTGCCGCACGGGAGGCCGAAATCATCGGCTTGACGGGATTCGCACCGGGCAACGACGGACACAAGGGCGATCTGGCCAATGCCGACGGGCTCGCCGAACGAGTGGCCTACGTGCGAGCACACCTCGGCAAGCGATCCAGCAGGGTGGAGCTCAATGTTCTCGTGTGGCGCGTCATGGTGACGACCAATCGCATCGCCGCCGCATCAAACCTGGGCCCGGCGCGGTCTCTGACGCCCGATGAGCTTCTCAACGTTCCGACCGTCCTGATCGGGACGCCGATGCAGATAGGTGAGCAGCTCGTCGAGTTCAGGGAACGGTTCGGCTTCTCGTACATCACCGTTCGTGACTATTTTCTCGACGAGTTCGCGCCCGTGATCGCTTATCTGCGCTGATCGCGGTACGCCCGTCATTGGCATGTGCGAATCGGGCGCGGATCACCGCATCCTGAGCTGACGTCCCAGGGACTCCGAGAACCGGTTGAGCCCGAGAACGGTGAGGACGATGGCTAGACCAGGGAAGAGCGATACCCACCAGGCGCCGGCGTGCACAATGCTGAACCCGTCACGGATGATGTTCCCCCACGACGGCGCCGGCGGCGGCACCCCGGCCCCGAGGAACGACAACGCAGCTTCGGCGAGGATGGCACCAGCCATGATGAGTGTGGCGTAGACGAGAATCGGCAGCGCGGCATTGAGGCCTATGTGGTAGCCAACCAGCCGGACCCGCCCGGTGCCCAGCAGCCGGGCGGCGAGGACATAGTCGTGGGCATACTCGGCGAAGATGGCACCACGGACGACTCGAGTCATGGGAAAGGTGAACAGAACGCCGAGCGCGATGATCGTCGTTGCCATGCTCGGTCCCATGACAGCGGCGAGCACCAGCGGTAGCAGTATGCCGGGAAAGGCCAGCCCGATGTCGACGAACCGCATCACGATCTCCTGGACCCACGGCCGCCCGGTTGCGGCCAGTGCACCCAGAATGCTGGCCAGCACCACGGCGATCAGCGTGGACGATGCCGAGACCGCGAGACTTAGCCGGGCGCCGTGGACGACGCGCGCCAACACGTCACGACCCAGCTGATCGGTTCCGAACAAGTGTTCTAGGCTGGGCCTCGCGAGCGCATCCTCGGCGTTGATCTCGGTCGGCGAAGTCGTGATGATCGCGGGCAGGACCACCAGGATCAGGAGTAGCCCTCCTGCAGCACCAACCAACCAGGCCACCATGGCGCCGCGGAGCCACGAACGCGTCGCGGTGGCATCCTGAATCGACGCATGTGCGGTGACCTTGATTTGCTGGCCAGGCTGGATCGCCGTCATTGGGCACTCATCTCCACACTTCGCGGGCTGAGGGCCACATGCAGGAGGTCCACCACGAGATTCACGACGACGAACACCGCGGCGGCGACGATCGCCACAGCGCGGACGACGCCCAGGTCGCCCTGATTGACACCGGTGATCAGCAGGGTTCCCATGCCAGGCAGGTTGAAGATGGTCTCCACCAGGACGGCGCCCGACATTAAGGATCCGATTACCACGCCCAGGACCGTGATGGGGGTGATCAGGGCGTTCCGCAGTACGTTCCGGAACAGCACCACCGGCCAGGACAGTCCGCTACCTCGGGCCGTGATGACGTAGTCCTTCGCCAGTTCGTCGGCCATCGATGCCCGGACAATCCTCGTCAGCGCCGCCATGATGCCCAAGGCGAGAACGACCGCGGGGCCGATGATCGGCGACAGCCATGGCCCGAAGCCTTCTGAGATCGGCACGTACCCACCGGACGGGAGAATGCCGAGCGCGACCGCGAAGGTCTGGATGAACAGCAGGCCCAGCCAGAAGTCCGGCGCGGCATACAGCATTGCGACCAGGCCGCTGATCGCACGATCCGTTGCGCGGCCTTCCTTCCACGCCGCGAGCACCCCGAGGACCAGCCCGAACAGGCACGCCAGCGCGATCGAGAAGGCCATGAGCTGGAAGGAGACGGGTAGCGCTCGGGAGATCAGCTCACCAACGGTCTCCGGTCGAACGACCGAGTCACCGAAGTCGAACTGGACGAGGTCACCGAGAAACCGCACGAAACGCACCACGAGCGGATCGTTCAAGCCATTCTCCTCGGCGAACTGCTCGCGCGCCTCCGCGCTGGCGAACATACCGAGTCGGGCCAGCGCAGGATCGTTGGGCGACAGATCGACCATTACGAAAACAGCGAATGTCACGCCCAGCAACGTCACTGGAGCAAGCACGAGCCGACGGAAGACCAGGCGGCCTGCGTTCAGCCTGCTCGGCCCCTTGACCTTTGAGGTCCCGCCGATTCCGGACTCAGGAAGTGTGTCGACCGTCAATACTCCAACACCGCCTTTCGGCGCCGGTCGTGGCACAGTGGACCCGACCAGATGGTTACGCAGAGTGGAGAAAAGATAACGGGTAGTGACAGAAGTCCAGCACTGTTCACGCGAGGTTATGTTTTAAGTCGACCCATCGTCAACCGTGGCACAGTCGAGCCGTCGCCACGACCCACTCACAGTTGTGCACGAGCTTCACCACAGGTTTCATTCGAACCGCCACGACGTCGCTGCCTCATGGGCCGTGCGACCCCACCGGGGCGCTCCTGCCGACGCAGCGCCCACCAAAGTGGGCGAAGTCCACTATAGTTGGCTGAGATTCACCAGCGCTCCAGCCAGGCTCGACTCGTGGCACAGCGGCGTGAACTTCCCCGGGACTGGCCTGGCCTAGCTCGCGAGCTCGGCCTGCGCGTACGCCAATTCCGTGAGGCCTACGAGACGCCGGACGGGCGCCTGCTGACACAGGAGGATCTCGCGCATCGAGCGGGCTTGAGCCGCAACCACATTCAGAACATCGAAAACGCCCGGAACAACGCCCGCGACGCATCGGGCAAGCCCGCGCCTGGGCCTGGAAACCCTGGACTGGCAACCCTCCTCGCGATCGCCCGAGCTCTCAACGTCCAACTGCTCGACCTGCTCCCTGACCAACTCCTTCCCGAAGACATCAGGGATCGACCCTGGCCTGAAGGCGATGCCCAGCCGGCGGAGATGGACAGCGCCTGAACAGCGTCCGTTGCCGATGCACCGTCGCGCGTGCGAGCAACTCGTGTCGCACGCCCAACTTGTTGGGCACAACCCTACGAGCTGACCCGATCTGGCGTCAACCGACTCCACTCACTGCTGGCCGTGGGCGCGGGCGAGCTCATGGGGGCGCGGGGCACCTTGCCCGACGGCTGAAGCGTCGTCGCACGGGCGCTCCGAAAGGCGGTTGGAGTTCTTCAGCGGCGGCCCGGCGGCGGACGCGCGGCCCTACTTCGACCAGTCAGGCCATCACCTTGTCGCGGCCGAGGAGGTGGTGCCGCGCTCCGCGGGATCGGCATGGGTGCTCATCTGTCCGGCCGCACGACTCATCGGCCGCGACCTACTCGCCGTGCAGGGTCTGCAACCCCGCCGCGAGCGGCGACAACGTCGTCAGCCAGTGAGTCATGGCACAGTTCGGGCCCGTTCGGTCACGTGGCACTGCTGCGGCAGCGACGGCAGACACTCAACCACCCGATCGGGCGCGACAACCGAGTCACGGGCGACGACGTCGAGGCACCGACCCACTCGCTGCGGACCCGCTCACCATGGCGAAGGACGTCGTCCCGGAGCTCGACCTGTACGCCAGGCCGCAGACGAGTTCCCGGACATCGGCAGTCCCGGTCGGCGTGTGACACACCACGACCGTCAACCACGTTGAGCCTGCCGAAGGAAGATCACCGCGACCAGCGCCACCAGCGACAGCGCGGCAGCGACCAGGAACGATGCCGCAGCCGCGTCGCCGTAGGCCTCCGCGACGACCTGCCGCACGCGTGCGGATGAGTGCGACCATGCGGCGGCTGCGGCGCCGCCGTTGTCGATTCGCACGTCGGCGGCGCCCGCCCCCAGCCGCTCGTCGACGAGCCCCGCCAGACGGGACGCCGTAACCGCACCGATGACGAGGACCCCGGTCGCGCCTCCGATCGCCTGAGAGAACGCCACAGACGCCGAACCGGCGCCGACCTCTCGGTCGTCCAGTCCGTCCTGACCGGCCAGGAGGAGAGTCTGCATTGTCGCGCCGACGCCCGCGCCCAGAAGAGTCATGTATGCACCCACGAGCAGGAGGGGCGTTGTGTGGCCGATCGTGGCCATGAGACCCAGGCCCCCGGTCATGAGCGCGGTTCCAGCGACGAGGATCATTTTCCATCCTCCGGATCGCGACACACGACGACCCGACACCGTGGATGCGAGACAGAGGCCAAGCATCATCGGTGACATCAGCAAACCCGCCTGGCTCGGCGTTCTGCCATGGGCGATTTGAAAATAGGGCCCTAAGAAGACCAGCGCGCCGACCATCGCGCCGCCGGCGCCAACACTCCCAATGACCACCAGGACCATCGTGCGTCGCCTCATCAATCGCGGCGGCAGAATCGGCCGCGACACCCGGTGCTCGACGAGCACAGCCAGTCCGATCAGGAGGACACCGCCCACGACGATCATCACGCTGGTGAATGAGAGCCACCCGAAGCTCCTGTCCACCATGGACATCCAGAGCAGCAGAACAGCGACACCGCCCGGGATCAGCAGAGCTCCCAGCCAGTCGATACTGGCCTTCACCCGCGTCACAGGCAGGTCCAGCGTCCGCTGAAGCACCACGAGGGCACCGACGGCGAGAGGCGCACAGATCCAGAAGCACCACCGCCAGCCCATCGAGGAAGCATCTGCGATCAACCCACCCAGCACGGGCCCGCTGACAGTGGCGACGGCCATGACCGCACTCAAATGGCCCAGGTACCGACCACGCGCGCGGTGGGGAACCAGCGAGGCAAGCACGATCTGAACCAGGACCTGCAGCCCACCCATGCCCACGCCTTGCAGCAGGCGGAACGCGATCAGCGTCGGCGCGTCCTGCGAGAACCCGGCCAAGATCGACGCCAGCACGAAGATCGATATCGCGGCTTGCACCAACAGCTTCTTGCTCACCTGGTCAGCCAAGCCGCCCCATAGCGGCATGGCTGCCGTCGCTGTCAGCAGCGCGGCTGCGACAACCCACGAGTACTGATCCTGGCTGCCACCGAGATCGGCCACGATGGTAGGAAGTGACACGGAGACCATGGTGCCGGCGAACATCGCGACGAACGCCGCCATGAGCAGCCCGGTGAACGCCCCCCAAATCCCGTGCTTTGGCTCGGCTTGCCAGCACCGGACATCGCCGTGCCGGACATCACAACCTTGACCATTCACGAAGCTAGCCGGCCAACGCCGACACCTGAATCTCGATCGCTTTGGACATTCGTTGCCTGTCCTGAGGTGAATAGACGCTCGCCGAGTACCGACCAAGAATGCTGAGGTGACCGTCGTAGGTGTAGACGACGAAGAGCGGCCTATGGCTCATGTGATCCCGGGATTTGAACACTCTCAGCCAATCGGTGATCACCATCCCTGGCGGCTGTTCGAATCGGGGAACGCGCCCGAGGTTCGTGATGCTCAGCCCCGGCAGGTCCGCCGACCGCTGCTGATCGCGGGTCCCCTCGGCCCGCAGCTCCCACATCGGACGTACGGCGCGCTCCTGCAGCGCCGTCGTCAGCTGGGCCTTGACTTGGGAACCAATGGCGATCGGATCGCTGGCCACCGTGACGACCACGTTCGCCACGTGTGTCCCCAGCATGCCGACCGCTTCGTCGACCCCCACCGGAGGCGAGAGGTGTTTGCGCAGATCCACCAAGGACGTGCAGGACATCCATCCGTAGTGCGCCGACGATGCCGGAGGCGCCTGTCGCCGCATGGCCAGGAGCAGCGCTCCACACACAAGGCCATGGACCGACGTACCGTGCTGACGCGCCACCACCGGGAGGGCTGCCGTGATCTCCCTTCCGAACCGCACCCTCTCGTCGACCACATCGCACAGCTCGGGGCCGCTTTCCTCATCGCCTGCTCCCGTGGGCGGTCCGACGGCTGTGACGTTCCAGCCCCGTTCGGTGAAGAGCTCCAGCGGTGCAGCCGGCAGCGATCGCGTCGTCTGGATCGAGACCTCTGTTCCCTCGACGATCGCGCTGTACAAGCGCCAGAGTTCCGCGAACGTTGCCGTCCAGTTGAGCCCGTCTATAACCGCGTGGTCCGCGCGCAACGCGACGTACACGAACCGACGATCACGCACGATGCTCAGCTCGGCCACCCCGTTGCCTGGGTCCCAGGAACTGTCCGCGAGCTTCCGCAACGTCTCCATGTCACCGTCGCGGACGACGATCCCCGGCCGGTGGTCGGGATCGACCTCGAGCAGAAACCGCTCGCGATCGGACCTGATGCGCGCCTTGAGAACTGGGTACCGCACACACACCAGCTCGTAGGCGCAGGCGAGAGAGCTGACATCCACTTCGCCCTCGATCTCCGCGACTTGAATCGGCGGCGAGACATTGCGCAGAAATACTGTCTCGATGTCATCCAAGTAGCGGCATATTTCAGGCATCGCCATGCTTCCAACCCGGTTAGACGAATGTCTCGTTCATCGTCCTTCCGGGGGAAGTTCGGGGCCAGGTGGCTGCTTCAGCCGCCTCATTCACCGCTCGCCGGATGGTCCTGACCAGCCGATCGCCTGAACGACCGTCGTCAGATCACGCCCTCCTCGCTCAGGGCCATCATCCGCTCGTTGGTGAATCCAAGAATCCCCTGATAGACGGCCACATTGTCGGCACCGACCTCACGACCAAGATGCTCCACAGCCCCCGGTGTGCGCGACAGCCGCATGACGGGTGCTTGTACGGTGACCTGGCCGAGATCGGGATCCTTGATCGGCACGAACGCCTTCCGCTGAACCAGATGCTCGTCCTCGAGAAGCTCCACGACGTCGTAGACCGGCGCCGCCGCCACGCCGTGATCCGTGAAGGTCTTCATCGCGTCGTCCAGGGTCTTTGCCGAGATCCACTCGGCGACCAGTCGATCGATCTCCACCGCGTTCGCCAGCCGGCCCTGAGCGTCCGCGTACGCAGGCTGGCTCAGGAGGTCCTCCCGGTCGATCGCCAGAAAGACTCGTCGCGCGATGCTCGGCGCACTTCCCGACATCGCGATCCACTTACCATCGAGCGTGCGATAGGTGTTGCGCGGGACTGACACGTCCCAGCGGTTTCCCATCCGCTGCGCGACGAGGCCCAGTTGGTCGTAGCTAAGCACCGTATGCTCGAGCAGCCTCGCCAGGGGTTCGATCAGATTGACGTCGATGAGCTGGCCGTCCCCGCCGCCCACATCGCGGTGGTGCAGGGCCATCATCACACCCGACAGTGCGGTCAGTGCTGCAACGCTGTCCGCGAGCATGAAGGGCGGAAGCGTCGGAGGGCCGCTCGGCTCGCCGGTGAGATGGGCGAACCCACTCATAGCTTCGCCCAGCGTGCCGAAACCCGGCTGGTCGCTACGAGGCCCACCGGCACCGAACGCGGTGATGTGCAGCATCACGAGCCCGGCGTTGACGTCACGCAGTTCCTCGTAAGCAAGTCCCCACGTCCGCAGCGTGCTCGGCCGCGTATTCATGATCAATACGTCTGAGGCCGCGACGAGCTGCTTGAAGACGTCCTGACCCGCTCGGAGGCGGAGGTTTAGGCTTGCCGTCTTCTTGTTGCGGCTCATGCTTTTCCACATCAGCCCGACCCCGTTCTTCTGGGGTCCCCAGTGTCGTAGCGGATCTCCAGAGCCGGGCTGCTCGACCTTGATGACCTCGGCGCCGTACTCAGCCATCATGGTGGCCACGAACGGGCCCGCACCGAGGGTTGCCGCATCAACGACCCGGACACCGGAAAGCGCGCCCATCGTTGGCGCTCGGTCGGACCTCTTCATCGTTCTCCTCGATGTTTCGTGTCGCCATGAGCGACGTTCGCCTGTCAGACTGATCCGTTCGTTTCAGCTGCCATAGGAATGGGCAAGTGACGATTCCCATATCTTGGAGAAGACGATCAGCCCATTGATGGCAATCTCGCCCTTCGCCCACAGGCTGGCCTGGTTGCAATGGACTACGGCCTCGATTGAGACCTCCTCGCCTGTAGTCAGCACCACCCTCGCAGTGTGGCGTCCCCTCGTGATCGCAGCCTCGGGTGCACTCCGCCGCACGGCGGCTCGCGCCTCGCCGCTGATTTCGACTCGATGCCCCGGACCCACCTGACTCCGAAGGCCAGGTTCTCTGATCAACACCTCGATCCCGTCGTACACCGGATCCCTGGTGATCAGCCACGGGGGGGCGAACTCCGCGATCGCCGGGCGAGAGGTGTCCGCGTCCCACCCCGCCGACAGCTCCGCCCCTGGGGCCTCCCACAGGATCGGGACCGTAATCTCGAGGCGGGACACACTGATCGTCGCCGGAGCGGGCAAAGGCACGAGCCGGGGAAAGTCCGAGTCGCTGAGCACCACGCGAAGGCGATGCCCGGCGCGCACTCTGTAAAACGTGACTCGGAGCGGGACACGGTGGGACTCTCCCCGAGCGTTCGGGGTGACGACGCCGGCAGCAATGAATGTGGACCGCCCCTGGGGATCGACGTCCGCCAGCTTGATCACGATCCGTTGCAACGGTCGACCGATTGTGTCGTCGGCGACGCGTACCACCACCTCCCCGCGCCCGCAGATCAGTACATCGTCAGGAAGCGGTTCGCTGGTCGCACTCAGGGCCCGGACGTCATCGGAATGCTGGTCCAAGGGGGCACCGAACCCTGGGTTGATGATTCCCCAGAGACCGCTGAGACTGCCCACGGTCGGATCCGGCTCATAGACGCCGATGGCCCATGGCGACGAGTGCGCCGGCGCGTTCCCCGCACGAAGTGTCAGATCGGCACCGGTCGCAAGGGTCAGCTCGTCAGCCGTCGACATCGGCGGCCACGACTCATAGGTACGCCAGCCCGGATGGTCGCCCTGGACATAGAGCGCGACCGGTGGCTCGGACATCAGCCCATCGTCGATCCCGCGGAGCCAGTGGTCCCACCAGCGCAGGGCGATCGTGTAGAAGTCGATCGATCCGTAGATCAGTGCCGTGCCGGGAAAATAGTGGGCCCACGGACCGATCATGAGCCTCTTAGGACCTCTCACCCGTTCGTAGACGCGAACCATCGCATCCGCATAGACGTCGCGCCAACCACCGACGCAGAACGTCGGAATCGAGATCGCTCCGACGTCCACCTTGCGTTCCCGAAGCTCCGGGTCCCCGGCCGGTCTGGCCAGATCGAGAACCAGAGGACTCGAGTCCTGCATCCGCGCGCGCCATCGGCCTTGCTCATCTGGGGATGTGTAGTTGTTCAACGGTGGTAGCAATTGCTCCATGATCATCTGGCTACCCCACCTGGCCCGCTGATGGAGGTCGGTGCGGGCACCGTCGTGCTGGAAGGCATCACGCTCAGGGTCGATAGGGCACATCAGCGGCATAATGGCCTTCAACGAAGGACAACCAGCAGCCGCAGCTCGCAGCGTCGTCACTCCGGCGTAGGAGATGCCCCACATCCCGACGTCACCGGTGGACCACTCCTGCGACGAGGCCCACTCCACGACCGTGCACACGTCCTCGGTTTCGTCCGGGTGGAACTTCGGCAGCGCGGTACCATCCGACGACCCATGGCCACGCAGTTCGGCGAGCACAACCGCATAGCCGCGCTCAGGCCAACGACGTAGGAAAGGCTCGTCGTCGGGAATGAAGTCTTTTCGGTATGGAGAGACCGAAACGAGCACGGGGACGGCGTGCGGCGTCACCGGCAAATAGAGATCGGCCGACAAGGTTATCCCCGGATCAGCCGTGGGTATCCGCACATCCCGCCGGACCAGGACGTCATAAATGCCGCTGCGATCTTCTGAGGTGATCCCTGAGGCCAGAATTTGATGAGAGTCCATTCGACGTACCCCCGGCCAGCGCGAATGGTTGGCAGCTCGAGCACCAACCGACGTCGCGGGCCTGGTCCTCGGCGCACACCGGCGCCAAGAATTAACGAAGAAGGTCTTCGGCAGAAATTATATGTTGGCCACTGGGAAGCTGTCAATGTCACCGAATGAGACGTTCTGCTATGTGCCTCGCGGGTGATTTGTCGGCTCGATCTCGACCGACTAGTCGACGTTACGGGCGCTGCCTGGATAAGCCAGCATTCGTCTCGCACGGTCGATGATCGGTTTTCCAATGAGTTCGCCATCGAGAACGGCGACCGATCCGTCTTTTGATGCGGACACAATTTTCTCCGCCCGCTTGAGCTCTTCTGCGGAGGGCGCGAAAACCGCTTGAACCGCGGCGACCTGACGGGGGTGTACGCAGAGTTTCCCGGTGAAGCCGATGGCGGCGGCATGCCTGGCATCGGAGACCACGGCGTCCTCATCAGCGATCGTTGTCGTGATCCCGTCGATCGGAGGAGCGATTCCTGCCGCCGCCGAGGCGAGCACGACCTCGGAACGTGCGTGAACCAGAGCGGACTTGTCCGCATGATCGATTCCGAGCTCGCTCGCGAGGTCGATGTTGCCGAACACCGCGCGAATGACGCCGGGCACCGAGCAGACCTCGCGTGCAGCGAGGATCCCAGCGGAGACCTCGAGCAGCGGCAGGATGCACGATCCCGGCGACAGCCGCCGTAGCACGTGCGAGACCTGTGACTGGTGAGAAACCTTCGGCAAGATCACGGCGCTTCGCCAGGTACTCAAGGCGGCGACATCGTCGTCATGCCACGGCGTGTCGACCGAGTTGATCCGCACGATACCTTCGCCGCCAGAGGCCAACCAGCGCTCGACGTTCGCACGGGCCATGGACTTCAGCCCTGGACCAACAGCATCCTCGAGATCCAACATGATCCAGTCCGCACCGCTGCGTGCAGCCTTCTCGAAGCGTTCAGGGCGATGGCCGGGCACGGCAAGCAGTGCGGGTGCCTGAGCCAACGATTGCCAGTTCGGATGAGTCTCGCGGTGCGCGTCTGTCTTCATCGGATCGTCCAGGTTCACCCGTGGTACGCCGCAGCGTTCTGCTGCCAGCTTGGCCCGTCGCCACGAATACTGCTGGCCTCAATGGTGCCAGACCAGGGGGCGGTTCCAGGCACGACCGCCAGGGGTTGTTTCACTCTAAGAGATCGCCCTTTTATGCATGGTGCCATAGGCTGATCCCGAACACGACAGACCTCGTGGAGGGGTGGCGCGGCATGACGGTCGGGGGCATCGTGTTGACCAGGCTCTATGTTCCCGCGGACCGCCCTGACCGTGCACGCAAGGCCTTCGCCAGCTCTGCCGACGTGGTCATCCTCGACCTGGAGGACGCTGTCACGACGTCAGCCAAGCACGGTGCCAGGCGGTCGATACCAGACCTGCTCGCCGCCTCCGAGGGGCGGCCTCTGGAAGTTCGTGTGAATGCATTGAGCACCGTCTGGGGTGTACCGGACCTCGAGGCGATCGCACCTCTTCCGGCAGAGGTTGGCGTTCAACTGCCCATGGTGTCCTCCCCCACCGAGGTCGAATCGGCCCAGCGAATCGTCGGTGATCGCCCGGTGCATGTCCTGGTCGAGACTGCCGCTGGAATAGAGGCGCTCGGTGAGATCGCTGCCGTACCCGGGGTAGCGTCGATCGGCCTCGGCGAGGTCGACTTGAGCGCCGATCTTGGTGTCACAAGCGACGACGGCCTCGCGTGGTGCCGGCAGCGAGTCATCGTGGCCGCTCGCGCTGCGGGCTTGCCTCCACCCAACGCGGCTGTCTACCCGAACATCGATGACGTCGAAGGGCTGGCGGAGTCCACGTCACGCGCGCGAGACTGGGGGTTCGTCGGCCGCGCGGCGATACATCCTCGGCAGCTACCAGTCATCGAGATGGCCTTCGCACCGATGTCCGGCGAGATCCAGCGTGCGCGTCAAGTCCTGGACACGGTGGCCGCTGCGAGCGCCCGCGGGCACGGTACGTCGACACTGCCAGATGGCAGCTTTCTTGACATCGCGATGATCCGGCAGGCGCGTCGGGTCCTGGCCTTGCACGAGCGTGCGCAAAGACCAGGCTCAGCCGGCGTCGCCGACAGCTCGAGACCCCCCCGTTTGTGACCCGGCTACTCGGCGATCCAGGTGCGGTCGGTCCAGACGAAGACAGGGACGGACTCACCGTTGCGCTCAATGAAGTGGTGAAGGTCGAAGTGCTCGTAGCCCGCCCCGAATAGAATTTTCAGCCGGCCCTCGACGACGGCGGATCGATCGACTGCGATGCGCGGGCCTATGCCCGTACAGCCGACGAGTTCGACCTCCACGTCATGTGCTTCGCCCCGTCCGGTCATGATCGGTTCCTCCTCTGACCTCGGCTCATAACGCGTTCACCACGTTCGAGGTGTCGTCGAATGGTGTCTGCTTCGCGGTACGTGAGTCTCAACCTTTCCGGTGAACAACCTGGGATGGCCAGGGGGCTAATTCTCAAGGCCACTTGTTAGGTGGCGGCTGTTGCGGTTAAGGATGTTGATCCTCGGCTCTGTCGGGTCGGCATGTGGGGCACACCTCCGATAGGAGATGTCGTCGACCAAGACTCCTCACCACACGGGCGTGGGTCGAGGCTTAACGCGTGCGCTCACCAATCCCCCTCGCCTGGGCGAGCTCGTGAGGGCGGCCGATGTCTTGCCACTGGTCGCGTATGGGCCACAGACCCACCGCCTCGCCGCGGGACAGGCAGTGCTCGAACAAGTTGGTGATTGGGTACATCTCACCTCGCGGCACCCGCCCCAGCAGCATCGGCGACACCACGTAGATGCCGGCGTTCACGGGCCAGGAGGGCCGCGGCTTTTCGACGATCCGCATTAGCCGCCCGGACCGGGACTCCAGGACACCGAACGGCACCTGGTGCTCATAGGTGCTCGTCGCGATCGTCGCCACGGCTCCGCTCTCTGCGTGGGCGGCCAGGAGCTCAGTAACGGGGAACGCGGTGACGAGGTCGCCGTTCATGACGAGTACCGGGGCTGCCGGGGTCTCCCCGAGGTCGCCCAGGAGGCCCAGTGCTCCGCCCGTCCCGAGAGGACGATCGGGGGTCTCTCGCAGGTACTCGATGTCGCAGCCATACTTAGATCCGTCACCGAAGTACTGCTCAACGAGACTTCCCAAATAGTTCACCGACAAGAAGAGCCGCCGGATCCCGGAACCGACCAGATGCAGCACGATCCGCTCCAGAATGGGCCGACCCGCCACGGGCAACATGGGCTTCGGAATATCGTCGGTCAGCGGTGCGAGACGGGTTCCGCGGCCACCTGCCATGACCACGGCCCAATTCTCCAACGGAAACGAACCGACTATTTCGGAATCGCGGTGCACACCGACAATGCGACCTTCGCCGTCGACGATCGGCACCTCACCGACTCTCAACGCGCGCATCACGTCCAGGACCTCCGCGCGGCCATCGCGCGGTGTCGACGTGGCGGTCGGCGGGTCCACGAAGGCGGCCACCGCGTCGTCCAGCTCGGCGCCTCCTACCAGGGCTTTTCTGATCTCCCGCTCCCCTACGACGCCCGCCAGCCGGCCTGATTCGTCCACGACGAAGACCGTCGCCACGCCGTGCTTGTCGATGATCGTCAGGCACTCCCGGACGGACGATCCGAGAGTGGCGAGCATGTCGTCGAGGTGTATGTTCCGTTCGCCCATCCCACACTCCATACGCGGCGGCACGCATATCACTCTGATGACGCATGGAGTCTTCAGCCAGGGGGCGAGTTTCCATCGACCGGTGCCCTTGCGCCCAGTAGGCGCCAGATTCGTGAAGTGGACAAGTCTTGTCGCAAAATGCACCGACCACGTGGCTGATTCCGCCGTACCGTCTCCGGTGGCAACCCGTCGCGTATCCCCGGAGCGACGGCACCGAAACGAGGTGTGGCGAAGAATGAATCCCGAAGTTCAGGAAAACGTCGACCTACCGATCGGCCAGCTCATCAGGTCAGCCCGGCAACGGCTGCACCTGAGCCAGTACGCCCTCGCCGATCAGCTCGCGACCATCTCCGGCAAGCCGACCATGGGCCGCGACAGGGTCGCCCGGTGGGAACGCGGCCGGCAGATCCCTCGTCGGGAGTGGCGGCAGTGGCTGTCAGTCGTCCTGCACGTGCCGCCGGAGCGTCTGGACGCCGGTGCCGTCGCCGCCCGCCGGCAGAACCGTCTCGGCCAAGCCGTCGTCACCACGCCGAGCCCGCGACGAGTGACCACCCGGCGCCAACAGGGCACCCCCGCTCTGCTCCCGGTCTTCCGCTCCAGAGTCCAGGCCGGCATCCTGGCCGCCACCCTGCTCAACCCGCACCGGGCGTTCAGCCTCACCGAGCTGGCCGACCACGCCGGCGGCTCACTGGCGTCGGTGTCCAAGGAGGCCAAGCTGCTGGAGGACGCCGGCATCCTGGTCACCCGCCACGACGGCGCCATCCGGCTGATGCGGGCCGCGACCGACAAGCCAACGCTTGGGCCGCTCACCGAGCTCATCCGCGTCACCTACGGCGTGCCACAGATCATCGGTGAGGAGTTCAGCCGGGTCGCCGCCATCGGCCGCATCGCCCTGGTCGGCACCTGGGCCGAGCGTTTCGCGGGCATCATCGGGCCCGAGCCCGAGGCCATCCAGGTGCGGCTCACGCCGCGGCCGAACGCCACACCCGATCAGGATGCGCTACACGCCGCTGCCACCAGGGCTCAGCGCCGCCTCCACCGCCCGGTGCACTTCACCATCGCGGCGATCGCCGACCACACCGCGTCACAGCATCACCGAACGGCGAGTGGCGCGGTCCCCCGGCAGCGTAGCGGCCTGCCGATCGTGCGCATCGCACCCCTGGACGAACCGACAGCGCCCATCGGGGACGCCTGGCGGCCCGGCGTCGACGTCGTCTCGCGGATGATCGGCAGCGGGCAGCTCGAGCTCTTCAGCGGACCGGAGGCCGACGGCCGGCCCTACTTCGACGCGGCGATGAACCATCTCGCCGCGGCCGAGGAGGTGGCTCCGGACTCCGCCGGATCGGCTTTCGTCCTGGTCTGCCAGGCCGCGAACATGGTCGCCTCTGGGCTGCTGGCAGCACAGGGCCTGCGTCCAGCGGCCGGTAGCAACGCCGACGCCGCCAGCCAGTGTGTCATCGCCCAGTTCGGACCCCAGTTCGGCCATGTCGAGTTGCTGCGTCAGCGTCAGCTCACGCTGAACTTCCCCAACGGACGCGACAACCGAGTCACCGCCGAGGACGTCGCCGCGGCTATACCCGCCCTCGAAGCGCTGCTGAAGACGGCGAGAGACCTTTCGCTGGACCTCGACCTCTTCGCCTGAACCTGAGCATCAGCCTGAGTTCACGGGCGAGGCCAGCCGAGCTCTCGCTCCAGGACCTCCGAGTAGGTGTTCGGCTGGGAGCGCAACAGCGCGGAGAGCAGCATGTCCTCGAGCTGCCGTGCCCGGGCCGGTTCGTTGACCACGCTCTCTTCGTAGTTCAGCTGACGCGCCAACGGCCGCAGGAGCTCCCTGTTCAGGGTGCCGCCGGGGCCGCTGCGTCCATCCAGCACCAGGTCGAACCGCAGCGGCTCGGTCACCGGCCGCTCCAGCAGCGCACCGAGGTGCCCGATCAGGTGCGGGGCACGGATCTGGTAGGCCACCACACCGCAGTCCGCCGACCACCATGTCGTCAGATGCCGGTCCGGTGACAACACGACGACGTCTCCCGCGCCAGCCGTAACCTCTTCGTCGTCCTGCCGGACGTGGTAGGTCCCCTTGACCACGAGCTGCATCAGGTAGAACGCGATCTCGCCGGGCTCAGTGCGGACGGCAGCCCCGAACTCCAGGTAGCTGGCGGAGATCCGGTCGATGAGGCGACCGTTGATCCTCGCACGCAGCGTCGCGGTCGGGTCCACGAGCTCGATCGGGTGTTCGCCCATGGCCTGCCAGATCTTCGCCCGCACGTCGTCGAGGTTCCCCGAGTTGAGCACGGGGAACTGGTCGAGCGGCAGCGAGATCATCAGGTCACCTGTCCAAGGTCCGCGACGGCAGCTCACCGTAGCGCTTGCGATAGACCGCGGCGAAACGGCCCGGGTGGCCCAGGCCCCACTTTGCGACGACCCGGCTGACGGTGGTGGTGTCGCGCTGCGCGGCACGGAGCTCGTCATGAGCACGCTGCATGCGGATGCTGGTGAGGTACTCACGCGGTGTGGTGCCGAGGTGCTGGCGGAAGCCGAGCTGCACGGCGCGCACGCTCACCCCGGCCGCACCGGCGAGACTCCTGACGGTGTGCTCCCATTCAGGATGATTCTCGATCAACTCCCGGACAAGGGTTACCGCGCGGTTCGGCACCGACGACTGCTCCGACTCGTCCAGCAGGTGCGAGTAGTTGTGCGGCTGCGCCAGCAGCAGCGTCGTCATCAGCCAGTCCTCGAACTCGGCCGCCGCCAGCCGGTTGTTGATCATACTGCCGTCGGTCCGGTCCAGCTCCTCGACGAGCGTGCGAAAGTAGCCGACCCAGCTGCGGCCGAAACCCGTGCTGATGTCCATACCGGCCTCGAACCGCACGGGCTCGGGCAGCGGGGCGCCGATCAGATCGCGCAGGTGCGCCTCCACGGCCGGGCGCTCCAGCCGGAGGATGAGCTTGGCGCAGTCCTCCGACCACCGCATGCTCAGTGGCACCGTGGGCGAGATCACCGTGGCGACCTCCGGCGTCGAAACAACCATCTCACCTCCGTAGTTGATCATGCTGTGGCCTGCCAGCGGAACCTGCACGACGAAGAACGAGCCCAGCTCACCGGGCTCGATCAGTACAGCACCACCGTAGGTCACGTAGTTCGCCGCCACGCGGCCCAGGCGTTTGGTGTGCATGCGCGCATCGAACCGTGTCGACCCGCCGACGAGGTCCAGCCGATGCGGGACGAACACCTGCCCGACCAGCTCCCGCGCGTGGTCGAGGTCCTTGGTGTGAAACAGCTCATAACGCTGCAATGGCGGCGTCGTCATGACGTTCCCCCTGCGGATACTCCCGACCTCGAGCGCGCGGACCACGACACACCTCGGCCGGCGGGGGAGCTCCACGGTGTCCCCCAAATGGCCCAGGTCGGGCAAGGTGGCCCAAACGATAACGCTTTCCCACGGCTGCGTCACGCCTGATCGATGTCACAGATCGAGGCCGTATGTCACAAGATCGTTCAGGCGTCGAAATTGGCCCCTACCTGCGACGAGGCCGTTCCCACAGACTTGATGACATCGAGTCGCAACCACTGGGAACCACCCAAGAACGTCGCCCGGATGGAAAGGGGCCACTCCGGTGCCCGTGTACATGGAACCGTTTCGGATCAAGGCCGTCGAGCCGATCCCGTTCCCGACGCCGGACCAGCGGCGCACGGCGCTGGCCAACGCCGGGTACAACCTGTTCCGGGTACCCGCCCGCGCCATCACCATCGACCTGCTGACCGACTCGGGCACGAACGCGATGTCGGCCGCGCAGTGGTCGGCGCTGCTGTCCGGCGACGAGTCGTACGCCGGCGCCACGTCGTTCGAGCGGTTCGAGGCGGTCGTGCGCCACCTCACCGGGTACGACGAGGTCATCCCCGTCCACCAGGGCCGCGCGGCGGAGCGCATCCTGCTCGGCTCGCTACTGCGACCCGGCGACATATCCGTCTCCAACACACACTTCGACACCACCCGGGCAAGCGTGGCGGCGACCGGTGCGACGGCGATCGACCTCCCGGTCGACACATCGACCTCGACGTCGTTCGGCGGCGACATCGATCTCGACGCCCTGCATGCCCTGCTGGACGGTCAGGACGGCGCCCACGTCCGCTGCGTCGTCCTGACCGTCACCAACAACGCCGGCGGCGGCCAGCCGGTCTCGATGGCCAACGTCGCCGGCGCGCGGGCACTCTGCAACGCCTTCGACGTGCCCCTGCTGCTGGACGCGTCCCGCTTCGCCGAGAACGCCTACCTGATCACCGAGCGCGACCCCGACCACGCCCACTACAGCCCGCGTGAGGTCGCCCACCTGACGTTCTCACTGGCCGACGGGTGCTGGGCGAGCCTCAAGAAGGACGGGGTCGGCAACATCGGCGGGATGATCGCACTGCGCGACGCCGAGCTCGCCCGCCGCTGCCGCGACCAGCTGATCGCGGTCGAGGGGTTCCCGACCTACGGCGGGCTGGCCGGCCGCGACCTCGACGCGCTGGCCCAGGGCCTGCAGGAGGTCACCGACCCGGCGTACCTGCGCTACCGCGCCCAGAGCACGCGCTGGTTCGGCGAGCAGCTCCTCGACGCCGGGCTTCCGGTGCTGTTGCCGACCGGCTGTCACGCCGTCTACGTCGACGCGGCCGCCTTGCTCCCCCACGTCCCGACGCACCAGCTGCCGGCCACCGCGCTGGCCAACGAGCTGTACCTGGCCGGCGCGGTGCGGGTGTCGGAGCTCGGGACGCTGGTGTTCGGCCGGCGCGATCCCGGCGGCGGACCCGACCTGCCCGCGCCCCGGGAGCTGGTGCGGCTGGCGCTGCCGCGGCGCGTGTACACGAAGAGCCACCTCGAGTACGTCGTCGAGGTGGCGGCAGGGGTGGTCGCGAAAGCCGCGGAGATCCCCGGCTACCGGATCGTGGAACAGGCCGACACGCTGCGGCACTTCAGCGCGGTGCTCGCGCCGGCGCTCACACCGGTTGCGTGACCCGCCGGTCGGCGCCTGACCGCGCGTCACGAGTGACCTTCGCGGCCGCGGCCAGCTCGCCGGCCGGGACCTGGAGGACCCGGCTGAGCCACTGGCGCCAGTAGGGTCCGGGAATCCGCTTCCCCCGTTCCCACCGCGCCACTTCGTCGCGGGTCAGCGAGCCGTTCCCGGACACGCGCACCAGCTCGTCGGCGAAGCCGTACTGGCTGTAGCCGAGGACGGCGCGGGCCCGCCGGATGACCTCCCCCACAGGCTCCTGGTCCACCGCATCACTCCGTCGTCCACTGGCTGAGCCCCCCGTCCCTCAGCGTCGTGACAACGCTTTCGCCGCGCCAGGACGGCCTGCGAACGATCTTGTCCACTTTGCGAAATGGCCCACGCTCGCCGTGATCGGCCTGCGGGCATCGCCTCGTGCGTGTGTCCGGCGGTTGCCTCGTCTTCGCCAACACGGCACAATCAATTCGAAACTGATGTTGCACTAAACAAAACTCCGCCGACTCGTCGGTCGGTCAGTCATGCCGTCGCTACCCGGATCGTGATTCAGCCCAGAGCGCGAGGAGCCGCCGTGAACCAACCGATCCGCCTGCGAGTGGAGCATGTCGACGAGGCGTTGGGCATCCATGTCCGGCGGCCGCGAATGTCGTGGCGACTGCCCGAGGGAACACGTGAACAGGTGGCGTACCAGCTCCGGGCCGGTAGGTGGGATTCCGGCAGAGTGGAGTCGGACCAGTCGATCCTGGTGCCGTACGACGGGCCGGACCTGGCGTCCGGCGAGCGGGTCGAATGGACGGTCCGGGTGTGGACCGATGCGGGCGAGAGCGACTGGGCGGAGCCGTCCTGGTGGGAGATGGGGCTGCTCGACCCGGCCGACTGGGTGGCCCGGTGGGTGGAGCCGGCCGAGCCCGACCGCGTGCGCGCTCAAGTGGTGCACCCGGCCCACCTGTTTCGCGGCAAGTTCACCCTGGACGACGCGGTGGAGCGCGCCCGGCTGTACGTGACGGCGCACGGAATCTACGAGTTCTTCGTCAACGGAGACCGCGTCGGCGATCTGGAGCTGACGCCCGGATTCACCAGCTACCGGTCGCGCCTACAGGTGCAGACGTTCGACGTCGCGCCGCTGCTGCGGGCGGGCGAGAACGTGCTCGGCGCAGTGTTGTCCGACGGCTGGTTCCGCGGCCAGACCAGTGGGTTTCGACACATCCGCTCCTATGGGGACACGCTCGCGCTACTTGCCCAGCTCGACGTCCTTCGTCCGGACGGCACGCTGCGTCGGGTCGGCACCGGACCGGACTGGCTGTCCACCACCGGATCGATCGTGGCGGCTGACCTGGTCGAGGGCCAGGTCGTCGATCTGCGCCGCGATCCCGCGGGATGGCACTCGGCCGATGCCGTGCTCGAAGGTTGGTCCCCCGTCACCGTCGTCGATCACGACCTCACCCGGTTGTGCTGGTCGCCGTCGCCGCCCGTGCGCCGCGTCCAGGAGCTGCGTCCGGTCGCTGTCACCCGCCCGGCGCCGGACCGGCAGGTCATCGATCTCGGCCAGAACCTCAACGGCTGGGTCCGGGTGACCAGCCTCGGCCCGGCCGGCACCACACTCAGCCTCACCCACGGCGAAGCCCTCGATGCCAGCGGCGACGTCACGCTGGACACCCTTTCCCCGGACGCCGACGACGTGCCCGGCATCGACGCATGGCCGTGGGACATGTCCATGATCAAGCGGTCCCTCCAGGTCGACCGGGTGACCGCGGCGGGGACAGACGGTGAGGTGTTCGAGCCCCGCCACACCACGCACGGGTTCCAGTACGTGCGCGTCGAGGGCCATCCCGACGACCTGACGGCCGACGACGTGACCGGTGTGGTGGTGCACACGGACCTGCGGCGCACGGGATCGTTCGAGTGCAGCGACGTACGGATCAACAGACTGCACGAGGCGGCGGTGTGGAGCTTCCGCGGCAACGCCTGCGACATCCCCACCGACTGCCCGACCCGGGAACGCGCCGGCTGGACCGGTGACTGGCAGATCTTCGTGCCCACCGCGGCGTTCCTCTACGACGTCGCCGGCTTCTCCACCAAGTGGCTGCGCGACCTCGCCGCCGACCAGCGCCCCGACGGCACCGTCGAACACCTCGCCCCAAACTCGGTGCCGACCGACCTGACCGACAACCCCGTCCCACCGGGAGCAGCCGGGTGGGCCGACGCGGCGGTCATCGTGCCCTGGGAGATCTACCGCGCCTACGGCGACGTCCGGCTGCTAAAGGAGCAGTGGCCGTCCATGACCGCCTGGGTCGAGTACGCCGCCACGGCCGCCAAGGACCGCCGTCACCCCGACCGGGCAGCGACCCGGCCCACCCCCGGACCACACGAGAGATACCTGTGGGACACCGGCTTCCACTTCGGCGAGTGGCTGGAGCCGGGCGAGCACGAGATGGACATGGCCAAGCGTGCCGCCGCTGATCACGGCGACCTCGCGACCGCCTATCTCCATCACTCCGCCGACCTCCTCGGGCAGATCGCCGCCGTCCTGGGCGACGTCCCCGGCGTGTGCCGCTACGCCGACCTCGCCGGCTTCACCCGCTGGGCCTGGCAGGAGGAGTTCCTCCGCCCGGACGGAACCCTGGCGACCGACACGCAGGCCGCCCACGTCCGTGCACTCGCCTTCGGCCTGGTGCCCGACGACCTACGCGCCCAGGTCGCGGGCCGGCTGGTCGAGCTGATCCGCGACGCCGGCACGCATCTCGGCACTGGCTTCCTCGCCACGCCGTACCTGCTGCCGGTCCTCGCCGATACCGGTCACCTCGACGTCGCCTACGAGCTGCTGTTCCAGGACACTGAGCCCTCCTGGCTGACCATGATCGACCGTGGCGCCACGACCATCTGGGAGGCCTGGAACGGCATCGACGAGCACGGCACATCCACTCTCTCCCTCAACCACTACAGCAAGGGCGCGGTCGTCTCGTTCCTGCACCGCTACGTCGCGGGCATCCAACTCCTCAACGACCACCCCGCCTACCGGCGGTTCCGCATCGCGCCGCGGCCCGGCGGCGGCCTCACCACCGCTCGCGCCACCCACGACTCCCCATATGGGCGCATCGAGTCCGCCTGGCACCTCGACGGCGACCGGTTCACCCTCGATGTCACGGTCCCACCGGGCACCACGGCCGAGGTCCACCTGCCCGACGGCCGACGCCACGACGCGGCTCCCGGCACCGCCACCTTCCGCGGCCTGGCCACGCCGGCGCTCGCAGCCGCCACTGCCGGCGAGGAGGGCCGGTAACCAGAGAGCTCCGCCGGACCGCATCGTGGACGCGGGGGCCGATTACACCACGGCGTGACATCCGCCCTGCGACCGCGACCCTCCCAGCTCGCGTGATGACGGCACCAGCGATCTTGGCCCCTGCACAGGAGCTGCTCCGGCTGCGAGTCTGGAAACGTGAGCAAGATCGTCACCCTGGTCAACCCAAATCTGGTCCATCCGCCGATCACGCCGTACGCACTGGACGTCCTGACGACGTCGCTGGAGGCCGCCGGCTTCGACGTGGAGGTGGTCGACCTCACGCTGGACCGCGAACGCTGGCGCTCCGTCCTCGTCGACTACCTCGAGCGGCGCGACCCGCTGCTCGTCGGCGTCACGATCCGCAACACCGACACGATCTACCCGCAGGAGCAGCGGGTCTTCCTGGACTCGCACCGCGACATCATCCGGGAGATCCGGCGCCGCACGACGGCACCCGTCGTGGCCGGCGGGGTCGGCTTCTCGTCGATGCCGTTCGCGCTGGTCGACTATTTCGGCATCGACTTCGGGGTCAAGGGACCCGGCGAGGTCACCGTCGTCGAGCTGGCCTTGGCCCTCGAGCAGGGCAAGCCGGTCGACGACGTCCCCGGCCTGATCGTCAACGACCGCGCCGGGCGGGTGCGCCAGGTGCCGCACGTCAGCCGGCAGGTCTCGGTCGGCCGGGCGGCTCTGGTGAACCGGACGACGGCGTACGTGCGGCGCTCCGGGACGCCGGGCAAGGTGGACAACCTCGCCTACTACCGCAGGGGCGGGCTGGGCAACATCCTCACCAAGAACGGCTGCACGTTCGCCTGCGCGCACTGCGTCGAGCCGGACGCGAAAGGCACGCAGTTCGCCCGCCGCGCCGAGACCGCCGTCGTCGACGAGATCGAGCTGCTGACCGGGCAGGGCGTGCACCACCTGCACACGACCGACAGCGAGTTCAATCTCAACATCGCGCACAGCAAGGCGGTGCTGCGCGAGATCGTCCGCCGCAAGCGGTCCGACCTGTCCTCGCCGCTGCACCGGTTGCACCTGTGGATCTACGTCCAGCCCGCGCCGTTCGACGAGGAGTACGCCGAGCTGCTGGCCGAGGCGGGCTGCGCCGGCATCAACGTCGCGCCCGATCACGTCCGCGACGAGGTGCTCGACGGCTGGAAGATCACCGCCAAGGGCACCCGGTTCTACACCTACGACGACGTCGGCCGGCTGTGCGAGCTGGCCCGTCGCCACGGGATGCTCACCATGGTCGAGGCGCTGCTGGGAATGCCCGGCGAGACGGCGGAGACGATGCGCGCCTGCGTCGAAGGGCTGCTCGAGCTGGACGCCACCGTCGTCGGCTACACGCTGGGCATCCGCGCCTTCCCGTACTCCCCGCTCGGGCGTGACCTGGCCGCCCGCAGCGGCGGCGAGCGCACGGTGCCGGGGGTGCAGTCCAACACCGCGACGTCGCCGATCCTGCTCAAGCCGCTGGCCGTGTGCGACAGCCGGGTCGAGTACGAGCGGCAGTTCATGTTCGACGAGCACGGCGAGCTGCGCCCGGTCTACTTCTTCTCCCCCGACCTGCCCGAGGGCCGCACGCCGATGGGTCCCGGCGACCGCTGGCTGACGAGCCTGGAGCTGCTCTGGGACTGGGTGCCGCTCGAGGACCGGCACCGCGTCATGCTGCCGACGGCGCCCGGCCTCACGCCCGAGGACAACAACTATGCCGACAACCCGTTCCTGCTGCGGCTGACCGAGCTGGGCTACAAGGGCGCGTACTGGTCCCACTGGCCGCTGCGCGAGCAGATCATGAGTGGTCAGTCGGTGTCCTGAGGCGTCGGGCTCATTGACGACGAAAACGGCCGCACCGGTGACGGTGCGGCCGCTTCGACTGACGACGATCAGAGGGGGCGGACGTTCTCCGCCTGCGGGCCCTTCTGGCCCTGCGTGACGTCGAACTCCACGCGCTGGTTCTCGTCCAGCGAGCGGTAGCCCTCGGCCGCGATGGCCGAGTAGTGCACGAACACGTCCGCGCCGCCGCCGTCCTGTGCGATGAAGCCGAAGCCCTTCTCGCCGTTGAACCACTTCACAGTTCCCTGTGCCATGTCTTGCTCCTTCTGTGGGGATGGAGAGGTCGGATCGGTCTATCACCGATCCGGATTGCCCGGTGCTCGTCATCCCACAGCCGGACACCGATGTTCTTTTGGCCACGTAGCGAGAACGCCCGCCGGAAGTTGATCCGCGGGCGTTCAGAGTACGTGCCAGAAATCACCATGCAACCGCAGAAGAGCCTACCACGGCGACGCCCGTCGGACGCAGCGCCCGTCAGCCACGGCGCTCGCGGGCTCGGCGTTTGCCCTCGTGCATCGCCTGGACGCGCGCGACGGGGATCGTGTGGCCCTCGGCGACCAGGTCGGCCGGCAGAGTCTGCGGCTCGGGCATCCGCGCCGCCCACGGGTCGCTGTCGCCGAGCAGGGCCGGCACGGTGCGGATGGTGAAGTCGGCGGGTGTGACGGAGTCCAGGTCGTCCCACGCGACCGGGAACGACACGGTGACGCCGGGCCGCGCCCGCGGACTGTAGGCGGCCACCACCGTCGCGCCGCCGGAGCGGGTGGAGTCGAGGAACACCTTCCCGCCGCGGTCCTGCTTGATGTACGCCGTCGTGGCCAGGCCCGGGTCCAGCCGCTCGGCGCGCGCGGCCAGCGCCCGGGTGGCGGCGGCGACGTCCTCGTGCGACTGCGGCGCGAGCGGGACGAACACGTGCACGCCCTTGGCGCCGCTGGTCTTGACGATCCCGGCCAGCCCGTCGTTCTCCAGCGCCCGTCGCACCAGGTGGGCGGCAGCGACGACATCGGCGAACGGTCCGCCCTCCGGCGGGTCGAGGTCGAGGATCAGGTGCGTGACCCAGTCCCAGTGCTCCGCGGTGACCAGGGTCGGGTGGTACTCGACGGCGCGCTGGTTGGCGAACCACAGCAGGGTGCGGCGGTCGTCGCACAGCGCGTAGGCGACCTCCCGCTTCGAGGTCTGTGCCCACACCGACACCGTCCGGATCCACGACGGCGCGTATTTCGGCACGTTCTTCTGCATGAACGGCTGCTGCCCCGGACGCACCCGCAGGACGGTCAGCGGCCGGCCGGCCAGCTCGGGCAGGATGCGCCCGCTCACCGCGTCGAGGTAGTCGACGAGGTCGCGCTTGGTGGCGTCGGCGCCGTCGAACAGCGGCTGGTCCAGGTTGGTCAGGTCGACCCCGTCGCGCTCCTCGGCACCCATGGCCACTCTCCTCGTCCGCTGCCGTGTTCGCAGGGTAGACCCACCGGGTTCGGGGAACTCATCGCCGTTGTCTTGACGATGACGCTGCCCACTCGGGCATCCGCCCCTACTTCCCACGTCGTCTGGCCGCCGCCGGCCTTTATGGCCCCTTCTCCTGCGTCAGAACAGCCCCGGGATGATCACGTTCAGCACGAAGTCTCGTGTCACACCATGCTCGCAATCATGGTGAGGCTCGGGGGATCCTGCTGAACGTGATCATTCGAGGCACTCCGACCCGATCCGCCGAGCGACTGGAACGGGCCCGACGACGGCGACGCCTCACCTGGGTGTCTCCACGCCGCGGCATGACCCAGGCAGCGCCACCCGACCTCGATGACCAAGCCCACGCCCAGGACCCGAAACCGGAGCCAGTGCGCGTCCGCCGCCATCACGGTCGACGCCGGCCATCGACATCACACCGATCCGAACCCGTTCGGTCTGCGCCCTGGCACGCCAAATCATCGCTTGAGCGCGGCGATCTGCCCCAATTGTCGACCGACGATGCGTGCCAAGCCACGCCGATGCGATCTTCTCGTGATCCTGGCACCACCGCACGGTCGTCGTCCCAACCCGGTCATCGGCGCAGCCGGATGCCCCACGCCGTCGTCCAGGTCTCGCCCGGCTCCAGCCAGCGCAGCGCCTCGCCGCTGCGCAGCGCGTTGGGCGGCGCGGTCATCGGTTCGACCGCGACCGCCGTCGTCACCCCGTCGGCGCCGGGGAAGCTGTCGGTGACCCACAGCTGGACGTAGCCGAAGTCGGGCTCCTGCCACAGCTCGACGACGGTGCCGTCCGGTGCGCGCAGCGTGCTGGTGGCGCGCCCGTCGACGACGTCGAGGCCGGTCCAGCAGCCGTGCCGGCCGCCGGGGCCGACGAGGACGCCGTCGCTCAGGTCGTGCACGGTGCCGGCGACGTCGACGGTGCCGGTCGGCATGTACCGCTCGTCCAGCTCGATCGCCCGCGCCGCCGGCACGGTCACCGTCAGCTCGGCGACCGGTGCCGTGCCCACCCGCAGGTACGGGTGGGTGCCGATCGCCACCGGCGCGGGGTGGGCGCCGCGGTTGACGATGGTGTGCCGGACGACGACGCCGTCGGGCTCCAGCACGTAGGCGACGGAGGTGTCGAGGTGGAACGGGTAGCCCGGCTGCGGGGTGACCGGAGCACCCAGGGTGACGGCGTGCTCGTCGCCGGCGGTCCGGGAGTAGCGGGTCGCGGCCAGCAGCCCGTGCACGGCGTTGCCCGCTGCCGGCTCGGTCAGCTCCAGCTGCTGTTCGACCCCGTGCAAGCTCCAGCGGCCTCCGTCGACGCGGTTCGGCCACGGCACCAGGACCGCGCTGGCGTACAGCGCGGGCGGGCCGTCGCCTGCGGGCCGCTGCACCAGGTCGATGCCGTCCACGGTGAGTGCTCGCAGGCTGGCGGCGTACTCCGAGACGGTGGCCCGGGTCGCGCCGAGCGCCAGGTGGTGGTCGGTGTCGCCAGGGGATGCGTGCACGTGAGCGCTCCTACCCGGGTGGGCGTTCGTCGGTCCGTGACGGTGACTGTAGCGGCCGCGGCCCAGTTCGCGGCACGGGCACCGTCGGGGGTATCGGGTACCGTTCCGAGCATGTCTGCGAGCCTCCCCGAGAACCCGTTCTTCGCCGCGAGCGACCTGCCCTATCAGCTCCCGCCGTTCGAGCGGATTCGCACCGAGCACTATCGCCCCGCGTTCGACCGCGGCATGGCCGATCACCTCGCGGAGGTCGAGGCGATCGCCACCAATGCGGAGCCGCCGACGTTCGAGAACACGATCGTGGCGCTGGAGCGGTCGGGGCAGATCCTGCAGCGGGTGTCGGCGGTCTTCTTCAACCAGACCTCGTCCCACACTGATTCGGCCATCCAGACCATTCAGTCGGAAGTATCGCCGCGGCTGGCCGCGCACAGCGACGCCATCCACCTGGACGCCCGGCTCTACGCCCGCGTCGCCGCCCTGCTCGACGACGCCGACCGGCTCGACCCGGAGTCGCGGCGCCTGCTGGAGCGCTACCACCTCGACTTCGTCCGCGCCGGCGCAGGCCTGTCCGAGGAGCAGCAGACGCGGCTACGGGAGATCAACGCGGAGCTGTCCGCGCTCTCCACCAAGTTCGAGAACGACCTGCTCGACGACACCAACGCCTCCGCCGTCGTCGTCGACGACGTCGCCGAGCTGGACGGGCTGTCCGACGGCGCCATCGCCGCGGCGGCCGAGACGGCGAAGGAGCGCGGTCTCGAGGGCAAGTACGTCATCACGCTCGTCCTGCCCACCGGCCAGCCGCCGCTGGCGTCACTGACCAACCGGTCGCTGCGCGAGCGGCTCTTCCGCGCCTCCATCCAGCGCGGCGCGCACGGCGACGAGCACGACACCTCGGCGACGGCGTCGCGGATCGCCTCACTGCGCGCGGAGCGGGCGGCGCTGTTCGGCCACCCCGACCACGCCACGTACGTGCTGGAGGACCGCACCGCCAAGACCCCGGCCGCCGTGCACGACATGCTCGGCAAGCTGACGCCCACCGCCGTCGCCAACGCGCACGCCGAGGCGGCCAAGCTGCAGGCGGCCATCGGCGACGAGTTCGAGTTGCGCGCGTGGGACTGGTCCTTCTACTCCGAGAAGGTCCGCCGCGCCACCTACGACATCGACGCCGCCGAGCTGCGGCCGTACTTCGAGCTCGAGCGGGTGCTCCGCGACGGCGTGTTCTACGCCGCGAGCAAGCTCTACGGGCTGTCCTTCACCGAGCGGCCCGACCTCGTCGCCTACCACCCCGACGCGCGTGTGTTCGAGGTGGCCGACGAGGACGGCTCCGAGATCGGCCTGTACATCGGCGACTTCTTCACCCGCGACAGCAAGCGCGGCGGCGCCTGGATGAACTCGCTGGTCGACCAGTCCACGCTGATGGGCACCAAGCCGGTCGTCCTCAACAACCTCAACGTCGTGAAGCCGCCGGCCGGCGAGCCGGCGCTGTTGACCTTCGACGAGGTCACCACCTTGTTCCACGAGTTCGGGCACGCCCTGCACGCGCTGTTCTCGCAGGTCACCTACCCGAAGTTCAGCGGCACCAGTGTGCTGCGCGACTTCGTCGAGTTCCCGTCGCAGGTCAACGAGATGTGGTCGGTGTGGCCGGAGGTGCTCGCCAACTACGCCCGGCACCACGTCACCGGCGAGCCGCTGTCGCAGGAGGTCGTGCAGCGGTTGCGCGACTCCCAGATCTGGGGCGAGGGCTTCGGGACGACGGAGTACCTGGCGGCCACGCTGCTCGACCTCGCCTGGCACGAGCTCCCGCCCGGCACCGTCATCGACGACGTCGCCGGGTTCGAGGCCCGCGCCCTGGAACGGGCCGGCGTCGCGCTGGAGACCGTCCCGCCCCGGTATCGCACCACGTACTTCGCGCACATCTTCGGCGGCGGCTACTCGGCGGGCTACTACTCCTACATCTGGAGCGAGGTCCTGGACGCCGACACGGTCGAGTGGTTCACCGAGAACGGCGGGCTGAAGCGCGAGAACGGCGACCACTTCCGCCGCGAGCTGCTCTCCAGGGGCGGCAGCGTCGACCCGATGGAGGCGTTCCGCACCTTCCGCGGCCGCGACCCGCAGATCGAGCCGCTGCTGGAGCGCCGCGGCCTCACCCAGTGACCCGCTCCCAGCCCCCTCCCCCGAACAGAGGCTCTTCTGTTGCAACCGTGGGTCGGTACTGCCCGGATCGCGACGCCCGGTGCGGACAGGTGCCGTGGCCCCGCCGGCCAGGTCAGGGGCACCGCGACGACCCGGTTCGTGCCGGTGGGGCGCTGGGCCGGGTACCGCGACGCCCAGCGGTGCGAACAGGGCCGCCCTCGGGGAGTTGTCGCAACCGGCTGGAACGACGCGGGATCGCCGCGGCCCCGGGGGTGTCGTGTCGCTGCCCCCACCGCCCGGTCAGCCGCAGCGGTCTCACAGCGCGGCCTCGAAATGATCACGTTCAGCAGGATCGCCCTAGCCTCACCATGATTGCGAGCATGGTGTGACACGAAATCTCGTGCTGAACGTGATCATTTCGGGGCCCGCGCACCCACGGAGGCGGCAGATGAGGGTGAACGTGGCTGGGGCCTGCCCGACCCGGCGACACCGGGCAACTGGTGAGGAACGGGTGATCGTGGTGACCGCCTTTTCACCGGCCACCCAATTCTGGACAGGGCAGTCCAGAACCGTGCTACGGTTTCCACCATGGCCCGGCCCAAGGAGTTCGATCCCGACCACGTCGTCGACGCGGCCATGGACGTCTTCTGGGCCGGCGGGTACGCCGCCACCTCCACGCAGGACCTCTGCGCGGGCACCGGGCTGGGCCGCAGCAGCCTCTACAACACGTTCACGAGCAAGCACGAGCTGTACGAGCAGGCGCTGCGCCGCTACGGCGAGCGGACCCGAGCCGACCAGGCCGAGCTGCTGGAGCGTTCCGGGCCGGTGCGCGCCATCATCCGTGACTTCCTGCTGGAGGCAGTCGACCGGCAGCTGGCCGACCCGAGCCGTCGCGGCTGCCTGGCGCTCAACGCCGCGGTCGAGATCGGCGGTGCCGACGCCGTCGTCGCCGATCTGACCCGGGCGGACTTCGACGCGATCGTCGACACCATGCGCGCACTCATCGAGCGGGGCCAGCGCACCGGCGAGCTCGCGCCCGGACGCGACGCCGAGGCCCTGGCTCGGCTGGTGCACGGCGCGCTGACCGGCATCCACGTGGTCGGCCGGGTCGCGCAGGACCGCGAACGGCTGAGCGACATCGTCGACGCACTCATCGACAGTCTCTGATCCGACCCGCTCGTCACCTGAGGGAGGAACGCGTGCGCGTGCCGCCGGCCGTCTACGTCCTTGGCTCCAGCATCTTCGTCCTCGGCACGACGGAGTTCATGATCGCCGGGCTGCTGCCCACCATCGCGAACGACCTGGACGTCTCGATCCCCGACGCCGGCCTGCTGATCTCCGCCTTCGCGATCGGGATGACGGTGGGCGCGCCGGTGATGGCGGTCGCGACGCTGCGGCTGCCGCGCAAGGCGACACTGCTGGCCGCGTCGGCGGTCTTCCTGGCCGGTCACGTGGTGGCCGCGCTGGCGCCGAACTACCAGGTGCTGATGGGCGCCCGGGTGGTGACGGCGGTCGCGACCGGGGCGTTCTGGGCGGTCGCCGCGGTCGTCTCGGTGCGGATCTCGCCGCCGGGCACGACGGCGCGGGCGCTCGCCGTGCTGGTAGGCGGGCTGACGCTGTCGAACGTCCTGGGCGTGCCAGCGGGAACCTGGGTCGGGCAGCAGCTGGGCTGGCGGGCGGCGTTCTGGGCGGTCGCGGCGCTCACGGTGGTGACGGCGCTGGCGGTGGTCGCGCTGGTGCCCCGGGCCGCCGGTGCCGCGATCGCGCCGCCGCGGGTCCGGGACGAGCTGCGGGTGTTCCGGGGACGCCGCATCTGGCTGGCGCTGGCCACCACAGCCACGTTCCAGGCCGCGATGTTCGCGGCGTTCTCGTACTTCGCCCCACTGCTGACCGACGTCGCCGGGGTCGACGAGGCGGACGTGCCGCTCGTCCTGGCGCTGTTCGGGCTGGGCAGCTTCATCGGCATCACGATCGGCGGGCGGGTGGCCGACCGCGGGCTGTTCCTCAACATCTTCGGCAGCCTGGTCACCCTGGCGGTGGCGATGTCGGTGCTGGCGCTGGTGTCCGGCAGCACGGCCGGCGCGGTCGTCGCGGTGTTCGCCGTCGGCGTCGCCGGGTTCTCCATCGCCCCGGGCCTCAACGCCCGGGTGTTCGTCGTCGCCGGCGACGCGCCCACGCTGGCGTCGTCGGTCAACACGTCGGCGTTCAACGTCGGCAACACGCTCGGCCCGTGGATCGGCGGCGCCGCCATCTCGGCCGGCTGGGGCTACGTCGCGCCGGTTTGGCTGGCGGCCGGCCTGGCGCTGGCCGCGCTGGGCCTGGCGGTCGCGGCGTGGGCGCACGAGCGGCGCCACGAGCGGGCGCTGACGGCGGACCTGGAGCCGGTGGGTGGTCCGGCGGTGGCGTGCCCGGCACCGCCGGTCGCCTGCGACGCGTGACGTCATAGGGTCTGGTCCATGCACAGCGTTCAGCAGGTGGAACGGTGGCCGGTCGACCACGCGGCGACGGCGGTGGTCGCCGCCGACGGGCGAGTGGCCGGCGCGCACGGCGACCAGGACCGCACGTTCCGGCTGGCCTCGGTGACCAAACCGCTCACGGCGTACACGACGCTGATCGCCGTCGAGGAGGGCGCCATCGGCCTCGACGACCCCGCCGGGCCGGAGGGGTCCACCGTCCGGCACCTGCTGGCGCACACGTCCGGCCTGGCGTTCGACGAGCACAAGGTCGTCTGGGCACCCGGCGCGCGGCGGCTGTACTCCAACGCCGGCTTCGAGCAGCTGGCCGACGCCGTCGCCAAGCGCTCGGGCATCCCGTTCGCCGAGTACGCCCGCGACGGCCTGCTGGTCCCCCTGGGCATGACCGCGACGACGTTCGAGGGGTCGCCCGCCGCCGGTGCCGTGTCGACGGTGCGCGACCTCGCCCGCTTCGCCGCCGAGCTGCAGGCCCCGACGCTGCTGGACCCGGCCACGGTCCAGGCGGCGACGACGGTGGCCTTCCCCGGGCTGTCCGGGGTGCTGCCGGGACACGGGCGGCAGGATCCGAACGACTGGGGCCTGGGTTTCGAGATCCGCGACCACAAGTCGCCGCACTGGACCGGCTCGGCCAACTCGCCGCGCACGTTCGGCCACTTCGGCGGGTCCGGCACGTTCCTGTGGGTCGACCCGGAGCTGGGGGCGGCCTGCGTGGCCCTCGCCGACCGCGACTTCGGCCCCTGGGCGGCCGAGGCCTGGCCGCCCTTCAGCGACGCCGTCATCGCCGAGCTGCGCGCGTAGCCGGCGACGCGGCGCCGTTGCGGCAGAATGCCTCCGGTGCGCATCGGCATCCTGGGACCGCTGGAGGTCCGCGACGACGACGCGCCGGTCTACGTGGCCGGCGCACGGCTGCGCACGCTGCTGATCATCCTGGCGCTGGAGCCCGGCCGGCTGGTACCGGTGGCCCAGCTGGTCGACGGCATCTGGGGCGACGACCCGCCGGCCGGTGCCACCAATGCGCTGCAGGCGCTGGTGTCGCGGCTGCGGCGGGCGCTGCCGGGGCTCGCGATCGAGTCCCACCCGGCCGGATACCGGCTTGCGCTGGAGCCGGACGCCGTCGACGCCGCCCGCTTCGAGCGGCAGGTCGCGACCGCGCGGTCCGCGTCCGACGACGCCACGGTGGAGGACGGGCTGCGGGCGGCGCTGGCACTGTGGCGCGGCCCGGCGCTGCTGGACGTCGCGGAGACGGAGTTCTTCGAGGCGCCTCGGGCGCGACTGGAGGAACTCAGGTTGACGGCGACGGAGGACCGCGTCGACGCCGCGCTGCGGCTGGGCCGCGGCGCCGGGTTGACCACCGAGCTGACCACGCTGGTCGCCGAGTACCCGGTGCGCGAACGGCTGGTCGAGCAGCTCATGCGGGCGCTGGTCGCGGCCGGGCGCCCCGCCGCGGCGCTGGCGGCCTACGAGCGGACCCGAGGGGCGCTGGCCGACGAACTGGGCACCGACCCCTCCGCCGAGCTGTCCGCCCTGCACACGGCGATCCTGCGGGCCGACCTCACGTCGGCGGCCCCGGCGCCGCCCGCGCGGGTCGCGGACCCGGCGCCCCAGCCCGCCGCGCCCCGGACCAACCTGCGCGCCGGGCTGAGCAGTTTCATCGGCCGCGACGCCGACGTCGCTCGCGTGCGCGACCTCGTCGGCGAGTACCGGCTGACGACTCTGACGGGACCGGGCGGGTCGGGCAAGACCCGGCTGGCCAGCGAGGCCTCACGCACGCTGACGGACCAGCTGTCCGCCGGCGTCTGGCTGGTCGAGCTGGCCCTGGTCGCGGCCGACGCCGACGTACCGTCCGCGGTCCTCGGCGCACTGGACCTGCGCGACCAGGCGTTCGGCGCGACCACCGAGGACGCCACCGGGCGGCTGGTCGCGGCGCTGCGGACCCGGACCGCCCTGCTCGTGCTGGACAACTGCGAGCACGTCATCGGCGCCGCCGCGACGCTGGCCGACCGGCTGCTCGGCGAATGCCCTGACCTGCGCATCCTCGCGACCAGCCGCGAGCCGCTCGGCATCACCGGCGAAGCGGTCTGGCCGGTCGAGCCGCTGAGGCTCCCACCGGAGCACGTCGACGGTGCTGACCTGCTGCGCTTCGACGCCATCCGGCTGCTCGTCGACCGTGCCCGCGCCGTCCGGCCGGGCTTCACCGTCACCGACGCCGACGCGCCCGCCGTCGCCCGCATCTGCCGCGCGCTCGACGGCATGCCGCTGGCCATCGAGCTGGCCGCGGCCCGGCTGCGCACCATGACCGTCGAGCAGCTGGCTGCCCGTCTGGACGACCGGTTCCGGCTGCTCACCGGCGGCAGCCGCACCGCGCTGCCTCGACACCAGACGCTGCGCGCGGTCGTCGACTGGAGCTGGGGCCTGCTGCCCGAGCCCGAGCGCGTCGTGCTGCGCCGGCTCGCGGTGTTCGCCGGCGGCGCGACGGCGGAGGCCGCGGCGCAGGTGTGCGGCGATGGTGCCGACGTGCTCGACGCGCTCATCTCGCTCAGCGACAAGTCGCTGCTGGTGGTCGAGGACGACGGCGAGGCGCCCCGATACCGCCTGCTCGAGACGATCAAGGCGTACGGCCTGGAACGGCTGGACGAGGTAGGCGAGCTCGACACCGTCCGGCGGGCGCACATCGGCTGGCTGATCGAGCTGGCCGAGACCGCCGAGCCGCACCTGCACCGGGCCGAGCAGCTCGTATGGCTGCGGCGGCTGCGCGCGGTGCACGACGACATCACGGTGGCGCTGCGCGGCGCGAGCGCCGCCGGCGACGCCGAGAACGCGGTCCGGCTGGTGGTGGCCTGCGGCTGGTACTGGTGGCTCAGCGGCCACAAGAACGACGGGATCGAGCTGGCGATCCAGGCGCTGGCCGTGCCCGGCCCCACCGACCCCGAGGCACGGGCCACCGCGTGCGCCGTCGTCACCTTCCTGATCACCAGCGGCGTGGGCGACCTCAGGGAGGCCGCCGACTGGGTACGACAGGCCCGCGAGCTGTCCGCCGGCATCGCGGACCCCGGGCCGTTTCTGCGATTCATGGCCCCGTTGAGCGTGATCCTCGGCGCCGAGGACGAGCCCCTCACGACCCTCGCCGACGCCTTGGCGCCGCTGCTGGAGGACCCCGACCCGTGGTTCCGGGCTCAGGCTCGGCTGACCCGGGCACAGATGCTGCCGACCCGGGAGCGAGAGGCCGACCTCACCCAGGCGCTCACGGAGTTCCGCATGGTCGGCGAGCGGTGGGGCATCTCGTACGCCCTCACCACCCTGGCGGACCTGCACGCCCGGCGCGGCGAGCTGGAGCGCGCGATCGAGCAGTACGAGCAGGCCATCGTCGCCATCAGCGAGATCGGCACCGTCGACGACATCGTCATGATGCGCAGCCGGCTCGCCCAGCTGCGGTGGCTGACCGGCGACCGGGCCGGCAGCGCGGCCGAGGTCGTGCGGGCCGAGCGCGACGCCGAGCAGGTCGCCTGGCCCGACGGCCTGGCCATCATGGCGCTCCACCGTGCCGGCCTCGCCGGCTGGGCCGGCGACACCGTCACCGCGCGGCAGCAACTGGTCCGTGCGCAGGCGCTGCTGCGGGACATCCCGATCCACCCGGTGTTCCAGGCGATCATGCTGGAGATCAAGGCTTCGCTGGACGTCGAGGAAGGCCGGTGGGACGCCGCGGCCGCCGCCCGCACGCAAGCGCTAACGGCCGTCCTGAGCAGCGAGGACAGCGGCGAGGAGACGGTCGGGGCGGTGCTGGCCGGGATCGCCGACCACGCGCTGCGCCAGGGGCGGCCGGCCGACGCCGTCCGGCTGCTGGCCGCCGTCGAAGTGCTGGCCGGCGGGTTGGACCGGTCCGCTCCAGGTGGCGTAAACACCGACGAGGCCGCCCGCGCCGCACTGGGCGCCAGGTCGGCCTCGAAGCTGCTGGCCGAGACGGAGCGGGAGCTCGCCGGCCTGGACGGCGACGCGGCCAACTCCTGGTTGCGCGAGCTGGCCGCGTCGGTCCTGGGTCACCCGGTCAGCGAACCGGGGGCCGGCGGAACAGCTTGAGCGCCCAGAAGTAGCCGAGCAGGCCGATCACGGCGGTCCAGGCGAGCGCCAGGACGGCGTTGTCGCCGATCTCGGTGCCCAGCAGCAAGCCGCGCACCGTCTCGATCACCGGGCTGAACGGCTGGTACTCGGCGAACCACGCCAGACCGGCCGGCATCGAGTCGGCGGGGACGAACCCGCTGCCCAGGAACGGCAGCAGCACCAGCAGCGTCGGCGTGTTGCTCGCGGTCTCCACGCTTTTCGCCTGCAGACCCATCGCGACGGCGAGCCAGGTCAGCGCGATGGCGAAGAGGCACAGCAGGCCGATCGTGGCGATCCATTCCGCCGCGTTCGCGTTTGTCCGGAACCCGATCAGGAAGGCCACGCCGATGACGATCGCGATGCCGACCAGCGTCTGCAGGAAGCTTCCGATCACGTGCCCGGTGAGGACCGCGCCACGGGAGATCGCCATGGTGCGGAACCGGGCGATGATGCCTTCGTGCATGTCCATGGCGACGGAGATCGCCGTCCCCTGGATCGATGCGGACACCGTCATCAGGATGATGCCGGGGACGAGGTAGTCGATGTAGTCGCCCCGGCCGGCGGACGGGCCGCCGAGCCCGGCGCCGAGCGTCTGTCCGAAGACGAAGGCGAACATCAGCAGCATGATCACCGGGAGGGCGATCAGCTGCACGGTCATCGCGGGATACCGTGCCCACCGGCGCATGTTCCGGCGCAGCATGGTGCGCGAGTCGCGGGCGGCAAGGGTGAGGGTGCTCATCGGACGGTCTCCTTGGTCGTCGAGTCGGCGGCGGTGTCGGTCGTCTCGGCCGATTGATGACCGGCCCCGGCTGAGGAGCGCACCTCGGTCGGGCGGCCGGTCAGCGCCAGGAACACGTCGTCGAGGTCGGGGGTGTGCACGGTGAGGTTCGTGACCTCGATCGAGGCGACGTCGAGGTGGTCGAGGACGGCGCGCAGCGAGTTGACGTCGCCGTCGCTGGGGACCTGCAGGGCCAGCGCGGCGTCGTCGCGGGTGGAGCCGGCGAACGTGCGGGCGGCCTGGTCGAGCTCGTCCGGGTCCGCGAACTCGAGCCGGATGTGCCCGCCGGGGATCAGCCGCTTCAGCTCAGCGGAGGTGCCCTCGGCGACGATGTGGCCGTGGTCGAGCAGCGCGATCCGATCGGCCAGCTCGTCGGCCTCCTCGAGATACTGCGTGGTGAGGAAGATCGTCACGCCGCCGGCGACCAGCCCGCGGATGGCGTCCCACATGATGCGCCGGGTGCGCGGGTCCAGCCCGGTCGTCGGCTCGTCCAGGAAGATCACCTTGGGGTCGCCCACCAGGGTCATCGCGAGGTCGAGCTTGCGCCGCATGCCACCGGAGTAGGTCATCGGGTTCTTCTCCGCCGCGTCCACCAGGTCGAACCGTTCCAACAGCTCGGCCGTCCGGCGCCGGCCCTCGGCCCGCGGCAGGTGGTTGAGGTCGGCCATGAGGAGCAGGTTCTCCTCGCCGGTGAGCAGGTTGTCGACGGCGGAGAACTGACCGGTGACGCCGATCGCGCCGCGGATGCCGTCGGCGTCGGTCGCCAGGTCGTGGCCCGCCACGCGGACGGTGCCGCCGTCGGCTTCGATCAGGGTGGAGAGTATCTGGACGGCGGTGGTCTTGCCGGCGCCGTTCGGGCCGAGCAACGCGAAGACGGTGCCTTCGGGGACGGTGATGTCGATGCCGTCGAGGACGGTCTGTTCGCCGTACGACTTGCGCAGGCCGGTCGCGGCGATGGCCGTCGGTTGGTCGGGTGTCATGGTGGCCTCGTTTCAGGAGGTGTCGCCGTGCTGATGCGACAACCGTCGCCGAGACCGCTGACACCGCTATGACACCCCGCTGACATGGCCGCTGACGCGGCGCTGACACGGGCGTCAGCCCGTACGTCGAGCCCTTCGGATGCCGACAGGACGGACGGCGGATAGGCTCGCCCGGTGGCCGTCGCTACTGCATCGAAGACCACCCGGTTCCGGTGGCGACGCGCCGTCCGGGTCTGTGCGCTGGCCGCCTTGGGCGTCGTCCTGAGCGCGGCCGCGCCAGCCGCCGCCGGTGACGTCCCGCACGCCGGCACCGTCGACGAACTGGTCGAACAGTTGCGCGCCGACCCCGTCCTGGTGCAGCCGTCGATGGCGATGGGCGACTCCCGACGCGCCCACGAGGTGCTCGCCGACGCCGCGGCCGAGGTCGACGTCCCGGTCTACGTCGTGCTGGCCGACACCCCATCCGACCTGGCGCACGCCGAGCGCGTGGCCGAGCAGGCGGCCATCCTGTTCCGCGCGGAGCTCGGCGACGGGCTCTACCACGTCGAGTTCCTGGACGGGATCTCCTACACCCAGGCCTGGGGCGACGGCCTGGACGACTTCACCGTCCGTCCCGCGGCCGACGCCATCAGGCGCGCCGAGGCGAACGCACCGGGCGAGTATCCGCGGGCGTCGGCGCTGTTGGAGGCGGTTTACACGGTGCGGTCCGCCGCCGAACCCGGCGCCGCGCTGCCCGACGCCGTCGTCGACGAGTACGCCGGCCAGCCGTGGGCGATCCTCCCAGAGTCGGACCATGACCGAGCCGATGCCACCGCAGCACGCTGGGTGGCGGCGATCGCCACCGGCACCGGCATCGTCGTCGCCGGGCTCATCGTCAGCCTCGTCGTCGCTCGGACGAAGCCGCTGCCCCGCCGGCACCACGACACCGGGCCGGACCGCGCCGGCCACGCACCGGCGCCGGCCGACGTCCGCGCCCAGGCGGAACGGCGGCTCGACGCCGCCCGGCGTGGCCTGGCCAGGCTGCCCGCCGGCTCCCTGTCGACGCCACCCGCCACGGCGGCCGGACTCGCCATCGAGGCGGCGGACCGGGTGCTGACGTCCGGCGACGACCTCGACGCTGTCGGCGCCCTCGTGCTGGCGCACAGCGCGAACCGCGAGCTGGACCGCATGTCCAAGCCGATGCTGGAGGCTTATCGGCCGTGCTTCGTCAACCCCATGCACGGTGAGGCCCAGGACACCGTCCAGGTGGGCGGGTCGTCGATCGACGCGCCGGTCTGCCGGTCCTGCGCCCGTGACCGCGCGGGGCGACCGTTCCTGTCGGTGCGCCGGCGGCTGCGCGGCTGGGTGCCGTACGTCGAGACGTCCACGGTGTGGGCGCGCACCGGCTTCGGCGCCCTGGTCGGCGACCTCGCGGCCCAGGTGCTCGACGATCGGAGCGCCCGCCGATGAGCCGCCGCCTCCGTGGGCTGCTGATCACGCTGGTCTGCGCACTGGCCGGCGTCGCCGTCGCCTGGTGGGCCGCCACCCGCGGCGTCCCGGCCGAACCCGAGGTCACCGAGCGAGCCCGGGCGGCCGCTGAGGGGTTGCGGGACTCCCACGTGTACGTCGACCCGAGCGCCGACGGCGTCTTCACCGAGGCGGAACTGAGCCGGCTCGATGCCGCAGCGGCCGCCTCCGACCCCCAGGCCTTCCTGGTGGTGTGGCCGGACAGCCCCGAGGCGGGATATCGCTTCAGCTCGGACGTGCTGGGCCAGATCGGCCGCCTGACCAGCCGGCCGGGGCTCTATATCGAGGTCAGCCCGGGCGCCGATCTGTCCAGTGTGGACGTGGGCATCACCGGCGAGTACTTCTCCGTCTACGGCGCCCTGGACGACGACGGCGAGTGGACCAGCGCCCGCGAGACCGCCCGGCTGCTGGAGGAGATCGAGGCCAACGACGGCCGCGAGTACGAACTGGGCGTGGACACCAGCAGCCACTATTGGGGCGGCACCGGCGGCACTATAACCGCCGGCCTGCTCATCGGCGTTCTGAGCGGGGGCGTCGCCGGGCCGCTGATCCTCGGCGGCTGGTTCGCGGTACGACGACGGAGGACACGGACGTGATCAGGCAGGGTGACGTGGACGAGCCGGTCTATGAGCCCGATCCGGCGGCCATCGCCGCCGATCTGGCCGACGACGGCGTGCATCTCGACCCGTCCCTCGCCGACGCCGTCACCGCCGAGCAGCTGGACGCCATCACGTCGTTCGTCGCCGCGGTTGACCATCAGGTATTCGTGCTCGCGGTGCCGCTGGACTACGGCAGCGACATCTCCTCCAACCAGCTCGTCTCCCTGGTGCACCGCGAGCTGCCCGAGGACGGCGTCTACTTCGTCTCCGCGGGGTCGGATCGCTGGCGCATCGACACCACGACATACCGCGTGTCGACCGACAACGAGAACGCGCTGGCCACGTACGTGGCGATGGACCGTTACCCGTCGGATCTCGGCGAGCAGCTGCGTGAAACGCTCGAGATTTACACCAGCGGGAACGCCCGACAGGAGTACGACGAGCACTCCCAGGAACGGCAGGACTCCGGCACGACCCAGAGCGACCCGGGCGAGCCGGCCCAGGTCCTCGGCATGGACGCTCCGGTGGCCGTCGGGCTGGGGGCGGCACTGGTCGCCGTCGTCGTCCTCGGCTGGCTGCTCACGCGCCGCCGGCACCCGCGGGCCGACGTCACGCTGAAGCGACGGGCCCTGCAGCGCATCTCGTCCGCGCAGACCCGGGAATGGCGCCGGCGGGCCGAGACGGAGAGCGCGGCACTGGGCGAGCGGATCCGGGAGCTCGAGATCGGCCACGGCGCCGACAGCGAGGCCTGGGCGGCCGCGCTCGACCACTACCAGGCCGCCACCGCCGTGCTGGACCGCTCGGCCGACGCCGCCGACTCCATCGGAGCCATCGTGCTCACCCGCCGCGGCGACGACGCCCTCGACCACGCCGTGGCCGGCCGGGCCTGGACACCCACGGTGGCGTGCTTCTTCAACCCCCTGCACGGCCCAGCGACGACGACGTCCCCGTGGAGCACCTCGGCCGGCAGCCGGGACGTGCCGTGCTGCGCGGACTGCCGACGCGACGTCCGCAAACGCCGGGAGCCGGAGATCCTCGACCTGCCGACCGAGACCACGGTGATGCACTACATGGACTCCGGCGCGGAGCCGTGGGCGTCGACGGGGTTCGGCGCGCTGGCTCCTGACCTGCTGGACCGGCTGCGTCAGCGCTGAGAAGCTTCGCGGGGCCATCACCACGGGTTCTCCCGCTTCACGGCCACGCCGACTGGGCTAGGTCGTGGTCAGGGTCAGCTCGAAGGTGTAGAGCGAGGCACGGTAGATGTGCGACCCGTACTCGACCGCCCGGCCGGTGTCGTCATAGGCGATCCGTGTCATGGTGAGCAGCGGGGCGCCAGGGCTCTCGGCCAGCAGGCGGGCCTCGGCCGCGCGGGCGGCCCGGCCGCCGATGCTCTGGGTGGCGATCTTCAGGTTGATGCCGGCGTTGCGGATCAGCGCGTACAGCCCGGTCTCGGCCAGCTCGTCGGCCTGGAGCCGGACGAGCTCCGTCGGGACGAAGTTGCTCATGATCGACAGCGGCTCGTCGCCGGTGTAGCGCAGCCGGCGGATCGCGTAGACCTCACTCCCCCCGCCCAGCCCGAGCGCTTCGGCGACGACCTCGCTGGGCTGCTGGACCTCGAAGGAGAGGATCTCGGTGCGGGGTTCCTTGCCGGCCGCGCGCAGGTCGTCGTAGAGGCTGGACAGCTCGACCGGCCGGCGCACCTTGGGCTGGACCACCTGGGTGCCCACGCCGCGCTTGCGCACCAGCAGCCCGCGGTCGACGAGATACTCGATGGCGCGGCGCATGGTGGGCCGGGACAGGCCCAGCTGGTCGGCGAGCATGATCTCGTTGTCCAGGCGGGTGCCCGGCGGGTAGGCACCGGACTCGATCAGCTGCTCGAGATGCTGCGCGACCTGGAAGTACAGCGGAACAGGGCTCGTCCGATCGACGACAAGCTGTGGGATTCCTTCGGCCACCCGGCCCCCTCATCTCGCACCTACGGACGTCAGTATGTTAAGACATTTGCCAGACTACCGATCGACCTGGACGGGCGCTGAGGTCGCGGTTGGGTCACTTGTTGCGGCGACATCTGGTCCTCGTCAGATGGTCATGACAATCTGACAGCCGAACATCGAGGTTCGGCACTGGAGGACGGATGAGGCTCAACACCAGGCTCGGCGGAACGGCCGCCGGCCTCCTCGCAGCGGCGCTCGTCCTGGCCGCGTGCGGGAGTGACGACGACGACGGCGGCTCCGGCGGCGGCGACCCCTCGCTGAACGCCGACGCGACCGAGGTCACGCTGACCATCACCGACAACTCGATCGTCGGCGGCAAGAACACCGAGGGCGCGGAATGGATCACCAACTGGGTGATCCCCGAGTTCACCGCGATGCAGGCGGAGAAGGGCGTCGACGTCACCGTCGAGTTCGAGGAGAACGGCGTCGACGACGAAGACTACAAGACCAAGATCGCTCTGGACCTGCAGTCCGGAGGCGGCGGCGACATCATCGGCATCGACGGCATCTGGACCGGCGAGTTCGCCGAGGCCGGCTACATCGCGCCCCTCACCGACGTCGCCGGCGACGCCGTCGAAGACTGGGAGGGCTGGGAGCAGATCCCTGAGGCCGTCCAGCAGGCGATGACCTTCGACGACCAGGCGTACGGCATCCCCGTCGGGACCGATGGCCGCGTCATCTACGTCAACAAGGACCTGTTCGCGCAGGCCGGCCTGCCCGACGACTGGCAGCCGACCAGCTGGGACGAGATCATCCAGGCGGCCGAGGCGCTCAAGCAGATCGACGGCGTCACCCCGCTCCAGATCAACGCCGGCGTCCCGATGGGCGAGGCGACGACGATGCAGGGCTTCCTGCCGCTGCTGGCCGGCGCCGGCGAGGAGATCTGGGCCGACGACACCTGGACCGGCGCGTCCGACGGTGTCACCGAGGTGCTCGACTTCTACGGGCAGGTCTACGGCGACAGCGCCTACGGCGACGCGCTGCTGCAGCAGGAGGCGCAGGGCCGCGACACGTCCTTCGCCATGTTCGCCGCCGGTGAGCTGGGCATGCTCATCGAGAGCGACTACTTCTGGCGCTCGGTCGTCAACCCCGACGGGGGCATCAACCCGATGCCGAACCGCGACGAGGTCGTCGGCTGGGCGAAGATCCCGGCCCGCGAGCCCGGAGCCGGCCTCGACGGGCAGGACTTCGTCAGCATGTCCGGCGGCACCGGCCGCGTCATCAACCCGAACACCGAGTTCCCGCAGCAGGCGTGGGAGCTGATGATGTTCATGAACTCCGCGGAGGCGTACGAGGCACAGCTGGCCGGCGTCCCGCGCATCACGCCGCGCGACGACGTCAACGCGACCGCGCTGGCCGGCGACCCGATGCTGAGCTTCATCGCCGAAGAGGTGCTGCCGATCACGGCGTACCGCCCGGCGCTTGCGCTCTACCCGGAGGTGTCGGTCGCGCTGCAGGAGGCAACCGGCGCCGTCGCCGCGGGGACGTCGGCGCAGGACGCCGCGTCGGAGTACCAGAGCGCTCTGGAAGGCATCGTCGGTGACGACGGTTCCATCTCCGACTGACCTCGACCCGGCGGGCGGTCCCCCACCCGGGGACGCCCGCCGGGGCCGTGGTTCTCGGCGGCCAGCGATCGACGACGGCGACGCCGCCGGCCTCGGCCGTCTGCGGGCGGCCGGGTTCGTCGCACCGGCGATGCTCGTCATCGCCGTCTTCCTGCTGTTTCCCGCCATCTGGACGCTGTACCTCGGCCTGACGAACTGGCGGCTGACCGGGCTCGCCGCGCGCGAGCCGGACTTCGTCGGCCTGGAGAACTACACCGACGCGCTGAGCGACCCGGACTTCCGCAACTCGCTGCTGCTGACGCTGGTTTTCGTGTTCTTCTCCGCGATCGTCGGGCAGTCCATCCTCGGGTTCGCGCTGGCGTGGATCGCGCGCAAGCTCCGCCCGGCGCTCCGCTCCGTCGTCGAGACCGTCGTGCTGCTGGCCTGGATCATCCCGGCGTCGGTGGTGGCCTTCCTCTGGCTGGCGCTGCTGGACCGCCGGGAGGGCACGCTCAACGCGCTGCTCGGCACCGACGGCACCGCCTGGCTGCTCGAGTACCCGATGCAGTCGATCATCGTCTTCAACATCTGGAACGGCACCGCGTTCTCGATGCTGCTGTTCAGCTCGGCGCTGGCGTCCGTGCCGCCGTCGCAGTTCGAGACGGCCCGGATGGCCGGCGCCGGCACCTTCGCCACGCTGCGCGACGTCGTGCTGCCGAACATCCGCGGCCACATCCTGACCAACACGCTGCTGATCACGCTGTGGACGTTCAACGTCTTCGCGCCCTACCTGATCACCGCCGGCGGTCCGCAGGGCCGCACCGAGATCCTCGGCGTGTACATCTACCGGGTGGCGCTGCGCGACGGCGCCCTCGGCCAGGGCGCCGCGCTGTCGCTCATCATGATCATCATCAACTTGGTGGTGGCGGCGGTGTACCTGCGACTGCTCGGCCGAGACAGGCCTTCCCGTCGAGGACGGAAATCGACCAGGGAGCGCCGAGCATGAGCGTTCGTGCCGCCTTGGGCGTGATCGGCCGGTACGTGTTCGCCGGCTTCGTGCTCGTCTTCTTCGCGCTGCCGCTGCTGTGGCTGCTCACCGCGCCGTTCGACAGCGCACCGTCGGTGCAGGTGTCCGTGCCGGACTTCACGCTGGAGAACTTCCGGACCCTGTGGGACAACCCCTACGCGATGCGGTCGCTGGGCAACTCGGTGATCATCGCCGCCGGCACCATGGCGATCACCCTGGTGCTTGCCGCACTGGCGTCGTATGCGCTGTCACGGGTGCGCATCCCCGGCCGCGACACACTGCTGTACCTGCTGCTCCTGCTGTCCTCGATCGTCACCGGGACCGCGGCCATGGTGCCGACGTTCCTGCTGATGACGGAGCTGGGGCTGATCGACCGGCAGCTCGGCGTGGTGCTGGTGCTCACCGGCGGGCTGCTGCCGACCGCCATCTTCATACTCAAGGACTTCATGGACTCCACGCCGCGCTCCTACGAGGAGTCCGCGCGGGTGTTCGGCGCATCGTCGTTGCAGATCCTGCGCCACGTGGTGGTGCCGATCGCGCGGCCGGGGCTGGCGACCATCGCCGTCTGGGCGGTGGTGCAGGTGTGGGGCAACTTCCTGGTGCCGTTCATCCTGCTCCGCTCGCCGGAGCAGCAGCCGGCCGCCGTCGTCATGTTCACCTTCTACACCGAGGGCGGTCAGCCGAACCTCGGCCTCATCTCCACGTTCTCCCTGCTCTTCTCCATCCCGGTAGTGGCCATGTACCTGTTCGTGAACCGCCGCTACGGCTTCCGCTTCCACGGAGGGATCAAGCGCTGATGGCGGCGATCACCACACACCAGCTGGTCAAGGAGTACCCGGGCGGGGTCCGCGCCGTCGACGGCCTGGACCTGACCGTCGAGGACGGCGAGTTCTTCGCCCTGCTCGGCCCGTCCGGGTGCGGCAAGACGACGCTGCTGCGCACCATCGCCGGGCTGGAGACCGCCACCGACGGACGGCTGTCCATCGGCGACCGCGACGTGACGGACCTGCCGCCCGGACAGCGCCGGGTCGCGATGGTCTTCCAGGACTACGCGCTGTTCCCGCACATGTCGGTCGTAGACAACATCGCCTACCCCCTGAAGATCCAGAAGGTGGACCGCGGTGCCCGGCACACCACCGCCGAGGAGGTCGGCAACGGGTTGTCGCTCGAAGGCCTCATGGCGCGCCGTCCGGGGCAGCTGTCCGGTGGGCAGCAGCAGCGGGTGGCGCTGGCCAGGGCGGTCGCCAGCAACCCCGAGGTGTTCCTCTTCGACGAGCCGCTGTCCAACCTCGACGCCCGGCTGCGGCTGGAGGCGCGCACGTTCCTCAAGCGGCTGCAGCGTGACCTCGGAGTCACGACGGTGTTCGTCACGCACGACCAGGCCGAGGCGCTGGCCCTGGCCGACCGCATCGCCATCATGCGCAGCGGCCGCATCCAGCAGATCGGCAGTCCGCGGGAGGTCTTCTCGCGGCCGGCCAACACGTTCGTCGCCGGCTTCGTCGGGTCCACCCCGATGAACCTGCACCCTGGCGTCGTCGGTCCCGACGGACGGGTATCGGTGGCGGGCGCTTCGCTGCCGCTGCCGTCGTCGGCCGCGGACTCGGTGAGCGACGGTCAGAAGGTCATCTGGGGCAGCCGGCCGGAGTACCTGCGGTGGTCGTCGTCACCGGTGTCCGAGGCGATCGAGGGCACCGTCACCGTCGTCGAGAACCTCGGCGCGTCGGTCCTGGTCACCGTCGAGGCCGACGACGTGCTCGTGCAGGTCGTCGTCGACGAGGACGACGAGCCGGCGCCGGGCACCCGCGGCTGGGTCTCCGTCCGGCCGGACCGCACACTGCTGTTCGACGCGGACAGCGGGGAACTGGTCGAGGCGACGGTGCCGGCGGCATGACCGTCTCCTCGGCGCGGTTCGACCGCCGGGTCGGGCCGGACGACCGCGCGGAGTCGCCGTACCTGGAGGTGCCGTTCGAGGTGCCGGCGGGGACCTCGTCGGTGCACGTCACGCTCTCGTACGACACCGGCGCGGGGGTCATCGACCTCGGGTGCACAGGCCCCGACGGCTGGCGCGGCTGGTCCGGCGGTGCGCGATCGCGGTTCACCATCACGGCCGACGCCGCGACGCCGGGCTACGTGGCCGGCCCGCTGGAAGCCGGCACCTGGGCCATGGTGCTCGGCCTGCACCGGGTGCCCGCCGACGGGCTGGCGGTGTCGGCGACGGTGACCCTCGACGATCCCGCGCCGCCGCTGGACCCAGAGCCTGCCCCGCCACCGGTGCCGGCGCGCCCGCCCCGTCGTTCCCTGCCGGCCGACACCGGGCTGACCTGGCTGGCCTGCGACTTCCACGCACACACTCTGCACTCCGACGGGTCGCTCGGCGTGGCGTCGCTGGCCGCGACGGCCGTCTCGGCCGGCCTTGACGTGCTCGCCGTCACCGACCACAACACCATCAGCCACCACGCGGCGCTGCCGTCCCTGGGCTCGCGGTACGGGGTGACGCTGCTGCCCGGTCAGGAGGTCACCACCGACCGCGGCCACGCCAACGCGTTCGGGCCCATCCCCTGGGTCGACTTCCGCCGGCCGGCGCCGTCGTGGGTCTCGTTCGTCGAGTCGAACGGCGGCTTGCTGTCGATCAACCACCCGCTCGGTGGCGACTGCTCCTGGCACCAGCCACTGGATGACCACCCGCCGCTGGCCGAGATCTGGCACTGGTCGTGGCTGGACCGCACCTGGACCGGGCCGCTGGCGTGGTGGACGGCGTGGGGCCTGTCGACCGTGCCGATCGGCGGCTCGGACTTCCACTCTCCCGCCGAGGGACGGCCGTTGGGCGCGCCACTCACCTGGGTCGCCGCGGCGTCGCCGGCTGTCCCCGACGTCCTCGACGCGATGCGCGCCGGCAGGACCGCGGTCTCAGCGGCCGCCGACGCGCCGGCCCTGCTGCGCGTCGACGACGAACTGGTCGCCGTCGACGCCGACGGGCTGCTGCTCGCCGACAGCTGGGGGCGCCGCCGCGCGGTTCGCGGCGACCTCGTCCGCTTCGCCGCCGCCGACGGCCCGCACCGCCTGGAAACCCCCCTCGCCGCCGTCGTCGCCCTCACCCCGTAGGCGTACTGCCGTTGAGGCGGCGGGCGACCGATCATGCGTGATGGCGGGGCGAGAGGCCGTGGCGGAAGGTGCGGACGGCGTACTCGGCGGCCTTGTGGCGGGGCATCCGGCCGGACGCGGCGGCCTCGGCGGCGACGTAGACCAGCGAGTACACGATGCCGACGGTGAACTCGGCATCGATGTCGGAGTCGACGGTGCCGTCGGCCTGGGCGGCTCGGACGAGGTCGACCATGTCGTCGGTGTCGTCGTCGGCGCGCCAATTGGGATTGCCGGCGAACCGGCTGGGGTCGCTGAAGAGGAAGACGATCCGGTTGGCCTCCTCGGCGATGGCGATCATGATGTTCTCGATCGACTCGATGGGCGATCCGGATGCCGCGGTGGCACCGGTCCACAGCCGTTCCAGGGTGTCCTGGGCGTCGATCAGCAGCGCGTCCACCAGCGCCTGACGCTCCGGGAAGTACCGGTGCAGGGTGCTACGGCTGACCTCGGCGCGGTCGGCGATGTCGCCGAGGGACGTCGACCAGTCGCGGGCCCAGGCGGCTGCCGCGGCGTCGAGGATCGCCCTGCGCGTGCGCTGCCGCACGCCGGAGTCCACCTGCGTCGTCATGGCCCCGTACTCTACAGGACCTCCCCATAAGGAAACACTCGCTGTTGAAAATGGGACATGAATGTGTCATTCTTCCGGTGACGAGTCCCACCACTCGAGGAGCTCCGATGGCCCGGCCGCCCGACCAGTCGACCGACCAGCCGCCCACCACCGCCAGCCGCGCCCCGTACCAGGAGGCGGGCGCCACGCCGGACCCGGGCGAGACCCCCGACCTGCCGATGTCGGCCAAGGCGCGGCTGCTGTGGCGCTACGCCCGTCCGCACCGGGGCGTGCTGGCCGTCGGCATCCTGCTCGGCCTGCTGGGCACGGGCGCGGAGCTGGTGACGCCCATGGTCACCAAGAGCGTGCTCGACGGCCTGGAGGTGTCGGCGTCGCTGCGCGGGCCGGTCACGCTGCTGGCCGTACTGCTGGTGGCCGGCGCCGTCATCGGGCTGGTCCAGGCCATTCTGCTCGGCCAGCTCGCCGAGCGGATCATCCTGGCCGCCCGCACCGGCATGGTCCGGCATCTGCTGCGCACCAAGGTCACCGAGCTGGGCAACCGCAGTCCCGGCGAGATGGTCACCCGGGTCACGTCCGACACGATGCTGATCCGCGAGGCCACCACGTCCAGCATCGTCAACGCCGTCAACGGCGTGGTCGGTCTGGTCGGCGCGCTGGTGTTCATGGCCTACCTCGACTGGGTCCTGCTGGGGACGACGCTGGGCGTCATCGTCGTGGTCGGGGTGCTGGCCGGCACGCTCATGCCGCGGCTGGCCAAGGCCCAGCAGCAGGCGCAGGAGGAGATCGGCGCCCTGGGCGGGCGGCTGGAGGGCGTGCTGCGGGCGCTGCGCACGGTCAAGGCCGCCCGCGCCGAGGACCGCGAGACCGACCGCATCTCCGGCCACGCCCACCGGTCGGCGCAGAAGAGCATCCGCGCGGTCAAGATCGAGGCGTGGGCGTGGACGATCACCGGCGGCGGCATCAACCTCGCCGTCATGCTGATCCTCGGCCTCGGCGCCTACCGCGTCTCCACCGGCGACATGACGGTGACCGCGCTGGTCGCGTTCCTGCTCTACGCGTTCCAACTGATGATGCCGGTGATGCTGCTGACGATGAGCCTGACGGCCATCCAGTCCGGCCTCGCGGCGGCAGCGCGCATCGCCGAGATCGACGGCCTGGCGGTGGAGTCCGACCCGCCGGCGGCGGAGTCCCGGCCGGCCCTCAGCCCCGTGACGCCGGCCGGCGCCGCTCCGACCACACTCGAGCTGCGCGACGTCGTCTTCCGCTACTCCCCCGAGGCCGCCCCGGCGCTCGACGGTGTCACGCTCACCATCCCGCGGCACGGCCACACGGCCATCGTCGGACCGTCCGGCGCCGGCAAGACCACGGTCTTCTCGCTGCTGCTGAAGTTCCTGCAGCCCCAGCGCGGCGAGGTGCGGCTGGACGGCCGGCCGTTCCAGGACTGGACTCTCGGCGACCTGCGCGGCCGGATCGCCTACGTCGAGCAGGACACGCCGCTGGTCCCGGGCACCTTGCGCGAGAACCTCACCTACGCCGCGCCCGACGCCGGCGACGACGCCGTCTGGGCCGCCCTCGAGGTGGTCCGGCTCGCCGACCGCGTGCGTGTGCTGGAGCACGGCCTGGACAGCGAGGTCTCGCCCACCACCATGTCCGGCGGCGAGCGGCAGCGGGTCGCACTGGCCCGGGCCCTGGTCACCGACGCCGAGCTGCTCCTGCTCGACGAGGCCACCGCCCAGCTCGACGGGTTGAGCGAGGCGGCCGTGGCCGAGGGCATCCGCCGTCAGGCCGAGAAGGGCGCCGTCGTCACCATCGCGCACCGGCTCTCCACGGTGGTCGACGCCGACCAGATCGTGCTCATGGAGGCCGGGCGCATCCGCGCGGTGGGTACCCATGGCGAGCTGCTGGACAGCGACGAGCTCTACCGCGAGCTGGTCGCCGCCCTGCGCATCAACGTCGCCGCCGAGCCACCGGTCGAGGAGCCCAGCGCCGTCTGAACAGCCACCCGATCATGGCCGACCCCGATGTCGGCTCGTGATCAACCTCTGCTTAGGCTCTGACTTCTCGGATATCCACCAGCTTCACCCGTTGTCACCGATTCGTCACGACCCGTGACCGGAGCAGAGAGAACACCGTGACCCGACGACGCACACTCGCCGTTGCCGCCATCTCCTTTCTGACACTCGCAGTGCTCGGCGCGACCCCGTCGAGCGCCGGCACCGCCGCCGACTCCACCGCCGACTCCGGCTCCACCGACATCCCGGCCGACCCCGCGGACTCCACCGACCCCGAGGCCATGGATGCCGTCCGCGCCTTCCAGGACGCCTTCCCCGGCGTCAGCGACACAGAGGCGTGGCAGCGCATCAACGCCGAGGACGAGCGGGTCGCCCTGATCGAGGAGCTGGCCGCGGAGTCGCCGGACACCTACGGGGGCGCCTGGTACGACGGCGCCACCGACACCCAGCACCTGCTGTCGACGACGCCCGACGCGGCCGCGGAGTTCACCGCCGCGGCGACGGACCGGGGCATCGACGTACGCACCCACGACGTCGACTACAGCCTCGCCACGTTGTTGGAGCAGCGCGACCAGGTCAACGCCGGCGAGCACCCCGACGTCCCGGCCGGCGCGAGCGCCGGCGTGGACATGCGCGAGAACCGCGTGGTGGTGGAGCTGCCGCTGCGGGCGCTGCGCGGCGTCCGCTCGGGCGAGGTGCAGCTGCCGGACATCATGGAAGCCGTCGCGCGGCGGAACGGCACCACCGGCCCTGAGGCGTGCGAGAGCCAGTTCGAGTGCCAGCGCCCGCTGCGCGCCGGGCTGGAGATCCGCCGCGGGAACGACAACTACTACTGCTCCAGCGGTTTCACCGCCAACTCCACGACGAACAGCCACAAGTGGATGCTGACGGCGGCACACTGCGGGTCCACCGGCACGACGTTCAGCCACGACGGCCGCGCGATCGGGCCGATGCGCGGCCGGCACAACACCGGTGACGTGGACGCCGCGGCGATCCGGGTGGACAACGAGTACTGGTTGAACGCCACCTGGGGCTGGCTGTTCCACGAGAACGCGAACAACATGCAGCTCCCGCTGGACGGGCGGATCACGTCGGAGTCCAGCATGCAGCCGGGACAGACGGTGTGCATCGCGGCACAGTCCAGCACCTCGGGCATCCGCTGCGGCGTGCTCGGCGACGTCAACGACTCCACGGCACGCAACATGGCCCGGGTGGACGAGATCGACACCTGCCCTGGCGACAGCGGCGGCGGCTGGTACCGCTACTCCAGCGGCACCCGCATCGCCTACGGCATCCACCACGGCGGCAAGATCCAGCCGTCCACCTGCCACGCCAACGACGTGTCGCTGTTCAGCACGTTGCCCGACATCACCGACCGCATGGGCCTGCGCGTGCACACCCGATAGGCAGCACAGGGGGCGCGCCCGCCCGCGGTCAGCTGAGCCGGACCGTGGCGATCTCCCAGGGGCCCAGCTCGACGTCGGCGCGCCCGCCGGTCACGGTCAGCGGCTCGAGCGGCCGGCCGAGCAGGTCGGTGCGCGTCGCCGTGGTGAACGAGCCGGCCACCATCGCCGTCGTCGGCGCGGCGGACATCGCGACCAGGCGCACCTCGATCTCGCCGTCGAGGCTGCGAATCGACGACGTCACCACGCCCGGTCCGCCGACCGAGATGCCCGCCGACGACGGTGGCAGCGCGCCGCCCGCGGTGGCCGAGCCCGGTGCCGTCAGCGGCTCGTGCCGGAACTCCTCGGCCAGCCGCGGCGCCCGGGACGGCCCCCAGCCGCCGGCGCGCGGCACCACCGCGAGCCTGGTCCGCACCGGCACGCCCAGGTACTGCGCGCCGGGCACCTCGAGCTCGGACCCGGCGGGCTCGTCGCGCAGCGGGTGCAGGTTGACACTCATCCAGCCGACCGCGCGCAGCAGCGTGAGCGCCAGCTCACTGCCGTCGCCGGTCAGCTCGTACTCGGTGACGTGGTCCAGCAGCACGGTCGCGGCGCCCGCGGACACGAACGCCGAGGCCGGGAACGTGGGCAGCGGGTATTCGCCCCAGCCGCCCTCAGAGGTCAGCCCGCGCACTGTCACCGCGAACTGTCCGTCCGCGGCGGACTCGGTGGCCGACGCCGGCAACGGCACGTGCAGCCGCACCCGGTGGTCGCGTGCCGGGTTGACGAACGACACGTCCAGACGCATGAACGGCTCGCCGGTCCGCACCTCCACCAGCGTCGTGACCTCGACCGGCACTGTCGCCGCCGAGCGCACGTCGACGTCGTCGGACAGCGACTCCGGCCACTCGTAGCGCCGCACCACCCGCAGCATTCCGCGCAGCGGCCCGGACTCCACCACCGTCACCTCGACCGACGTCGGTGTGTCGACGACGACGTCGCCGGCCGGCGGGCCGAAGTTGTAGCTGTCGCCACGGTCGCCGCCGGACACCAGCCGGCCCACGCCCGTCAGGGTCGTGCCGTCCGGGCTGCTGACCTCCAGCGTGCCGTCGTCCGCGACCTCGACGCGGACGTCGCGCGAGGCCAGGACGCGATCGCCGGACACCGCGACGCCGCCCGCCGCATCGACGGCCTCCGCCCGGCCAGCCGCCTGCGACACCCGGACCGCCGTCTGGCCGGAAGCGTCCACCGGGACGGCGACGAGCACCCGGCGACGCTGCCGCGCCACCGTCCGGACCCGCCATTCCCCGGGCTCCGCCTCCGCCGCCTCGGCCAGCTCCGACCGCAGCGCCGCCAGGTCGAACTCCGGCGTCGACGGCACCTTCGCCACGGCGAAGTCCAGCGCACCCGGCGCGACGGTGTAGTCGTCGATCTGCTGGCCGAACAGCTCGCGGCCGTGGATGCGGCGCAGCACCTTGTCCAGGTCGGCGGCGGGCAGCTTCTCGTCCCCGAGCGTCGTCACCGAGCGTTCCAGCTCCTGCACCGGCACCGCGGCGCCACCGGCCACCACGGCCGTCGTCGGCGCGGACGGGTCCGGGGCGGCGACGTCCAGCTCGACCAGGACGGTGCGCGGCCACGGCACGGTGTTCACCACCAGGTGCGCGTCGGAGGGCACCGTCGCGGCCATCGACGCCAGGACGCTGGAGCGGACGGCCCGGCCGAGCTGGGCGGCCTCCGCGAGCCGGGCCGCCACCTGGTCGGCCGTCTCGTCGACGCCGCAGCCGGTGACGGAGTCGTGCGCGGTGGACTCGACGATGCGCCGCCAGGCCAGGCGGAAGAAGCGGGCCCGCTCCCCCGGCGTGGCCGTGTCGTACTGGGCCGCCAGTGCCTCCGCCTCGCCGACGACTCGCTCCGCCCGTGCCATCGCCTCCTTCAGGCCGACCCGGATGGAGATCACCCCGGGCAGGATGTTGCCGCGGGCGTGGCTGCGCAGCTCGCCGACCACCACCGGCAGCGCGGGGTCGTCGGGGCGGAACCGGGTGACGTACTCGCCGAGGCCGGCGACCGAGAGGCCCTGCCCGCCCGGCCCGCGCACCAGCTCCATGAGGTCCGGACGGGGCGCGGAGTGGTCGGTGCCCAGCATGCCCAGCACCGGGTCGTCGCCGTACCAGGACCGGGTCTCGTCGCGGTACGCCGCGGCCGCCTCGCCCAGCCGGTCGGGCAGCGCGAACACGCCCAGCGCGTTGCCGTAGCCGTCGAACAGGTACTCGACGCGCACCGAGCTGCCGTCGGGTGCCTCCCAGCGCCATCCGTGGCTGGCCAGCGCACCGGGAGCGCCGCGCCACAGGCACGCGTGCCGGATGCCGGCCCGGGCCAGGATCTGCGGCATCTGCGCGATGTGGCCGAACATGTCCGGCAGATAGCCCACCGGCATGGCCCCGCCGAGCGCCGTCGCACCCTGCCAACCCAGCTCCAGGTTGCGCACGATGGTCTCGCCGGAGCACAGGAACTCATCGAGGAGGACGAACCACGGCCCGACGCTCAGCTGCCCGTTCGCCACCAGGGCCGCCACCCGGGACCGGTACTCCGGCCGCATCTCCAGATAGTCCTCGACCGCCGCGAACTGCCCGTCCAGCGTGAACCGGAACTCCGGGTCAGCCCCGGCCCGTGCGATGACGTCGTCGACGACGTCCACCAGCTTCAGCCGGAACACCTGGAACGGCTCGTACCACTCCCGGTCCCAGTGGGTGTGCGGCACCAGGACGATCTCGGGCTCGGTCATGCCGTCGCCGCCTCTCCTGCCTCACCGCTCAAATGGTCGCGCTCCTCAGATCGCTCACTCCGCGGCGCGACCTCGTCCCTCGGCCCACCACTCCGCTCGCTCACCTCGTCGCCTCTCCGCTCAGCAGATCGCCGCCGGCCAGGGCGCGCAGGATCCGCTGGCTGGTGAGGATGTCCGCGCGTCCCTCGGCGACGCCGGCGCGCGGCCGCTCGCCCTTGGTGACCATGCGGTGGAACTCGACCAGCTCGTTCTCGAACGACTCGTCGGTGGAGACGAACGTGGAGCGGACGACGCCGGCCGGCACCGCGTGCTCCGGCGGCGCGACGACCTCCAGCGTCGTCGGGTTGTTGAGCACGTACGGCGTGCCGAACGTCAGCCGCAGCGAGCCGCGGGCGTGGTGCACCACCAGCGTCTCCTCGTAGGCCGGGTAGTTGGGGAGGTAGTGCCAGCTCATCCGTGCCCGCACGGCGCCGGGCAGCCAGCCCTCGACCTCAACCGACGGCGGGAACGCGTCGTCGGGCCAGGCCCGTGCGCCGTCGACGCCGACCAGCCCGCCGAACAGGGCCCGCAGCAGCGACGTGTCGTGCACCAGGCTGCCGAGGACGATGTTCGCGTACAGGCCGCGCAGACGTTCCGGCGTGCCGGCCCCGATCGCGGCGTCGACCAGCCGCTCGGAGTCCTCCCGCAGCCGGTCCAACGCGGCCGGGTCGATGTCGGCCGGGGCCGGGCGCAGGTTGGCGAAGTCCAGCTGCGACTCCCCGGTCGGGTGCAGCACGCACACCTCGGCCGCACGGACCCCGTCCGCGTCAGCCAGCAGTTCCGCCGTCCGCCAGACCGCCTCGTCGTGCTCCTTCATGTACGCCAGCAGCAGCGCCGGCCGGCCCAGCGCGGCTTCGGCCTCGGCCAGCGCGTCCGCCTCCGCGAGGGTGAAGGCCAGCGGCTTCTCGCAGAAGACGGCGATGCCTCGGCTCAGCGCCCGCAGCGCCGCGTCGCCGTGCGAGCCGGAGGTCAACAGCACGACGCCGTCGACGTCGGCCTCGGCGAGCATGGTGTCGACCTCGCCGTAGCGCCGCTGCGCCGGCACGCCGTACTGCGCACCGACCGCGTCGCGCAATGACGGCGACAGGTCGCAGACCGCGGCCAGCTCGAACAGGTCCCAGCGGCGCAGGATGAGGGGCAGGTGCACGGACTGCGCGACGGCGCCGAGACCGGCGACGGCGATCCGCACCCGCGTGGTCACGGCAGCCACCGCCGCAACGCCTCGCGGTTGGCCCGCTGGTCCTCGACCACCCGGCCGGGCGAGTCGGACGGCGACGGCACGACGTCCTGCTCGACGACGAGCCAGCCGTCGAAGCCGCTGTCGCGCACCGCGTCCATGAAGCCCTCGACGTCGAGGTCACCGGCACCGAGCTCGACGAAGGCGCGGCGCTCCCAGACCGCGCGCATGCCGGCCTTCTCGCGCACCACTTGGTCCAGCACCTCGGTGCGGGCGTCTTTGAGGTGGAGGTGGTTGATCCGCCCACCCCAGCGCCGCCAGCCCTCGAGCGGGTCGCCGCCGCCGATGAGCAGGTGCCCGGTGTCGAACGTCAGCCCGACGTCGGTGCGGGCCAGGAACTCGTCGATCTCGGCCGGCGTTTCGACATACGTGCACGCGTGGTGGTGGAAGGTCGGTTCCAGGCCGGCGTCGCGCACGAGCCGCGCCGCCGTGGCGACGTTCGCGGCCAGCCGGTCCCAGCCCTTCTCGTCCAGGCTGAGCCCGGGTGCCGCCCCGCCCGGGTTGGCCCGGCGGCGCTCGTCACCGGAGTCAGCCAGGGTCGGGAGCGGCGGACGGGCCGGGTCGATCTCGGCCGCCGCCACGAACACCTCCAGGGCGTCGTCGAGCATCGGCAGCGCCGCGGCGAACGCGTCGTCGTCGGTGAACGGCAGGTCCACCCAGCCGCCGGCCAGCGCCAGTCCGTACGTCGTCAGCCGGCGGCGCAGCTCTTCGCCTCGGCCCAGCCACCCGACCGGGCCGAGGTCCACGCCGTCGTACCCGAGGTCCCGCAGCGGCGCGAGGATCTCCTCCGGTTCCGGGAGCGGTTGGTCCGCTGTGAGCTCGAAGACGCCGAAGCTCACCGGCGCACCGGCAATTCCCCTCATCGCCACCCCAATCCCATCCGTCCTCGAACCCGGGCCCGGGCGGGCCTCCGCCCGACTTTGTCCTGACAACAGTACGTACGGTCAGGCTGCCGTGTCCGGCCGGGTCCAGAAAGCGGACGACCCGGCCGGCAGACCCGGCGGTGGATACCGTGGGGCAGGTCCTTTATCACGAAAACACGCATCTGAACACTGGTCCCGGGAATCTTCCCCGGAGCTCACACGTTGTGAACGTATGTTCGCTGATCGTGCGGGTACGGTCCGGACACTGACTCGACCTCGAGGGGGACACGACTGATGGCAGCTGCACCCAAGGCCGGTAGGGCGGGTTCGCCGCGGCGCAGGCAGGCACGCACCGAGGGTGAGCCTGACCTGGTCGGGCGGTACCTGGCACAGCTGGGTTCCACCCCGCTGCTCACCGCGGCCGAAGAGGTCGAGCTGGCCAAGCGGATCGAGGCCGGCGTCTACGCCGAGCAACTCTTGGCCGGCGCCGTGCCCTCCAAGCGCAGGCTCACCGGTAAGCACCGCGCGGAGCTGGAGACCCTGGTCCGCGACGGGGAGCGCGCCCGCGACCACATGATCCGTGCCAACCTGCGACTGGTCGTGTCGGTCGCGCGCAAGCTGTCCGGCCGCGGCCTACCGTTCCTCGACGTCATCCAGGAGGGCAACCTGGGGCTCATCCGCGCGGTCGAGAAGTTCGACTACGCCAAGGGCTTCAAGTTCTCCACCTACGCCACCTGGTGGATCCGCCAGGCCATCCAGCGCGGACTGGCCGAGCAGACACGCACGGTGCGGCTCCCCGTCCACGTGTCCGAGACGGTCGCCAAGCTGCACCGCATCGACCGCGACCTGCAGCGCCTGCTGGGCCGCGACCCGACGGTCGAGGAGGTCGCCGAGGAGGCAGGGATTGCGGTCGAGAAGGTCGTCGAGCTGCGCCGGGTCGCCCGCGACCCCCTCAGCCTCGACACCCCCATCGGCGACGACGGCGAGTCGAGCATCGGCGAGCTGATCGAGGACGACGACGCCGTCCAGGCCAGCGACCTGGTCGAGCGCCGGGCGCTGAGCGAGCAGCTGCGCACCGTCCTCGACTCCCTGCCCACCCGCGAGGCGAAGATCATCGGGATGCGCTACGGCCTGGTCGACGGGCACGAGCACACCCTGCAGGACGTCGCCGACGAGGTCGGCGTCTCCCGCGAGCGGGTGCGCCAGCTGGAGAAGCACGCGCTCATGCTGCTGCGCGACCCGCGCCGCAACGAGTCCTTGATGGCCTGGGCCAGCTGACCCGAGCCCTTCCGCCGCCCCTCGCACGTTGATCATGGAGCAGGTCAGCTCCCCGAACGCCGGGATGCTGGCCGACTCCGTGATCAACCGGGGTTGTGCGAGGCGCCAAGGGGTCAACGGCGGAGCTCGTGGGCCAGGGTGTCCAGCTCGTCGCCGCCGGCCATCTCCTGGGTGAGCTGGTCCAGGTTGATCTCCGAGCGGCGGCAGTCGAGGTTCATCCGGCCCCGTTTGAGGACGATGAAGTGGTCGCCGACCAGGAACGCGTGGTGCGGGTTGTGGGTGATAAACACGACGCCCAGGCCGGCATCGCGAGCGCGGGCGGTGTACTTGAGCACCACGCCGGACTGCTTGACGCCCAGCGCGGCGGTGGGCTCGTCGAGGATCAGCACCCGGGCACCGAAGTAGACCGCCCGGGCGATGGCGACGCATTGGCGCTGCCCGCCGGAGAGCTCGCCGATCGGCTGGTCGATGTCGGCGAGCTCGATGCCCATCTTGGCCAGCTCCTCGCGGGCGGTGCGCCGCATCCCGTCGGCGTCGAGCATCTTCACCGGCCCCATGCCGCGGCGAACCTCGGAGCCGAGGAAGAAGTTGCGCCACACCTCCATCAGCGACACGACCGCAAGGTCCTGGTACACCGTCGCGATCCCCCGGTCCAGCGCCTCACGGGGCGACCCGAACTCCGTCTCCTCCCCGTCGACGCGCATCACGCCGGACGTGTGTTGGTGCAACCCGGACATGATCTTGATCAGGGTCGACTTGCCGGCGCCGTTGTCGCCGAGGACGCAGGTGATCTCGCCCGCGCGCACCGTCAGCGACACGTCGGACAGGGCGCGGATGGCGCCGTAGTCCTTGCCGACGTTCTCCATCTCGATCAGCGTCGTACCTACGGACGTCACCACCACTACCTCCTGGCCGCCAGCTTCTTCACGTACAGGTTCGTCAGCGTCGCGAGGATCAGCATCGCGCCGAGGAACGTCATGTACCAGTCGGGGTTCCACCCGGCGTAGACGATGCCCTGCCGGGTCATGCCGAAGATGAACGCGCCGATGGCCGCGCCGATCGCCGAGCCGTAGCCGCCGGTCAGCAGGCAGCCGCCGATGACCGCGGCGATGATGTACTGGAACTCGTTGCCGACGCCCTCGCCGGCCTGCACGGTCTGCAGCGAGAACAGCAGGTGCATGCCGACGAACCAGGCGGCGAACCCGACGGCCATGTACAGCCCGATCTTCACCTTCGCGACGGGTACGCCGACGGCGCGGGCGCTGGCCTCGTTGCCGCCGACGGCGAAGATCCAGTTGCCGACACGGGTGCGCAGCAGCACCCAGGTGGCGACGGCGACGAACAGCAGCCACCACAGGATCACGGTGCGGAACCGGACGCCGCCGATGTCCCACTCCGAGGCGAAGATCGCCTCCAGGGAGCCGAAACCGTCCATGTCGGAGATCCGCTGCGTCGACACGGTGCCGGTGATCTGTCTGGTCACCGCGAGGTTGACGCCCTGGAGCATGAGGAACGTGCCGAGGGTCACCAAGAAGCTGGGTAGGCCGGTGCGCACCACGAGGTACCCGTTGAACCACCCGATCGCCAGCGACACGGCCAGTGCGGCGATCACGCCGACCCAGACGTTCAGGGTGAGCTGGTAGCTCAGCTCCGCGGCGGTGATGGCCGACGTCGTCACGGCGACGCCCGCGGACAGGTCGAACTCGCCGCCGATCATGAGCAGCGCGACCGCGACCGCCATGATGCCCAGCACGGACGCCTCGTAGGTGATGGTCGCGAACGACTCCACCCGGCGGAACGGACCGGCCACCACGAAGAAGAGCACGAAGATGACGACGGCGCCGACCAGCGAGCCGGTCTCGGGCCGCAGGAACAGCTGCCGCAGCATCGAGCGCCGCGGGCCGTCGTCGCCACCTGGTCCGGTGCCGGCCGGACCAGGGCCGGGCCGTGCCTCGACTACGTCGCTCATGAGCCGATCACCTCGTCCCGCGCTGGGCGTACTCGGCGATCGCGTCGATGTTCTCGCTGGTGATGAACGACGGACCGGTGAGCACGGCCTCGCCGCCGCCGATGTCGTTGCCGTTGGTGATCTGCAGCCACAGTCCGCTCACGGCGAGGTATCCCTGCAGGTAGGGCTGCTGGTCGACAGCCCAGAGGACGTCGCCGGCCTCGATGGCGGCCACCAGCTCGGCGTTGGTGTCGAACGTGACCACCTGGGCCGCCGAGCCGGCGTCGGCGACGGACTGGACGGCGGTGACGGCGAACGGCGCGCCCAGCGTCAGCACTCGCTCGATGCCGGGGTCCTCGGCCAGTTTGGCCTGGATGGTGGAGCGGACCGACGGCATGTTGGTGCCGTCGACGTAGAGCTTCTCGATGGTGCCGGTGAAGGTGGAGGCGGCGCCGTCGCAGCGGGCCTCCAGCGAGACGCTGCCCTGCTCGTGCAGGACGCACAGGACGCTGCTGACGCCCTCCTCGCTGAGCCGCTCCCCGGCGGCCTGGCCGGCGATCGTCTCGTCCTGGCCGAAGAACATGATGGCGCCTGCGTTCTGCCACGCGTCCATGCCGGAGTTGACGCCGACGACGGGGATGCCGGCCTCGACCGCCTGCTGGACCGCGGGGGTCATCGCGTCCGGCTTGTTCATCGTCACCGCGATGCCGTCGACCTGGGAGTCGACGGCGTTCTGCACCAGGTTGGCTTGCCGCAGGCCCTCGGGGTCGTTGGAGTACACCAGCTCGATGTTGTGCCGGGCCGCGGCCTCCTCCGCACCGGCGCGGACGATCGTCCAGAAGGTGTCGCCGGGTGCCTCGTGGGTGACGAAGGCGACGGTGTACTGCGGCGGGCCGGCATTCCCGGCCTCAGCTGCCCGCTCGCGCTCCTCCTCGGCTTCACGGCCACCGGAGCTGCTGCAGGCCGCTGCCGTCACGGCGAGGACGACGGCCAGCGCGGCTCTCAGCCGAGGCGGCGAGGCATCCCGCCGAGGCACGCTTCTCAGCCGAGGCGGCGAGGCATCCCGCCGAGGCGAGCTTCTGAGCCGGGGCCGAGTGGTCGCCCGGTCGGGTCGGTGTCGTCGCGTCATTGCGATCTCCTCACCTGGCGGTGCGGGGCCTCGCCACCGATGGGCGGCGGGGTCCCGCGCGGCGGGAATCGGGAAGCCCTCGAACGGCCCGGGCCCGCCCGCCGACGCGACCCCGGCCGATCACTCAGACGATCATCGGGCCATCACGACGTTGTCGGGAAGTGGTAGCTGGCGCCGATGGGATGTTCGACCCGCGGCCAGCGTGACGTCACGACCTTGGCCCGGGTGTAGAACGCGACCCCTTCCGGGCCGTGGATGTGCGACTGGCCGAACAGCGAGTCCTTCCATCCGCCGAAGGAGTAGTAGGCCATCGGGACCGGGATCGGGACGTTGATGCCGATCATCCCGACCTTGACGCCGCGCTGGAACCGCCGGGCGGCCTCGCCACTGCTGGTGAAGATGGCGGTGCCGTTGCCGTACGGGTTGGCGTTGATCAGCGCGATCGCCTCGTCCACCTCGGTCGCGCGGACGACTGACAGCACCGGGCCGAAGATCTCGTCGCGGTAGACGTCCATCTGCGGCGTCACCCGGTCCAGCACCGTCGGGCCGACGAAGAACCCGTCCTCGTGCCCGGGCACGGTGAGGCCGCGGCCGTCGACAGCGAGCGTGGCGCCCTGCTTCTCGCCGGTGTCGATGTAGCCGAGGATGCGGTCACGGGCGGCGGCGGTGATGACGGGGCCCATCTCGCTGGACTCGTCGCGGCCGGGGCCGACCCGGACCGCCGCGGCCTTGGCCGCCACCGCCTCGACCAGCTCGTCCGCGCCGGCGCCGACCGCGACCGCCGCCGAGACGGCCATGCACCGCTCCCCCGCCGAGCCCATCGCCGCGGCGACCAGGTGGTCGGAGGCGAAGTCGACGTCGGCGTCGGGCAGCACGACGGCGTGGTTCTTGGCGCCGCCGAGTGCCTGCACGCGCTTGCCGTTGGCGCCGGCCCGGCCGTGGATGTACTTCGCGATCGGAGTCGAGCCGACGAACGACACCGCCGCCACGTCGGGGTGGTCGAGCAGCGCGTCGACGGCGGCCTTGTCGCCGTGCACGACGTTGAAGACGCCGTCGGGCAGGCCGGCCTCGGCCCACAGCTTCGCCACCAGCATCGACGCCGACGGGTCCCGCTCGCTGGGCTTGAGCACGAACGCGTTGCCGCAGGCGATCGCGACCGGGTGCATCCACATCGGCACCATGACGGGGAAGTTGAACGGCGTGATGCCCGCGACCACGCCCAGCGGCTCACGGAAGCTGAACACGTCGACGCCGGTCGACACCTGGTCGGAGTAGTCGCCCTTGAGCAGATTGGGGATGCCGCAGGCGAACTCGACGACCTCCAGGCCGCGCTGGACCTCGCCGAGCGCGTCGGAGACCACCTTGCCGTGCTCGTCTGCGATGACCTCGGCAAGGTCTCGCGCGTGCCGGGCGATCAGCTCGCGGAAGGCGAACAGGACGTTGGTCCGCTTGGTCAGCGACGCCTGGGACCAGCTCTCGAAGGCCGCGGCGGCAGCGGTGACCGCGACGTCGACGTCGGCCGGCTCGGCCAGCAGGACCTCGGCCTGCCGCTCGCCGGTGGCCGGGTTCCACACCGGCGAGGTCCGGGTCGAGCCGGCCCGGGTGGTGCCGCCGCCGATCCAGTGCTCGATGGTCGTCATGCGTCGTTCTCCTTCGTCCGCTCCGGGCCGATCAAGGGCCGTTGCGCCTTCTTGTGCCGCTCGTACTCCGCGCGCGCGGAGCGGGTGGTGTCCAGGGACGCCGTCTCGCTGACCGGGACGTCCCACCAGGCGTCGCTGTCCGGCGCACCGGCCAGCGGGTCGGTCTCGACGTGCACCAGTACCGGGCCGCCGTCGGCGGGGGCGGCCTTGGCGTCGCGCAGCGCGGCCTCGAGCTCGTCGACCGAGCCCGCCCGCACCACCCGCACGCCCAGGCTCACGGCGTTCGCGGCCAGGTCGACCGGGAGCACGTCGCCGTCCAGGCGGCCGGACGCGCCGGAGCGGTACCGGTACGACGTGCCGAACCGCTGCGAGCCGAGCGACTCCGACAGCGAGCCGATCGAGGCGAACCCGTGGTTCTGCACCAGCACGACGATGATCTTGATGCCTTCCTGGACGGCGGTGACCAGCTCCTGCGCCATCATCAGGTAGGAACCGTCGCCGACCAGCACGAACACGTCCCGGTCGGGCTCGTGGTCCAGCACCGCCATACGCACGCCCACACCGGCGGCGATCTCGTAGCCCATGGTCGAGTAGCCGTACTCGACGTGGTAGCCCTTGGGGTCGCGGGTGCGCCAGAGCTTGTGCAGCTCGCCGGGCATGGAGCCGGCCGCGTTGATGACGACGTCGCGCGGCTCGCTGACCTCGTTCACCGTGCCGATGACCTCGGTCTGCGCCGGCAGCGGCGTGTGCCCGGCGGTATAGGCGGCCTCGACGACGGCGTCCCAGTCGGCGTTGAGGGTGGCGGCCAGCTCGCGGTAGCCGGCGCCGGTCTGCCAGCCGCGCAGCGCCTCGATCAGCGCCTCCAACGCGACGCGGGCGTCGGCGACCACCGGCAGCCCGGCATGCTTGGCGCCGTCGAACCCGGTGATGTTGACGTTGACGAACCGCACGCCGGGTTCCTGGAACGCGGTCCTGGACGCCGTCGTGAAGTCGCTGTACCGGGTGCCGATGCCGATGACGACGTCGGCCTCGCGCGCGAACCGGTTGGCCGGAGTCGTCCCGGTGGCGCCGACCGCGCCGAGCGCCAGCGGGTGGTCGTACGGGAGGCTGCCCTTGCCGGCCTGGGTCTCGGCGACCGGGATGCCGGTGGCCTCGGCGAAGGCCCGCAGCGCCTCGGTAGCCTCGCTGTAGATGACGCCGCCGCCGGCGACGACGAGCGGCCGCTCGGCACCGCGGATCACGTCGACCGCGCGAGCGAGGGAGGCCGGTTCCGGGACCGGCCGGGCGACGTGCCAGACGCGCCGGGCGAACAGCTCAGCCGGCCAGTCGAACGACTCGGCCTGCACGTCCTGCGGCAGCGCGACCGTCACCGCTCCGGTCTCGGCCGGGTCGGTGAGCACCCGCATCGCGCCCAGCAGTGCCGCCGGCAGCTGCTCGGGCCGCCACACCCGGTCGAAGTACCGCGAGACCGGCCGGAACGCGTCGTTGACCGACACGTCCGGGCTGTGCGGCGCCTCCAGCTGCTGCAACACGGGGTCGGCGACGCGGGTGGCGAAGACGTCGCCGGGTAGCAGCAACACCGGCAGCCGGTTGATGGTGGCCAGCGCCGCGCCGGTCACCATGTTCGTCGCACCCGGGCCGATGGACGACGTGCAGGCCAGCGTGGAGAGCCGGTTGCGCATCCGCGCGAAGCCGACCGCGGCGTGCACCATGCCCTGCTCGTTGCGTGCCTGGTAGTACGGCAGCGCGCCGGGCGCGTCGAGCTCGGCCTCGAGCAGGCCCTGGCCGATCCCGGCGACGTTGCCGTGCCCGAAGATGCCGAAGCACCCCGCGATCAGCCGGTGCTCGACGCCGTCGCGCTCGGTGTGCTGGGCGGCCAGGAACCGGACCGTGGCCTGCCCGACCGTCAGCCTCATGTCGTCTCTCTCCTTCCAGCTCCCATGATCATCAACCGTTGGCGACGTCATGGCGTCGCTGATCGTTGATGATCACGGGGAGTCGGGGGTCGGGGGCCTGCGCGGCCCATTCGTCGCGGACCCAGGCGTGCGCCGGGTCGTCGCTGATCAGCCACTCCCGGGTGGCGCCCGGCCCGGCCATGACGTTCAGGTAGTACAGGTGGTAGCCCGGCGCCGCGACCGACGGACCGTGCCAGCCGTGCGGCACCAGCACGACGTCGCCGGTGCGCACCTCCGCCAGCACGTCGATCGGCCGATCGACGGTGCCGTACACCCGGTGGTAGCCGAAACCGGGGCCGGCCGGGCCGTCGCTGACCTCGAAGTAGTAGATCTCCTCCAGCTCCGACTCCTCGCCGGGCCGGTCCTCGTCGTGCTTGTGCGGCGGGTACGACGACCAGTTGCCCGCCGGCGTGATCACCTCGACCGCGATCAGCCGGTCCGCCTCGAACGTGTCGGCCGAGCCGAAGTTGTGCACCTCGCGGGTGGAATTGCCCGCACCTCGGATCTCGACGGCGACGGCGTCGGCCGGCAGGTAGCGGGTGGCCAGCCGGTTCGTGCACGGCGCGCCCGGGAGCGCGAGCCGGACGCCGTCGCCGTCGCTGCCGATCACGACGGAGGATTCACGCGGCACGTACACGGTGTCGGTCGGGCCGCTGAACACGTCCGGGCGGCCGGTGAGCGAGAACCGCTCGCCGTCGACGGTGACCGTGCAGCCGCCGGACAGCGGCAGCACGAACAGCTCCTCCTCGCCGCTTCCGAACTCGTGCGTCTGCCCGGCGCCGAGCGACAGCACCCGCAGCGACGTCCAGCGCCATCCGTCGGCGATCTTCGGGGTCAGCTCGACGGCGTACGGGTCGCGCCCGCCGCTCCCGGCCGGCCAGTAGTGCCTCATCCCATCTCCCTGTCCCCCATGATCATCAACCGCTGGCGACCTCATGGCGTCGCCGACCGTTGATGATCATGGGACCTCACAGCAGGCTCACCGCGGTGTCCACCGCCGCGGCGACGTCGCCGTCCGGCGGGTACAGCAACGTTCTGCCGACCACCAGGCCCATCGCCGTCGGCAGCCGCAACACCTTCTCCCACTGGCGGAACGCCGCGTCCGGGTCGTCGGGCACCTCGCCGCCCAGCAGGACCGCAGGCAGCGTCGAGGCCGACAGCACGCGCTCCATGCCGGCGGGGTCGTCGTCGACCACGGGCAGCTTCAGCCAGGTGTAGGCCGACGTGGTGCCCAGGCCCGCGGCCACCGTCACCGACCGGACCACCGCCTCGGTGGACAGGTCGTTGCGCAGCCGGCCGTCGACCCGGTGCGAGATGAACGGCTCCACCAGCGCGATCCTGCCGCGGGCCGCGAGCGAGTCGACGGCCTGCGCGCAGGCGTGCATGGTGGGCGGGGTCGCCGGGTCCTCGGGGTCGATGCGCAGCAGCATCTTGCCCATCTCGAAGCCCATCGTGTCGATGGCCGCGGCGTCGTAACCGGTGAAGCGGTCGTCGATCTCGAACACGGTGCCGGCGAGCCCGGCCCGGTTCATCGAACCGACCACCACCTTGTCGTCGAGGGCGCCGAGCAGCAGCAGGTCCTCCAGCACGTCCGCGGTGCCGAGCACGCCGTTCACACCCGGCCGGCCCAGCGCCACGATGAGCCGGTCCAGCAGCTCCGCGCGGTCGGCCATGGCCAGCGGGTCGGGCCCGGCCCGCAGCGCCCCGCGTGCCGGATGGTCCGCGGCGATGACCATGAGCTTGCCGGTCGGCCCGAGCAGGCTGTCCGGACGCTTGCGGCGCGCGGCGGCCTCGGCGATGGCGTCCGGCCGGTGGACGCGCGTCTCCACGATGGTGCGCAGACGGTCAGCGGACATCGGCATCCTCAACCAACCCTTCCGATGTCGGGTGATGCGAAGAACGCGCGACCATCAATGTCGGCCTCGATCCCCGGACCGAGGGCTCCGCGAGACCGTCGGCCCCCCATCGCCCGTTCGCCCGCCACCGATGGCTTGTGCATCACCCTCCAGGAACGCGGTGACCTCGGCCGTCGTCGGCATGGCGTCGGAGCAGGCCAGCCGGGTGGCGACGATGGCGCCGGCGGCGTTGGCGAAGCGGACGCACTCGTCCAGCGGCCGTCCGGCGAGCATCAGGTGGCACAACGCCCCGCCGAACGCGTCGCCGGCGCCCAGGCCGTTGAGGACGTCGACGGGGATCGGCGGGACGTCGTAGGCGCCGGTGTCGTCGACGGCGAGCACGCCCTTCGGACCCTGTTTGACCACGGCGGTGGCGACCCCGTGCTCACCGCGCAGCGCCCGCGCCGCCGCGGCCGGTTCGCGGATGCCGACCGCGGTCTCGCACTCGTCCAGGTTGCCGACGGCGACGGTGACGTGCCGCAGCGCCTCCTGGACGACCTCGCGTGCGGCCTCGCGCGACGGCCAGAACATCGGCCGGTAGTCGAGGTCGAGGACGGTGATGCCCCGCCGGCCGCGTGCCTCGAGCGCGGCGAGGGTTGCCGACCGGCTGGGCTCCTGGCACAGCCCGGTGACAGTGGCCCAGAAGATGCCGGCGTCGCGGACGGCGTCGAGGTCGAGCTCGTCCGCGCGGATTCGCAGGTCCGGAGCTGTCGGGGTGCGACCGTAGAAGTAGATTGGGAAATGGTCCGGCGGGAAGATCTCGCACAGCGTCACCGGGGTCGCCAGGTCGTCGACCGCGGTGACGAAGCGGTCGTCGACGCCATACCCGGTGAGTGCCCGGTGCACGAACCGGCCCAGCGGATCGTCGCCGGTGCGGGTGATGACCGCCGAACGCCGGCCGTGCCGGGCCGCGGCCACCGCGACATTGGTGGCCGAGCCGCCGAGATATTTGGTGAATGTGGTGACGTCCTCCAGCCCCACCCCGGCCTGGTTGGGGTAGATGTCCACGCCGACCCGCCCGATGGTGAGAACGTCCAGCCCAGAACTCATCCTGCGCGCACCTCGTCCACGGTCACCGGGCGGCCCTCGACACGCGAGCGGGTGGCAGCGTCGGCGACGTAGAAGCTCTCCAGCGCGTCGGCGACGGTGCACGGGCTCTCGCGTTCGCCTCGGGCGACGTCAACGAACGCGGAGATCTCGGCCTCGTACGCGGGCCGGAACCGGCTCCAGAACTCGCGGAAGGACGGCCCGGCGGGGAACGCGACGCCTGGCTCGGCCGACACCAGCGGCGCGTGGTCGTCCAGCCCGACGGCGTACGTCGCGGCCGTGCCGGCGATCTCCATGCGCACGTCGTAGCCGCCGCCGTTGTAGCGCGAGCCCTGCAGCGTCGCCAGCGTGCCGTCGTCGAGGGTGAGCACGGCGGCGGACTCGTCGACGTCGCCGCTGGTGGCGAAGACCTCGGCGCCCCGGTTGGCGCCGATGGCGTACACAGAGACGACCTCGCGGCCGGTGACCCAGCGCAGGATGTCGAAGTCGTGGATGTGGCAGTCGCGGAAGATGCCGCCGGAGGTCGGGACGTACGACGGGTGCGGCGGCTCGGCGTCGGCGGTGATCAGGTGCACCCGGCGCAGTTCGCCGATGACGCCGTCGCGCACCGCCCGCCGCGCGGCCACGTAGCCGGCGTCGAACCGGCGCTGGAAGCCGATCTGGTTCGGCACGCCGGCGGCCTCGACCGCGGCCAGCACCTCGAGCGTCCCCGCGACGTCGACGGCAACCGGCTTCTCGCAGAACACCGGCAGTCCGGCGCGGGCCGCGGCGGTCATCAGCTCGGCGTGCGCGGCCGTCGCGGCGGCGACGACGACGGCGTCGACGTCCCTGAACGCGTCGGCCGGGGTGGCGACGGCGCCGACGCCGAGCTCGTCGGCGACCTTGCGAGCCCGGGCGGGATCGGCGTCGGCGACCCGAACCTCCGTGACCGCGGGATGGTCGCGGACCACCTGTGCGTGGGCCGCACCGATGCGCCCCACACCGACGAAACCGACCCGCATGCCGCGCCCTCCCGGAGTGTCGAGTTTGTCCTGACAATCTAACATGCTGTCTAGAGTCGAGACACCTCCACCTACTGATCGGAATGTGTCGCGGCCGCGCGGTGCCGCTGCTCGCCGCCGATCTCCCACTATCGTGGAACACGCACTCCCACGTGGACAGGAGAACCATGGCCGAGCAACAGCGCGGTTCGGTCACGCTCATGGACGTCGCGGCGCGGGCCGGGGTCTCGCTCGCGACCGCCTCGCGCGCGTTGAACGGGAGCACCCGCCGGGTCGGCGACGACCTGCGCGAGCGCGTGCTCGCCGCCGCGCGCAGCCTCAACTACGCACCCAACGCGCAGGCGCAGGCCATGGCGCGCGGGCAGACCAACGTGGTCGGGCTGGTGGTCCAGGACATCGCCGACCCGTACTTCTCCTCCATCGCCGCCGGCGTCATGGGCGCCGCCGAGGGCCACCAGGTCCTGGTCACGCTGGGCAGCACGCTGCGCCGGTCCGAGCGCGAGGTCGACTACCTCGTAGCCGCCCGCGGCCAGCGCAGCCGCGCCGTCATCCTGGCCGGCAGCCGCATGGACGACGACGACCACGCGCAGGCGCTGCGGCGCGAGGTCGAGATCTTCGAGAACGACGGCGGCACCGTCGTCGCCATCTCGCAGAAGCACCTGCCGGTCGACACCGTGGTCATCGAGAACCGCATCGGGGCACGCGACCTCGCGGCCGAGCTGGTCGCCCTCGGCTACCGCCGGTTCGGCGTCCTGGCCGGGGCGGACCGCATGCTCACCTCCCGCGACCGCGTCCACGGGTTCCGCGACGGGCTGGGCCGCAGCGGCGTCGACCTCGACCCCGCGTTCGTCCTGCACGGCGCGTTCACCCGCGACGGCGGCTACGAGGCGATGCAGACGCTGCTCGATAGCGGCGGCGAGCTGGACTGCGTCTTCGCCGTCAACGACGTCATGGCCGTCGGCGCCATGGCCGCCTGCCGCGAGCGCGGCCTGGCCGTGCCCGACGACCTCGGGCTGGCCGGGTTCGACGACATCAGCACCCTGCGCGACGTCTACCCCGCCCTGACCACGGTCCGGCTGCCGCTGGAGAAGGTCGGCGCGACGGCGTTCGACCTCGTCCTGAGCGCCCCGGAGCGCACCAAGCCCCGCACCCGCCGCATCAAGGGGGAGGTCGTCCTGCGTCAGAGCACCCGCCGCATCGACTGACCCGCCGCACCCGTCACCACCTCGCGCTCCAATGATCACGTTCAGCACGAAATCTCGTGTCACACCATGCTCACAAGCCTCGTGATCCACGGGTGATCCTTGTGATGCCCGCGAGCTCGCATGACCGCGGATCAGCGCCGGCCGCACCCCGTCCGCCAGCCCCGAGTGATTAGGCGGACAGGCCGACAAATTCCTCACCTCGCAACATCGATGGCGCGCCGGAACTTGCCATGCCGCGCCGGAACCCTCTACCGTTGGTGGGCAAGCGCTTTCCCAGGAGGTGGCATGGCAGTCAAGTCGCTCGGTGTCGTGATGAACGGCGTCACCGGCCGGATGGGTTACCGGCAGCATCTGGTCCGGTCCATCATCGCGATCAACGAGCAGGGTGGGGTCGAGCTGTCCGACGGCTCCCGGGTCACCCTCGCGCCGGTGCTCGTCGGGCGGAACGCGGAGAAGGTCCGCGAGATCGCCGACCGGCATGGCCTCGACACGTGGACCACCGACCTCGACGCCGCCCTCGGCGACGCGGCCAACCAGGTGTACTTCGACGCCCAGCTGACCTCGGTGCGCGAGAAGGCGATCGTCAAGGCCATCGACGCCGGGAAGCACATCTACACCGAGAAGCCGGTGTCGGAGACGGTCGAGGGCGCGCTGGCGCTGGCCCGGCTGGCCGGGGCGGCGGGCGTCAAGAACGGCGTCGTCCACGACAAGCTCTTCCTGCCCGGACTGCTCAAGCTGCGGCGACTCGTCGAAAGCGGGTTCTTCGGCCGCATCCTCTCCGTACGCGGCGAGTTCGGCTACTGGGTGTTCGAGGGCGACTGGCAGCAGGCGCAGCGGCCCAGCTGGAACTACCGCAGCGAGGACGGCGGCGGCATCGTGGTCGACATGTTCTGCCACTGGGACTACGTCCTGACCAACCTGTTCGGCCGGGTGGAGTCGGTGACGGCGCGGGCGATCACGCACATCCCGCAGCGGTGGGACGAGAAGGGCGAGCCGTACGACGTCACCGCCGACGACGCCGCGTACGCCATCTTCGAGCTCGCCGGTGGGGTGGTCGCGCAGTTCAACTCCTCGTGGGCGGTCCGTGTGCATCGCGACGAGCTGCTGGAGCTGCAGGTCGACGGCACGCACGGCAGCGCCGTCGCCGGCCTGCACCACTGCGTCATCCAGCCGCGCACCGCGACGCCGCGGCCCACCTGGAACCCCGACGTCGTCGACGAGCAGCGCTACCGCGAGCAGTGGCAGGACGTGCCCGACAACTCACCGCCGCAGAACGGGTTCAAGGCCCAGTGGGAGCAGTTCGTCCGGCACGTCGTCGAGGACGCGCCGCACCCCTACGACTTCCTCGCCGGCGCCCGCGGGGTGCGGCTGGCCCAGGCCGGGCTGCAGTCGTCCGCGGAGGGTAGGCGGGTCGAGCTGCCGGAGCTGTCGCTGTGAGCGGCGCGGCGTCGGTACGCGTGCCCGGTCCGGACGGCGCCGTTCGCGAGCACGTGCTGCGTGAGCCGGTGGCGTGGACGCGCCCGGCCGAGCCGTTCCGCTCGCGGGTGGCCTTCGCCGCGGCACACGTCGTCGCGAACCCGCTCGGCGACAACGTGCCCGGCGCGCCCGCCGTCGTCGACTGGGACCACACGCTCGCCTTCCGCCGCCATCTGTGGTCGTACGGGCTGGGTGTGGCCGAGGCCATGGACACCGCCCAGCGCGGCATGGGCCTGGACTGGGCGGCGACGCAGGAGCTCATCCGGCGCAGCGCCGCCGAGGCTCGCGCCGTCAGCGGCCGGATCGCGGCCGGTGCCGGCACCGACCATCTCGCGGCCCCCGCCACCGGCCTGGACGAGGTCGCGGCCGCGTACGAGACCCAGCTCGAGGTGGTGCACGACGCCGGCGCCCAGATCATCCTCATGGCCAGCCGCCAGCTCGCGGCGGTCGCGACCGGCCCGGACGACTATCGGAAGGTCTACGACCGGCTGCTCGAGCAGGCGCCGTCGCCGGTCATCCTGCACTGGCTGGGCCCGATGTTCGACCCGGCGCTGCAGGGTTACTGGGGTGCCGACGACGTCGAGGTGGCCACCGATCACGTCGTCGGCCTGATCCGCGACCACGCAGCGAAGGTCGACGGCATCAAGGTGTCGCTGCTGGACGCGGAGCTGGAACGACGGGTACGCGCGCTGCTCCCCGACGGCGTCCGGCTGTACACCGGCGACGACTTCAACTACCCGTCGCTCATCCGCGGCGACGACGACGGCCGGGCCAGCGACGCGCTGCTGGGCATCTTCGCCGCGATCGCACCCGCGGCATCGGCCGCGCTGCAGGCGCTGGATCGCGACGACCTGACAACCTACGAGGCGGCGTTCGAGCCGACGCTGCCACTGGCACGCCAGGTGTTCGGCGCGCCGACGTACTACTACAAGACCGGCATCGCGTTCCTGGCCTGGCTGTCCGGGCTGCAGCCGGGGTTCACCATGGTCGGCGGGCTGCAGAGCGCCCGGTCGCTTCCACAACTTGTGACGACGTTCGAGCTGGCCGACGCCGCCGGGCTGCTCCCCGACCCGAAGCTAGCCGCGGCCCGGCTGTCCGCGCTGCTGACGACCTACGGGGTGGTGTGACGGTGCGGCGACTGGCGCTGAACCAGAAGACGACGAACCGCTGGTCCGTCGAACAGGCCGTGAACGGGTGCGTCCGGGCCGGCATCGAGTGGATCGGGCTGTGGCGCGAACCGGTCCACGACCACGGGGTCGCCGCGGCCGCCCGGCTGGTCGCGGACGCCGGGCTGCGAGTGTCGTCGCTGTGCCGAGGCGGCTTCATCACCGCGTTCCCCGGCGGCGAGAGGGACGCGACGCTCGAGGACAACCGGCGCGCCATCGACGAGGCGGCAGCGCTGGGCGCGCAGTGCCTGGTGATGGTGGTCGGCGGCCTGCCCGACGGGTCGCGCGACCTGGCCGGCGCGCGGTCCCGGGTGGCCGACGGCATCGCGTCGCTGGTCCCCTACGCGCAGCAGGCCGGGGTTCGCCTGGCGCTGGAGCCCATGCACCCGATGTACTGCGCCGACCGCGGTGTGCTGTCGACGCTGGACCAGTCGCTCGACCTGGCCGCGCCGCACCCGGCCGACGCGGTCGGCGTCGTCGTCGACACCTTCCACGTGTGGTGGGACCCTCGCGTGGAAGCCGCCATCGAGCGGGCCGCCGGCCGGATCGCGAGCTTCCAGGTGTGCGACTGGATCACCCCGCTCCCGGCCGACGCGCTCCTCTCTCGCGGCATGATGGGCGACGGCCACATCGACTTCCGGCACCTGCGCCGGCTCGTCGAGGCGGCCGGCTACGACGGCCCGATCGAGGTCGAGATCTTCAACGCCGACATCTGGGCCGCCGACCCCGACGACGTGGTCGCCCTGATGCGCAAGCGCTACGACGAGCACGTCCTGGACTGATCCGCTGACCCGCGCTACCGATTGGGAACGAGGGCTCGTGTCCTGGTAAGGTTCACCGTCGGTTGGACCACTCGGTTCGCCCGATCCCGCATAGCTCAATTGGCAGAGCATCTGACTGTTAATCAGAGGGTTCCTGGTTCGAGTCCAGGTGCGGGAGCCAGCCTCTCACCAGCGCAAACACGCCAACACGACGAAGGCCCCGGCACGTCGCCGGGGCCTTCTCGCTGGGGTCTCGCTGGGGTCAGCCGCTCGAAGCGTCGGAGAGCAGCCCCGCGGCCGCCTCCGCGGCGGCCTTCCCGACGCCCGGCATGAGGTGGCTGTAGGTGTCGCTCGTCAGCGTCACGGTGGAGTGGCCGAGCCTCTTGGACACGATGCCGACCTCGACGCCGGCCGCCAGCATCAGCGACGCCTGCAGGTGCCGCAGGTCGTGGAACCTGCAGGGCTCCAGCCCGCCGGCCTTGGCCAGCCGGACGAACGTCTTCGTGACGCGCTCCGGATGCCACGGTGCGCCGTCCTCGCGGGTGAACACGTGCCCCTCGTCGTCCAGCCACGCCGGCCCCAGCGCGAGCCGCTGACGGGCCTGGGAGCGCTTCAGCCGCTTCAGCAGCTCGACGGTTCCCGCGTCCAGGTCGACCAGCCGGTGATCGCCGCTGGCGGTCTTCGGCGGCCCGACGATGACCTCGTGGCCGACGACGACGGCCTGACGCTTCACGGTCACCACGCCGGCCGCCAGGTCGATGTCTGACCACTGCAGCTCGACCAGCTCTCCGCGGCGCATCCCGGTCAGCGCGGCGACCTCGAACAGCGGCTTCATCGGGTGCTCGGCGACGGCCGGGCAGCTCATGAACGTCTGCCACTGCGGGACCGACCACACCTGGACGCGGGGGCGCCGCGCCTTGGGCAGCTCGACGTGCTGGCACGGGTCGTGGGTCAGGCCCTCCCGCCGCTTCACCGCGGCCCGTAGCGCCGAGCGCAGCGTGGCGTGCAGCCTGACGAGCGACGCCGGCCCCATCGCCGGGTTCGCCTTCGCGATCTTCCGGTAGCCGGCTTCGATGTGGTGCGCGCGCAACTCGTGCAGCCGGTGATGCCCGATCTCGGCGACCAGCAGCTCGACGTGCCGCGTGTAGCTGGCGACCGTGGCCGGGCGGATGCTGCCGGTGTCGACCTTGCGGGCGAGCCAGCGCCGCAGGTACACGGCCACGGTCAGCGAGCGGTCGTCGGTCAGGGTGCCGCTCCGTTCCTCAGCGATCACGGCGTCGCGGGCCTTCTTCGCCTCGCGCTGGCCGGCGTACCCGGACTTCGTGACGCGGCGGCGCGAGCCGTCGGCGCCGGCCGGCAACTCGACCTCGAACGCCCACGGGCAACCGCAGCGGCCCGACTTCGCGCACCTGGTGCGGTGGCGCTGCGTCACACCGGTTGGCTTCTTCGTGCTCATCGATCCTGGCCCTTCCTCGGTCGGCCTGGCTTTCTCTTCGGCGGCATGCTCACTCCCTCTGTCGATCGCGCCCGCGTGAGCCACCAGTCGGCTGTACGGACGGAGATCCCGAACACCTCGGCGACGGCGTGGCGCTGCGGCCGCCCGGCCCGGTACGCCTGCCATGCCGCCTCCGCCACGGTGTCGACGCTGGGCTTCTGGTCGTCCGGGTTGGCCAGCGAGGTCCCGGCGCCGGCGAGGCTGTCAGCGGCGTACTGGGCGAGGCTGGCGACGGGGATCCGGCGCAGGGCGGCGGCATCGATGTAGCGGCCCGGGGCGACCGTCAAGGCGAGCCCACGGATGCGGGGCACGCCGTCGACGACTTCGACGTCGAGCTGATAGGTGACGCCGGCCGCGGGATCGTTGATGTGGACGACGTCGCGCGGCTCGAACGTCTTCGCGGACGGGTCATCGTCGGCCGGCTGCCCGTACCAGCCGCGGCCCCACGGCGGGCGCCGGAACCACGCCTTCCCATCGGGGTCGACCTCCCACCACCGGGGTTCCGACTTTCGGGTGCGCGTCACAGGTCCAGTAAATACCGGCTGGCATCTTTCAGCAAGCGTCGGCACGCTGGATGCATGACCAGTACCAAGCCACTCGCAGCGGATGAGCTGCGCGATCTTCCCGCGACCATCGACGTGGTGACTGCCGGCCGGTTCCTCGGCATCGGCCGGCAGTCGTCCTACGCGCTGGCCCGCACCGACGACTTCCCGGTCAAGGTCCACCGCCTCGGCGGCCGGCTCCGCGTCGTCACCGCCGACCTGGCGGCCTTCCTCGGGGTCGCCCTGTGACGCGCCAGCCGGCACCCGGCAGCCTCGGATGGGCTCGGGCCACGCTCAGCAACATGCAGTACTTCCGGTTGTGGTCGTCCACCTCGGCATGGCCGCCGACGCCGGAGCTTCGACGGGCAGCGCTGCAGCTCTCCTGCCAGCGCTTGTACGGCGAGCAGCAGCGCGCCCAGCGGCGCCGAGACCGCGCGGCGGCCTTGCGCGCCCGGGCGAGGGTGCGTGGTGCGACCTGACCAGGTGGCCGCCCAGCTCGACCACGAGCCGGATGTCGTGCCGCTCGACGCCGCGTTGTCGGCCTTGCGCCTGGTCGTCGTGGTCGACGCAAAAGGCCAGCCGTACGTGACCAGGAGCAGCCTCGCGGCCGCGCTGCGGCAGCGCCCGGGAAAGCACGAGGGCGCCGGGCTTGTGGCCAGCCGGCGCCCTCACGATGCAGACAGGAGCGACTCTACTCATGAGCTCTGACAACGGCGACTGGCTGGCCGCCGTGCTGCGCCGGTCGCCGTCGAGCTGGCTAGCCCGCCAGCGCGCCGCCAGGCGGCTGTACAGGCGCCGCGGGGCCGAGGCCCGACGTCGTGCCCGGCCGTGGCCGGTGGGGCTGCTGGGGGGCCACCGGTGACGTCCTGGGTGAAGTACGGGACGGCCTTGGCCGACGTCCTGCTTGCCGTCGGGTCTATCGAGCGTCGGCTGATCGACCTTGCGGTGAAGCGGGTCAACGCGATCGGGCACGCCGAGTTCACCTCCGGGGAGCTGGCGCGGCTCCTCACGGTCATGAACCCGCTCACCGGCGAGGTGGTCACGACGGTGAGCGACCGCGCGGTGCGGAAGGCGGTCCGAACCCTGAAGGAGCACGGCGTGATCGAGAAGGACAGCAGCACGTTGTGCCTGCACTTCCCCGCCGATCACCTCAGCAACGGCACCGGCACGCGGGGCTGCCGCTACCACGGCATCGGCGCGAGAACGCGGCGCAGGAGGTGAGCGTGAGCGCGTGCACGAACGCCCTGGTCGTCGAGCCGGGGGCGGAACTACAGGTTCCGCTTTCTGCTGCGCAGGCGGAACCACAGGTTCCGGGAAGCGGAACTACAGGTTCCGGCGCCGATGCTGTGACCTGCACCGATGTCACGCCCCTCTATGAGTCTTCTTGCGACCGCTCGCGGGCGCTCCGATTCCGGCGACCACGGAGCCGGTCATGAGCCGCGCACGCCGCGGTCCTGACATCCTCGTGATCCGGCACCCGACGAGGCCGCGGTTCACGATCATCGGCTCCGAGGCGACCACGATCGCTCGGGCCGTGGCCGGCGACGTCTGGAGCCGGTCTTGGCTGCTCGGCGGCGCCGTCCTCGACAACCGCCACTGGCCCGCGGTCGTCGCGTACTGCGAGCTGCATCACCTGCTGCTCGTCGTGAAGAGCAGCGACGAGGAGAGCGAGGCGGAAGGCGAGCCCGCCGGCCGTCGTGCTGTCCGTCGTCGTCGCCGTTCTGAGACCGAGCCGCGCCGACGTGGAGCTGCGCCGCCGGCTGCGGCATCCGCCCCGTCAGCTTCGCCGGACCGCTTCGCTGGGTCCGGCCCGACGAAGGAAGAACATGATCATGGATGAGCTGGCCGCCGACGGCCGCGTACAGCGCCAGGTCGACGAGGTGGCCGCCCGGCGCGAGCGGCTGCGCGCCACTCGCCGCGAGTTCGACCGGCGCCGCCGCTACGGCAAGGAGCGGCTGCACGCGCTGAAGCTCGCCCGGCTCGTCGACCATCCCGACGACTGCCCGCGTCCACGGCCCGTGGAGCGGATCGAGCGGGCCGCCACGGGCCAAGCGCGGCTCGTGCTGACGTGCCCAGCGTGCGGGGGCACCGACCATGAGGAGGCGCCGTGATCGAGCCGCTGACGCCGCACGGGATGCCGCCACCGGCAGCGCTCGCTGCGATCGGCGCGATGCTGCGCCACTGGCGCGAGGTCGGCCAGCTCCCGCTCGCGTGCGCTCACGTGCGGCCCGGTGACGTGTTCGTCGTCGATGCCGTGGCGCGCGCGTGCTGGTGCTGGAGCTGCGCTCAGCGCGAGCTGTGGAGTCCCGATGCCACGGTCGGCCGGGCATGCGCGGTGTGCAGCAAGGTCGTGGGCCTGGGCGCCGTCGCGGACCTGATCATCCGTCACCCGGTCGCGGTCACCGCGATCCGTCACCCAACGTGCGAGTAGAGGAGTCATCGATCATGAGCCAGAGGAACCGCAGGCGCGCGAAGACCGCGGCCAAGACCGAGACGCCGGCCACCACGACCACGGCGCCGTCCACGCCAGCACAGACCGCGGCGGCGCCGATCCATACCCCAGCGGCCCAGCAGCCGACCAGGCGCCCACGGCGCCGCCTGCCTCCGGTCACGCACACCACGCCGGGGATCATCGGGCCGTCTGGCGTCGGGACCTACGACTACGAAGCCCGCACCACCGAGACGACGCCATGCAGGATCACCGGGCAGGCCGTCGAGCCCGGTGTCGGCCGAGTGGTCGGCGGGTGGCGGGAGCACCCGGACGCGCCCCGCACGGCGGGCGAGATCGTGCGGGCGATCATCGGCGAGCGGGTGACCGACGAGCGGGTGACCGACGCGGAGGCCGTGGCGGCCTGCGAGGCCGCGTACGGCATGGTGCCGCTCTACTGGCGCTGGGAGGGCACCAGCGCGGTCGACGTGCCCGAGGCCGAGCCGTGGTCGTTCCTCGGCGACGAGGACCGCCAGCGGCTCGCTGACGCCCTGGCAGAGCACCGCCGGGACGTACAGCGCGCGGCCCGGCTGCGGCGCTCCAGCACCGGCCGTGGGTGCGGCTGGTGCGGCGTGCGGACGTCGGCGAGGTGGACCAAGCTGGGCCAGTCGTGGCGGTTCGCGGACGGCAGCCGGGCGTCGCTGTGCCAGGACTGCGCGGGCGCGTACAGGTGGGGCGGCCTGCCGTCGAAGCACGACCCCGGCTGGCGGTCACGGCTGCTGATGTTGATGACCGGGCTGCGCAAGCCCTACCTCGGCGACGGCGACCGGCTGAACGTGAGGGCGTTCATCGAGGTCGAGCGTGGCGACTACACCGGCACCGACCGGCCGTTCGAGTACGTCCCGCGGGAGACGCTGCACGAGCTGCGCGTCCAGTCCTGGGGGCGGCACCCGCAGGATGCGCCCGACGAGGCCAAGGCGCGGGTGTTCGCGCGGCTGCTGCGGGAGCGGGAGGCCGCAGCGACCCGGAGGGCGGTCGAGGCCGAGCGGGAGCGGGAGGCGGCCACCAGCGGCCTGCGGTGGTGACTACGCGCCGCTGCGCCGGTACGCCGCGAGGCCCAGCCGGAACAGCTCCCGGTACATCGCTGAGACGGTGACGCCGGCGCGGGCGGCTTCCTGACGGACCCGTTCGTCGGCGGCCGCCCGCACCTGAACGCTGATGATCTTCTGTGGCTCGTCGGGCTTCGGTCGAGGCATGCCCCGGACCCTACCGGTAGCTTCACAAGCAACCTGGCGGCGACGTTGCTTGTGAAGCTAACCGGCCCCGGATTGGGCCACGGGTCCCTCACTCGCCGGGGTCGTCCAGCTCGCCGGCCAGCTCCCCGTCGATGACGTCCGCCTCGACCGGCAGCCACGCCATCTCGTGCTCGGCGATCTGCGCGACCCACTCCTCAAGCTCCCTGGTAGACGGGTTGATCGACAACTCGGCGGGCTCGTCGAGGCCGTGCAGCCGGGCCGCTCGCTCAGCGACCCTCACCGCCGCCGTCACCGCGCCGGCCTTACCCTTCAGAGCGTCCATGTAGGCGATCCGCCACAGCGTCTCGACCCGTTCATCCCACAATCGCCGCAGGTCATCGACCTCGAACGCCGGCATCTCGTCGAAGTGCGACTTCACCGCCCGGTAGGCGTTGGACTTGTTCGCGTATCCACACTCGGCCGCGATCGCATCCCAGGTCAGCCCAGACGCCCGGAGCTGGGCCGCGCGTGCAGCCCTGGCCACCGCGGAGAGGTTGTCGACGCTGGTGCTGTGGTCGTCGTCGGCCTGGTGCCCGTCTTGGGTTGTCGCTGGGTTGTCCATGTGACCAGTGTCGGACCGCGAGGCACGGATCGGCGTCTGCGCTGGCTGCACTGTGGGTTGGCGTGTCCCAGTCGGTGGCGGGCACGGGGGTCAGCGCCGGCTGAACCTGCTGCATCTCGGACAACGTCGGGCGATGTGGCGACGTTGCCTACTGAAGCGCAATGAGCAACGACCCCGTGAGGTTCGACACGGTCCCGACGGCGAGCAGAACACCGCCTGTGACGTCCCAAGGGTGAGGCTCGCGCAGCCGCTCGACCCCAGCCACCAGCGAACGCGTCTGCTGCTCCAGCGCGTCAAGGCGCTTGCCGTGGACTCGTGTCAAGTAACTCACCCTGGCCAGCTCGCCGCTCGTCAGCGCTATGTCGCTGATCTCGACTCGCGCCCCGGGCTTTTCGGCGCGCCACGCTCTAACCTTCCGGATCACGCCATGCAGCACTCGCCAGAGCACAGCGATGCTGACGAGCTGCAGACCGGTACCGACTACTACGAACCACTCTCCAGCCGTCATCGCGCCCCCTCGCGTCCAGCGATGAGGCGGCACGGTACAGCAACCACCGGACATAACCGCCGACTCGCTACGAGCGCGGGCGGAACGTGGCAGAGCGCAGGCTGACAGGAATGGGTCACTCCTCGCTGCCGTGAGACCTTGGCCCTTCGACCTCATCGTGCAGCTTCTCCAGCGCCAGGAGCACGACGCCGGACAGCGGCCGGCGCGTGCGCTCGGCGTAGTCGCTGGCCCACTGCCACAGCCACTCGTCGCGGGGGCGCACGTACACCACCTTGTCGGCCATGACTCCATCCTCGGTCTACCCCTGGCTTCCCTAGGTAACCCGGGGGTAGTGTGCTGATCAAGGCACAGGCGAGCCCCGCCGGTGTGTCAGCACCAGACGGGGCTCTTGATCACATCCCTGACTGGAGGGACGGACCCATGCAGAACCTACCCGCCGAGCGCCGGCCGCGGATCGTCTACGACGCCGCGTTGCAGGCCGAGGTCACGCTCACCTACGACGACGAAGGTCTCGTCGTCACGTTCGGCCAGATAGAGCCGTCGCGCACCGGCTCGTGGGGCGTCGTCGTGCACGCGCTGCGGACGGCCGCGATGGAGGTCGACTCGTGACGCAGTCGAGCGACCCGCAGAAGTGCACCGGCGCCCGCTGGTGCGACGAGCCCGCCGGCCACCGTGGCCGGCACCGTCACTACGTCGGTGAGGTCATGCTCGACCGGACGTCATCGGTCACCAGCGTTGCCGTCACCGTCGAGTCGGCGACGTCGGCGCCGGCCCTGGTGCTGACGGTCGCGGCGTCGCGGCCGGCCCGCTACCACGCGGCGCCGCTCGACTGGGGCCAGGTCGGCGAGCTGGCCGGCCTGCTCGCCGACGCACACGGACGGTGGGCACGATGAGCGACGTCGCGCGCGAGCTCGCCGACATGGCCGCCGCCAGCGTCGAGGCTGCGACGGCGGACCTGCGGGCCGCGCTGGACCGGCTCGACGACCTCAGCACCGCACTGACCGCCTACCGCGAAGCCGCCGCGAACGAGTAGCCGGCGACCCACCGACGACGGCCCCGCGCATCCTCCCCCGGCGTGCGTGGGGCCGTCCCATGCCCAGACCATGATCGAACCCGAATGATCCGACACCGGACCCGGATGCCAGGCCGGAGAGCGTCCTCCACGGGCGCCCGCGTTCAAGTCGGAGGGGGTAGGGGGTGCTGGGGTCTCGCTGGGGAACCTCTCACTCCCCAGCGAGACGGAGCCTCACGGACTGGACCCGGTGAGGAACGTTCGCGCACGTCAACGGACGGTTGCGACACGGCGCGACACACGCCAGCACGGCGCGCCCGGAACTGTTAATCAGAGGGTTCCTGGTTCGAGTCCAGGTGCGGGAGCCACTCCCCCAGGTCATCGTCGCGAGGCCGACCCAGCACCGCCCAAGAGGCCACACTTTTCTCACAGTTTTCCCTCACTCGCGGCCTTGTTCAACATGCCATCGAGGTCCTCAGCAGCGCCAGGGTTGAGCACCCGCCGGCCCATGTACACGTCCTGTGTCATCGACGGGCGAGCGTGACCGAGTTGATCCGCGACCTGTCGCGCCGACATGCCCGCGTCGTCGAGGACCGTTGCCGTGGTCTTGCGGTACACGTGCGAGGTCAGCCACTCCATCGCCGCCGGCCCTCTGGCGAGCCGGATGTCACGACTGGTGTTGGAGGGATCACGGAACCCACCACGACTGTCAGGGAACACCGGGCGGTCGAGCTGGGTACCGGGAACGAACCGACGACGCAACATCGCCACGGCCACGAGCGGAAGCTGTAGAGCGCGATCGAAACGGTTCTTGATCCACTTCCGGATCAGTCCTTCGCCTCTCACGCGGATCACGGTGTGTGTGATCTGAACCGTCCCGGTCGCCAGGTCCACTTGGTCCCACAGAACGGCCAGCGCTTCACCGATGCGGCACCCGGTCGACAGCATGAACAGCGTCAGGTCGGGCAGCTCCTTCCGGACCGCTCGAGGATCAGCTCGAAGAGCGTTCAACCAAGCCGCCAGCTCGGCATCAGTGAGGGAACGCGCCTGCTTGGCCTTGCTCTCAATGTGCTCGACCTCACGCACAGGGTTGGCCAGCACGGCACCACGCCGCGCAGCCAGGCCCATGACGCCGGAGATCACACTTCGGCAGGTCTTGGCTGTCGGCCCGCCGACATCAGCACCAATCTTGCCGATCACCCTGTCCAACAGTGGCGTGGTGATCTCACCAAGGCGGACCTCCCCCAACGCGGGAGGCACGTGATTCTTAAGGTGCTTGCGGTAGGTGTCGAGCGTGCCCGGCGACCCCGATCCGCGTCTTCAGTCAGAAGCAGATCTACGAACTTGCCACGTCGCCTCCAAGCTTCCTAACGACCCTAGACGACATGCGGCGATTCAAAGGAACGAATGGGACGAGGAGTACGAGGAACTACAGCTCCGGTTCAAGGGAGAACGCAACAAACTCCGGCAGGTGCTCGCCGAGACCGAGAAAGCCGACCGGATCCGCGGGCAACTGGAAGAGGTCCAAGGACGGTTGCGGCATCTGGCTCACTTCGGGCGAGCGACCAGTACCAGGAGCTTGAGGTGACTGAGGCGCGCATCAGGGACGCCACGACCGCCGAGCAGCAGGCCCTAAACATCGAGCAGAGGCTGATCACCGATGCCAACACGTTGCGCGACCTTGTGACTGATCCGTTGCGAGTAGGTGCCAGCAACCCGCTCCGCGGCGACCCACGCGCCGAGTTCGGGTCCACGGCTGCCGGTCTCGGCGCCCTCATTCGGATGCGTTCGTTCGACTCGGAGACCTCCTGAGCTGCCGCGACTGCTACTCCACGGTCGGCTGCAGCCACTGCGCGGCCCACGCTCGCGCGCGCCGTGGTGTTGGCGTCCTTTGCTGCTCGCCTTGCTGAGTGCGCGCTTTCGGCCCCGCTTGCTGGCGTTGCCGGTGGCGAGCAGGACCACCAGAAGGTGGCTGGCGAGCAGCAGGGCCACGGCTGACACCGCACTCACGATGCTGGCCACCGTGACGCTGACCGCTTGTCGATTCGCGTGGCTGCTGGCGTGCAGTGCGTTGCCCAGGGATACCAGGTGACGCGCGGTCCCCGATCGCGCAGCGCGACGGCCGCCGCTGTCGCGAGGAGGATGAACTCATCAACGATCAATGGCCAGAGCCAGGCGATCGACCAGTTGAGCCCGGCGACCGTGGCGAGCTCGCGCAGTGCGTCGAAGCTGAGCGTGAACGCACCGATCGCGAGTGCGCCCACCGTTCCGGCAATCATCGCGTTCAACCGTCTCGACGGCGGGGTTAGGCCGGAGCCGCGCTTGCTTGCGCGCTGCGCACGCGCACGCGTGCGGCGCTCCGTAACGGTGGCCTCGGAGCCCCTGCGCGGGACGCGCTCGCCCGGGTGAGCGCCCAGCCGGTCGCTCGTCACATCGTGTGCGTGCGCGGCGACCGTCCCTGCGTTCAGCGTCTCGATGCTCAATGCCCCGCTCCACTCCGGATTCATGCCAGCGCTCACTCGAGCGCCGCTCACGGATTGGGTGGCCCCTACCGCGCACATTCAGGAGGGGGTCTCACTCATGAACGTGCTCGCGCACGCGACCAAGCTCCAGTCGTGCTTGACGGCGACCGGAGGATCATCCCCGCACCGGCCGGCAGACGGGCGCCCGGAGGGGGATTCGCAGCCCATTTGCGGCGGCGAGCCTGCGGCGACCACACGCTGGCCGCCGGCGACGCACATGCTGTACTGCCCTCGTAGACCGCTACTGCGACATCCAGCACCCGCACATCTTCCAGAGCTGCTTACACGCGACCGGCCCAGGCGACACGACCACACCGTGCTGGCCACAGCTACAGCCCACCGCGTGACAGGTCCAAGTGCCAGATAGAGCGGGTGTACCGCTCGGGGAGACATGGTTGCCCGCGAAAGAGCGGGGCCTCCCCTCGTCCGGCCCCAGGCGTTGACGGGGGCACCACGACTCGTTACTTTAAAAAACCTACCTGGATACAGAAGATGTTTTCCGCATAGAGGATGTTAACGCTCACAGCGTCGCTTAGCTACCGTCCAGTGCACTCCATCCGCCGCTAGTCGATACGGAGGTTTCACGTGTCGTTCAAGGTTCGTGAAGGTCATGACGTTGTCGTGGTGGGAGGAGGAACGGCTGGAGCAATCGCGGGTATCGCCGCCGCGCGGACTGGGGCACGAACACTCGTCGTGGAACAACAGGGTCACCTGGGTGGCACCCTCGCGTTCGGCATGAGCATCACCGGCGCCGTCGACGCAAGCGGCCGATGGGCCCTGGGCGGCACCGGGCGTGAGGTACTGCAGCGGCTGGAGGCCCAGGGCGGGGCCACGCGGGCGCATCTGAGCGAGATGTACGCGTCCGTCATCGGCCAGAGTCCGGAGATGCTCCGCATCGAACTGCTGCGCATGACGCTCGAAGCCGGGGCGAAGCTGTTGTTCCATTCGACGCTCGTGGACGTCACCACCGACGGTCAGCGGGTGACCGGGGTCGTCGTGGCCAACAAGAACGGGCTGGAGAAGATCCCGGCCGATATCGTCGTCGATGCCACGGGTGATGCGGACGTCGTGGCCCGCGCCGGCGGCCGATTCACGTTCGGGCGACCCGGCGACGCGCTCGCCCAGCCCAGCTCGCGGATCTTCCTCGTCGGCAATGTCGACATCGACCGAACCTTCGACTACCTCGAGAACAATCCTGACGACCTCCAGCCCCCGCCGGGCTGGCGCAAGCCCGGGACGTCTGTGGAGGGTGCAGAGGCCGCGGACACGCCGACGGTCGAACACCTGCGGACAACTCCGGGCATCAACATCGAGGGCTTCGCCGGACTCGTGCGCAAGGCGAAGGCCGCGGGAGACCTGAACGTGCCCCGCGCCTGGGTGGGGATGTACACGTATCCCGGCCGGCGCGAAGTCGGGATCAACTTCACGCGGGCGCACGGTGTCGACGGAACGGACTCTGATTCGATCACTCAAGCTGAGGTCGAGACGCAGCTGCAGATGGCGGACGCGGTCGAGTTCCTGCGCAAGTACGTACCCGGCTTCGAGGGCTGCTACGTGGTCGCGACCCCGTACCAGTTGGGTGTGCGCGAATCGCGCCACGTCGTGGGACACTACGCCCTGACGGAGTCGGACGTCCTCAGTGGCGCCAGCTTCGACGACCAGATCGGCCGAGCCGCCTACGCTCTGGACATCCACGACATCGGCGAGGGCGTCGTCACCGGTGGCCGGAAGGTCAGTGGCGGCGGAATCACGATCATCCCGATCGAGAAGTCCTACGGTGTGCCGATGCGATGCCTCATTCCGGTGGACCTGTCCAACGTCGTCGTCGCCGGCCGCTCGATCTCCGCCGAGCACGAGGCTGCCGGGTCGGTCCGTGGTCAGGCGGTCTGCATGATGACCGGGCACGCCGCGGGCACCATCGCCGCCCTAGCGGCGATGGACCGAGTCGAACCGCGCAACCTCAACTACGACAAGGCCAAGGAGACGCTTTTGGCCCAGGACGCCGTCATCGACGTCGGCGAGCCTCTGATCGCGGGTGTGGCGCGCTGATGGGTGGCGCGCGAGGCGCGCCGGTGCCACAGCGGACGGCAGTCGGTCAGACACCGGACGCGCCAGATCCGCGGGACGACCAGCGCCGGCCCTCAGCCAGCCGGCCGGCGGCACAACGCCGCTGGCGGTCGTCTTCGGCACCGCTGTCGATCGGGCTCACCGCTCCTGTCCTCGTGCTCGTCGCCCTGGTCAGCGTGGTCCCGATCGTCTACGCCACCCGTCTCAGTCTTTTCGAGACGCAGTTCATGAACATCGGCGAGTTCATCGGCTTGGACAACTTCCGGCAGGCACTGGGCACGAGCGCGGCGCGGGCCGACATTCTGCGGACGCTGGTCTACGTCTCGGTGTCCTTGGTGGTGGCTGTTCCACTCGGCCTGGCCCTGGCCTTGATGCTCAACCTGCCCTTCCGCTTCCGTGCCGCCTTCCGGGCGGTCATCTTTCTTCCCTGGGTCGTGTCGCAGACGGTCGCGGCTCTCCTGTGGAAGTGGTTGCTCAATCCCGACTATGGACCACTGCCACTGGGCTCGTTCGACCCGTTCGCCGACTCGGTGATGGCGATGGGCGCATTGATACTCGCCAACGTCTGGATCAGCTATCCGCTCGCCGCGATGCTGTTCCTCGCCGCCCTGCAGACGGTTCCAGGCGAGCTGCTCGAAGCTGCCGAGGTCGACGGTGCGGGAAAGCTGCGGAGGTTGGTGTCCGTCATACTACCCACCATCAAATCGACCGTACTGATCGTGACCATCATGCTCACGCTCTTCTTTTTCAACATGGTCACGTTGGTCTACACGTTGACCGCCGGTGGTCCGCACAGCGCCACGCAAACGCTGAGCCTGCAGGCGTTCCGAGAATCCTTCCAGTTCTTTCATCTCGGCCTCGGCGCCGCATACAGCATCGTTCTGTTCGGTTTCAACATCCTCTTCGGCGCGGCGTATGTGCGCGTGCTGAGGTCGGAGAAGTGATGACCATGGCGAATTCCGCGACTGCCCGTGGCAACACGACCATGGCGCGTCGGACGGCGGCGGATCGACCCCGGGGTAGGCCGCGCGGCTCGACGTCGCGCTGGGTGTACGTGGGCCTGGCCGCAGCCTCGGTGCTGGCTCTGACGCCGATCCTCTGGGCCGTCTCCACCTCGCTGAAGCCCGAGTCGCTGGTCATCAACGCCGATCCGACCTGGATTCCCACCAACCTCACCTTCGAGAACTACCGGATCGTTCTCAACGAGTCGATGTTCCCGCGGTACGTGCTGAACACGTTTCTGGTGGCCGTGGCGGCCGTCTTGTTCACATTGGTCTGCGCGTTGCCGGCCGCCTACGCGGCTTCCAGGCTTCCGTTCAGGGGCCAGCGAGCCATGCTGTTCTGCATTCTCACGACCACCATGATCCCGGGAATCGCGATCCTCGTACCGACGTACTACCTGGCGGTCACCACCGGTCTCTATGACACGTTCGTGATCCTCGTGATCGTCTACGCAGCCTGGCAGGTTCCCTCGAGCGTCTGGGTCCTGCGAGGCTTCGTCGACAGCGTCCCCGTCGACATCGAAGAAGCCGCACGAATAGACGGCTGCAGCCGAATCGGAGCATTTTTGCGGGTCTTGATGCCCATCCTCCGACCGGGCATCGGTGGTGCCTTCATCTTGGCTTTCGTCAACATCTGGAACGACTTTCTCATCGCCAGCACGATGGTGAGCACCGACGAGCGCCGGCTCGTCTCGGTCGGGCTGTACCAATACCTGTCCGACACCGGGGTGATCTGGGGGCAGCTGACGGCGGCGGTGGTCGTCACGTTGCTTCCCATCATCGTCTTGTTCACTGTCCTCAGCCGCTATCTCACCGCCGGCCTGGCCGCGGGAGCAACGAAAGGATAAGAGGTGTCCAGAATGACTCTCCGACCAGCGACGGGACTGTCTCGCCGGAAGATTCGTCTCGGTGTCGTGGCGGGTGTGGTGGCCGTGGCCGCCTGCGGCAGCGCCGGCACCTCGGGCGACGACGGCGCCGTCACCCTGGAGGTGTGGTCGGTCATCGACCCGGAATCCACGACCGATCCTCGTGGCGCGGCGTTCCAGGACCAGCTCGAAGTGTTCGAAGAAAGCCACCCGGACTTCAAGGTCAACGTCACCGTCTACCCCTTCGCCAAGATCGCCGAGGAGCTGATCCGCGCGAGCGCGACCGGCAGAGGACCGGACGTGGTCGACGTGTACGACCCGGTCGTGCCGATGCATATCGCGGCCGAAAGCATCCAGCCGCTCGACGACTATGCCGGTCCGTGGCTGGACGAGTTCGGTGACGACTACATCTTCCCGCTGGAGCCACTCCGCGGCGGTGGCGACAGCATCTACGCGATGGCCTACGAGATGCGCGGCCAGGTTCTGTGGTACCGCCAGGACCTGCTTGACCAAGCCGGAGTCGCTGCGCCGACGTCGCTGAGCGAGGTGGCGGCGAGCGCGGGAGCCCTGTCAGAACTACCCGGTGACGTGACGGGGTTCGGTTTCGGGCTGTCCACGGATCTCGCCGGATCGGACCTGGTGGAGAAGTTCATCCCGCTCCTGTGGGGGTTCGGCGGTGAGTACATCGGTGAAGACGGCCGCGCCGAGTTCAATAGCCACGCCGGGGTCCAGGCGATCGAATGGCTCCTGTCGGTCCGCGACAACGGCGGCTACGGCGAGGGCGCGCTTCGCACGAACTCCGATGACGTGCTGGCACAGGTACGCGCGGGCACCGCGGCCATGACGGTCGGCGGAACCCAACGCGTCGCCAGCGCTAGGACCGGCGACGGCGTCGGTGAGAACCTGGTGACCGCACCCATCCCCGGTGCCGAGCCGGGGACCGTCGTGCCCACCCTGGTCGAAGGCTGGACCTACGCGATCGGAGCGAACTCCGAGCATCCCGACGAAGCGTGGGAGTTCATCAAGGCCAAGCTGACCAGCGAGTACCAGGTGCGGTCCGCGGACGCAGGCGTGCTCCCCGTGCTCGCGAGCACCTACGAGAACGGCTCGCCAGAACTGCTCAGCTGGCGCGACTACCTGGCTGAACACGGCAGAAGCGTCCACTACCCGGAGGACTGGAGCGAGCTCAACACGGACCTGACCGCCGCTGTACAGGACATCATCTTCCACGATGCCCCGGTGCAGGAGACGTTGGACGAACTCGCGGAGGCCTACAACAGCGAACATGGGTTCGACTAGCCCCGCGTTGGCGCGTCGAAATTCCTGGCTGGTCATCTCGGGCAGAGGCGCCGACCGCGTGGGCACAGATCGGATCGGCGCGCGCCTCAGCGTTGATGGAATTCGGGCCTGACCTGCAATGATGCCTTGACACACCGCTCGATACGGGAGGGGCTCGCGCCCGAACGTTCCGGTGACGGTCGCCTCTCACCGTTTCGGGGTACAGGGCGGCGCATGGCAGCCATCCGATTCGTGCTCACCCAGGCCCCGCACCCGGGCAGCTGCTTCGTCGAAGTCAAGGCCGACGACGGCCGCTCGGTCTCGGTTGGCCAGTGGCGGCACTGGGAAGACGGCCTACGGGAACTGCGGGTCACCGCTGACGACGTCGACGAGGCGGTCCGCGGCGTCGACCGGGCGCACGCGCCGGCGGTTGGATCGGTCTCGTCAAGTTGTCCCATGCTGCGGTCTCGAGCAGGAAGTGGGCCGCGCGCGCAGGTGTGCCTGGGCTGTGGTGATCGCCCGCAGGCACCTTTGGGGTAGGCCTGCCACGGGGCTGAGCGCGGCGCCGCAAGTCGTCGATCATGCGTTCCACTTGGAGACCACGCGGGCGGCATCGGCTGCGCAGTGGCGGAGTACGTCCAGTGTCCTGGGACGCAGGTTCGCTGATGCGAGGTCGATCCTGTTGGCCGCCTGGGCGACGCCAGCCCGGTGGTTCGCCGGCCGCCAGATGGCACAGGTCGCCGACGTGCACGGCTGGCTGCTCGGCGACCTCGGGTCCGGGTTCTTCATGGGCCGCGCCGGCGTACGGGTGACGCCGGCCGCGCTGGACCGGCCCGAGCGGCCAGGACCGCTCGGTCTGGCGGTGCGGCAGACCGTCACCGGCGTGACCGAGTTCGACCCGACGTCGCGCGGCAGGTGGCGCCGACCTCGTCATGGCGGTCCACGCCAAGCCGCCGGTGGCGCTGTCGGCGCTGGCCCCGCTGGTGACGGCGCACGCAGGGACCGATCCGGAGGCCGACCGGATACTCGCCGAGGCGGCGGACCACCTGCTCGCGCACGCGCGGGCGGTGCGGGCCGCGGGGGACCCGACCCCGATCGTGCTGGCCGGGTCGCTGCTCCCACCAACACACCGCTGGCCCGGCTGGTCCGGCCGCGCCTGGCGGAGGCCTGGCCGGACGCCGTCGTAACCCCGCCCCTCGACGGAGCGGCCGGCGCTGCCTGGCTGACCGTCGTGTCGCTCGCGCCCGACGACATAACGCGCGCCGTCCGCCTGCACGCCGCCCTGTTCTGAACTGCCGCCATTCTCTGAGAACCGGTGCGATGCATCGTGAGCAGCGGTGCCGTGGGACCGGAGCGATCCGCAGAGTCAGCGCTCCAGGATAGCGCCCTGCTTGCGAAGACGTTCCTGCAGCTCCTTAAGGTCCACTCTGCGCACCGGCCGGCCTTGCTGCACGGCCAGCGCGGATGCCGTGCCGGCCGCATGCCCGATCACCATGCAGGCGGCCTGGCCCCGTGCCGATGCCGCGGCCTCGTGGTCGGCACTGATCCCCCGGCCGGCGACGACAACGTTCTGCAGTCCTACGGGCAGCAGAGAGCGCAGCGGGATGCCGTACGACCGATTGATCCGCCGCATTGTGAGCCCACCGCCGGTGACCCGCTCGCCCTGGGCGTTCGTATCGGCGGTGGTCGTCACGTCATGGATGTCCACCGGGTACGCGCCACGGCCGATCTGATCGGAGAAGTCTCGCCCCGATGTCACATCGTCACGGGTCAGCTTGTAATCGCCGGAGATGTGCCGCGACTCGCGGACCCCGAGCTGGTGCGGAAGTGCGATCAAGTAGCTGTTCTCGAAGCCCGGAACGTACTTGCGCAGGAAGTTCATCGCTTCGAGCGTCTGGAGCTGCAGGTCGGCTTCGGCCTGGCTGACCTGCCTGGGGTCGGTTCCATCGACCCCGTGCACGCGCGTGACGTTGACGACCGTGTCGGTGCGCCCGGGGAAGGTGTAGAGGCAGATGCGATGGCGGTCGATCGAGAAGTCACCGGCCTTGCGCGCCGTACGGATGAGGCTGTTGAAGGAGGACACGTGGGCGCCCGGAGCCTCCCGGATGTACTGCATGGTGTAGGCCTCGCCCGACCAGCCCTTCGGAGCGGCCCGCTCCTCGGGATGGGCCTCGAGGTACTGCCAGGTCTTCTCGAAATCGACGTTGGCCACCCGGAAGATGTTGCTGACCGGCTGCGAGAGGTTGTCGCCACAGCGCCCGAGCGTGAACTCGCCGCCGGCCCGCGCGACCAGGTCCGCGTCGCCTGTGGCGTCGACATAGGCGGCCGCCGACACCTGCTCCAGGCCGGCCTTGTTCGCGACCGTGACCGACGTGACCTGGCCGTTCTCCGTCGTGGCGGCGACGACCACTGAATGGAAGAGCATCTCGGCGCCCGCGTCCCGCGCCATCCGCATCAGATACATTTTCAGCATCTCCGGGTCCTGTGCGACAGTGCCGGAGTCGGAGTACGGGAGCGGCGCAGTGGCGTATCCGGCGGCGATCAGCGCGTCGATGAGCTCACGTCCGACACCGCCGAGCGCCCAGTGTCCCTCTGCGTCACGAGCGCCGATCAGGCTCATGCCGAGCGACAGCATCCCGCCGAGGTAGCCGTACTTCTCGACCACCAGGGTGCGGGCGCCGGTGCGAGCGGCCGCGATCGCGGCGATCGCTCCTGCCGTGCCACCGCCCGCCACCACGACGTCGTACTCTGCGCGCTGCATTTCCATTTAACGGTCCTTTCCGACGATCGGACGCATCCGAAGGACGTTCCACGAGACCGGTTCCAGCACGAGGTTCCCGTCCGGCACTGGGCGGCTGACCGGTACCACCGTCGCCGGAGCGCCGGCGACGTTGGTGGCGCTCGAATCCGGGTGCGAAAGCACCAGATGCTCGACCAGCCGGTAGTCGGCCAATTCTCCGCCCAGGGTCACCTCCATTGGGTGAGCTGTCCAAGGCGATCGATTCACGACGAAGACCACGAGTTCGTCGTCGTCGGCGTTCCACACGGCCGCGCTCACGATGGATGCGACCCGTCCGTACTTCTCGGTCTCGTGCTCGGCGGACATGGCCTCGGCGGCCCGAAGCACTTTGCCGCGGGCGAACCGGGCGACGTGGGCGAACGGGTAGAACGTCGTCTGCCGCCACCCCGGCCCGCCCGGCTCCGTCATGATCGGCGCGATCACATTGACCAGTTGCGCGAGGCAGCCGATTCGTACCCGGTCGGCATGATTGAGCAGGCAGATCAGCAGCGATCCCACGACCACCGCGTCGGTGACCGAGTAGCTCTCCTCGGCCAGGCTGGGCGCATGGCGCCACGCCTCGCGGGTCGAGTCGTGCGAGTGGAACTCCGTCTGCCGCCACACGTTCCACTCGTCGAACGACAGGCCCATGGTCTTCGTGCTGCGCAACTTCTCCTTGATGTGGTCGCAGGTGGCGGTGACGGCGCCGATGAAGGACTCCATCGCGTCCGACGATGCCAGGAAAGAGACCTGGTCGTCGTCGCCCTCGTAATAGTCGTGCAGCGAGATGTAATCGACCTGGTCATAGGCCTCTTCCAGTGCCGTTGCCTCCCAGGCTCCGAAGCTCGGCATCCGGTTGTTGGAGCTGCCGCAGAGGACCAGTTCGATGCCGGGGTCGACGCGTCTCATCGCCTTCGCGGCCTCGACGGCGACCCGGCCGTACTCCCACGCCGTCTTGTGCCCGATCTGCCAGGGCGCGTCCATCTCGTTTCCGAGACACCACATGGTGATGGCATGCGGCGACGCGACGCCGTGCGCGCGGCGCTGATCGGACCAGTAGGTCCCGCTGGGGTGGTTGCAGTACTCGACGAGGTTGCGTGCGGCGTCCACGCCCCGGGTTCCGAGATTGACCGCGAGCATCATCGTGGTGCCTGCCTGCCGGCACCACTGGGCGAACTCGTTGAGACCGACCTGGTTCGTCTCACGTGCGCGCCACGCCAGGTCCAGCCGGACCGGTCTTTCCGACGCGGGGCCGACACCGTCCTCCCAGTCGTACGCGGAGACGAAGTTTCCGCCGGGATAGCGGACGACCGTCGGACCAAGCTCACGCACCAGTTCCAGGACGTCGGCGCGGAAGCCGGAACGGTCGGCGGCCGGATGTCCCGGCTCGTAGATGCCTGTGTAGACAGCCCGTCCCATGTGCTCGACGAACGACCCGAACAGCCTGCGGTCGAGAGCGGCCGTTTGGAACAAGCTGTGCAGAACCAGCCGGACCGGGTTCACGCCGACTCCTCGCTGTCCGGTCGGGGCCTGGGCCCGGAGACTTCCGGCACCGGTGTCGACGACAGTTCCAGCACGCTGCGCCCACCGAGTCGGGGTGTGTCTGATTAACGGTGGATCCGGTCTTGGCATCGGCTAGTTTCCGGTTGGTGTGATGCGGCCTTCGAACGTGATCGCGAACGCGTTGAGGGCCGGTTTCCACCTCATGGCTCATCGTGCCCGGCCTGGGCCGGTCGGGTCCAGCGACCGGGTCACCAGGTAGAGGCATTTCAGGGCGGCCTGTTCGGTGGGGAAGTGTCCGCGGGCGCGGATCGCGCGTCGGTAGCGGGAGTTGATCGACTCGATCGCGTTGGTCGAGCAGATCACCCGCCGGATCTCCTGGTCGTAGTCCAGGAACGGAACGAACTCCGACCAGGCGTTCTCCCACAACCGCACGATGGCCGGGTACTGCTGCCCCCAGTTGGCGGCGAACTCGTTCCAGCGTTCCTTGGCCGCGGCCTCCGAAGGTGCGGTGTAGACCGGTTTGAGCTCGCGTGACATCTGGTCCCAGTACCGGCGCGACGCGTACCGGAACGTGTTGCGCAGCAGGTGGATGATGCAGGTCTGCACGATCGCGAGCTCCCACACGGTGGTGATCGCCTCGGGAAGCCCCTTCAAGCCGTCGCACACCACGATGCACACGTCCTGGGTACCGCGGTTCTTGATCTCGGTCAGCACCTGCAGCCAGAACTTCGCGCCTTCACCGCCGTCGCCGGCCCACAGCCCGAGGATGTCCCGCTCGCCGGTCACGGTGACGCCGATGGCGACGTAGATCGGGCGGCTGGTGACCTGACCATCGCGGATCTTTACATGAATAGCGTCGATGAACATCACCGGATATACGCGTTCCAGTGGCCGGGCGCACCACTCGGTCATCTCGCCGACGACCTTGTCGGTGATCCTGGAGATCGTGTCCTTGGACACCTTTGCGCCGTAGACCTCGTCGAAGTGCGCGGCGACCTCACCAGTGGTTAGGCCTTTGGCAGTCAGCGACAACACGATCTCATCGATCCCGTTCAGACGGCGCTGCCGCTTCTTCACGATCTGCGGTTCGAACGAGGACTCGGTGTCGCGGGGGACCTCGATCTCGACCGGCCCGATCTCGGTCAGCACCATCTTCGTGCGGGTACCGTTGCGCGAGTTCCCGCTGTCCCGCCCGGCCCGGTCGTGCTTCTCATAGCCCAAGTGCTCGCTCATCTCCGCCTCCAGAGCGGTCTCGAGCACGTTCTTCGTCAACTGGTTGAGCAGCCCGTTCGGGCCCACCAGATCGACGCCCTGCTCCTTGGCCTGCGCCAGCAACTGCTCGGCCAGCGCTTGCTGATCCACCTGGTCCGCCACGGGCTCCAGTGTCTCGGTCAAGATCAATCCTTCCCGCCAAGCACCCCTGCTCGGCGCGTCAGACCAAGACCAAGATCCACCGTTTTTCAGACAGTCCCGGGTTGAGCAGCCGACCCCAGTGCACGTCCTGTGTCATCGACCAGCGTGCGAGTGTCGACGGCAAGTAGCGCGGCACCAGATGCTCTCTGTGCGAGGTTTACCGCTTGCTGAAGCGGGTAGGCGGCGCGCAGAACGGGCCGTCGACTGAATTGGAGATGGGCATGAGTACCTCGCACCCAAGCGCTTCCATGGAGCGTCCACAGGCTAGTCTCATCGGCCTTTACGTCGCCGTGGCCGGTGTGGTGATCTTCAACATCGCCGTGTTTTTGACCTGGGCGTCACAAGACGACGACAGCTTCAGCGGCTACGAGTCGGACAGCTTGGTGCCGTTCGTAGCCTACCTGGGGTTGGGTCTCGCGGCGGCACTGCTGTTCGCCGCCAGCAGGGCCGACCGGCGTCAGCATCGTGGCTTGTCGCTGGCTTCGATGGCCGTCGGCATCGCGGCGACGTTGCAATGTCTGGCCTGGCTGCTCGATGTCCCCGGCGCCGCGGAACGCTCTGCCGAGCTCGACTCTGACATCGGTGTCTGGATCGGCCTGCTCGGGGCGTTGTTGTGGACAATCGGGTCCGCCGTCTTCGCCAAAGAACCCGAAGGCGACCTCGACCGGGCAGCGACGCCCACGAAACCCGCAACGGGGTATACCGACGACCCAGGCCGCGGAACCATCGCCGGAGCATGACCCCCGCACAGCAGTAAGAATCGGCCGCGTCCCGAATCGGGCACGGCCGATTCGGCCTACCATTGGCATCGCCGGCGTGCAATCGACGAGACGACCGTCGCCGTCGCGGTCGGGCGCCACCTGGCCGGTGCCGCCTCTGGGCGGACGACCGCTGGAACTTGATCCCTCGTGTCAGGTCGCTGCTCACGCTCGGCGAGATACGCCTCCAACGCGTTCATGATCACGCCGGCCATCCGCCCTGCATCGGCACCCCGGCGCCGACCGGCACGTCGAACGGCAGCCCACTGGACTCGTCCCGGCAGATTCGCCGCAGCCCATCATAAAGGGCGGCGGCGACGTCGGGTCGGTGCCGCCACAGGTCATCGGTCTCGTACGGGTCGGCGACGACGTCGTACAGCTGCCCGACGGGGTTTTCCTGGCCCCAGGCCACGGAGTCGTGCGGGCGCCCGGACCCAGACGAGAACAGCGAAGTGATGGACGACTCGGAAAACCCGCCGCCGGACCCGGCCGAGAAGATCGCCTTCCACCGGCCGGACCGGACAGCGAACCGGCCGGCCAGGCTGTGGTGCACGATCGCCCGTCCGGGCGGTACCGACCCGGTTCCTGCCAGCACCGGCAGCACGTCCAGCCCATCCTCGGCCGTGTCCGTGGGCACCGGCATCCCGGCCGCCGTGAGCACCGTCGGCAGCACGTCAGTCAGACAGACCGGGTCGTCGCGGACCGTGCCGGGCGGGAACCGCCCGGGCCAGCGCGCCACGAGCGGTTCGCGGTGCCCGCCGTCCCACAGGTCGCCCTTCTGGCCGCGGTAGGGCCCGTTGGCCCGGTGCACGGCCGGGTCGCCGTCGTCGGTGAAGATCATCGGCGCACCGTTGTCGCTGGTGACGATCACGATCGTGTCGTCGGCTAGGCCTGCGTCGTCCAGGGCGGTCAGCAGCTCACCCACGGCCCAGTCCACCAGGCACACCGCGTCGGCCCGATCACCCAGACCAGACCGGCCTCGCACGAACGACGGGGGCACGCACGGCCGGTGCGGCGCGGACGGCGCCAGGTAGCACAGGAACGGCCGGTCGCGGTCCTGCTCGCGCAGCCAGAACACCGCTTCCTGCGTCAGTCGCACGTCCACCTCGTCCTCGGCGAACCCTTCGACTTGTAACCCCGGCCGCTGTTCGGCCAGGAACGTCACCTTCTCGCGGTCGGGCACCCCGACGGTCCGATCGCCGTCCAGGAAGCAGTACGGCGGCATGTCCAGTGATCCGGCCAGCCCGAAGAACCGGTCGAAGCCCAGCACGGTGGGGCCTCCCGTGAACGGCTGCGTGTAGTCGATGTCGTGGCCGGCATCGGTCTCCATGTCGTCGTGCAGGACGGCGCCGGGCTCGAACGCGGACCGGACGGTGCCGTCACGGTGCCGCCAGCCCAGGCCTAGGTGCCACTTGCCGAAGTACCCGGTGGTGTAGCCGGCCGACTGCAGCAGCGACGCCAGTGTGGGACGCTCGGGCTCCACCAAGGGCGGCCCATGCCCCATCAGGACGAAGTTCTTCAACGGCCCGCGCCAGGCGTAGCGACCGGTCAGCAGCGCGTACCGGCTCGGCGTGCATACCGCGGACGCGGAGTGGCAGTCGGTGAGGCGCACACCCTCACGGGCCAGCCGGTCGATGTTCGGGGTGGGGATCGGCGACCCGTAGCAGCCTAGGTCGCCCCACCCCATGTCGTCGGCCAGCACGACGACGACGTTGGGTCGGCGGCCGGCCATCAGCAGTCCTCGGTGCGCATGATCCGCACCTCGTCGGTGGTGGCCGGGTCGATCTGCACATTTCCGTCGGCCGCCGAGGCCAGGCACACGCCGTCGATCGTCACGTCGACGACATTGATGTTGTGCACGAGGTGGGTTTGGCCGTCGGCCTGGATCCCGGTGACGACGTTCGGGTGCCGGAACGGCTTCTGCGCGGTGATGTCGCGGAAGATCACGTCGGAGATCTCACCGTAGCCCAGGGCCGGGTCGTACCACTTGTTGTTCTCGAGCGGGATGTAGAACAGCCGCCAGTTCGCGTCCTCGACCCGGATGTTCTCGAACAGGTATCCGCGCATGTGCCCACTGCCGGCGTGCCGCGACCGGAAGATGGCCTGCGGCGGGAACCGATAGTGCTCGGCGTGGATGATGTCGTTGTCGTAGACGTGGAAGTTCTCGACGTCCTCGTGGATATTCCAGCTGATATTGAACGGCCCGCCGTTCTCGAGCTGCCAGATGACGTTGCGCCGCACGACGTTGTCGCCCCAGTGCAGTTTGACCGAGTCGTCGTTGACCTTGATGAAATTATTTTCGATCACGCCGGTGTTGCCGCCCACGACGCCGTCGGTGCTGAACCACCAGCTCATGATCTTGAGGTTGCGCAGGGTGACGTACTGACCCAGCGCCCGGACATTGAACCGTGGGCCGTCCACGAACGTGATGCCGTCGACCAGCACGTTGGCTGAGTCAAGGATGTTGATCAAGCCCGGCTGGCTTTTGTTCTGGTCCTGGTCGCCGGTGTCAAGGAACAGCCCGGACACGATGCCGCGACCCTTGATGACGACGTTCTCCAGGTTTTGGCCCACGAACGCACCCTCGACCCAGGCGCCGCCGGCCAGGTACACCGTCTCGTTCGAGTGCAGCTGCACGTCGCGGCCGAGGCGGTGGATGCCGGGGCCAAAATACCGGACGTTCGGGTCGTCCGGGTCAGGCACGTCGGTCTCGGGCGGGTTGGCGAACACCAGCATCGCGTGCTCGACCGGGTTCGTGGTGTTCGGCTCAAACTCCACCGAGACGTTCGCGGCGTCGGTCAGCACGAACCGGCAGCTGCCGTCGTGGAATCGGGTCGGGACGCGCAGGGACGAGGGCCGCACCCGGCAGCCGGTGGCGGTGTCGGACAGGTCGCGCACTTCGACGTGCACGATGCCGCTGAAAGAGAACGAGGTCCAGGAGGTGTCGGTGCCGAGGTTGGTGTCGGGTTTGCGGGCGTCGGTCTGGTAGACGAACGATTGCTGCGCCCGGCCGAACTGGCTGACGGACACGGCGTACCGCTGCGATGCGGCGATGCCGTCCGGCGCGGGGTAGGTGACCAGTTCCGGACGCCCCGGACGCGGTGCCTCGGTCTCGATGCGTCCGTACGGCAGCTGCTGCCGGCGTTCGGCGACGTCTTGCACGACCAGGCGGCCGGCCGCAGTGATCTCGTCCGCCAGCCGGTCCACTTCCTCGACCGGCCCGCCGATCGGGGTGGCGACGCCGCCGTTGTCATACCGCATGCCGGTGTAGTGCGGGGATTCGTCGTCGGCGGCCACCGTCGCCGGCGCGGCCAGGGACAGCGTCGCCGCCGTGGCGACGGCGAGTACGCGGAGCTTCATCCTTGCGACCTCCTCGATATGTCAGCAGGTGCGCGCGAGCCGGTCGACCAGCTGCGCTTCGTACAGCGACGCCGGGAGCAGGCCGGGCCGGTTGGAGCCCTCGATCCAGCCGGCCGGTTCGGTGAACGGGCCGATGCCGGACACGTCGCCAGTGCAGCCGATCGCGTAGTTCTGTGCCGTCGGGGGCTGCTGGACGACGATCCGGCCGGGCGCGCCGGCGGTGCAGTTCCACGCCACCGAGTTCACCGCAGCCCAGCCCTGATTGGTGCCGTAGTTGCCGCGGCACCCCAGCAGCAGTGTGACCATCGCCTCGTGCGGGTCGACGTCGCGGTGATTGTCGTAGAGCAGACCCTGGCTCCAGCCGGCGTGGCCCTCCGAGGCGTTGTGGCTGCCCTCGCCCTTGCAGCGCAGGAACACAATGCCCGACGTCTTGGAGCGGCCGAACGCGACGAAGTTGTGCCGGCCCTCGGTGGCGTGGCAGTCGGCGAACAGGATCTGCTGCGAGTACGGCCCGGCGGCGAAGTTGTAGCGCCGCGAGCCGGCCAGCCGCGAGACCGGGTCGAACGCGCGGCAGTTCTCGATGGTGGCGCGGGTTGTCTCGGTGGTGCGCACGCCCGAGAACCAGAAATGCCGGACCGTGCAGTTGCGCACCCAGGCGTCCTCGACCAGCGACAGCGCCACGCCGGCACCGGCGTGGTCCTCGTCCTGGTCCGGCTGGCCGGCGTAGCTGATGTCGATGTGCAGGTCCTCGACACCGACCTCGCGCACCAGCCTGGCCCGATCCCACCGGTACACGTACGACGGTGACAGCTCCCGCCGGAGGGTGGCGAACAGCGGGACGTCGACGGTGACCCGCTCGCCGTCGACCGCCTCGACGTAGCGGTTGTACAGGATCGGCTCGGCACCGACCCGCCACGGCGGCCCGCCGTGCGTGCCGCCGCCGTCGACCGCGGCCAGCCACGCCGCGGTGCACGGGTGCACGATCACGACGTTGTCGCCCGAGGTAAGGACGCCGGGCTCGGCTACCCGGAACGTTCGCTGCCCCACGCCCACGACGTCGGTGGTGATGTCGGTGCGGGTGCCGGGGACCTGGCCGGCCCACAGCGTCGTCCCCGGTCCCCAGGTGTCCGCGCCGCCGGCCAGGATGACCGGCGGGTGGAGATGACTGGTGCCGGTGCCGCGGACGACGGTGTTCGTGGCGGGGTCGCTGCCCGATCCGGCACCGCGCAGCACCACCCCGTCGCGATTCAGCCGCAGCGTCCCGGCGACCGGGTACTCACCGGGCTCCAGCTGCAGGGCGCCGCGGAACCCGTCTGGGCCCAGCGGCAGCCGGCCAACGGCCTCGAGCGCGGCCTGCAGGTGTCCGGTGTTGTCGCCGTCGACCGGCCCAACGGTTCGGGCCGGCGAGACGTCCGGCAGCGGCCGCTCGCCGCAGTGATAGCCGGCGTGGCCGAAGTCCGGCAGCCGATTGCCGTCGCCGTCCCGGCGGTACACCAGCCGGCCCCGGCCGGTGACCCTGACCGGAGCGGCCTGCCAGGACGCCGAGGCGGTTGCCGCAACGTCGCCCTCGGCACCACCGGGCATCGCGGCGCCGGCCGCCACCGTGCCGCCGGCCACCAGGAACGAGCGCCGCGTGAGAGTCACGTCCGGCCCCTCAGCCGAAGCGCTTCTGGTACTTGGCCTCAGGATCCCACTCGTTCAAGCCCGGACAGCCGTGCGCCGGTGCCAGCACGTAGTGGTCGTACGTCTCGACCAGCCGGTCACGCAGCAGTCGGTGATGATGCGCCACCTGCTCGGCGTACGCGGGATCGTCCACGAGGTTGGTCAGCTCGTACGGGTCCTCCTGCAGGTCGAAGAACTGCCACGGCCGGGCGCCGTGCGCGTCGCCGAGAACGGTGTACTTGTAGCGGCGGGTACGGAACGCCCGCCAGGTCTCCTCGTGGAACGGTGCGTCGGGGCGCAGCTCGGACACGAACTCCAACAGGACGCCCTCGCGTTCGAGGCGCCCGGCCGACCCGTCCATCAGGGGCGTGAGGTCCGTCCCCGGTTTGGGATCGCGGGGCGCGTGTCCGGCGAGACCCAGCAGTGTCGGGAACAGGTCCTCGGTGCAGACGGGGTCGTCGACGACGCGTCCGAGGCCGTGCGACACGATCAGCGGGATGCCCACGGACTCCTCCCACGGCCGTTGTTTGGCCAGCAGGCCGTGGCTGCCCAGCAGCTCGCCGTGGTCGGCAGTGAGGGCGATGACGGTTTCGTCGAGCATGCCGGTCTCGGCCAGGGTGTCGACGAGCCGCCCGACGTTGTCGTCCAGGTTCTCGATCATCGCGTAGTAGACCCGCAGGTCGTCCAGCAACGACGACCCGTGTGGGCCGCGCTTGCGGTATTTGCGGTCCAGCTCGACGTTCTCGCGCAGCACGATGTCGCGGTCGCGCCAGCGCTCCAGGTACTCCTCCGGCGCGGTGAACAGCGGGTGCGGCGGCTCCACCGACAGGATGGAGGCGAACGGGCGCTCGCGGCGGGCCGGCTCGCGGATCCAATCCATGGTGAGGTCGAACAACCCGTCCGTCTGGTAGCCCTCGAGCTTGCACGGGGTGGGGTCGTCGTCGTGGAAAACATAGGTGTCGTACGGGTCGTTGCAGATGTCGAAGCCGGCGAAGCGCTGCCAGCGGCCCTGGAACGGCCGCGGCACCGCGGTGCGCGACGTCTTGACCACGGTGTGCCCCGGCAGGTGCCCGAACCCGCCGTACAGGTGCCACTTGCCGAACATCCCGGTGTCGTAGCCGGCATCGTGGAACTCGTCGGCCAGGGTCCGCTCCGCCGGGGACATTCGCCACTCGATCGCCGGGATGGCCCGCGTGTGCGCGTACTCGCCGGTCTGCAGGCTGAACCGGAACGGCACGCACACCGGGTACGTCGACGAAGCCGCAGCGAACCTGGTGCCGCGCGCGGCGAGCGCGTCGATGTTCGGGGTGCTGACATTCGGGTCGCCGTAGCATCCCAACGCGAACCGGCGCAGCTGGTCGGAAATGATCAGGATGACGTTCGGGCGGGCGGTACCGCTCACTTCACTCCTCCAGAGGTCAGGCCGGCGACGAACCGGCGCTGCAACACCAGGAACAAGATCACGACAGGGCCGAGCATGAAGATCGCCGCGGCGCTGGTCAGCGCCAGGTCCGTGGAGAACTGGTCCTGGAAGGCCAGGAAGCTGGTCGAGATCGGCCGCAGCGCCGGGTCGTGCACGAACGTGATGGCCCAGAAGAACTCGTTCCAGGCCCACAGCCCCGCGATCAGCCCGACGGTGAGAAACCCGGGCCAGGCCAGCGGCAGCATCACTCGCATGATGATCCGCAGCTCCGACGCGCCGTCCAGCCGAGCGGCCTCCTGGTAATCCTTTGGCACCTTTATCAGGAACGAGCGCAACAGCAGTGTCGCGAACGGTGAGTCGGTGGCCCAGTAGATGATCATCAGCCCGAACAGGCTGTCGGTGAGGCCGAGGTTCGTCCACATGAAGAACAGCGGCACCAGGAACAGCTGCACCGGCAGGGCGCTGCCGAGGAACAGCCAGCCGATGACCGCGCCGCTGGCCGGCACCTCCAGATGGCTGAGTGCGTAGGCCGCCAGCCCGGCGATCACGCAGACTCCCGCCACCGTGCCCAGGCACAGGATCGCGCTGTTGCGCATGGTCGTGGCGAAGTCGCCCTGGGTCCAGGCCTGGGCGAAGTTGTCAAGACTCAGCTCCGTCGGCGGCGTCAGCGGGCTGGTCCCGATGGACGCGTTGTCCTTCAGCGCGTTGAACACCAAAGTCACCAGTGGTCCGATCGCGAACAAGGCGAGGACCACGAGCACCAGGTAATACGGCCGGTGCGACGGTTCGCGGCGACGCCGGCGTGGTCCGGCGTCGCCGGCCGGCGGGGCCGGACGGGTCAGCGTCGGTGCGGTCATGCCTCCCACCCCCGCTTGCGGACCAACTGGTAGACGGCGAGCACGAGGGCGGTGACGAACGCCATCGAGAGCCCGAGGCTGGCGGCATAGCCCGCCTCGTATTGGCTGAACGCGACCTTGTACATGTAGGTGGACACCACCTCGCTGGACCCCGCGGGTCCGCCCTGGGTCATGACGTAGATGTAGTCGAACGCCTTGAGCGACCAGATCACCGTCATCAGCACCAGGAACACGACGGTCGGCCGGATGCCCGGCAGCGTCACCGCGGTGAACTGTTGCCACCGGTTCGCGCCGTCCACCTTGGCCGCGTCGTACAGCTCCGGGTCCACGCCCTGCATGGCAGCCAGGAAGATGACTGCCACGAAACCCCAGAAATGCCAGTCGACGACAAAGTTCACGCTGATCAGCGACGTGCTGGTGTCGCCGAGGAACGCGACGTCGCCGATCCATGGCACGCCTAGCTCTCCCAGCGCGTGCCCGATGCCGTTGGTGGGGCTGAGCAGGCTCTTCCACACCGATGCGTTGACCACGCTGGCCACGACGTACGGGATGAAGAACAGCGCCCGGAACAGCATCTGAAACCGGGTGATCTGCGACAGCAGGAACGCGCCGAGCAGCCCTAGGCCCATCGGGACGCTGAGGAACAGCACGAACCAGATGAGGTTGTGCATGAGCGCCGCCCGCACGAGGGGGTCGCCGAACGCCCGGGTGTAATTGTCCAGGCCGACGAATGTGGCCGGGCCGAGACCGCTCCAGTCGGTGAACGAGTACCAGACGGTCGCCACCGACGGGCCGACGACGACCAGCAGGTTCAGTCCGAGTAGCGGGGCGAGGAACAACAGCGCGCGGGCCTTGCGCCGGCGGGCGGCACGGCGGTTGGCGCGCTGCTGCTCCGCCCGCAGGGGACGGCCGGTGCTCGGCGGCGCCTGGGCGTGGAGGGCCATGCGCCCTACGCCCTGCTGATGATCTGGGGGACGTCGCCGGCCGTGCGCTCCTCCTGAAACAGCTGATCCATTTGCTCGCAGTAGTCGGCCGGCGACAGGTCCCCGGTCAGCACCTTCTCGAAGCCCTCGTACACGAACGCGTTGGCCTTCGGCGGCCACCAGGTCCAGGTGACGTAGCCGTAGTTGCCGGCGTCGACGGCCGTGTTCAGCCCGTCCAGCACGCGGCGCGAGCGCTCGTCGATGCCCGCGGGGACCTCCGCGGCGTCGAACTGGATTGGGATGTTGTACGTCGCCGGGACGTCGGCCATCCGCTGCAGCGCGGCCTCGCGGTCGCCGTAGTACCAGTTGAGGTACTCCGCAGCCGCGTCCTGACTGTCGCTGTGGGCGTTGATGCCCAGCGACCCGCCGATGCCCAAATCGAACAACGGGTAGGCGACCTCGTCGCGCAGCGCCGGCCACGGTGACCAGTCCCACTCGTTCTCGTTGTTAGCGGCCGTGCCGAAGAAGTTGCCCACCGAGCTCATCCACCACACGCCCTGTGGCACCATCGCGACCGTGCCGTTGCCGAAGTTCGCGCCGACCTCCTGAGCCGGCACGGAGAAGTAGGTCTCGGCGCCCCCGCCGAACCAGCCCTTGTCGAACCAGCTCCTGAGCAGCTCGACGGCCTCGACGAACACCGGCTCGGTCCAGGTGATCTCGCCGGTGAGTGCCTGGTAGACGGCCTCCGGCCCGGAGTAGTGGTTCCACATCGCCGACATGTGCCACTCCGAGGCGGCCTTCCAGTCGGTGTTCGACGCGCCGAACGGGGTGATGCCTTGCCCGTGCGCCTCCTCGGCCAGGCCCTCCAGCTCGGCCAGCGTGGTAGGAGCGCCCCAGCCCTTCTCGGCGAACAGCGTCTGGTTGGTGTACATCAGCAGCGTGTCCACTCGCATCGGCAGCGCGAACAGTTTGCCGTCGGTGGTGAAGGCCTCCATCGCCCAGCTGACGAGCGTGTCCGCCCAGGCCCACTCGTCGGCGTAGGAAGAGAGGTCGGCCAGCACGTCGGCCTTGCTCCACGCCAGGGTCTGGGTGGCGCTGGGGCCGCGCACCAGGTCCGGCCCGGACTTGGCCTGCAACGCGGTCTGGATAAGTTTGCGCAGGTCGGCACCCGTGTAGTACGTGACCTTGACATCGATGTCGGACTGGTACTGCTCGAAGGCGCCGATCACCTTGTCGGAGAAGTACGTCTGGTTCGGCTCACCCTGGATGTCGATCCACAGCTCGACGGTGCCGGTGCCAGAGTCGCCCCCGGTGGAGCCGTTGCCGGATCCGCAGGCGCTCAGCAGCCCGGGAGCGAACAGCCCCGCCGCCGTCATACCGGCGCCCTGCAGGAAGCGTCTGCGGCTCGGTCGTGGTGTCGTGATCATCGTGGTGTCCTCTCGGAGTGGGGTCTCACATGGACCGCGGTCGTGGCCGTGCGTCCGCCGGTCACCAGGAGTGCAATGCCCCCGCTGTCGAGTGCGGGGGTGGGGTCGTCGGCCCGGAGGTGCGGGCCGCCGCCGACGGCCGCCCGCAGCTGGGATCCGGCAACGGCGAGCGTGAGCCGATAGGTGGTGCCGAACGACCAGGCGAACGGCGCCTCGGTCAGGACGGTCGTGCCGTGCAGGCGGCGTACCAGCCGGACGGTGCCGCCGCCGGCCAGCTCCAGCGCGTAATAGCGCTCCAGGCCCTGGTAGCGGGCGGCGATGCCGGCGGCGTCGGCCAGGTGCGGCGTGACGTCGGCGGTCACGGTGTAGTCGCGCCAGTCGCGGCCCCCGTGTGCCACCAGCCCGGTGCCGCGGTTCTGCGCCAGCCGGAACGGCTCGGGCCAGCGGTCATCGAACCGGTCGACGGCGTCCACCCAGGCCCGGCGCCACATCGTCCCGCCGTCCACCGGACGGGTCAGGGTGAGGTGCGGCTCGCCGCTCCAGCCCAGCCGGTCCAGGTGGACGGTGCCGGCCGCGGCGCCGTCCAACTCCAGACCGACGGCGGCGACCGGCTGGCCGCCCAGGTCCGGCAGCCGCCACGACAGCTCGGCCGATTCGCTCGGGCCCAGCGGCACCGGCGGTCCGGTCAGTGCGCCCAGCTCGTCTGCGCCGTCGTAGTGGCGGACCAGGAGCCGCGCGGTGACGGCGTCATCAGCGGTCACGCGGGCGGTGACCACCTGGCCGGGAACAAGCGCGGGGGTCGCGCGGAGGCCGTAGATCTGCGTCCCGGCGGCCTCCGGCGGGATGAACACCGGGCTGGTGACGCTGACCGGTCTGGCCGCGTCGCCGGTCCAGCGGACGGTGAGCCGGTCGCCGTCGCCGCCGACGTGCACCGCGTCGTCGTCGGCCGTGAAGCCCTGCACCGACCCGGGAAGCGTGAAGTGGAAGCGGGCGCCGTCCTTGGGTGGGTCCAACGGCGGCTCGCCGTATCGGGCCCGGCCGTGACCGACGAGGACCAGCGCCTCCCGGCCGGCGTCCGTGACCGCGGCACCGCCGTCGGCGCTGGGCAGGTACAGGCGGTCGGCGACGGGGTCGCGCCACCGGGGCCCGAGACCTGCCAGGCCGCCGCGGACGCCGGTGATCGCACCGACGTTGCCGGCGTTGGAATCGGTGTCCCAGCCGCTGGTTGCCACGACCGTCATGGCGCGGGAGAAGTCGCCGTCGCTGCTGGCCAGCGCGTTGATCACGGTGGCATGGTTGGGGACGACGTGGCAGTTGCCGCCGTACCGGTGGTAGCCGTAGCGCTCGTCGATGCGGGCGCGGGTACGGTGCCAGTCGTCACCATCGCCGGCCTGCCAGCCGCGCACGTCGTCGATGACGCGACGGATCAGGCAGTCGGCCGGGATCACGTCGGTGGCGATGTCCAGGAGCTTGCCCATGTCCGGCTCGACGAACGCCTGTGCGACCAGTGCCGCCACCACCCGCGCCGCGTGTATCGCCTCGCCGTCGTGGCTCACGCGGGCCGCGCGTTCGGCGAGGTCGGCGGCGCCTTCGGGGTCGCTGGGACAGGTCATCGCGAAGCCCTCGACGAAGATCTGGGCGCCCACCTGCTCGGCCACGACCGTGCCGTTGCGGGCGATCGACCCGGACTCCGGCGGTACCAGGCCTTCGCGCAGGCGCAGGTACGCGGTGTGCTCGGTAGAGTTGCCCAGGCCGCCCCACCACAGCACGGTCTTGTTCTCGATCAGCTCGTTGAGCCAGGTCAGCCCCACCTGCGCCGGCGACGGGTCCAGCCCGTGGTGGCGCAGGGCGCGCGGGAAGACCAACGTGCCGCTGATGTCGTCGTCGGGCACGACCAACAGGTGGTGCTTGAGCGCGACGTCGTGCCGGTCGTTGACGAAGTGCGTGACCTCGCCCAGCTCCGCCATGATGCGGTCGTACCGCCAGCCCTCGAACGGACGGCCCAGGTACACGGCGATGACCTTGCCGAGCACTCCGGCGTAGACCCGTTCCTCATAGTCCGCTGGCAGCATTGGGTTCCCTCTCGCTAAAACGGCACGCCGGCGTGCAGCACGACGTTGGCGTACGGGGTGTCCTCACCGGTGCGCACGACGGCGCGGGCGCGGCGGCAGGTGTCCTTGAGCTCTTTGTGGCTCGTGCGCATGATCGGCAGCCCGGTGAGTGCGTGCTCGATCGACCCGACCAGGTCGGGGTCCTTGGCCTCCTCGGCGATGATCGCCCGCTCCACGACGAGCTCGGCGACAATCCCGCGCAGTACGGGCAGCAACGGCGGCCAGCGGCGGGACCACAGCAGGTCGATCGCCTCCACCCCTGGCGGTACCGGCAGCCCGGCGTCGGCCACGACCAAGATGTCGGTGTGCCCCATCGCCGCTATCACCTGGACCAGCCGTGGATGCCACAATCCGTCAGCGCGCACGCGTCACTCCTTTTACTCGAGAAACCGGTCCAGCTCGTCCGCCGTGGGCATCGCCTCCTGTGCGCCCAGCCGCGTCGTGGCAATCGCGCCGGCGGCGCAGGCACGGCGCAGCGCCTCGCCGGTCGGCAGCCCCCGGGCGAGCGCGACCGAGAACGCCGCGGCGAAGCAGTCGCCGGCGCCGGTCGTGTCGACCACGTCGGCGGCGAATGCCGGCTGGACGTAGCTCCGCCCTCCCTCGGCTGCGACGGCGCCGTGCTCGCCGAGCGTGACGACCGCGAGGCGCGGGCCGAGCCCGCACACGCCCGCGGCCAGGTCGGCCCAGCCGGCCGGGTCAGCCGGCGGCGTGGCGCCGGTCAGGGCGAGCGCCTCGCCTTCGTTCGCGACGACGACGTCGATGGTCGCGAGCAGCCGCTCCAGCGTCGCGTTCGGCAGTGGCGGCAGTGGCGCGGTGTTGAGCAGCACCGAAGCTCCCGCCCGCTTGGCCCGTGTCGCCGCCTCCAGCGAAGTGGCCAGCGGCACTTCGATCTGTAGCGACAGCACGTCACCCGGCCCCAGCAGGTCGGTCCGGCGAGTGATCCGGTCGGTGTCGAGCTTGCCATTGGCCCCGGGCGCGACCACGATCGAGTTCTCGCCGCGCTCGTCCACCACGATCAACGCGGCGCCGGTGGATACGCCGGCGATCACGGTCAGCTCCGACACATCCAGTCCTTCACCGGCCAGCGTCCGCCGCAGGTCCTCGCCCATGCGGTCGTCGCCGACCGCCGCCACCAGAACTGTCTCGGCGCCGAGCCGAGCGGCCGCGACGGCCTGGTTGCCGCCTTTCCCGCCAGGCCGGGTCACCAGCTCGGAGCCGAGGATCGTCTCGCCGGGTGCCGGGATCCGCGGCGCGGCGACGACAAAGTCCAGGTTCACGCTGCCCACGACCACGACGCTTGTCATAGGGTCGGTGCTCCTTCGCCGGGTGGGTCGGACGGTTCGGCGGGCGGCGGGGTCGTATCGGCGGGCGGCGTGGCGTCGTCGATGTCGAAGGGCTCCGCCGGCAGGTCGCCGCCAGGCGGGTCGGGGCAGCCGCACGAGCCGCGCGCCTCCAGCCGGACCGGCAGCACCTGCGTGCGCGCCGGTTGGTCGGGGTCGGTGATACGGCCGAGCATCAGGGCGACCGCGGTCCGCCCGAACTCCCCGAACGGCTGCGCCATCGTTGAGATGGCCGGCGTCGAATAGGCGGCCGCGGCGATCCCGTCGAACGCGGCGATCGCGACATCATCCGGGCAGCGGCGCCCGGCCTCCGTGACCGCGCGCAGGACACCCAGCGCCTGCTCGTCGCTGGCCACGAACACCGCGTCGATGTCCTGGTCGGCCAGCAGTTGCCGCGCCGCCAGGTAGCCCGAGCGCCGCCCGAACGGCACGTGCCGCAACGGCATCCGGTTCGGCGCGAGTCCGGCCGCCGACAACGCGTCCCGCCAGCCGGCCACGCGGTCGGTCGCCGGCATGACATCGCGAGGGCCGGCCACGCACGCGATCCGCCGCCGCCCATGTTCCAGCAGGTGTTCGGTCATCGCCCGTGCACCGCCGCGGTTGTCGACCACCACGACCGGCGCCGCCATGGCCCAAGCCATCTGCCGGTCGAGCATCACCCATGGCTTGCCGGCCCGCTCGAGTTCGGGCAGGCACCCGGCCGGCCCATGAGCCGGTGCAAGGAACAGCCCGTCGACCTGGCGTTGCAGGAACGTGTGGACGTACGCGGTCTGGCGGGCATCGTCCTCGGCGGCGTTGCCGATGAGCAGCGTGTAGCCGTGAACGAACGCGGCTTCCTCGACGGCACGTGAGAGTTCGGCGAAGAACGGGTTGGAGGTGTCGGGCACGACCAGGCCGAGAGACATCGTCTTGTTCAGCCGCAGCGACCGGGCGACGCCGTTCGGCCGGTAGTCCAGCGCCTCGACGGCCGCGAGCACGCGTGCCCTGGTCCCTGGCGCGACGCCGCGCGGCCCGCCGTTGAGCACGTAGCTCACCAGGGCGGGCGACGTGCCGGCCAGCCGTGCGACATCCGCCCGACGCACCGTCCCCATGGCCCACCTCCACGATCAACACGTGTTGCGCAATTCGAGTTGACGGGCATCGTGTGCCTGTTGATCCGGTTGCGCAACCCTGCCAACCCGCGCCGTTACACAACTGCAACGCGTGTTGATCGCTCGGTACGACAGGGAACCGGGGGGCTGGTGCGCGGGTCAGCCATGACCGCGCGGGCGTGGATACTGTCGGACCGGGGCACCAAGAGTCGCGTTTTTCGCTCCCGGCTCACCCGTCGTTGCAACGCCAGGTGGTTCAGACGTTTGGCGGAGTGCTCGGGCCGAGGGGGACTGCACCCACCGCACCTGTGTCATCCGCTCAGCCGCCGTCCGCATCCACTCGCGCGAGCTGCCCCACGCCACCAGGGCGTCGGCGGTCTCAATCCGGACATCGACGGGCGCTGCGACGTCGTAGACCTCCGCCACGACGCCGTCGGGGAGCGTGAGCCGGCCGTCGATGGTGTGCCCTGATCGAACCGGCCGAAATGCTCCAGCGTGGGTCGCAGCAGCCGTGAGTCATTGCGATGCGCGCCCGCGATCACGCACCGTAGCGGGATGCCGGTGGCTTCGACCAGCAGGGAGCGTTTGGTGCCCTGCTTCCCCCGAACTACCGGGGACTGCCTGCGGCTTCGCCGCCGCAGGGTGCCTTGACGATGCACCCATCAACGGTGACCTCGCTCAGGTCGAGGCCGACGCTCTTGTCGTAGGCCTCCAGACACAGTTGCTCGAGTTGGGTGAAGACCCCAGCCGCGATCCACTCGTCGCGTCGGTTGCGGATGGTGGTCGCCGAACCAGACGAGTCCGCGATCCGCTCATAGGAGGCGCCCAGAGAAGACGGCGTAGAACACCTCTTCTGTTACCGAGGCTCGTGCCTGCTCTGCATCACCGACACGCACCTACCCGGGCGATCTTTTAGCACAGTTATCTCTGTAGCTTGCTCCGCGCCCGCCGGCCTGGCGGCGGTCCAGACCGGCGGGCGGGGCGACGTCACGCAAGGGCGCCGAGCGGCGGGTGCTCGAGCACGCGGGGCTTGTACTCGACCAGCTGGATGCGGCCGTCGAAGGTGCGGTGCTCGAGCATCTCGAGGGCGACGTCCGGGTAGCCGTCGTAGATGCGTTCTGCGCCCGTGGCCCCGGTGATCACCGGGAAAATCACGACTCGGAAGCGGTCGACGAGTCCGGCTCGTAGCAGGGACCGGCACAGGCTGAGGCTGCCGATCGTGCTGAGGAGCCCCGAGCCGTTCTCCTTCATGGCGCGGACCGCCTCGACGGCGTCGTCGCGGACGAGCGTGGAGTTGGCCCATGTCAGTGGCTCCTCGAGTGAGGAGGAGAACACCACCTTGGACGCTTGCGTGAGCTCGTCGACAGACGCCTCTTCTTCGGGCCTGAACTCGTCTTGGCCATTCGGGACCACGCCGGCGGCGAAGCCCGACATCTGGCGGTAGGTGTTCGCTCCCATCAGGTAGGTGACCTCGGGCTGTTTGCCGTCCCATGCGAGGTACTCCGGGCCCTCGAGGCCCCACCACCCGGGCCAGCCCTCTCCCGATGCGTTGCCGTCGAGGGAGGTGATGAAGTCGACAAGAAGCTCTGACATGGCGGTGTCCTTTCCTTGGGTGTCACGAGCTTGGACCGGCCGGGAGCCACAAACTCATCGGCCGCGCTGTGGGGTAACGAAGAAACCCATCGCCTCGCCAGTACACCCCACGAAACCGCGTTGCGGAGCACTCGACGGGCGCCCAGCATGCCTTCGCGCCCGCGCCCTGCGAGGCATCCCACGGATGCGACGCTCGCAACGACGATCCCTACCGCGCGATCTCTTACACGTCTGGCATCAAGTCGGCCATTCGTGCGAAGAGGCGTGACGTTGACATCCCGGCCTCGAGCACGCGGAGTATTCGTGCCCCTGGTCGGCGGCAGCCCTAGGCTCGAGGTTGCCAAGCGCGTGCGCTATGAGCGTCCTTGACGTGCGTCGTGTTGGGGTCGAGTGGCCTGGATGTGGTCAGCGCCGATGTCCCGGGGAGGGCAAGGTCGTGGAACCTGCTCAGTCATGGGCGGCAAAGTCTGAGACCGAGAAAGGTCGGTGCGGCATGGGTCCTGTCGTATCGTCGAGGATCAGTCAGCCGAGCTTCCTCCGTCGCCCGAGGTTCTACCAACTCTTCCAGCACGAAGCCGGCGCCCAGGAACTCGCCGAGGAACGTCTGAAGTGTCATCCGCCAGTAGTTGATCGTGGGGCCGTCACCGGAAGGGAACTCGACTCGGTCGTCGGCGAAGTAGGAACCGCCGAAGTGGGTCCAGTCACTGGTGGGGTGGGTGGTGGAGACCAGCAGGCTCCCGCCGGGCCGCAGAACGCGCCGAAGCTCGTCAAGCAGCTGTTCTCGTGCGTCGATGTGGTGGTAGACCAGGGCCATCACGGCCAGGTCGAACGACTGGTCCGCCAAGAAGTCCAGTGGTTCCTCCAGATCGTGGTGATGCACGGCGACCCGGTCTCCGAGCCGCTGTTGCACCGCACGCAGAAGGGTCTCACTTCCGTCCACGTCCACGACCCGCACGGCGCCTAGTCTCAGCAGTTCAGCGGCGTAGTGTCCCGCTCCACACCCAAGATCTAAAACGTCAAGTCCGCTCACATCGCCGGCGAGCTTGAGCATGGCCGGTCGATCGGTATAGGCGTTGTAGGTGCTGCCTGTCGCGCGAGCGGCGACAGATCGCCTGCAATCTAGGACTCCCTGGAGTAAGTCCGCTGCGGGCATACTGTGATCGGCGAATATTTCAACCGTCATGGTCGGCGGGGCCCGTCCGCGGCGCGCTGGCCAGCGCCGTAACAGCAATTCTGATCCTGACCACGGCTACTCCTCGGTGTTGTCGGGCATTTGCGCGCGCATGCGAGGCACGAGTGCCGTCAACCCCGCGGTGGAGTACGTGGTTCCGCCCGCGGTCGCGGCGGCTCGAGCATGAGCACGCAGGGCACCGCCAAGGGGTCGGCGTGGCGCAGCAGCGCCAGGCCGATGCCCGCTAGCCCGGTCATCAGCCCGGGGACCTCCACCTCCCGCGAGACTCCCGTCCGCACCCGGCCGACCAGCGCCATGCGCGCGACAACTGTTGCCGCGTCCTCGCAGCGCTGCGCGAGTGCGGGATCGCTGAGGTGCATCGCCGCGAGCCTGAGGAACTCAACGTTCCCGAGCGCGCCGTGGCACAGGGAGTGGTTGCCGTGCAAGCCGGCACGGACGGTGGCAGCGACCGCGGCGCGGATCTCCGTATCGAGGACGGGGTCGAGGTCGCCGCTCATCCGCATGCCGAGGCGGGCGATGCCGACGCCGGGCGCGCCGTGGCACCACGACACCGAGAACCTCGTCTCGCCGTCGTTCGCTCGCGCGGAATCTCGCAGGTCGGGCCAGTTGCTGGCGGTCGGCGCGAACACCGACCGCTCGAACGCGAGTGCATCCTGCGTTGCAGCGCCGAACGACTCCAAGCCCGTCACAGCCGACAATCGCGAGAGCGCCCACGAAGCGCCGGCTGCGCCGTGCGCGAACCCGGTCAGTGGTGTCGTCCCTATCCGGCGGTTGACCCAGCCTGCACCTACCGCCTGGCGCGTCGCGCTCCGGACCAGGTGCTCGCCGCATCGCACTGCCAGACGCACGGCCTCGTCACACGGCTCGATGCCGTGCCGAGCCAGCAAACCGGCGATGAGACCAGTTGCACCGCCGATGACGTCGTAAGCCACGTCGCTCTCGACATCGAACTCGGTGCGCCGCACCAGGTCGTCCAGCCGCTGCAGAATGCTCGGATCCTGGAGCAGGGTCGACATGCTCGACAGCGCGTAGAGAGCTCCGCCCCAACCCTCGAACCCGCCTAACGAACCGACGGCGCCGGCGCCAAGGCCGCTCAACACTGTGCTGACGCCTCGCGCGGCCAGGTCCAGTGCCAACTGGTCGCCGGTGAGCCGGCCGTAGTGCGCAAGGAACAGAGCGATCCCCGCGACTCCGTCATAAAGGTCGAGCCCTGTCGGGCCGATCGACCAGCCATTGCCGCTGCGGCGCAGCGTGAGCCATGAGACATCGGTGTCGCCACGGAACGCGGTCGCGCAAAGGCGATCCGCGAGCGTGCCGGCCGCGCGCAGGAGTAGCTCACGCCGGTCGGAGGTGATCGCCCCTGCGGCACGGTGCGCTGGGGGCGTGCCGCTTGCCGGCACACCCTTCTGCCTGGGTTCGCCGACGACGGTCCATCGGCTGCGTGCGCTTACAGAACTCGAGGTGCTCGATGCCTTCTCCGAGACCGGCGCGGCGAGCGCCGCGAACGACATCGAGATGACCGTGAGCTGACGATCCAGATCGTGCTCGGAGAGGTTCCGTATCCTGTTGAGACTGCGGTCGAGCCCCGAGGTGGCTGAGAACTCAGGAACAACCGCACCAGTGCTGGTGACGACGTCGCGAATGCCGGGCGCCGTGGTGAACCGCGGAATGTCAAGATTCCAGAGGTCCTCGATCTCCGCGGTGACGATGGGGCCTAGGCGCGGTGCGCTCGGCACAGTGCTCCACAGAGCGTCCAAGAACTGGTCCCGCCGAAGGCCGCGGCGGAGGAAGTCCGGGTGGAGGCTTTCGTGAAGCAGGACGCTGTACGTCCGCGTGGGTCGAAGCACCAGACGCGTCTCGTCCGCAGCGCAGACCGCGACCGGTCCATCATCTGCTAGGAGCTCGTCTCGGTGGCGCATGAGCAGGCGGTATGCCACCTCATAGCCGGTCCGCACGCTATGCTCGTGATCCAATGGCCGGACCGGGCCGCGGCCGAGCCTCGGCTGGTTCTCCGCGCCCTTGAGCGTGAGCGGCCGACGAACGACGCGCATCGCATCCGTCCCTGTCCCTTCCCACTGCGGGAGGTCGAATGGGGTGGTTTGACCCCCCTCGCCCCCGAGTCCGCTGAGGTCCACGCCCCCATCCGGGCCTTCCCACAACCGTTCGGGCAGCATTCCAACGGAAAGAACCGACTCGGCGAGCGCCCGATAGGCGACCAGCGCCGCGAGATGCGTGTCCCCGGCGACGACCGCGGGATGGAACAGGGTCTCGAGATCCACCAGCACTGGGTCCGCGCCACGAGCGATGAGGTTCTCGCGGTGCATGTCGGTGCCGCACAGCACGTGCACCAGTGCAAGTAGCGCGCCCTGCCTCCGGTAGAAGTCGGTCACGTCATCTGCCGATGTCAACGGTGTGTGCGGTACGTACTCGCAGTAGCCGTAGTCGCCCATGTCGATGGCCCGGACAGCAGTCAGCCGTGGCGCCATACCGCGCGCATTGAGCCAGTCGACCAAGTCAGCGAAATGGAGCTCGGGCAACTGCGAGCGTGGCTTGTGAAGGAAGCGTGCACCCGACGCCAGCTCCAGGATCACCGGCGACCTGCCACCCCGGTGATGGTCACCGCCCGCGGCCATCGCCCTCGTGACGCGCAGCCGCCGTATGTCTGCCTCGAATGCTCTGGCGATCACGGGTGCGTCGGACTGCACATGCCTGACCCACTCGAGGTTGGAGGCGACCCACTGGGTCGCGGCGGTTCCCGCCAGCCTCGTGAGCACCGGGTAGGTGACGAAGATCCGTGGAAGTCCGTCGCCAAGCAGGAGGCCGTGGAAGTAGGCCGAGTACCGATCCTCGGGGGTCGCGCCTTCCAGGCCACGTTCGAGGCGCGCGACGTTGAGCTCCAGCGCCGCGGCCTTGCTCACGATGACCCAGAGCTGTGCGCGCAGCCGGTCCACGAGCTCCTCGCTGAACACCGCGGGGTCGATGCGCACGGGTCTGGGCGTGATCCGCGCCGCGCGGGTCACCAGCTCAGCAGACGCCCACTGCACCAGAGGCTCGACCAGGGCGCCGATCCCTGACCGCGTCGCCCCTGTCGTGGGTAGCGCATCGGGGCCGTGATAGGCATTTTCGACCACGCGAAGCCACTCAGGCTCCTCCGAGGTTCCAGCGCAACCCGCGTCCTCCTCGGCGAGCAGAGACTGCAGCTGGGCGATGTCGATCCCGGCGGCGCTGAGCCGGGCGTGGAGAAGCTCCGAGTCGACGAATGGTTCCAGGGCACGCCATCGGTCGACGTCGCCGGCAGCAGTCGAGGCGCGGAAGAGCGGCCCGGTGCCCCGCGATGCCTGGCGCTGAGCATCCGCGGATCTCTCGAGCAACGACAGGGCCCGCTGCCATCGGACGGTCGTCGCCACGGTCGCTCAGAAGAAGCAGTGGTGGGGACGCTCGGTGCCGCAGGGGAAGTCGCAGCTCAACTGCCCCGACTGCGAGGGACACGGAAGGCCCTCCGAGTCGCAGTGCTCGTAGACGCTCTTGCACGAGGCGTCGGTGTGGCAGCTCAGGTCACCGGTGGAGCAGCAGATCTCGCTCCCGACCGTGTGGGTCATCACTCCCCATCCACCACCGGCGAAGACGCCTCCACCACCGAAGACCCCTCCGGCTCCACCTCCGACTCTTGCCGCAGCGCGCCACCTGCCGTGCGCGAGGTCGAGCTCCGTGCCCGCCAGTTCGGCGTCACCTGATGGGTGCTCCGGAATGTGGCGGCGTTCGAAGTCGCTCAGGGCACGGCGGTACTCCTCGCTGCGCCACGCGTGGACCACCACGGACATCGGCGCGAGCCGGCGCGCGCTCGTGTGCCAGGCGTAGGCCCACGACATCACCTCGTCGACAACGTCGACATCTTCCTGGCTGGAATCACCGCGCAGGTGGGCGGCGAGCACCTTGGTGATGGTCACGGCGCCGTCGACCGCCACCTGCTGGAGCGTCAGGAACTTGGTGGGGGACATCCGTGCAGGGGAAGACGGGAACAGATCCAGGGCAACGGCGCCCACGAGACGCGCGCCGTGCACGTTCAACGGGTCGCGCTGAGGCCAGGCCTCGGGCACCGTGGCCTCGACGCCGAACAGGTGGGCCAGCTTCGGACCACGGAGGACGTCTGCTGCGCGGGCAACCAGATGGTGGACCGCCGCAGCTTGATCGTCGTCGGTAGCCTCGTAACCGTCGGCCAACTGACCCCGAAAACCCTCGATCGCGTCGAGTGCCGCACGGTACGCGAGGTGCCGCGTCGCATCGGTGCCTTCGACGTAAGCGGCCGCGGCCGACTGGATCGCTCGCGCGCCAGCCGCGAAATGGGAACCAAGTCGGACTTCGTAAAGGAACAGCCGTTGGTCGAAGTCCGGCCACTGAGGGTCAGTGCCGACCCGGTGACGGAACTCCGATATCGCGGCACGGTCGGCTACCGAAAGGCTTCCGTACCGACCCGGATTGCGCTCCTGATCGCTCGATATGGCGCGGACCGCCTCGATCACGAAATCCGTCGCCCACAGCCGGTAGAGCACACCCAGCGAGTGAAGACCAGAGCTGTCCTCGACTTCAGAGACCACGCCTTCACCCCCTCGATGCCACCGCGAACGGCGACTCTGGCGTGACAGGCTCCCCGGTCGGCATGAGTTCCCAGGATGCTGGTTGTGCCATGATGATCCCCCCGCAGGCCACGCTACGCCGACACTGCCGCTGTGACCAGGGGCACACGGCCGGGAATGGCGCCCGGCATCAGACTGCGCGGCCCAGCTGCGCCCCTTGACTTGTGCTGATGCGCCCGCCGGGTCGCCGGGAGTCGCCGTCGCGGTCACGCTGACGGCGACCGGTCAACAGGTTGGGAGACCATCACGCCCGAAGCCGGACCGAGACTTCGTGACAGAAATCGACTTCGAGGTCGCAACGAACCCGCGACCTTCTCTCGCGCAGCGCCTGACATTGGCTTCCACGGAGAGGAGGAAGGCGGGACCGCGATACGTGGTCACAAGGCCTTTGGGCGTTCGACTAGTCGACGGCACGTCCAGCCTTGCGCACGCAGGTCGCTCGTGTGGCTGCTCGCTCGGCCTGATCGTGGATAGCGTGTGGGTCCTCGGGTCATCGACCTGCCTCTCCTGAAGGACGGTACACAGCCAGGCTGAAGGGAACGGGCCGGCATCCGCGCCGTCTCTCAAGACGACCGGGCTGCGGCCTCGTCGACCATCTCGGACCCGTCGAACAGCTGCCGTAACCGTTCCGTGCCACCCGCTCAGCGGCGCGCCGGCTGGACCCGAACCGTGCCCGTCGAGCTGTGCGATTCGGTCGTCATCGCCCTCATGCCGTAATGATCGGCCTGCACCCCGCCGCAAAGCGGTTGCGAGCAGCTGAACTGGGTACACCTTCGAACATGGTCGTCCTTGTAGTTGTCCTACTGGCCGTCTGGTTGGTGCTGTCGATCGTGGGGTTCGCGATCGAGGGCATCCTCTGGCTCGGAGTCATCGGGGTAGTGCTGTTCGTGGCCACCGCGATCGTCGGCTGGTTGAGGCGATCGGCTCATCGGAGGGTGTAGCCGCGTGTCGTCGCGAGCACGCCGTACCCGACGCTGCCCTGTCAGAGGTCGAGCAGGAACGACAGGTGTTCGTGAACCGCTGCGAGCTGGGCGTCTGCCAGCTCGCCGTGACGTTCTGTGAGCCAGTGCCGGGGATGGGTCATCAACCGGTCCGCGAGTGCGTATCCGCCGTCAACGCGGACGGCGAACGGCTGGAACGACTTGGTCTCCGGGACCACCGAGCACGTCACGACCAGGTTCACCTTTGACGCGTTGTAGGTGGGGTGCGAGAGCACCAGTCGGATGGTGCCGTCGTCGAGGTTCCACAGCTCTCCGGGGTTCACGCCTCAGCCTGCATCCGCAGCGCTTCACGAGCCAACGCGTCGTCATCCGCCGCCCATGTCGGACCCTCGGCCTGATCGAGCAGTCGCCGGTAGTGCTCATTCCTGACGGCCCGCTCGACGAACTCCGAGCGGTTCAGACCAGACGCCTTCGCATCCGCGTCCAAGAGCGCCAGCGACGACGAGCTGATCGCTACAGTCACCTTCTCCTTCGCCATACAGATATCATACCGAATCCCATACAAGTGGGCGTTCAGCTTCCTCGGCCCGCGTCAGGGTTCTTCGTCCCCGGTCCCGCCCGGCTCACTAGCGCGGCGCGAAGGTGTCGGCGGCGGCTTGGATCTTCGCCAGATAGGTGCTCCACGTCTCGGCGGCGCCGAAGGAGTCGTGGTCGGGGCCGGCCCTGCCGTCGATGAGCTCGCGGACGATGTCGGCGTGGCCGGCGTGCTGAGCGGTCTCGGCGACCATCCGGATGAGCAGCACGCCAAGGGTGGTGTCGGCGCGCTCGGCCGGCCAGTGCGGGACCCGCCCGGGGGTGTCGAGGGCGAGTTCGTCGACGGTGCGGTCGCCGTGCGCGCAGGCCCGCCGGTACAGCCCGAGGAGGTACTCGCTGGACTCGTCCGGCTTGGCCCACATGTCCGCGCCCTCCCAGACCGAGCCGTCCTCTTCCCACGCCAGGGTCTCGGGCGGCGGGCGGCCGAACGACGTGCCGAGGTACACGTACTCCACCCCGGCCAGGTGCTTGATCAGGCCGAGCAGGTTGGTGCCCGTGGGCGTCAGCGGCCGGCGCAGGTCGAACTCGCCGAGGCCCTCGACCGTGAACAGCAGACCCGCCCGGCCCGCCTGCAACTTACGGTGCAGCTCCGCCTTCAGATCCGTCACGGACTCCTCCTCGCGTCGCACCTGGTGACACCCTGACCGCCCACACAACCACCGCCCACCGACAAGGTTCCCGTCCGCCGCGAAATCCGCTGGTGCACGCCTTCGCGGCCGACCAGACTCGACCCCATGGGCGACTGGTTCGGTCAGGACGGGTACGACATCCGCTTCGACTGGGGACCGGTGGGCGCGCAGCGGCTCGCGCCGAGCGCGGCGGCGCTCGTCGTGGTGGATGTGCTGTCGTTCACGACGTCGGTGTCCGTGGCCGTCGAGGCGGGAACCGTGGTGTTCCCCTACGCCTGGCGGGACGCGACGGCGACGGCGTACGCGCAGCGGGTCGGCGCGGAGCTGGCGGTGGGACGACGCGCGGTCAGTGCGACGGCGCCGTGGTCGCTGTCACCGGCGGCGCTGCGGTCGGCGCCGTTCACACCGCGGCTGGTGCTGCCGTCCCCCAACGGCTCGGCCATCGCCGCCGCGGCGGCCGGCGCGGCCGATCCGCCGGTCGTCGTGACCTGCTGCCTGCGCAACGCCTCCGCTGTCGGGCGGTGGCTGGCCGGGCAGGGCTTCGGCCGGCCGGACCGCCCGGTCGCCGTGATCGCCGCGGGTGAGCGGTGGCCCGACGACAGCCTGCGGCCCGCCCTCGAGGACCTGCTGGGCGCCGGTGCGATCGTCGCCTCGCTCGCAACCGCCCTCGCTCAGGACCAGGCCGTCCTCTCCCCCGAGGCCGCCGCGGCACGGGGTGCGTTCGACGCCGTCGCCGACGACGTGGCGGCGGCGGTCACCGGGGCAGCGTCGGGCCGCGAGCTCGTCGCGTACGGCTTTCCCGACGACGTCGCCATCGCCTGCCGCCTCGACGAGAGCGACGTCGTGCCCGTCCTCGACGGTGAGGCGTTCCGGCCCGCGTGACGGTCAGCCGAGCACCGCACGCAGCGCCGCACCGAACCGCCGCAGCCCTTCCGGCACGTCGGCGGTGTCGATGACGCCGTACCCGAGCACGAAGCCGGCCCGGCCCGGCGGCTCGCGATAGTAGGCCGCGAGTGGCTCGACCGTCACACCCGATGCCGCCGCGGCGGCTACCACCTCGTCCGCGGCGCCCGCGTCGCCGGAGCGCAGCAGAGCGCACACGTGCAGCCCGGCGGCGGACGGCAGCAGCCGGAGGTGGTCGGCGAGCTCGTCACCCAGCGCCGCGACGACGGCCGCGCGACGGGGCGCGTACACCCGCGCCGTCCGGCGGATGTGCCGGGCGAGCAGGCCCTCGTCCATGAATCGGGCCAGCGCCGCCTGGGTGGTCACCGGGCTGTGCCCGTCAGCCAGTTGCTTCGCCGCGTGCATGGCCGAGCGCAGGGCGGGAGGCACGACGGCGTACCCGATCCGCAGGCTGGGCAGCAGCGTCTTGGAGAACGTCCCGACGTACACGACCCGGCCGTGGACGTCCAGGCCGTGCAGGGGCTCCAGGGGCCGGTCGGCGAACCGGTACTCGCTGTCGTAGTCGTCCTCGACGACGGCGGCATCGTGCGCCGCCGCCCATGCGAGCAGCGCGGACCGGCGAGCCAGTGACATCGCGGTGCCCAGCGGGAACTGGTGCGACGGGGTCACGTACACCAGGCGCGCCGAGTCGGGCAGCCGCGACACGTCGAGACCATCGTCGTCACCGGGCACCCCCACGAGCTGGGCGCCGTGGGCACCGAAGACGTCGCACGCGGGCGGATACCCGGGCTCCTCCACCGCTATGACGTCGCCCGGCGCGACCAGCACCCGGGCCAGCAGGTCGAGTGCCTGCTGGGCACCACTGGTGACGACGACGTCGTCGGCGTCGGCACGCACACCGCGGGCGAAGCCGACGTACCGCGCGATCGCGGCGCGCAGGTCGGCCAGACCGGCCGGGTGGGCGTAGAAGCCGTCGGTCCGTCCGGGCCGCAGCTCGTGTCCGACCAGCCGGCGCCAGGTGTCGTACGGGAACAGCCGCGCATCGGGGACGCCGACCTGGAAGTCGAACCGGACCGGCGGCCGCTGCGCGTCCGGCCGCCACGGCACGAACGACCAGCCCGGCCGTGGTCCCAGGCCGCCGTCGGCATCACGGCCGGTCGGCTCCGACGACGGCGACACGGTCGCGGCCGCCGCACTGACGAACGTCCCCGCTCCCACC
>NZ_SMKZ01000014.1 GCF_004349065.1 Jiangella asiatica
CAGCTGCCCCGCCTGGGAATGATCACGTTCAGCACGAAATCTCGTGTCACACCATGCTCACAAGCCTCGTGATGCGCAGGTGATCCTCGTGATGAGCGCATCGGCCGAATGAATGTGCGCACCGCCCTGTCGCCCAGTCAGCACGCCATCACGACGAGAGGCGCCGGCGGCCCATCCGCCGCAAGCATCACCAGGATTACCCGCGCGTCACCAGGATCACAGGCATGGTGTGACACGAGTTTTCGTGCTGAACGTGGTCATTTCCCCCGCCCTGGGGTGGCTACGACATGCGGGTGACGACGGTGTCGCAGAGGGCGTGGAGGGCGTCGCGGGCTGGGACGGCGGGCAGCCCGGACAAGGTGGAGCGGGCGTCGTCGGCCCAGCGGCGAACGTCGGACTCGGCCTCGGCCATCGCCGGGTGCTCGCGCAGCAGGCGCAGCGCCTCGGCGTGGTCGGCGTCGTCGACCACCGGGCCGGAGAGCAGGGACAGCAGCCGCTCGTCACCGGGCCGGGCGGATCGGCGCGCGTACAGCACCGGCAGCGTCGCAACGCCTTCACGCAGGTCGGTGCCGGGGGTCTTGCCGGACAGCCGCTCGGAGCCGACGATGTCGAGGAGGTCGTCGGCGAGCTGGAAGGCCATGCCGATGCGCTCGCCGAACTGCCCGAGGACCTCGACCTGGGACGGGTCGACGCCGGCGTGCAGCGAGCCGAGCCGGGTGGACGCGGCGATCAGCGACGCCGTCTTGTCCGAGAGCACCGACAGGTAGTGCGCCACCGGATCCTCGCCCTCGCGCTGGCCGATGGCCTCGTGCAGCTGGCCGTGCACCAGCCGCTGGAACGTCCTGGCCTGGATGCGCACGGACTCCGGGCCGAGGTCGGCCAGCAGGTCCGAGGCGCACGCGAACAGGAAGTCGCCGGTGAGGATGGCGACGTTGTTGTCCCACCGCGCGTTGGCGCTGGGGCCGCCGCGGCGCACCTGCGCCTCGTCCATCACGTCGTCGTGGTACAGCGTGCCGACGTGGGTGAGCTCGACGACGACGGCGGCCGGCACGACCTTGGGCGCGTCGATGTCGCCGAACCCCGCGGCCAGCAGCGTGAGCAGCGGCCGGAACCGCTTGCCGCCGGCCTGGGTGAGATGCCGGGAGCTCTCGCTGAGCATGGCGTCGTCGGACTTGACCGCCGCCAGCAGCCGCGCCTCGACGTCGTCGAGACTTGCGCTGATGGACGCCTCCAGCGCGGCGTCCATGGACGGTATGCCCAGACCGCTGCTCAAACCCGGCCCTCCCCTCACCACCGGCACGTCTCACCAAGTGTCGGGTCGTCGAAAGATCCTGACACCCACCGGGAGCTGGTGGCCCCGTCGACCCTCCAGGTGACCCGGCAAGAGAGTCCACTCTAACGAACGAACACCGACGCCTGCTGCGCCAGGTCCAGCAACGGACCGGGCACGACGCCCAGGAGCAGCGTCGCGGCCGCGCCCAGCGTGATGCCGACGGCGGTCCACAGGCTCGGCACGGCGACGGTCGGCCCCTCCGGCGCCGGGTCGGAGAAGAACATCAGCACGATGACCCGGACGTAGAAGAACGCCGCCACCGCGCTGGCGATCACGCCGACGATGACCAGCGGCGCCGCGCCACCGTCGAGCGCCGCCGTGAACACCGACAGTTTGCCGACGAAGCCGCTGGTGAGCGGGATGCCGGCGAACGCGAGCAGGAACAGTGCGAACGTCGCCGCGAGCAACGGCGACCGCTTGCCCAGCCCGGCCCACTTGGCCAAGTGCGTCGCCTCGCCGCCGGAGTCGCGGACCAGCGTGACGACGGCGAACGCGCCGAGGGTCGCGATGCCGTAGGTGGCCAAGTAGAAAAGGATCGCGGCGGTGGCGCTGGAGTCGGCCGCCACCAGCGCGGTCAGCACGAAGCCGGCGTGCGCGATGGACGAGTACGCCAGCATCCGCTTGATGTCGGTCTGGGTCAGCGCGACGACGGCGCCCACCAGCATCGTGGCGATGGCCACCGCCCAGAGCATCGGCTGCCAGTCGGTGCGCAGGCCGCCGAACGCGACGTAGAACAGCCGGACCATGGCGCCGAACGCGGCGAGCTTGGTGCACGCGGCCATGAACCCGGTGATCGCGGTGGGCGCGCCCTGGTAGACGTCGGGCGTCCAGGAGTGGAACGGCACCGCGCCGACCTTGAACAGCAGACCGACGGCCATCAGGCCGACGCCGGCGAGCAGGATGCCGTCCTGGCCGAGGTTGGCGGTCAGCGCCTCGGAGATCTCGCCGAAGCGCAGCGTGCCGGCGTAGCCGTAGACGAACGCCATGCCGAACAGGAAGATCGCGGAGGAGAACGCGCCGAGCAGGAAGTACTTGAGCGCCGCCTCCTGCGAGAGCAGCCGGCGCCGCCGGGCCATGCCGCACAGCAGGTACAGCGGCAGCGACATCACCTCGAGGGCGATGAACAGCATGAGCAGGTCGTTGGCGGCCGGGAACAGCATCATGCCACCGACGGCGAACAGCGCCAGCGGGTAGACCTCGGTCTGCAGCATGCCCTGCCGAACCAGGACCCGCTCCTCCTCGCTGCCCGGCAGGGACGACGCCGCCGGCGCGAACGCGTCGCCGCCGCCCTCGAGCCGCCGCTCGGCGAAGAAGCCGACGCTGATGATCGCCAGGACGAGGATGGTGCCCTGCAGGAACAGCGCGGGACCGTCGACGGCGACGGCGCCGACCGCGCCGACCAGCTCGGTGCCGGCCAGCAGGATGATCTGGACCAGCGCGGCCAGCAGCGCGAGCAGCGTCAGCGCCACCTGCACGAGGTGACGCAGCCGCCGCGGCACGAACGCCTCGATCAGCACACCGACGACGGCGGCGCCGAAGACCGTGATGAGCGGCGCGAGCTCGACGTACTCCAGGGTCGGCGCGTTCACCGGCCAGTCCCTTCCTCGACGGGTTCAGCGACAGGTGCCAGGGGTTCGGGCCGTTCGACGTCGACCTCGACGATGGTCGGCTCGACCGCCTCGTCGATGACGTCGACCAGCGGCTTCGGGAAGAAGCCCACCAGCAGGATCAGGGCGAACAGTGGCGCCACGACGACGGCCTCACGGGTGCGCAGGTCGGCCATGCCTTCGACGTCGGGCCGGACGGGTCCGGTCATGGTCCGCTGGTAGAGCCAGAGAATGTACAGCGCGGCCAGCACGATGCCCAGCGTGGCGACGATCGCCGCCGGCCGGTACCGCAGGAACGTCCCGGAGATGACCAGGAACTCCGACAGGAACGTCGACAGCGGCGGCAGCGCCAGGCCGGACAGGCCGGCGAACAGGAACACGCCGGCCAGCTTCGGTGCCGGCTTCTGCACGCCGCCGAAGTCGCCGACCTGACGCGAGCCCCGTCGGGCGATCATGAAGCCGACGATGACGAACAGCGCGATGGTCGAGAGGCCGTGGTTGACCATGTAGAGCGTGGCGCCCGAGGCGGCCTCGCCGGTCAGCGCAAAGATGCCCAGCACGATGAAACCGAAGTGCGAGATCGACGTGTAGCCGATCAGCCGCTTCATGTCGGTCTGGCCGATGGCCAACAGCGCGCCGTAGATGATGCTGACGACCGCGAGCACGACGATGGCCGGCGCGAACTCGCGGGACGCGTCCGGGAACAGCGGCAGCACCAGCGCGATCATGCCGTAGGTGCCGACCTTGTCGACCACGCCGGACAGGAACGCCGCGTTCGACGGCGTCGCCTCGGCCGCCGCGTCGGGCAACCAGGTGTGGAACGGCCACAGCGGCGCCTTGATCGCAAAGGCGATCATGAACCCGAGGAACAGCCACCGCTGGGTGTCGGTGTCGATGTCCAGCGCCACCAGGTCGGGGACGAAGAACGACGGCGCGCCGGCGTCGACCGACTGCACGTAAAGCCCGATGACCGCGGCCAGCATCAGCAGCCCGCCGACCAGGTTGTACAGCAGGAACTTCACCGCCGCGTACCGGCGCTGCGGCCCGCCGTACATGCCGATCATGAAGTAGAGCGGGATCAGCATCGCCTCGAAGACGATGTAGAACAGCAGCAGGTCGCGCGAGGCGAACGCGGTCAGCGTCAGCGCCTCCACCGACAGCAGCAGCGCGAAGAACGCCTTGGGGTCGCGCGTCTCGTCCTCCGCCTCGCGCCACATCGCCAGGGCGACGATCGGCGTGGCGAGGACCGTCAGTGCGATGAGGGCAAGGCTGATGCCGTCTACGTCCAGCGCCCAGGAGGCACCGAACTCCGGAATCCACTCGTAGGTCTCGGCCTCGACACCCATGTCGATGTCGAACAGGTACTGGAGGCTGATGAGCGCGCCGACGACCAATGTCACCAGCGCGGCGCCTATCGCGACCTGCTTGGCGAGCGTCCCGCGCCCGGACGGCACCAGGGCGGTCAGCAGCGCGCCCAGCGCGGGCAGCGCGATGAGCGTGGTCAACCAGGGAAAGGTCACGGCAGCCTCACCAACAGCATGGCCAGCACGACGACGCCGACGCCGCCGAGCATCGTCACGGCATAGGAACGGACGAACCCGGTCTGCCAGCGCCGCAGCCGGGTGGACAACCCGCCGACGGCGGTGGCCGTGCCGACGACGGCACCGTCGACCCCGCGGTTCTCGATGTAGACCAGCGAGCGGGTCAGGTACTGGCCCGGACGCATGAACACCGCCTCGTTGAAGGCGTCGCCGTAGAGGTCGTTGCGGGCGGCGACGGTGAGCGCGTTGCCCGCCGGCACGTCCGCGCGGACCGTCCGGCGCCCGTACGTCGCCCAGGCGACCGCGACGCCGGCGAGCACGGTGACGAGCGTGATGGTGATGAGCAGCGCCAGCGGCATCGGCAGGTCGTGGTGCTCCTCGCCGGTCACCGGCGCGAGCCAGTCGACGATGTCGGCACCGAGGTACAGCAGGCCGAACCCGCCGACGACGGACAACACCGCGAGGATGATCAGCGGGACGGTCATGACCGACGGTGACTCGTGCGGCGGTTCGCTCTGCTGCCAGCGCCGGTTGCCGAAGAACGTCATCAGCATCAGCCGCGTCATGTAGAACGCGGTGATTCCGGCACCGAGCAGGGTGCAGATGCCGACGATCCAGTTGTCGGCGAACGCCGCCTCGATGATCTTGTCCTTGGAGAAGTATCCGGCGAACGGCGGGATGCCGATGATGGCCAGGTAGCCCATCGCGAACGTGACGAACGTGACCGGCATCATGATCCGCAGCCCGCCATAGCGCCGCATGCTCACCTCGTCGTGCATGCCGTGCATCACCGAGCCGGCGCCGAGGAACAGGTTGGCCTTGAAGAAGCCGTGCGTGAGCAGGTGGAAGATGGCGAAGGCGTAGCCGGCCGGGCCGAGCCCCGCCGCCAGCGTCATGTAGCCGATCTGGCTCATGGTCGAGCCGGCCAGGGCCTTCTTGATGTCGTCCTTGGCGCAACCGATGATCGCACCCATGAGCAGCGTGATGGCGCCGACGACCACGACGGCGGTCCGCGCGTCCGGCGCGAGGTCGTAGATGGCCGCGGACCGGACGATCAAGTAGACGCCGGCGGTCACCATGGTGGCCGCGTGGATCAGCGCCGACACCGGGGTCGGGCCTTCCATGGCGTCCAGCAGCCAGGACTGCAGCGGGAACTGCGCGGACTTACCGCAGGCACCCAGCAGCAGGAACAGGCCGATAGCGGTGACCCAGCCGGTCGAGGCGCCGTCGGCGGAGGCGAAGACCACCTCGAAGGCCGACGAGCCGAAGACGGCGAGCATCGAGGAGATGGCCAGCACCATGCCCATGTCGCCGACCCGGTTGACCACGAACGCCTTCTTCGCCGCCACGGCGGCCGAGGGCTTGTGCTGCCAGAAGCCGATCAGCAGGTACGACGCCAGGCCGACGCCCTCCCAGCCGATGAACATGATCAGGTAGTCCGACGCCAGGACCAGCAGCAGCATTGCGGCGACGAAGAGGTTGAGGTATCCGAAGAACCGGCGCCGCCGCTCGTCGTGCTCCATGTAGCCGATCGAGTAGACGTGGATCAGCGAGCCCACGCCGGTGATCAGCAGCACGAACGCCATGGAGAGCTGGTCCAGGAGCAGGCTCACGTCGACCTGGTAGCCGCCGGCGTTGAAGTACTCCCACAGCTGGACGGTGAACGCGCGCTCCGTCGCGCCCTCGCCGAGCATGGCTGCGAACAGCACCACACCCATGACGAACGAGGCGATGGACGCTCCGCAGCCGATCAGGTGGCCGACCTTGTCGGTGCGGCGCCCGCCCAGCAGCAGCACCGCAGCACCCAGCAGCGGGAACGCGATGAGCAGCCAGGTCAGGGAGAAGACGCCGGTGGCCTCGACGGCGGCCTGGCCGCCGCCGTGTTCGGCCTCCGCGGCGACCGCGGTCGCCAGCGTGGTGAATGTGGAAGTCACGTGTCCCTCACTCGCCCGTCACAGCTTCAGCAGGCTGGCGTCGTCGACTGACGCGGACCTGCGAGTCCGGAAGATCGTCACGATGATCGCCAACCCGACGACCACCTCCGCCGCGGCCACGACCATGACGAAGAACGCCACCATCTGGCCGTCGAGGTTGCCGTGCATGCGGGCGAAGGTGACGAACGCGAGGTTGCCGGCGTTGAGCATCAGCTCGACGCACATGAACGCCACCAGCGCGTTGCGACGGGTCAGCACGCCGGCCGCGCCGATCGAGAACAAGATGACCGACAGCACCAGGTACGGGGTCGGGCTCATGCGCGCTCACCTCCGGTGGCGTCGTCGTCGCCGCCCAGCTCCGGCGCGGCGGCAGCCGGCTCGTCGGTCTCGCCCTCGGGTTGATCCGCGCCCTCGGCGGAGGAGAGTGTCTCGCTCGTCCCCGCCTCGATGTCGCCCGGCGTCGGCCGGTGGCTGAACTCCTCGCTCGAGCGGGCGGCGCCGCGGGCCACCAGGACCCGGTTGATCGACGCCTCGCTGGGCGTGCCGTCGGGCAGCAGCGCCGGGGTGTCGACGGCGTTGTGGCGCGCGTACACGCCCGGCACCGGCAGCCCGGCCGCGTCCTCGGGCCGTCCCTCGCGGAACCGCCTGATGGCCTGGTCGCGCTGGCTCGGCCGGTGGAAGATGCGCTCGCGGTGGGTCAGCGTCATGGCGCCGACGGCGGCGGTGATGAGCAGGGCCGCGACCACCTCGAACGCCCAGACGTAGGTGCCGAAGATCAGGTCGGCGATGCCCGCGACGTTGCCGTCCGGGGTCGCCTGCGCCATCCCGGTCGGCTCGTCCGGCAGCGTCGCCCGGACGGTGACCGTCGTCAGCAGCAGGACGACGCCGAGCACCGCCAGCGCCGCCGAGCCGCGCTGACCGCGGATCGTCTCGACGCGGGAGTCGGAGGACTCGACACCGACCAGCATGATCACGAAGAGGAACAGCATCATGATCGCGCCGGTGTACACGACCACCTGGACCACACCGAGGAACGGCGCCTCCTGGGCGATGTAGAACACCGCCAGCGTGATCATGGTGACGGCGAGCGACAGCGCACCGTGCACGGCCTTGCGCGCGAACACAAGGCCTAGCGCGCCGAGCACCGCGAACGGCGACATCACCCAGAACAGCACTTCCTCACCCATCAGGCCTCCTCGGCGGCGCCTCGGCCGAAGCCGGCGCCGAGATAGTAGGCGCGCTCGTCGTCGCCCAGGCGCATCGGGTGCGGCGGCTCCTCCATGCCCGGGAGCAGCGGAGCCAGCAGGTCCTTCTTCTCGTAGATCAGGCTCTCGCGGGTGTGGTCGGCCAGTTCGTACTCGTTGGTCATGGTGAGCGCCCGGGTCGGGCACGCCTCGATGCACAGCCCGCACAGGATGCAGCGCAGGTAGTTGATCTGATAGACGCGGCCGTACCGCTCGCCCGGGGAGAACCTGCCCCCGCCGCCTGGCTCGTCGGAGTTGGAGGCACCCTCGACGTAGATGGCGTCGGCCGGGCAGGCCCAGGCGCACAGTTCGCACCCGACACACTTCTCCAGCCCGTCGGGATGCCGGTTCAGCTGGTGGCGCCCGTGGAAGCGTGGCGCCACCGGATGCGGCTGCTCCGGGTACTGCTCGGTGACAGGTTTGCGGAACACGTTGCGGAACGTGACCCCGAAACCCGCGACCGGGTCGAGGAACTTAGGCACGACTGCCCTCCTCGGGACTGTCATCGCTGGTTGAGGATGCTGTGCTGGTTGCCGGGATGCGTGGCGCGGCGGTGAAACGCTGCCCCGGCAGCGGCGGCACCGGGTGCGGGCCGGACGCGTAGGCGTCGAACTCGGCCTGCTCGACCACCTCCGGCTCCTCGGGCTGCTTCTTCTCCGGGATGAGCAGGCTCGCGACCAGCAGCACCGCGACCGCGATGCCGCCGTAGAGCAGGATGTCGTTGCGCTCGATGCCCTCGTTGAACGCCAGCCGCATGGCGGCCACCAGGACGATCCACACCAGCGAGATCGGCAGCAGCCGCTTCCAGCAGAAGTGCATGAACTGGTCGTAGCGCAGCCGCGGCAGCGTGCCGCGCAGCCAGACGAAGACGAAGATCAGCAGGATGACCTTGCCGAAGAACCAGAGCAGCGGCCACCAGCCAGTGTTGAACATGCCGTCGTTGACCGCCGAGAGCGGCCACGGTGCCCGCCAGCCGCCCAGGAAGAGCGTCGTGGCGATGGCCGACACGTTGACCATGTTGATGTACTCGGCGAGGAAGAACATCGCGTACTTGATCGACGAGTACTCGGTGCCCCAGCCGGCCACCAGCTCGCCCTCGGCCTCGGGCAGGTCGAACGGGGCCCGGTTGGTCTCACCGATCATCGAGATCAGGTAGATGACGAACGACGGCAGCAGGATGATCCCGAACCAGAGCCGCTCCTGCTCCTCGACAATGCCCGACGTGGACATGGTGCCGGCGAACAGGAACACGCCGACGAACGACAGCCCCATGACCAGCTCGTAGGAGATGACCTGGGCGGTGGAGCGCAGCCCGCCGAGCAGCGGGTACGTGGATCCGCTGGACCAGCCGGCCAGCATCAGGCCGTACACGCCGACGGAGGCGATGGCCAGCGTGAACAGCACCGCCACCGGCAGGTCGGTCAGCTGCAGCCGGGTGGTCTCGCCGAAGATGGAGACCTCCGGACCCATCGGGATGACCGCGAGGATCAGGAACGACGGGATCACCGCGATGATCGGCGCGAGGATGTAGACGACCTTGTCGGCCGCCTTCGGGATGATGTCCTCCTTGAACATCAGCTTCACGCCGTCGGCCAGGCTCTGCAGCGCGCCGAACGGCCCGGTGCGGTTCGGGCCGACGCGGTGCTGCATCCGCGCCACGACCTTGCGCTCGAAGACGATGTTGAACAGCGTCAGCACCACGCAGATCACGAAGATCGCCAGACACTTGATCGCGATGATCCACCACGGGTCGCCGCCGAAACCGGCGATCTCGTCGGTCGTGTTCTCCGCAACGATGGTGATCACGATGCCATCACATCCGGAAGTCGAGTCATGCGAGGATCACTCACTCTCTCCAGTCACATCCATGCCACGACCGGCCGCTCGGGGGGCCTCCGGCCCCGCCTCACGGCCGCTGCTCGCATGACTCTCCTGGGCGCCTCCGCCGGCGAGGGTGACGACGGCGCCGGCATCGACGCCGAGCGAAGCGTGCACCGCCGAGCCCGGTGAGTTCTCCGGCACCCAGACGACTCGGTCGGGCATCTCGGTGACGTGGACCGACAGCGAGATGGACCCCTTGCGGGTTCGCAGCGTGAGCCAGTCGCCGTCGGCGACGCCCACCTCGGCGGCGGTGTCGGCGGAGATCCGGGCCTGCGCGGCGTGCGCGGTCTCGGCCAGGTGGGGCTCGCCGTCCTGGCCACGGCCGCCGTCGAGCATGAGCTTCCAGGTGGCCAGTACCGCCTCGCGCTCACCGGGCCGCGGCGGGCCGGCGGGCGGGGTGTCGGTCGGCTCCGGACGGGTGCCGTCCCAGGCGCCCAGCTCGGCGATCTCGGCCCGGACGGTGTCGACGTCGCGCAGCCCGAGCCGGACGTCCAGCTCATCGGCGACGGCGTCGAGCACCGCCGCGTCGCTCAGCGACGAGGTCTCGGCGAGCACGGCGGGGAACGGCCGGGCCCGGCCCTCCCAGTTCACGAACGTGCCGGCCTTCTCGACCGGCGGCGCCACCGGCAGCACGATGTCGGCGAGCTCGGTGACCTCGCTGCTGCGCACCTCGAGGCTGACGACGAAGCCCGCGGCCTCGAGCGCGCGGCGGGCCGCGGCCGGGTCGGGCAGGTCGGCCAGCTCGACGCCGGCGACGACGACGCCGTCCAACACGCCGCTGGTGAGTGCGGCCAGGATGCCGGTGGTGTCGCGTCCGGGCAGCGACGGCACGCTGGCGACGGACCACGCCGCGGCGACGTCGACCCTCGCCTCCGGGTCCGACACCGGCCGGCCGCCGGGCAGCAGCGTGGGTAGCGCGCCGGCGTCCAGGGCCCCGCGCTCGCCGGCCCGCCGCGGCACCCAGGCCAGCCTGGCGCCGGTGACGGTGGCGACCCGGACCGCCGCGGACAGCGCACCGGGGATGCTGGCCAGCCGGGAGCCGACCAGGATGACCGCGCCCTTTCGCCGCAGCGCGTCGCCGAGGTACGCGACGCGGTCGTCGCCGAGCGTGACGGCGTTGAGGATCTCCGGCTCGGTGCCCGGCGCGGCCGGCAGCAGCGTGCCCTTCAGCTTGCTCAGGCCGCGGCTGGCGAACGGCGCGATCGAGTGGACCGCGGTGTGGTTCTTGCGGTTGGCCTTGCGCAGCCGCAGGAACAGCGCGCCGGCCTCCTCCTCCGGCTCCAGCCCCACGAGGAGCACGGCCGGTGCGGCCTCGACATCGGTGAACGTGACACCCAGACCGCTGCCGGCGATCGACCCGAGGAACCCGGCCTCCTCGGCCGAGTGCGACCGGGCGCGGAAGTCGATGTCGTTGGTGTCGAGCACGGTCCGGGCGAACTTGGCGTACGCGTACGCGTCCTCCAGCGTCAGCCGGCCGCCCGTGAGCACGCCGACGCCGGCGGTGTCGCGGGCGCGGGCCAGACCCTGCGCGGCCAGCGTGAGCGCCTCCGGCCAGGACGCGGTGACCAGCTCACCGGACTCCTCGTCGCGCACCAGCGGGTGGGTGATGCGATCCTCGAGCGTGGACCACCGGAACGCGAAGCGGTCCTTGTCGGTGATCCACTCCTCGTTGACCTCGGGGTCGTCGCCGGACAGCCGGCGCATGACCGCACCGCGACGGTAGTCGACGCGGATGGCGCTGCCGCAGGCGTCGTGCTCGGCCACGGACGGGACCGACACCAGGTCGAACGGGCGGGAGCGGAACCGGTACGCGGCGCTGGTCAGCGCGCCGACCGGGCAGATCTGGATGGTGTTGCCGGAGAAGTAGCTCTCGAACGGCTCCTTCTCGTAGATGCCGACCTGCTGCAGCGAGCCGCGCTCGAGCAGCTCGATGAACGGGTCGCCGGCGATCTCCTGGGAGAACCGCGTGCACCGGGCGCACAGTACGCAGCGCTCGCGGTCCAGCAGCACCTGGGCGGAGATGCTGATCGGCTTGGGGAACGTGCGCTTCTTCCCCTCGTACCGGGAGTCGCCGCGGCCGTTGCTCATGGCCTGGTTCTGCAGCGGGCACTCGCCGCCCTTGTCGCAGACCGGGCAGTCCAGCGGGTGGTTGATCAGGAGGAACTCCATGATCCCCTGCTGCGCCTTGTCGGCGACCGGCGAGGAGAACTGGGTGTTGATCACCATGCCCGGCATGACGGTGAGCGTGCACGACGCCTGGGGCTTGGGCATGCCGCGGCCGTTGCCCATGTCGGGCACCTCGACCATGCACTGCCGGCAGGCACCCACCGGCTCCAGCAGCGGGTGGTCGCAGAACCGCGGGATCTGGATGCCGATCAGCTCGGCCGCACGGATGACCAGCGTGCCTTCGGGGACGCTGACCTCGAAGCCGTCGATGGTGACGCTCACCATCTTCGGCTGCGGCTCCACGGCGTCGGTCGTGGAGTTGGTGGTCACGGTCATCTGGTCGCACTCGCTTTCTCGTTCGCTTCGCGGGCGGCTCCGCAAGCTCCGCCGACCACTCCGCTCACTCGCGCGCTCGTCGCTCCGGTCATCGGGTGGCACTCACCTTCTGCTCCTGAGCGAACAGCGTCGAGGCGGCCGGGTCGAACGGGCAGCCGCCGTGCTCGAAGTGGGCGATGTACTCGTCGCGGAAGTGCTCGATCGACGAGACCACCGGGGCGACACCGCCGTCGGCCAACGCGCAGAACGAGCGGCCAGCGATGTTATCGCTGAGGTCCAGCAGCTTGTCCAGGTCGGCCTCGGTGCCCTCGCCCTTCTCCAGCCGGTCGAAGATCTGGACCATCCACCAGAAGCCCTCGCGGCAGGGCGTGCACTTGCCGCACGACTCGTGCTTGTAGAAGTCGACCCACCGGCCGGTGGCCCGCACCACGCACGTCGTCTCATCGAAGATCTGCAGTGCCCGGGTGCCGAGCAGGCTGCCCACGCCCGCCATGCCCTCGAAGTCCAGCGGGACGTCGAGGTGCTCCGCGGTGAGCATCGGCGTGGACGATCCGCCGGGCGTCCAGAACTTCAGCTCGTGACCGGCCCGGATGCCGCCGGCCATCTCCAGCAGCTCGCGCAGCGTGATGCCCAGCGGGGCCTCGTACTGGCCCGGCCGGGTGACGTGCCCGGACAGGGAGAAGATGCCGTAGCCGGGCGACTTCTCGCTGCCCATGCTGCGGAACCAGTCGGCGCCGCCGGCGACGATGGACGGCACCGACGCGATGGTCTCGACGTTGTTGATGACCGTCGGCGACGCGTACAGCCCGGCCACCGCCGGGAACGGCGGCTTGAGCCGCGGCTGGCCGCGCCGGCCTTCCAGAGAGTCCAGCAGCGCGGTCTCCTCGCCGCAGATGTATGCGCCGGCGCCGGCGTGCACCACGACGTCCAGGTCGAACCCGGAGCCCAGGATGTTCTGGCCCAGGTAGCCGGCCTCATAGGCCTCGGCGACGGCGTTTATCACCCGGCGCAGCACGTGCAGAACCTCGCCGCGCACGTAGATGAACGCGTGCTTGGCGCCGATGGCGTACGACGTGATGATCACGCCCTCGACCAGCACGTGCGGATCAGCCAGCATCAGCGGGATGTCCTTGCAGGTGCCCGGCTCGGACTCGTCGGCGTTCACCACCAGATAAACCGGCTTGGGCGAGGCAGGGTCCTGAGCCGGGATGAAGCTCCACTTCATTCCGGTCGGAAAGCCGGCGCCGCCGCGGCCGCGCAGCCCGGAGTCCTTGACGATCTCGACGATGTCCTCGGGCTTGCGCTGCAACGCGCGGCGCAGCGCCTTGTACCCGTCGGCCTTCTCGTAGTTGCGGCGGGTGAAGGCGTCGGCCTGGTCCCAGCGGGCGGTGAGGACGGGGGTGAGGGCCGAGGCACGCTTCTCGGCCGAGGCCCCCGCTCGGCCTGTGGTGGGCTGGTCGGTCACTTGCTGCCGCCTCCGATCTCACGCTGGCCGCCCTCAGGCGCCGTCCAGCCGTTCTCGTGCGCCAGCTCGAGGCCCACCAGCGACGCGGGACCCGCGGCGACGCCCTCGGTGGCCAGCTCGTCGGGAAACCCGGCCAGCACCCGCTCGGCCTGCCGCCACGTGCAGATGCGCGGGCCGCGGGTGGAGGTGACGGTCTCGCCGGCGCGCAGCTTGTCGACCAGCTCGCGCGCGGACTGCGGCGTCTGGTTGTCGACGAACTCCCAGTTCACCATGAGGACCGGCGCGAAGTCGCAGGCCGCGTTGCACTCGACGCGCTCGAGCGACACCTGGCCGTCCTCGGTGGTCTCGTCGTGCCCCACGCCGAGGTGCTCGGACAGGTCGTCCCAGATGGCGTCGCCGCCCATGACGGCACACAGCGTGTTGGTGCACACGCCCACGTGGTACTCACCGACCGGGCGGCGCTTGTACATCGTGTAGAAGGTGGCGACCGCCGCCACCTCGGCTTCGGTGATGCCGAGGACCTCGGCGCACAGCTCGATACCGGCCGGCGTCACGTAGCCCTCGTACGCTTGCACCAGGTGCAGCATCGGCAGCAGTGCCGAGCGCGGCTCCGGATAGCGCGCGACGATCTCGAGCATCTCCGCCCGGGCCTTGTCGTCGAGCTTCGACTCCACGTTGGTCATCTCTGCTGGTCGCACTCCAGTCCTCGTTCGCTGCGCGGACGGCCCCCCTCCGTCGGGCCGGCCACTGCGCTCACTCGTCCTTTCGCCGCTCATCTGTCACATCCACCCATCACCGGGTCGATGCTCGCGACGGCGACGATGACGTCGGCGACCATCGATCCCTCGCACATCGCGGGCACGGCCTGCAGGTTGTTGAACGACGGGTCGCGGAAGTGCGTCCGCCACGGCCGGGTGCCGCCGTCGGACACGACGTGCGCCCCGAGCTCGCCGCGCGGCGACTCGATCGGCAGGTACACCTCGCCGGCGGGGACCCGGAATCCCTCGGTGACCAGCTTGAAGTGATGGATCAGCGCCTCCATCGACTCACCCATGATGTGCCGGATGTGGTCGAGAGAGTTGCCCATGCCGTCGCTGCCGATGGCCAGCTGGGCCGGCCAGGCGATCTTCTTGTCGCCGATCATGACCGGGCCCGGCTCCAGGCGGTCCAGGCACTGCTCGACGATCTTCAGCGACTCCTTCATCTCCTCGACCCGGATGCGGAACCGGGCGTAGGAGTCACAGGTGTCCCACGTCGGCACGTCGAAGTCGTAGGTCTCGTAGCCGCAGTACGGCTGCGACTTGCGCAGGTCCCACGGCAGGCCCGTGGAGCGTAGCACCGGGCCGGTGAGGCCCAGCGCCATGCAGCCGGCCAGGTCGAGGTAGCCGACGCCGACCGTGCGGCCCTTGAAGATCGGGTTCTCGTTGCAGAACGCCTCGTACTCGCCGATGTGGTCCCACATCCAGCGCAGGTACTCGCGGACGCTCTCGACCGCGCCGGGCGGGAGGTCCTGCGCGACACCCCCGGGACGGATGTACGCGCTGTTCATGCGCAGGCCGCTGATCAGCTCGAACAGGTCGAGGGTGCGCTCGCGCTCTCGGAAGCCGTTGGTCATGACGGTGAGCGCGCCCATCTCCATGCCGCCGGTGGCGATGCACACCAGGTGCGAGGAGATGCGGTTGAGCTCCATCATCATGACCCGGATGACGTTGGCCCGGTCCGGGATCTCGTCGGTGACGCCCAGCAGCTTCTCGACGCCCAGCACGTAGGCGGCCTCGTTGAAGAACGGGGAGAGGTAGTCCATGCGGGTCACGAACGTGACCCCCTGGGTCCACGTCCGGTACTCCAGGTTCTTCTCGATGCCGGTGTGCAGGTAACCGATGCCGCAGCGGGCCTCGGTGACCGTCTCGCCGTCGAGCTCCAGGATGAGCCGGAGCACACCGTGCGTGGACGGGTGCTGCGGGCCCATGTTGACGACGATGCGCTCCTCGCCGGCCGCCGCGGCGGCGGCCACGTCGTCCCAGTCCTGCCCGGTGACGGTGTAGACCGGACCCTCCGTGGTCTCGCGGACCCCGGCATAAGGATCAGCAGTGTCGTCGTCCGTAGCAGGGGTGAAGGTGACGTCCTGGTAGTTGCTCATCAGTTGTACGCCCTCCGCTCGTCCGGCGGCTCGATGGTCGCGCCCTTGTACTCCACCGGGATCCCGCCGAGCGGGTAGTCCTTGCGTTGCGGGTGCCCCGGCCAGTCGTCCGGCATCTGGATGCGGGTCAGCGCCGGGTGGCCGTCGAAGAGGATGCCGAAGAAGTCGTAGGTCTCCCGCTCGTGCCAGTTGACCGACGGGTAGGTGCTGACGATCGACGGGATGTGCGGGTCGCTGTCGGGACAGACCACCTCGAGGTTGACTCGGCGGTTGTGGGTGATGGACAGCAGCTGGTAGACGGCGTGCAGCTCGCGGCCGGTCTCCTCGGGGTAGTGCACGCCGTTGACGCCCATGCACATCTCGAACCGCAACGCGGGGTCGTCGCGGAACATCCGGGCGACCTTGGCCAGCCGCTCGCGCCGGACGAAGAACGTCACCTGGCCGCCGTGCACCACGACCTTCTCGAACGCCTCGTCGTCGCTGCTGCCGGCCTCCTGAAGCGCCGCGCTGACGTCGTCGCCGAGTTGCTCCAGCTCGTCGGCCCAGGGGCGCGGTGTCGATCCGCCGCGCACCGGGCTGGTGTCGCGGACGACCAGCCGGCCGTACCCGGAGGTGTCGCCGGAGCCGCCGTAGGCGCCGAACATGCCGCGCCGGGACGGGTGCTCCGGCGGCAGAACCGGGCCCTCCGGCTCAGCCGGCAGGGACTCGTCCTCCGCTTCGGCCTCGTCGCCGTCGGCTCCGGCCGTCGCCTCGTCGGCTTCGCCGTCGCCGGGCGTGCCGCCGGTGGTGACCTCTTCCTTCGACGGCTCGTCCGGGCCGCCGCCGGGCTCGGCCGCCTTGCCGGGCTGCTCGATCGGGCTGGTCTCGGCGCGCGTCCGCGAGGCCTCCTCGACCTCGTCGGGACGCTGCGTGCCGCTCTGCGGGTCGTCGTTCTCGCTCACCGGAGCAGGCCCTTCATCTCGTGCGTCGCCGGTGCCTCCAAAGCCCGCTGCTCGGCCTGCGCATCCGCGGCGACCTTGTGGGCACCGAGCTTGCTCTGCTGGATCTGCTCGTGCAGCTTGAGGATGGCGTCGATGAGCATCTCCGGACGCGGCGGGCAGCCGGGCAGGTACACGTCGACGGGGACGACGTGGTCGACGCCCTGCACGATCGCGTAGTTGTTGAACATGCCGCCGGAGCTCGCGCAGACGCCCATGGACAGCACCCACTTCGGGCTGGCCATCTGGTCGTAGATTTGCCGCAGCACCGGTGCCATCTTCTGGCTGACGCGGCCTGCCACGATCATCAGGTCGGCCTGGCGCGGCGAGGCACGGAAGACCTCCATGCCGAACCGCGCGGAGTCGTGTCGCGGACCGCCGAAGGCCATCATCTCAATGGCGCAGCAGGCCAGGCCGAACGTCGCCGGCCACACCGAGCCTTTGCGCATGTACCCCAGCAGGCCCTCGACCGTGCTGAGCAGCACGCCGGACGGGAGCTTCTCTTCAACACCCATGATTCGCCTCCGCTAGTCCCAGTCGAGCCCGCCGCGCCGCCACTCGTAGACGAACGGCACGGTGATCAGGAAGATGAATGTGAGCATCGTGAAGAAGCCCCAGACACCGAGGTGGTCGAACCGCACCGCCCACGGGTACAGGAAGATGATCTCGATGTCGAAGATGATGAAGGTCATCGCGGTCAGGTAGTACTTGACCGGGAACCGCCCGCCGCCGACCGGCTGCGGCGTCGGCTCGATGCCGCATTCGTAGGAGTCCAGGCGGACCCGGTTGAACCGCTTCGGGCCGGCCACCGACGAGAACACGATGGAGCCGATGGCGAACACCGCCGCGATCGCGATGAGCCCGAGGATCGGTGCGTAGGCGTTCACGCGGCATCACGTCCTCTCGCTGCGCCGTGCTCGGTCACGCTCGCCTCCATCGTCTCTTCTCGGGACCTCGCGGTCGGCCGCGAGCCCCTGCCGACCGCGGTCATGCGGCCGGAGCCAGTCGGGTCAGGGCGTTGATGACGCGGTCGTAGGCGTCACCGTCGCGGTGGTCGGTCAGGTTGGCCAGCAGCTTCAGCGTGAACTTCATGAGCCGCGGCCGAGGCAGGCCGTGGTTGCGGGCGATTCTCATGATCCGTGGGTCACCGATCAATCTGACGAAGATGCGGCCGAGCGTGAAGTAGCCACCGTGTTCGTGTTTCAGCGCCGCAGGATAGCTCCGCAGCGCCCGTTCCCGGCCGGCGGCGTCCCGGGACAGCGCGTCGGCGATGACGGTGGCCGCGAGGTTGGCCGCCTCCATCGCGTAGTCGATGCCCTCGCCATTGAACGGGTTGACCATCCCACCGGCGTCGCCGACCAGGAGCAGGCCACGACTGTAGTGGGGCTGGCGGTTGAATCCCATCGGCAACGCCGCGCTGCGGATGTCGCCGATCTGGTTCTCGTCGGTGAAGCCCCACTCCGGCGGCGTCTGCGCGGCCCAGCGGCGCAGCATGTCCTTGTAGTCGACCCGTCCGAACGCCTTCGACGTGTTGGTGATGCCGAGCCCGACGTTGCTGGTGCCGTTGCCGGTGCCGAAGATCCAGCCGTAGCCGGGCAGGAGGATCTTGCCGCCGCGTCCGGCATCAGAATCGGCCCACAGCTCCAGCCACGACTCCATCCAGTCGTCGTCGTGCCGCGGCGTCTTGTAGTACGTGCGGACGGCGACGGCCATCGGCCGGTCGTCCCGCTTGTGGATGCCCATGGCCGTGGACAGCCGCGAGGACGTGCCGTCGGCGGCGACCACCAGCGGTGCGCGGTAGGTGACCGCCTCCCCGGCCGCGCGGCCGCGCTCGTCCAGCGGCTTCGCGGTGACGCCGACGATGTCGCCGGTGCGCTCGTCCAGGACCGGCCCGGTGACGTTGATGCGCTCGTGCAGCCGGGCACCGGCGCCGGCGGCGTGCCGGGCCAGCAGCTCATCGAAGTCGGTGCGGGTGCGCACGAGGCCGTAGTCGGGGTAGCTGGCCAGGTCCGGCCAGGGCAGGTGCAGTCGCATCCCGCCGCCGATGATGCGCAGCCCCTTGTTGCGGATCCAGCCAGGCTGGCTGGTGTCGATGCCCATCCGGACCAGCTGCCGCACCGCCCGCGGGGTGAGACCGTCGCCACAGACCTTGTCGCGCGGGAAGGAGGCCTTCTCCAGCAGCAGGACGTCGAGGCCCGCCCGGGCCAGGTAGTAAGCCGTCGTGGAGCCGGCCGGCCCAGCGCCGACGACGATGACGTCGGCTTCGCCGGCCATCCGGCTCGTGGCGCCCGGTCGCGCGCGACCATTGCGCTGGCTCATCGAAGGGTCCTCGGTGACGTGGTGCTTCCCTGTCCTGTTCGCGGTGCGCGGGCTCGTGAATCCGTTCACGAGCGCACACTCGCACCCAAGTGTAGGGGTTGCTCCCTACGGGATTCGACCGGGGTCACCGGCTCTGACCTGCAGATTTATGAACCAACATCGTTGCGTAATTCCGGTCCTCTCAGGGCGGCCCCGAGCACGTTCTCACCGGCCAGGTCCCGCGAGACGTACGACTCGGGTGCGCCCCCGACGTCGAGCCGGCGCCGCCTCAGGGCTTGACGGCGTGGTGCAGCGCGACGACACCACCGCTGAGGTCGCGCCAGCGCACGTCGGACCAGCCTGCCCGCCGCATCCGCGCCGCCAGGCCGCGCTGGTCGGGCCAGGCGCGGATGGACTCGGCCAGGTAGACGTAGGCGTCCGGGCTGCTAGCGACCCAGCGCGCTACCACCGGCAGCGCGCGCATCAGGTACTCGACGTAGACGGTGCGGAACGGCGCCCAGGTGGGATGGCTGAACTCGCAGACGACGACGCGGCCGCCGGGCCGGGTGACGCGCAGCATCTCGCGCAGTGCGGCGTCGGGATCGTGGACGTTGCGCAGCCCGAACGACATGGTCACCGCGTCGAACGCGTCGTCGGCGAACGGCAGCTGGGCGGCGTCGCCGGCCACGAACGGCAGCTCCGGGTTGACCCGCCGGCCCGCGCGCAGCATTCCCAGCGAGAAGTCGCACGGCACGACGTGCGCGCCGCGCTCACGGAACGGCGCGCTGGACGTGCCGGTACCGCCGGCGAGGTCGAGCACGCGCTCACCGGGCGCCACGGCGACCGCCTGGACGACCGCCCGTCGCCAGGCACGGTCCTGGCCCAGCGAGAGGACGTCGTTGGTGAGGTCGTACCGCTCGGCGATGTCGTCGAACATCGCCGCCACCTCGTGCGGCTGTTTGTCCAGGGAGGCGCGAGTCACGACCAACAACTGTAGACCGCGACGCGACTGCCTGCCGCGACGGCCGTACGCTTGGTGTTCGTGACCACTGTGCCCGCACTCGCGCCCATGGTCGTGCGCACGACGGAGGTCGCCGATCCCGGCCCGCTGCTCGAGCTGTTGCCCGAGGACGGCGCACCGATGACGTGGGTGCGACGCGGTGAGGGCGTCGTCGGCTGGGGCGAGGCGGCCCGGTTCGACACCGTCGGCGCCAACCGTTTCGTCGCGGCCGACCGCTGGTGGCGGCGCATGGTCGCCACCGCCGTGGTCCGCGACGAGGTACGGCTGCCGGGCACCGGCCCCGTGGCGTTCGGTTCGTTCGCCTTCGACGACGTGCCTGGGGCGTCGTCGCTGGTTCTGCCGGAGATGGTCGTCGGGCACCGGGCCGGCCGGTGGTGGGTCACGACGGTGAGCGTGTCGGGCAACCTGCCCGGACTGGCCGACCTGCCCGCGGTGAGCCAGGCCCGCCGCCCGCGCGACATCACGTTCTCCGACGGCTCACGCACCGGCACCGAGTGGGAGAGCATCGTCGCCGAGGGCGTGCGGCGCATCAACGCCGGCGAGCTCGAGAAGGTGGTGCTGGCGCGCGACCTGGTCGCCGAGGGCACCGAGCCGATCGACCGCCGCTGGCCCATCCAGCGGCTGGCCGAGCGCTACCCGCGTTGCTGGACCTTCAGCGTCGACGGCCTGATCGGCGCGACCCCCGAACTGCTGGTACGGCGCGAGCGCGGCCTGATCACCTCACGCGTCCTGGCCGGCACCATCCGCCGCACCGGCGACGACGCCCGCGACCTCGCCCTTGCCGCGTCCCTGGCCCGCTCCAGCAAAGACCTCGAGGAGCACGAGTACGCCGTCCGCTCCGTCGCCGACGCGCTGGCGCCGTTCTGCTCCAGCATGAACGTGCCCGAGACGCCGTTCGTGCTGCACCTGCCCAATGTCATGCACCTGGCCACCGACCTCGCCGGCGTCACCGACGACGACGCCTCCTCGCTGGCGCTGGCCGCCGCCCTGCACCCGTCCGCGGCCGTCGGCGGCACCCCCACCAAGGACGCCGGCGAACTGATCCGCGAGATCGAGGGCCTCGACCGGGCCCGCTACGCCGGCCCCGTCGGCTGGCTCGACGCCGACGGCGACGGCGAATGGGGCATCGCGCTTCGTTGCGCCGAAATCGACCCCGACAACGCCGCCCGCATGCGCCTGTTCGCCGGCTGCGGCATCGTCGCCGGCTCCGATCCGGAGGCGGAACTGGCCGAGAGCGCCGCCAAACTCGTCCCTATGCGCGACGCCCTCTCAGTCTGACCCGGCGCCGCCTGCCTCTGACCCCGCGCCGTCGTCTGCCGGTCGCTCCGTCGGACCCCGCGCCGGGCCGTCCCGCTTGACACCACTCCGTCGATCATGTCCCAAAAGCGCCTTCCCAGCTCACCTGGGAGCCGTGGTGCCACGGCGACTGAGCGTCAGCCCAGCGCCGCGGCCACGGCGGCCCGGAGCCGCGCGTGCAGGTCGCGCAGGGAGGCTCGCTCGATCGGGACCTCGATGACGCCACGCCCGGAGACCGGCGAGGCGAGCACCGTTCGCAGGTCGCTCGGCTCCGTGACGAGGCGATGCATCACGCCGTAGCCGGCGCACAGCGCGCCCAGGTCGGCGCCGTGCGGGGTGCCGAAGACACGCTCGAAGCGGCTCGCGTGGGCGGGCTCGCCATGCTCCAGCAACGCGAAGATGCCGCCGCCGCCGTCGTTGACGACGACCACCTGCAGGTCGGGCGCCTCCTCCAGCGGGCCGATCAGCAGGCCGCCCGCGTCGTGCAGGAAGGTGAGGTCGCCGACCAGGGCCCGGGCCGGGCGGCCGGCGGCCAGTGCGACGCCGGTAGCGGTCGAGAGGGTGCCGTCGATGCCCGCCAGCCCGCGATTGGCCAGCACGGCGCCGTCGTCGGACGGGGCCGTCGGCGAGGGGGCGCCAGCCAGGTCGAGGTCGCGGATCGGGTTGGAGGAGCCGGCCACCACGTACTCCCCCGGCTGCCGGGCCGACCAGACGGCCGCGGCGACGGCAGGGCCGCTCAGCGGGCCGGTGGCGAGGACGTCGTCGACGGCCTGCTGGGCGGCCTTGCCGGCCTGCTGCCAGGCGGCCAGCCAGTCGGTGTGCCGGCTCAGGCCGCCGGCGCGGACGGCGGAGACGACGCGCGCGGCGCGCCGGCCGGCGTCGGGCCATTCGGGGGCGCGGCCGGCCACGACGACGACCTCGACGCCGGAGCGTTCCAGTAAGCCGGTGACCTGCCGCGACAGCGTGGGATGTCCGTAGACGACAGCCCGCTCGATGCGGCCGCCGAGCTCCGGGCGCTCGAGCAGGAGCCGGTACGGTCCAACGGCGTGGTCGCCGGACCGCGCGCCCGACGACGGCTCGGCCAGCAGCGGGAGTCCGGCGGCCTCGGCGAGCTCCCGGGCGGCGGCCCCGGCACGGTCACCGGCGACGACGACGGTGCGCGGCCTGTCGTCGAGCGGGACCGGCGCGACCTCGTCCACGACGGCGACCCGGACCGACCCGGTCGTGTCCGCCGGCACCGGCGCCGCGCCGTCGTCGTCGGGGACCAGCGGCTCGCGGAAGGCCAGGTTGAGGTGGACCGGCCCGGGCGCGCCGGACCGGACGCCGTCGGCGGCGGCCAGCGCGCGGCTGAGCAGGTTGCGCAGGTCGGCGTCCTCACCGGGGCGGCCGGAAGGTGCCGGGACGTCGGCGAAGAAGCGGACCGCGGCGCCGAACAGCCGTACCTGGTCGGTGGTCTGGTTGGCGCCGGTGCCGCGCATCTCGTGCGGCCGGTCCGCGGTGAGCAGCACCAGCGGCACCCCGGCGTGTGCGGCCTCCAGGACCGCCGGGTGCAGGTTCGCCGTGGCCGTGCCGGAGGTCGTCACGACGGGGACAGGGCCGGCCACCCGGGCCAGGCCGATCGCGGTGAACGCGGCCACCCGCTCGTCGATGCGGACGTGCAGCCGCAGCTCGCCGCGGCTGGCCGCGTCGGCCAGCGCGTGCGAGAGCGGGGCACTGCGGGAGCCGGGCGCCAGAACGGCGTGCCGGACGCCGCGCCGGACCAGCTCGGCCACGATGGCCCGGGCCACCGCCGTGGATGGGTTCACGCCGTCGATTCTGCCCTGCGCCCGCGCCAGGCCTGCTGCTTGGCACGGTTGCCGCACACCCGCATCGAGCACCACTTGCCCGATCGGGCGCGCGAGTGGTCGTAGAACGCCCACTGGCAGGTGTCGTTGACACAGACCTTGAGCCGGGACCACGTGCCCGCCACCATGGCCTCGTCAACCAGGCTCAACAGCGCGCCCAGCGCACCGTCGACGCCGTCGGCGGACGGAACCGGGCGCCAGCCGTCGTGCGCTGTCAGCGTCGCGACCAGCCGGGCCCGCCGGGCGGCGGCGTTGAGGACGGCGAGTGCGTCGTCGGGGACGGGTCCGCCGTCGTGGTTGGCGCCGAGCGCCGCCCGCAGCGCCTCGCGCACCCCGACGGCACGGTCCAGGTCGGCCGGGCCGGCCTCGGCGTCGGACGCACCAGCCTCCCCGCCCGCCGACAGGCCGGCGTCACCCAGCCACCGGACCAGGTCGATCGGCGTGGACAGGGCGTCGGTGGCCGCCTCGATGTCGCGCGTGTTGACGAAGCTGCGCACGGTCTCGAGCCGGCCGGGCGCCAGTGCGCTGGTTCCGGACACTCTCCGATCATAACCCCTTGCGGCCATTCACTGGTTATGAATAACCTGTAACGCCATGACAGCGGTTACCGACCCAGCCGTGAGCACCCGGGCGTGGCCCAACCGGAACTTCCGCCGGCTGTGGCTGGGGTCGGCGGTGTCGACGTTCGGCTCGGAGGTCGCGGAACTGGCGGTCCCTCTGCTGGCGATCGTCGCCCTGGCCGCGACACCGGGCGAGCTGGGCGCGGTGCGGACGGCACAGTTCCTGCCGTTCCTGCTCGCGACGCTGCCGCTCGGGGTGCTGGTCGACCGGCGCCGGCGGCTGCCTCTCATGATCGGCGCGGACGTGGGCCGGTTCGCGCTGATGATGATCATCCCGATCACGGTCTGGGCGGGCGTCGCCGGCATGGAGCTGCTCTACGTCGTGATGTTCGCCGCCGGGGTGCTGACCGTGCTGTATCAGGTCGCCGACTTCGCCTTCCTCCCCGAGATCGTGACGCACCGCCAGCTCGTGGACGCGAACGGCAAACTGGCGGCTGCGCAATCGGCCAACGAGATCGGCGGCCGCGGCTTCGGCGGCGTCATCGTCCAGGCGGTCTCGGCGCCGTTCGCCGTCGCCATCAACGCGACCGGCTACCTGGTCTCGGCGCTGAGCCTGCGCGGCATCCGCGTCGAGGAGGCGGCTCGGCCGGTCGCGTCCGCCCGGCCGTCGTGGTCCGAGATCACCGCCGGGCTGCGCGAGGCGCTGCGCCACCGCTACATCCGGGCGCTGCTCGGCGAGGCCACCACGTTCAACTTCTTCAACGAGATCTTCGTCCTCGGGCTGATGCTCTTCGCCGTGCGTGAGCTGGGGCTCGGGCCCGCGCAGATCGGCATCGTCTTCACCGCCGGCGGGATCGGCTCGTTCCTGGGCGCCTGGTTCGGCTCGCGCGTCACCGGCCGGTTCGGCTACGGCCGGGTGCTGCTGATCGCGCTCGTCCTGGGCAACACCGCGCCGGTGCTCGTGGTGTTCACCGGCACCGACCCGGTGGCGTCGCTCGTCCTGCTCGGCGCGGTCTTCGTCGTCATGGGCGTGGGCATCGGCATCGCCAACGTGCACGCCGTGACGGTGCGCCAGGCGGCACTGCCCGAGCGGCTGCGCGGCCGGGTCAATGCCGCCTACCGGCTGATCTCGTGGGGCGCCATCCCGCTCGGTGCGGCACTCGGCGGCGGCGTCGCAGGGCTCACCGACAGCCGAACCACCATGGTGTCGGGTGGGACCGGCATGGCGCTGGCGACCCTATGGGTGGCGTTCTCGCCGGTCCGGCGGCTGGCGTCAATCGACGACGCTCGGGGCGCGGCGCCCGCTGGCTGAGCGCGGCCCCGCTGGTCGCGCGGCGCGCCGCGTGGTGCGTGGTGCGCCCGGAACCCGGCCTCGGCGACTGGCCGAGCCCTCACGAGGACTTCGTGTGCATCACGAGGGTTGCAGGCATGGTGTGACACGAGATTTCGTGCTGAACGTGATCATTTCAGGGTCCCGCGCACCCACGGATCCGGGGTGGAAGAGCACCGACCAGCGACGCCGCCGTCAGGTCGCGGGTGCTTCGTCCTCGGCGACCCGGCGCAGCCAGGTGAAGCCGGTGTTGCTGCCCTGGCAGGTCTGCAGGACGACGTCGCAGGAGTCGCCGCAGGTCCAGTTGGACGCCGAGCCGAGCGCGGAGCCGCGGCCCTGGGCGATGACGCGGTCGACCACCTCGTACAGCCCGGCGAACTCGCCTTCCAGCTCCACGTAGCTGCTCACCGGGATGGAGTTCCACCAGGAGTTGCCCAGGTAGTCGTGGGCGACCACGAAGTTGCCGGACGTGACCGGCGTGTAGTGGCAGCCGACGCCGTTGGCGAGGTTGTCGATGTCGACGTCGTCGTCGCACAGCTCGACCGGAATGGTGCGCACGTCCTCGCCGAGCGCGAGGGCATCCTCGCTGACCACCGCGCCGAACCGGCTGCCGCCGGCGTAGCTGAAGCGGAACCGCGTGGTCTCCTCGGCCGCGGCCTCGGCGACCGCGGTGCCTTCGGGGCCGGTGACCGCGGTGGCCAGCGGCACCCACTCCTCGCCGTCGGCCTGCTGCAGCTCCAGCCCGCCGACGATCGGGACGCCGCCGTCGGTGGTCCATGCCGCGGTGACGCCGACCGAGCCCTCGCCGTCGCTCTCGGCGGTGGCGGTGAGGCGGGACACCATTGGCTCGCCGGCGGTGACCACCAGCTCGGTGGACGTGACGGCTTCGAGCTCGGGTCCGCCGCCGTACGCGAGCCGGTAGATGCCCGACGACGGGACCTCGACGTCGACGCCGCCGGTGCCGCTCTCGACCGGCACCGTCGTGACCGTCGTCCACGCGTTGCCCTCGATGCGCTGCAGGTCGACCTCGCCGCTGACGGGGTCGCCGTCGGGCGTAGTCCACCGCACGCCGAAGGTGACCGAGCTGCCCGGGCGTGCCTCCGCCGGAGCACTGAGGGTCAGCGGGCCTGCGGCGGGGTCGGCGTCGGGCTCGGCGTCGATGGGGCCCGCGACCTGCTCCTCGACCGGCGATGCCGCCACCTGGACGCCAGCGTCCGTGGACCCGCCGGACTCGGTCGACGTGTCGTCGCCATCGGTGGCCCCAACGATGGCGAACACGGCGGCACCGGCGAGGGCCACCACCCCGGCCCCGGCAGTCACGCGGTACTTCATGTTCCTATCTTCCATGATCACAGGCGTGCGCCGCCGACGACCCCGCGGTCTCATGTCCAGTCAGACGGTCGAGGCGTGCCGTTCGTTCCACCCGCGCGGCGGGTGGGGGTGTCCCATCGACGACGAGATCTCGCGGGCGGCCTCCATCAGCGGACCGGTCGCGGCCTCCATCAGGCTCTCGTTGAACCGGGTGGACGGCCCGGAGACGCTGATCACCGCCATCTCGGACAGGGACACGCGGATCGGAGCCGCCACGGTGTGCACGCCTCGCATGGTCTCTTCGAACGCCCACTCGTATCCCTGCTCTCGGGTGCGCTCCAGGCGCGCGAGCAGGCCGTTCAGTGTGGGCGGGTCGACGTGCGTGAACGCCGCCTCACCGACGTCGGCGGCGAACCGGATGACGTCGTCGCGGGACAGCCCGGCCAGCAGGATGCGCCCGGACGCGCCGGCCCACAGGGGGTACGGCCGGCCGAGCTCGGCCTTGACCTTCAGCCCGGACCGCGCCTCGAGCTGCTCGACGTAGATGCGCGCCGACCCCGCCCGCACCGCGAGCGCGATGGTCTCGTCGAGCTCGTCGCGCAGCCGCACCATGTACGGCATGGCCTGCGCCCGCACGTCGATGCGCTCCAGGTAGGCCATGCCCAGCGTCAGCGTGCGCGGCCCGAGGCCGTACCGGCGGGTGTCGGAGTCCTGCCGGACCAGGCCGCTGTCCTCGAGGGACTGCAGGAGCCGCTGCGCCGTGCTCTTGGGGACGTCGGTGAGCACGCTGATCTCGCGGGCGCTCATGTCACGGCCGGCGTCGGCGAGGGCCGAAAGCACGTCGGCGGCTTTGCGCACCGACTCGTTCACGCTACCCCTTCCCCGCACGGTGCCATGAGTATCGCACCGGGCCCCGTCACTTGCCTGCGCCCAGCGTGATGCCCTCGACGATGCGGCGGCCCAGCCAGACGTACAGCAGGAGCATCGGCAGGACGAGGATGCACACGCCGGCGAACAGGCCGCCGTAGTCGGCGCCGGAGAACTGCATGCTCGACAGGAAGTTGAGCACCGCCAGCGACAGCGTGTACTTGTCCACGCTCTGCAGGAACACGATGCCCAGGAGGGTCTCGTTCCACATCGAGATGGCGTTGAGGATCAGCACCGTCACCAAGCCCGAGCGGGCCAGCGGCAGCATGACTTGCGCGAAGGACCGCAGCGCCGAGGCTCCGTCGATGGCCGCGGCCTCCTCGATCTCGCCCGGCAACGATCGCATGAAGCCGGTCAGGAGGAACACCGTGAACGGCACATGGGTGGCGGTGTAGAGCACGTAGAGCCCGAAGAGGCTGTTGACCAGCCCGACGTTGGACATCATCTCGAACAGCGGGATGACGGTGACCTGCGCCGGGATGCCCAGCCCGAGCGCGAAGAACAGGCTCAGCGGGCCGGCCGAGCGGTGCCGCACCCGGCTGAGCACGTAGGCGGCCGGTGCCGACACGACCAGCGTGCTCACCGACCCCGCCACGGCCAGCGCGACGGTGTTCACCGTGGCCCTGGCGAACCCGCTCTCGTTCCAGGCGTTGGACCAGTTCTCCAGGTGCAGCGAGGTCGGGAGCCCCCACGGCGCGTCGAAGATGTCCGGCGTCGACTTGACCGACGACGTGATCAGGAACAGGAAGATCAGGACGTTGAACGCGACGAACGACCACACCAGCACACGGCCGACGACGCGGCCCGGCTCCGGCCGTCCGGTGCGGCGGCGACGGGGCACCTGGCCGGTCCCGGCGCCGCGACCGGAGCGGGGCCCGCCCCGTCCCGCGCCGCGCTCCGTCGTCAGCGTGCCCGCCTCAGAACTCAATGGGATCCCTCCGCATCAGGCGTCGCAGGCCGACGACGAGGAAGGCGAACAGCCCCAGCATGAGGATCGCCGATGCCGACGCGTACCCGAACAGGTAGGACGGGCTGCGGCCGCCGAAGGACTCGCCGTACACGAACAGCGCCGAGTTCCACACTCCCGGCGGCGGCAGGTCGTTGGTCGTGCCGCCGAAGGCGTAGATGAACTCGAAGATCTTGAGTGAGCTGATGGTCCAGAAGATGGCGGCGACGGAGATCACGTCCCAGGACAGCGGCAGCGTGACGTGCCGGAGGCGTTGGAAGGCGCTCGCACCGGCCAGCTGGGCGTCGTCGTAGAAGTACTGCGGGATGCGGTCGACCCCGGCCATGATGATCGTGACGTACAGGCCGGTCGAGAGCCAGACCGTGCCGATCAGGATCATCACGAAGAGGTTGTCGGCGTTCAGCCACGGGATCGGCTCGGCGCCGAACAGCCGGTCCAGGATCGTGTTGACCACGCCGTTGTGCTGGAAGATGAACCCCCAGACGATCGACAGCACGATGGCTGACACGATGTGCGGGAAGAACAGCACCGAGCGGACGAACGACTTCCATCGCAGCTCGCGCACGATCATGGTGAGCACGAAACTGATGACGAAGATCGCCAGCCCGGCCACGACCAGGATCACGAGCGTGTTCACCAGCGCGGTCCGGAAGGTCGAGTCCTCGAGCAGCGCCGTGTAGTTGTCCAGCCCGGTCCACTCCATCGGCGACACGCCGTCCCACCGGTGGAAGCTGATCCACAGCGCCGCGGCCGTCGGCCCGATGACGAAAACCAGGTGGAGCAGCAGCGCGGGGACGACGAAGGGCAGGTACAGCCGCCGGCGCGAGCGCTCGAACGCGGACATCCCGCCGGCGTGGTCGCGCCGGCGGGTGGCCGTCCCGCTCAGGGCTGCGAGGGCCATCAGCCCTGGCTCTCCCAGTAGTCCCGTTGCTCCGACGCGATCCGTTCGATGAACTCGTCCACCGAGATCTTCCCGGTCATCAGCTCGAGGTTCAAAGGCTGGAAGATCTTGGTGTCGAAGTCGGAGTGGTCGCCGAGCACTCCGTCGGTGATCTTGCTGAGGCTCTTGCTCTGCAGCAGCTCGTTGACGTCGGCCAGCTGCGGCGGCACCTCGACGTCGGCGCGCGGGGTGAGGTTCGCGGCCTCGGTGGAGATCAGCGACAGCCGGTCCTTGTTGAGGAAGTAGGCGATGAACTCCGAGGCGGCGTCGGCGTTGTCGGCCGGCTCGGGGATCGCGAACCCGATGACGCTGGCCGGCAGCGAGTCGTCCGTGCCCAGCGTCGGGAAGTTGAACGACCGGTACTCGAACTCCGGCGCGGCGAACTCGCCGGTCTCGGTCGGCGCCCAGCTGCCCATGTACAGGAAGTCGGCGTCGCCCTGGGCCCACTGGGTCTGGATGGCGGGGAACTTGCTGCTGTCGTAGCCGGGGATGAAGTACCCCCCGCCGGCGAGCTCCTCAATCGCCGAGAGCGCGTCCCGCACCTGCGGGGTGTCCCAGCCGGCGGCCTCTTCGTCGGAAACCAGCTCGTTGTAGCCGCCCGGCCCGAGCGCCCGGACCAGCGCCGTGGCGGTCCAGTACTCCGCGTACCCGGCGATGTCGCCGTCCAGCGCGATGCCGCTGCGCCCGGCGGACTTGGCCTCGGCCAGCAGCGCCGCGAAGTCGTCCCACGTCGCCGGCGGGCTCGCCGCGACCGCCGGCAGCGCCGCGGCGTCGTACCAGATCGTGTAGCCGATCACCTCGTACGGCACCAGGAAGTGCTCACCGTCGTCGGTGGTGGTGAACATGTCGTACTTGTCGGTGATGGCCTCGGCGACGGTGAGGTCCTCCTCCGGGATCTCCATGTCGTACACGTCGCCGAGCGGCGTGAACTGTTCGTTCCCCACGATGGCGTTGCTGATCGTGAAGTACTGCTGGTCGATGAGGTCCGGAACGTCGCCGCCGCGCAGCGCCGCGAGCAGCTTCGTGATGTTGTCGCGGCCCTGCCACTCGACGTTGACCGTGATGCCGGTATCCGCCTCGAACGCCTCGATCGCCTCGGCCAGCACCTGGGCCTGCGGCTCCTTCTCCTGCCACATCGACCAGTAGGTCAGCTCGTCGGAGGACCCGGACGCGGAGTCCTCCGAGCCGCACGCAGCCGCGGCGGTGACCATCATCAGGGTGAACGCGAGCGCAACCCGGCCCTCGCGACGCAGTCGGTATCGCATAGGAACTGGGTTCCCTTCGTCGTGTCCTGAAGAATGGGACAGTAGACCAGTTTCTGTTCAGCACCGCACGCTATGGGCTCCGGACGAGCACTGTCAACGGGGTCTTTCCGCTGTTTTCGCCCTGTTCACCCCGCCGCTACGCCATTGACGCCAGCCAGCGCCACGCTAGAGTGGGGCGCTGTCCTACTCAGTGGGACGAGATGGACTCTGACGGATCGAGGGCGCCCGTGATCGAACGCGAAGCTCCGCCACCTGGCGGTGAGCTGGCCGGCCAGACGGTGCTCGTCACCGGCGCGACGGGCCCGGCCATCGCCTCCGGGCTGTGCGACGCGATCCACGCGGCCGGCGCGCGGCTGGTCGTCAACGGCCCGACCGACGACGAGGTGCGTGCCACCGTCGCGCGCTACCCCGGCGCCGTCGGCGTGGCCGGCGACGTGTCGCGCCCGGCCGAGGTCGAGCGGATGTTCGCCGCGGCCACCGAGCTCGCCGGGCCGCTGACCGGTCTGGTCAACAACGCCGGCATCGGGCTCGTCGCACACCTGACCGACGTCACCGACGACCAGTTCGACCACGTGGTCGGCACCGACTTCCGCGGCGTGTGGCTGGTCAGCCGCGAGTTCGCCCGGGCCGTCCTGGCGCGCGGCGGCACGGGCGCCGTCGTCAACGTCTCGTCGGTCCACGCGGCCAGGACGATCGGCGGGTACGGCGTCTACGCGGCCGCCAAGGCCGGGGTGGAGGGTCTGACCCGCGGCTTCGCGGTGGATCTCGGCCCGGCCGGAGTGCGGTGCAACGCCGTCGCCCCCGGGTACGTGCCGGCCGACCGCGACCTGGCACCGCCGGACCATCCGGTGCACGACACCTCGTGGATCGACGCGCACACCACGACCGAGCAGGCGCTGCACCGCGTCATCGAGCCCATCGACCTCGGCTGGGCCGCTGTCTTCCTGCTCTCCGACCGCAGCCGGTGCATCACCGGCCAGGTGCTCACCGTCGACGCGGGGCTCACCGCCCTGCTCTACAACGCCGACATGGCCACCCGCATCCATGCCGACCGGCGGCGGCGTGCGCGGGCGGCGGAGGGGAACCGCACGTCGTGACCAGACCCAGCCGGATCGAACGGATCCGCGCGACCGAGGTGGTCGTCCCGGCGCTCCCGGGCGCGGTGGACTCGCCGTCGTTGAACCGCCCGCTGCACAACAAGCCGTGGAGGGGCGCGAGCAGCTGGTCCGTGCAGTTCGACCGGATGCCCAAGGTGATCCTCGAGCTGGAGCTGCGCGACGGGACGGTCGGGCTCGGCGAGCTGTACCGGGCGCACGACTGGGAGGTCGTCGACGCCGTCGCCGCCGCGCTCGTGGGCCAGGACGTGCGGGCGATGAGCCTGCAGGAGCCGCCCGTGGCGCGAACCCACGAGTTCGACGGCTTCGAGATGGCGCTGTGGGACGCCTACGCGCGCTCGGCCGGCCTGCGCGTCGTCGACCTGCTCGGCGGGCCGGTCCGCGACCGGATCCCCGTCAGCGCGTGGTCCAGCCACCGCACCGTCGACGAGATCGGCGACATCGTCGCGCCGTTCGCCGCAGCCGGGTTCACGAACGTGAAGCTCAAGTGCTCCCTCGACGACGACGTCGTGGCGTGGTGCCAGGCGATCGCCGAGCGGGCGCCGGGGATGTCGGTGGTGCTCGACCCGAACGGTCGCTTCGAACGGCTCGCCGACGCCCGCGCACTCGGCCTGTCACTTGCCGAGGTCGGCAACGTCGGCTGCCTGGAGGACCCGCTGCCGCACTGGGCGGTGGACGACTGGGTCGAGCTGCGCCGCGCGGTTCCGATCCCGCTGGCCCGGCACCTGTCGCTGGCCTACCCGCAGTTCGCCGACCGGGGCAGCGAGCTGGTCGCCGTCCTGCGCCGGGGCAGCGCGGACATGCTGAACCTCACCGCGGGGCTGAACGACTTCCGCCGCCTCGACCACGTGGCCGACGTGTTCAACCTGACGACGTGGCACGGCTCGCAGGTCGACCTCGGCATCGCGGAGGCCGCCTACCTGCACTCCTGCGCCGCCGCCCGAACGTGCACGCAGCCCAGCGACGTCTTCGGCCGGCTGATCCGCTGCCACGACCTGCTGCGCGAGCCGCTGCGCATCGAGCCTCCGTACGCCCACCTGCCGGACGGACCGGGCCTCGGCGTGAGCCTCGACGAGGAAGCGCGCGCGGAGTTCCGCACCGCTGAAAGGGAGTACGTGGCGCGATGAGGAACCCATGACCTACTGGGAACACCTGACCTCCACCCGGCTCGGGACCATCGAACGGTCGCTGCCGGTAGTGCTGCCGATGGGAGCGATCGAGCAGCACGGGCCGCACCTGCCGCTGGCGACCGACCGCATGATCGTCGATCACTTCTGCCGGGAGCTCGACCGCCGGCTGGGCGACGACGTGCTGATCCTGCCGACCATCTCCGTCGGATACTCCCGCCACCACGACGACTTTCCGGGCACGCTGTCCCTCAGCCACGAGACGCTGCTGAACCAGATCGTGGAGACCGCCGACTCCGCGCTGGAGGTGGGCATGTCCAACCTGCTCATCCTCAACGCGCACGGCGGCAACGAGGGCATCGGCCAGGTGGCGCTGGAGCGCATCGGGCACCGCTGGCCCGACCGCACCATCGTCCGCACCACGTGGTGGCAGGTCGCCGCCGAGGCGCTGCTCGAGCTGAGCACCACCGGACCGGGCGGGGTCGGCCACGCCTGCGAGCTGGAGACCTCGCTGCTGCTGGAGATCGCCGCATCGCTTGTCGACACCGATGCCATCCCGGCCCGCCAGAACACCAGTGCGTTCAGCTGGGACGTCTCGGACATGCTGCGCGGCGCGCCGGCCGTCGTCTACCGGCGGTTCGCCGACGTGTCGCCGACCGGCGTGTTCGGCGACCCCCGCGCGGCCACCGCGGAGAAGGGCCGGCGGATCAGCGAAGTCGTGTCGGCGCGGCTGGTCGCCCTCGTCCGCTCGCTGCGGGAGGGGTGACGAGCGATGACGGCGGCAGGCAGCGGCGACGACGACCGGTTCCGCGGGGTGTGCCCGGTGCTCGAGGTGCCGTTCACGCCGGCGGGCGACGTGGACCAGGCCGGCTTCGCCCGGGTCGTCGACCACGTGCTCGGCACCGGCGTCACCGCGGTGATGTTCCCCGGCTTCGCCTCGGAGTTTCACAAGCTCGACGACGCCGAACGGGACCTGCTGGCCCGGATCCTGCTGGAGCGCACGTCCGGGCTCGACGTCGCGGCGATCGTGTCGGTGCCCGACCACGCCACGACGATCGCCGTCCGGCGGGCCAGGTCCGCCGTCGATGCCGGGGCCGACGCGGTCAACATCCTGCCGCCGTCGTTCCTTTCCCCGCCGGGTAACAAGGTGCTTGCCCACGTCGAGGCCGTCCTCGACGCCGTCGCCGGGACCACCGCGATCCTGCAGTACGCGCCGGCGCAGACCGGCACCGTGCTGAGCCCGGAGGCGATCCGCGGCCTGGCGCGGGCACACCAGAACCTGCGGCTGGTCAAGGTGGAGGCGGTGCCGCCGGGCCCGGTGGTGAGCGCCCTGCTCGACGGCGAGCCATCGCTGTCGTGCCTGGTCGGCTACGCGGGCGTCCAGCTCCCGGACGCGCTGCGCCGCGGCGCCGCCGGCGTTCAGCCCGGCTGCTCCTTCGTCGAGCTGTACGTACGGGTCTGGGACCTCTGGGAGTCCGGCCGGGTCGACGAGGCGCTCGGCCTGCACGGGCGGATGCTCCCGTACCTCGCGTACTGGATGCAGGGCGTGGAGCTCATCGTCCAGGCGGAGAAGACGATCTCACAGCGCCGCGGCCTCATCGATCACGACGTGTGCCGGGCGCCCGGACGCCCGCTCGACGCCCACGAGACAGCCATGGTTGATCGCTTCCTCGAGGAGTTCCACGACCTGCTGCCAACACCCGTTGGCAGAACAGGTACCCCTGACAACAAGTGACGGCCGGCACAGCACTAGCGTGATCACCGTGACGACCACACCGTTCGATCCGGGCCGCTGGCGCCCCGTCGATGGCATCGAGCTCACCGACATCACCTACCACCGGCACGTCGCCGACGGGCGCGACCAAGGCACCGTGCGCATTGCCTTCGACCGGCCGGAGGTCCGCAACGCGTTCCGGCCGCACACCGTCGACGAGCTGTATCGCGCGCTCGACCATGCCCGCATGACCTCCGACGTCGGCTGCGTGCTGCTCACCGGCAACGGCCCGTCGCCGAAGGACGGCGGCTGGGCGTTCTGCTCCGGCGGCGACCAGCGCATCAGGGGACGAACCGGATACCAGTACACGATCGGTATCGAAGGTGACACCGCCACCACCGTCGACCCCGCCCGCGCCGGCCGGCTGCACATCCTCGAGGTACAGCGGCTGATCCGGTTCATGCCGAAGGTGGTCATCGCGGTCGTACCGGGCTGGGCGGCCGGCGGCGGGCACAGCCTCCACGTGGTCTGCGACCTGACCCTGGCCAGCGCGGAGCACGCCAGGTTCAAGCAGACCGACGCCGACGTCGGCTCGTTCGACGGCGGCTACGGCTCGGCCTACCTGGCCCGGCAGGTCGGGCAGAAGTTCGCCCGCGAGATCTTCTTCCTCGGCGACGAGTACAGCGCCGCCGACGCCCACCGCATGGGCATGGTCAACGCCGTCGTGCCGCACGCCGACCTGGAGAACGTCGCGCTGGACTGGGCCGCGCGCGTCAACGGCAAGAGCCCCACCGCCCAGCGGATGCTGAAGTACGCGTTCAACGCGATCGACGACGGCATGGTCGGCCAGCAGGTGTTCGCCGGCGAGGCGACCAGGCTGGCCTACATGACCGACGAGGCCGTCGAGGGCCGTGACGCGTTCCTGGAGAAGCGCAACCCTGACTGGTCGCGCTTCCCGTGGTACTACTGATCGGACCACGGGTAGTATCGATTGTCCTACTGCGCGTAGGATCAGGCCATGGTCACCAAGGTGAGCGTCAGCCTTCCCGCGGAGGACATCGAGTTCGTCGACCGCTACGCGCGGGCCGAGAACGTCCGGTCCCGCTCCGCGGTGTTCCACCGCGCGCTCCAGCTGCTCCGGGAGTCCGAGCTCGAGAGCGAGTACGCCGACGCCACCGCCGAGTGGCTCGAGAGCGACGACGCCTCGCCGTGGGAGACCACCGCCGCCGACGGGGTGTGACGTGCGGCGCGGCGACGTCTACTGGGTCAACCTCGAGCCGGTCACGGGTTCGGAGGCCAACAAGACCCGCCCGGCCGTCATCGTCAGCAACGACGCGCTGAACCGCACCACCGAGCGGCTTCGGCAGGGAGTGGTCACCGTCGCGCCGCTCACCAGCAACATCCGGCGGGTCCGCTCGTTCCAGGTCCTCGTCCCCGCCGGTGCGGCCGGCCTGCCGCGGGACTCCAAGGTCCAGGCCGATCAGGTCCGCACCATCTCCGCGCACCGCCTCGGCGAGCGGGTCGGCACCCTGCCGCCCGCCCTGCTCGCCGAGGTCGACGCGGCCCTGCGGCTCCACCTGAACCTGTAGTCGGGCCGAACATCTAAGCTGAGCGTGCGATGCAGACGAATCCCTCGACCACCGGCCCGGCCACCCTGGGCACGGTCGAGGTTCCGCTCCGCCCGGCCGTGGTACCGCGGCTGCTGCCCGCGGTCGCCGCGGCGCTGACCGGCGGCCCGCCCCTGCTTCCACTGCCGGCGTCACCGGCCGCGGTCCGCGACGCGCTGCTGGCCGAGCTCCGACCCACACGGCCGGTCGAAAACGGTGTAGCACTGGTGGTGCCGACATCGGGTTCGACCGGCCGGCCCAAGGGCGCCCTGCTCGGCGCGGCCGCGGTCCGCACGTCCGCGATGGCCACGCACGACCGGCTGGGCGGTCCGGGCCGCTGGCTGCTGGCGCTGCCCGCCACCCACATCGGCGGGCTCATGGTGCTGGCCCGCTCCGTGATCGCCGGCACCGAGCCGGTCGCCGTCGACCTCACCGAGGGTTTCGACCCGGAGCTGTTCGCCGCGGCCAGCGTGCAGCTGTTCGCCGGCGCCTCCCGGCGGTACACGTCGCTGGTCCCGCGCCAGCTGACCGCGCTGCTCGACGCCGGCGGCGCCCCGGCCGAGGCGCTGGCCGGCTACGACGCCGTCCTCGTCGGGGGCGCCCGGGCCGGCGACGACGTCCTCGTGCGGGCGCGTGCCGCGGGTGTCCAGGTGGTCACCACCTATGGCATGACCGAGACCTGCGGCGGTTGCGTCTACGACGGCGTCCCACTCGACGGCGTCCGGGTGACCATTGCCGACGACGGCCGGATCCGGCTCGCCGGTCCCGTCCTGGCCAGCGGCTACCGTCTCCGGCCCGACCTCGCGGCGGCGTTCGGGGACGGCTGGTTCACTACGTCCGACCTCGGGTCCTTGCGGACGGACGGGGCACTGGAGGTGGCCGGCCGGGCCGACGAGGTCGCCGTCTCCGGCGGAGTCAACGTCCCACTGGCCGCCGTCGACGCGGTGGTCTCCTCGCACCCGGACGTGGCTGAGGCGCTCGCCGTCGCGGCCGCCGACGAGCGGTGGGGCGAGCGCATCGTCGTCGCTGTCGTGCCAGTGTCCGCGGACCGGCCACCGGACCTGGATTCGATCCGAGCGCATGTGCGCCGGAGCTCTCCCGTCGCCTACGCACCGAAGGAGCTGGTCGTGCTCGACGCGTTGCCCACCCTGCCCGGCGGCAAGACCGACCGCCGCGGCCTGGCTTCACGGCTGGGCCTGACCGCGCGGCCGGGCATCGCCGAGCCCGGGGAGGGGCGCTGATGGCGACACTGGCCCAGTGGGTCGAGGGCGCCCGCCCGCGCACCCTGCCGGCAGCGGTGGCACCGGTCCTGGTCGGGACGGGCGCCGCGGCTGCCGCCGACGCCGCACACCTCGGCCGGGCGCTGCTTGCGCTGGCGGTCGCGCTGGCGCTGCAGATCGGCGTCAACTACGCCAACGACTACTCCGACGGCATCCGCGGCACCGACGAGAACCGCGTCGGCCCGTTCCGGCTGATCGGTTCCGGGTCGGCCGAGCCATCGGCGGTGAAGGCCGCGGCGCTGTGGAGCTTCCTCGCCGCCGGGGTGTTCGGCACGGTGCTCATCGCGTGGTCTGGGCACTGGTGGCTGTTCGCCGTCGGCGCACTGGCCATCGGGGCGGCCTGGTACTACACCGGTGGCCGCAGCCCGTACGGCTACCGCGGCTTCGGCGAGATCTCGGTGTTCCTCTTCTTCGGGCTCGTGGCGGTCGCCGGCACCACCTACGTGCAGGCCGGCCGGCTCACCGTCACCTCGGTGGTCTCGGCGGTGGCCGTCGGCTGCCTGGCCTGTGCGCTGCTGCTGGTCAACAACATCCGCGACGTGCACACCGACGCCGTCAGCGGCAAGCGCACGCTCGCGGTGATCCTCGGCGAACGGCGCAGCCGCATGCTCTACGTGCTGCTGATGGCGGTGCCGTTCGCCATCGTGGCGGCCCTGGCCGCGGCCGGGCAGCCGTGGAGCGCACTGACACTGCTGTGCGCCCCACTGGCCGCCGCGACCGCCCGCCCCGTCGTCGCCAAGGCAAGGGGCAAAGCACTGATCCCGGTCCTACGCCGGACCAGCATGACCGAGCTGGCCTTCGCGGTGCTGCTGACGGTGGGTCTGGCCGTCAGCTGACCTCGTCGTGACAAGGCCCTCGGTGCGGGTCATGTCCGCGCTCAGGCGTGCCGCCGGGCGCGTCGCGGGCCGGTGTAGCCCCGGTCCTCGCTGGGAATCCGAGCGACGATGGCCGCGCGCAGGTCCTGGAACAGCGACAACGCCTCGCCGCGGTGCCGGCCCCGCTTGGCCCGCTTGGCGCTGTCCACGTGCCGCTCGTATTCGTCATTCACCATGAGAACCTCCTGTGTGAGGACGGCGCCTCTCAGCCCCGTCTGACCCACAAGACAGGTGATGGCCGCGATCATGACGCGGCCATCTCAAGATTTTTTGCCCGCGGTCAGCTCTCGTGTCGCGCGGACGGGACGTCAGGGGCGTCATCGAGGTCACCGAGATCCCGGCCCGGCGCGTCCGCGCTGGTACCCATGGTTCCCGTGGGCGGCTGCGGATGGACAATGCCCTCCTGGGCGTCCTGCTCGTCGAGGGCGGCGTCGGTGGTGCGTTCGCGGTCGATCTCGCGCGGATCCTCGCCTGGCGTCGGTTCCTGCTTCGTGCGGCGGTCCTCTTCGGTCATGGCCGGTAGCTACCCAATCGGGCTGGTTGTACGCCGGTGGCAGGTCCCTCAACCGGCGTGTCGCCGCTGCTCGGTCTCGGAGCCGGCCTCGGCGGGACCGGTGTCGGCGGGACGGGCGTCCGCGGGGCGGGCGTCGGCGGCCTGGGCGCGCTGCTCGTCGTCCCAGGCGTCCTCGGCCGCGGTGCGCTCCTTGATGGTGCTCAGCCGCCGATCCCAGGCCATCGACACCTTGTCGCGGCTGTCGCGCAGGGCGAAGATGCTGATCATGCCGGAGACGAAGAGGGCTCCGGCGACGAGGACGAAGCCGCGCAGCCCCACCAGCCACAGCAGCGCACCGACGACCACGAAGACAAGGGCGCGCAGCAGCGTGTACCGGAGAAGTGCCATAACAGGGTCAGTCTACGTCCGCCGGTCCTGGCCGAACGGCGCCCTCCCGGCAGCGAACGGCCCTCTCCCAGGAGCCAAGAAGGCGCCCGGTTCCTAGCAATTCCGCCAAATCGGTACCGGCGCGCGCCGGAGTGTCGTAAGGTCGATTGGCGGGTCCGGGACGTGACTTCTCCGAAAGAGTTGGCATCGGGGTTCACAGCCAGCCGCGCCGGACATTGGAGCCGTCCCCGTCCTGTCCATCCCGGACCCGCGCCAATACTTCCCTCCACCCCCGTCGCCGGCCGCGAACACCGTGGCGGCAACACCCACTCAGTCCAGCGGCGCCGGCCACTCGTGCATCGGCAGCAGCTCGCGCAGCGGCAGAGAGCGCTCTCGGTTCACCACAACCTCGGTGTTCACGTTCCCGGGGTCCATCTGCCTGATGAACTCCCGACAACGGCCACAGGGCGGCAGCACGGACAGCCGCCCGTCGTCGTCGCGCCAGACCGCGACGATCTTCATGATCCGGCTTTCGCCGGCGGTCACCATGGCCGCGATCGCGGCATGCTCGGCGCAGAACCCGGTGCCGCACGGCGTGTCGATGCAGACGCCGTCGTACCGGTTGCCGGCCTCCGTGACCAGCGTCGACGCCACGTCCCCGATGAGCCGTCCGGCCACCGTCCGGGGCCGCAGGGACGCCGCGGCCGCCTCGATGAGCTCGCCGTTCGTCGTCATCGGCGCACCGTACCAGCGACCGGTTCCCCAGCAGTGACCACTGCCGGCCCCTTCTAGCGGCTGGAGCGGCAGCGCGGCGGCTCCACCGCGCGCATCACGCGCCGCCTGCGGGCGCTCCAGGCCGACGTGCGGGAACACCGCGTGCTCGATCCGCGACCCGCCGACGAGATCCTCGGCTACGACGACGACGGCCTGCCCAGGTGACGGACGGGCGAGCACTCGTCGTCGACACGTCCGCAGCGATCGCCGTCCTCACCGGCGAGGACGGGGCCGAGTGGCTGGTGAGGACGTTGGCGCTCGCCGACCGGCGGTACATATCGGCCGCGAGCTACGTCGAGCTGGGCATCGTCATCGAGTCACGCCTCGGCCCGGTAGGCACCGGGACCGCCATGCGGTTCACCCGAGACGCTGAGATCGACGTCGTGCCGGTGGAGCCTGGGGTGGCGGAGCGAGCACTGGAGGGATGGCGACGTTTCGGCAAGGGTCGTCATCCCGCGGCGTTGAACTACGCAGACTGCTTCACCTACGCGCTCGCGGTCGAGTCGAGCCTCCCGATCCTCTGCGTCGGCAATGACTTCGCCCGGACCGACGTCGACGTGCTCAGCCCAGACTGAGGGCCATCATGGTGCGGCGGGCGCTGGCCCAGTCGGCGTGGTCGCCGCTGACGCCGCCGCCGGCACCGTCGACGACGAGGTCGACGTAGCTCGCATCAATGATCCGAGGCCACACCAGGCGATCTCGCGCCTCACCAGGCCCGCAAGCATGGTGGAGCACGCAGAATCCTCGTGGCGTCGGCGATCGTTGATCGATCACGAGGTACGGCGAGGGCGCGCCCGTGCCCACACCCCCGCCGGCTGCTCGCTTCTCGGCTCAGCTCAGAGCAGGGATGACCTCCTTCTCGAACAGCTCCACGGTGCCGATGTCGTACGCGGCGAACGGGAAGTAGCAGATGGCGTACGTCATGCCGAGGCCCTTGAGCTCGAGCAGCGACTCGATCACCTGGTCCACCGTCCCGACCGTCGGGCCGTCGGTGAACGCCTTGCGGGAGTTCGCGGCCTTCTTCGGGGTCAGGAACCGGGCGTTGCGCTCGTCGAGCCGGGCCAGCTGGTCGTCGACCTCGGCCTGGGTTCGCCCGACGATCACGTTGTAGTCGGCCGTGCGGGTGATCGAGTCGAAGTCGGTGCCGAGGTCGTCGCAGTGCCGCTTCAGCACCTCCGACTTGCGCCGGAAGATGTCCGCGATGCCACCGAAGTTCGTGTACTTCGTGTGGGCGCTCAGACCGTCGTCGTCCTGGCCGCGGGCGTTCTTGGCCGCGATGCGCAGGGTCACCTTCTCTCCGCCGCCGGCGATCCACAGCGGGATGCCCCCGTCCTGCAGGGGCAGCGGCCGGCAGATGGCGCCGTCGACCTGGTAGTGCTCACCGTCGAGCGTCGACACACCGTGCGTCCAGGCCTGGCGCATGATCTGGACGGCCTCGTCGAGCATGCCCAGCCGCACGCCCGCGGACGGGAAGCCGTACCCGTAGGCCCGCCACTCGTGCTCGTACCAGCCCGCGCCGATGCCCATCTCGAGCCGGCCGCCGGAGATGCTGTCCACCGTCGCGGCGACCTTCGCCAGGTACGCCGGGTTTCGGTACGCCGTGCACGTGCACATCTGCCCGAGCCGGATGCGCTCGGTGGCCGCGCCGAGCGCCGCCATCAGCGACCACGCCTCGTGGGTCGCCTCGTCGGTAGGCGTCGGGGTCGTGTGGAAGTGGTCGTAGACCCAGATGGACTCGAACGCCCCGCCGCGATCGGCGTGCTCGGCCACTCGGAGCATCGCCTCCCACTGATCTCCGGGAGCGATGTCGACGAGGTCGAGCCGCCAGCCCTGCGGTACGAAGAGCCCGAAACGCATGGGGGAAGAAGTCATGGCCCCAACTTATGCCCGCCCGAGTGCACCCGCGGACCTCAGCCGTCGAGCCAGGGGTCGTCGGGACGCTCGCGGTCGAACGTCGGGCGGGGGTCCTCCCAGTAGCCACGGGTGAAGTCGGGCACCTTGACCGCCTGCATGCGTCCCAGCTTCATCGACTCGTGGCTCAGTGGGATGATCGAACACCAGGCCGCGGAGTCGTAGACATCGATGTCAGGTGTCATGCCCAGTCGCATCAACTGCACGAGGCGGAAGATGGCGATGAAGTCGCCGCCGCCGTGGCCGCCGTACTGGTCGGCCAGGTCCTCCAGGGCCGGCCAGAGCCAGTGGTCGTGCTCGGCCAGGATGGCGTTGTACTCGCCGCCGGTGCGCCAGGAGTGGTTGGTGTGGCCCAGTGACTCCAGGTAGATGCGGGCATTGTCGAGCTCGACGGTGCCGCGGGTGCCGGTGAGCGTGGTCTCGCGGCTGTAGGGGTGCGGCGAGTTGACGTCGTGCTCGACCCGGATCATCAGGCCGTTCGCCGTCTTGATCAGGGCGGTGTGGCGGTCGCCGGAGATGTACTCGTCGTCGTCCCAGGAGGAGTGGTCCGGCCCGACCCGAGGGTCCTCGGAGCGGAACAGCGCGAGGTTCATCGGCGGTGTGGCCACCGCGACCAGCTCGTCGAACCGGTCGCCGCGGTTGATGCCCATGGTCGCCGAGACCGGGCCCAGGCCGTGCATGGGGTAGTGCAGTGCGTTCATCCGGGTCTGCCAGCGCCGCCGCCAGTACTCGGGGTGGTAGGCGCCGCCGAACAGGTACGGCCACCGCAGGTCGTGCACGTAGCCGCCGGAGGCGTGCTGCAGCTCGCCGAACAAGCCAGCCTTGGCCATGTTGAACATGCGCAGCTCGGGCCGGAAGTAGTTGACGTTCTCCAGCAGCATGCAGTGCTTGCCGGTGCGCTCGGAGGTGCGCACGAGGTCCCAGATCTCGTCCAGGTACGGCGAGATGGGCAGCTCGACGGCGACGTGCTTGCCGGCTTCCATGGCGGCCTTCGCCTGCGGATAGTGCCACTCCCACGGGGTGGCGATGTAGACCAGGTCGATATCGTCGCGGGCGAGGAGGTTGCGGAAGTCCTCCTCGCCGTCGGAGTACCCCACCGGCTCCACGTCCTGAAAGCCCTGGGCCATGATCCTGCCGATGGTGCGGCTGACCCGCTCCGGCCGGATGTCGGCGACGGCGCTGATCTTGGACACGGCGCCCCAGCGGACGTCCTGGCCGCCGCCGCGCTCGCCGAGCCCGATGAGGCCGACGCGGACCTCGTCGAACCCTTCGAAGGGCACTTCGGCCATCGACTTCTCGCGCCCGGGGATACGCGGGGGCTCACGGTGGATGTCCGCGGCGGCGGTCGTGGTGGCGGCGGCACCGGCGATGCCGGCCGCGCCGAAGGCGGCTCCCGACCTGATGACGTCACGGCGGGACGGTCGATACCTGTTCGGACGGGACACCCGAATCACTCCTCGATCGAACCTGCACCTTTTGATCGGATAACGAGCATTATCGAGCACTAGAGTTCCGGCCTGCAAGGGTTTGATCGGTTGAAATCTGGTCAATTCGGAATCCGTCGGGCTCGGCGAGCCCGACGGCGCCGCTGACCACGTTGACGACGCTCGTGAACAGTCCGACGTCGAGCCGACAGCCATGGCGCATCCCGACCAGCCGATGTCAACCGGATGCGGCCCGCAGCACCCCAAGCAGCCGCGCCGTCTCGTGAGCGACGGCGTCCCGGCCGGCCGCGACGTAGCGGCGCGGATCGGTGAGCGCGGTGTCCTCGTCCAGCCGGCGGCGGATCTCGGCGGTGAAGACACCGTTGAGGTGCGTGGCGATGTTGACCTTCGTGATGCCGTTCGCGACCGCCTTCGTCAGCTCGGCGTCGGGCACCCCGGACGAGCCGTGCAGCACCAGCGGGACCGGCACGGCGGCGCGCAGGTCAGCGATGAGCGCGTGGTCGACGACGGCGTCGCGGGTGCGCATCGCGTGCGACGTGCCGACCGCGACGGCCAGCGAGTCGACCCCGGTCGCGGCGGCGAACGCGGCCGCCTCGGCCGGGATGGTGCGCGCGCCGGGGGCGTGCACGCCGTCCTTGCCGCCGACCTCGCCCAGTTCCGCCTCCACCGCCACCCCGCGGGCGTGGCAGTGCTCGACGACGGCTCGGGTGGTTGCGACGTTGTCGTCGTAGTCAAGCTTCGAGGCGTCGAACATGACGCTGGTGATGCCGAGCTCGACCGCCTCGTCCACCAGGTCGGCGTCCTCGGCGTGGTCGAGGTGGACGCAGACCGGCACCCGGGCGGCGCGGGCGACGGCCAGCGTGGCCAGCGCGATCGGCTCCAGCGCGCGGTGGTAGCGCACACAGTTCTGGCTGATCTGCAGTACCACGGGCGCCTGCGCCAATTCCGCGCCGGCGACCAGCGCCTCGGCGTGCTCGAGCAGGATCACGTTGAACGCGCCGACGCCGCCGTCGCGGGCCAGCGCGTAGTCCAGCAACTCGGTGATCGGTGTCAGGGTCATGCGATGCGCTCCGCGGACAGGGTGGGCAGGAATCGGTGGTACGCGGCGAGATCGACCTCGCCGGCGACGTCGGCCAGCACCGCCGCGGCGCCGAGCGCGGCCGCGTCGACCAGCGCGTACGGCCACGCCGTACCGGCGACCAGGGCGTGCGCGAGGGCGGCGACGGCGGCGTCGCCGGCGCCGGTCGGGTTGCCGGCGACGCCGGGCACCGCGGGTACGTGCCACCCGCCGTCGGCGTCCACGCCCAGCAGGCCGTCGGCGCCGCGTGACACCACGACCCGCCGGGCACCGAGGGCCACCAGTCGGCGAGCCGCCACCAGCGCGTCGTCGCCGGCCGCGATCTCGGCCAGTTCCTCGGCGTTCGGCTTGACGACGTCCGGGCCGGCCTCGACGGCGGCGAGCAGCGGCGGGCCCGAGGTGTCGACCACGGCGGGGACACCGGCGTCGCGGGCCAGCGCGACCAGCCGCGCCGGCAGGTCAGCCGGCGCGCCGACGGGCAGGCTGCCGGAGACGGTCATGGCGGCGGCTCCGATCAGCGCGTCGGCCGTAGCGGCGAGGAAGCCCGCCCACTCCGCCTCGGTCAGCGGCCGGCCCGGCTCGTTGAGCGCGGTGGCGGTTCCCGACCCGTCGACGACGGTGACCGTGCGGCGCGTCTCGGCGGCGACGGGGACCGCGAGCACCCGGAAGCCGGTGTCGTGCTCCGCCCGCAGCGCGTCGACGAGCCACTCGCCGGTGGGGCCGCCGACGGGCACGACGACCGTCGCCGGCACGTCCAGGGCGCGCAGCACCCGCGCGACGTTGACGCCCTTGCCGCCGGGCCGCCGCAGCACCCGGCGCACCCGGTGCGTGGCTCCCGGCATCAGCGCCGCGACCTCGTAGGTGACGTCGGCGGCGGGGTTCGGGGTCACGCAGACGACGTGGTTCACGAGAGCAGCTCCCACGCCAGCAGCCCGGCGCCGACGCAGCCGGCACGGTCGCCCAACTCGGCTGGGACGACCCGGGGCACGCGGTGGAACGTCAGCCGGTCCGCCAGCCGCTCGCCCAACGGCGCGATCACCAGGTCGGCAGACTCGGCGAAACCGCCGCCGACGGCGATCACCTCTGGTGCGACGATGCCGGTCAGCATCGCCAGCCCGCGGGACAGCGCATCGAGCGCCTCGTCCCAGACGGCGACGGCGGCCGGATCTCCCGCGCGGACCCGCGCCGCGACGTCGCGGCTGCCGTCCACCCGCGTGCCGGACGCGGCCGTGTACCGGCGGGCGACCGCCGCCGCCGACGCCACCGTCTCCAGGCAGCCGCGGCCGCCACAGGCGCACGGCAGGTCGCCGCCGACGTCGACGTGACCGATCTCGCCGGCGTAGCCGTCGCCGGCGAAGAGCCGGCCGTCGAGGACGAGCGCGGCCGCGATGCCGGTGCCGACCGGCACGAACGCGGCGTTGCGTGCGCCGCGGCAGGCCCCGGTGCGGTGCTCGGCCAGTCCGCCTGCGCGCACGTCGTGCCCCAGGACGACCGGGCAGCCCAGCCGGTCGGAGAGCAGGTCGCGCAGCGGCACGTTCTGCCAGCCGAGGTTCTCCGCGCCGACCGCGACCCCGGCCCGCTCGTCGACGATGCCCGGGACGACCACGCCGACGGCCGCCGCGCGCCGCGCCGGGTGACCGGCGACCAGCCCGTCCAAGACCGCCACGACGGCGTCGACCACGGGCTTGCCGTCCGCGCCGGCCGGCGGTGTCGTCGCCCGCACCAGCCGGCTAACTGCTCCGTCCGCGCTCACCACACCGGCTTTGATGGACGTGCCGCCGACGTCGACGGCGACAACCGGGGGACTCGCGTCGACCGGGCCCATCTCAACCGGCCGGGAGGACGACCGACCGGGTGAGGTGCCGCGGCCGGTCCGCGTCGAGCCCGCGCTCCTGCGCTATGGCGACCGCCAGCCGCTGCGCCACGACGAGGTGGGCCATCGGGTCCAGGTCGCTGGTGACGAAGCCCGCGCCGGTGGCCGCGACGTCGGCGGCCAGCCCGGCCGGCGGCGCGCCGAACGACCACACCAGCCGGCCGGGCTCGGCGATCGCGATGGGGCCGTGGCGGTAGTCCATGGCGGGATACGCCTCGGCCCAGAACTGCGCCGCCTCGCGCAGCTTCAGCGCCGCCTCGTGCGCCAGGCCGATCGTCCAGCCGCGGCCGACGAAGCTGACCTGCTCGGCGGCGACCCAGCCGTCCAGCGGCTCGGCCAGCGCCTTCTCCGCATCGGCGACGATCGGCTCGAGGTCGTGCCCCAGGTGGGCGCGCAGCAGCGCGAGTGTCGTCGTCGCACAGCGGGACTGCACCACCGACTCCTCGTCGGCGAAGTCCAGGACGACCGACTCGTCGACCGCCCGCACGACCGGGGAGTCCGGCACGGCGGTGATGGCCACCGTCCGGGAGCCGTGGCCGGCCGTGTCGATGGCTGCCAGCAGGTCGAGGATCTCCGTCGTGGTACCCGAACGCGTGATGGCGACGACCGCGTCGTACCCGCGCCCCACCGGCGCCTCGGATGCGGCGAACGCGTCGGTCTCGCCGGCCCCGGCCGCCTCACGCAGCGCCGCGTAGGCCATCGCCATGAACCAGGACGTGCCGCAGCCGACGACGGCGACCCGCTCGCCCGCCGCGGGGAGCACCCGGCCGGCCGGCTCCAGGATGTCGGCCACGCGGCCCCAGCAGGCCGGTTGGCTGGCGATCTCCGCCCTGACATGTTCGCTCATCGGGTGATCGTCTCCTCGTCCACTGTAGAGCCCACATCAGGCTCGCGCCCCTGCATCATATCGATCGAACTGACCACTAAACGAGCAGAGTCAGTCAGGACCCTGTCACAGACCGCCATGATTGCATTCGGGTCACGAGCCATTGACACGGCTCTGTCACTACGACAAACATGGATACCCGCACTCGACAGATTGTGCGCGAAACGCGTGCGAAACGCGTATAAACAATCATCGCGGTCATCGAACCACCCAGGAGGCGGACGTGAGACGACTGGTGTCCTTGGCGGCGGCAAGCGTGGCGATGGGCCTGACGCTCACCGCCTGCGGGTTCGGCGGCGACGACGACGGTGGCGACGGCGGTGACGGCGGTGAGGGCGGCTCGACCAGCCTAGACCTGCTGGTCCCGCAGTACAGCGACGGCACGACCGCGCTGTGGGAAGAGATCATCGCCTCCTTCGAGGAGGATAACCCCGACATCACCGTCAACCTCGAAGTGCAGTCGTGGGACAACATCAACGACGTCATCCGCACCAAGGTGCAGGCCGGTGAGGCGCCTGACATCCTCAACATCGACGCGTTCAGCGGCTTCGCCAAGGACGACCTGCTCTACCCGGCCGAAGACGTCGTCTCCTCCGAGACCATGGACGACTTCCAGGAGTCGTTCATCGAGAACGCCTCGCTGGACGGCACGGTCTACGGCCTGCCCATGATCGCTTCGGCCCGGGCGCTGTTCTACAACCAGGACGTGCTCACCCAGGCCGGCATCACCGAGCCGCCGGCCACGTGGGACGACCTGCTGGCCGCCGCCACCGCCGTCAGCGAACTGGGCACCGGCGTCTTCGGCTACGGCATGCCGCTGGGCAGCGAGGAGGCCCAGGCCGAGACGTCCATCTGGACCTTCGGCGGCGGCGGCTCGTGGACCGCCGGCGACACCATCACCGTCGACACCCCGGAGAACCTGGCCGCGGTCGAGTTCATGAAGACCATGATCGACGCGGGCGCCACCCAGCCCGACCCGGGCGCCACCGACCGGACCCCGATGCTGGACGTCTTCGTCCAGGGCCAGATCGCGATGGCGGTCGGCCTGCCGCCCACGATCGGGCAGATCGAGGAGCGCAACCCCGAGCTCAACTACGGCATCGCACCGGTGCCGACGCAGGACGGCTCGCCGGTCACGCTCGGCGTCGCGGACCACCTGATGGCCTTCCGCAACGACGACGACAAGCAGGAGGCCATCCGCGCCTTCCTCGACCACTTCTTCAGCACCGACGTCTACCTCAGCTTCGTGGACACCGAGGGCTTCCTGCCCACCACGATGTCCGGCGCCGAGGGCACCGCCAACGCCGAGCGGTTCGCCGACTTCCTCGAGGTGCTGCCGGAGGCGCAGTTCTACCCGAGCACCAACGAGGCCTGGGCCGCCACCCAGGGCGCGCTGCAGAGCCTGGTCGGGCAGATCCAGACCCAGGACGCCGCGTCGGTTCTGCAGCAGATCCAGGCCAGCGCCGACAACGCATGACGACACAGACCGAGACCCGCCCCGTGCGCCGGCACTCTCGCCGGCCGCGGGGCGGTTCCTCACGCTGGGGGACGCTGGGCCGGGCGCTGCCCTGGCTCGGCCCCACCCTGGTGCTCATCGCCGGGGTGGTGTTCTTCCCGGCCGGGTACATGGCGTGGACGTCGTTCCGCGACCTGAGCCAGTTCGGCGTCGACAACGGCCCGGCCGGTCTGGACAACTACACCCGGCTGCTGGAATTCACGGCGCTGTCGCGGGTGCTGACCAACACCGTGGTGTGGGTGGTCGGTGTCGTCGTCGTGACGGTGCTCATCTCGCTGGGGCTGGCGCAGTTCCTGGACAAGGCCTTCCCCGGCCGCCGGCTGGTCCGGCTCGCCATCATCATCCCGTGGGCGGCCAGCGTCGTCATGACCACCACGGTCGTCTACTACGGGCTGGACCCGTTCTACGGCATCATCAACGCGTTCTTCGTCGACATCGGGCTGCTGGACCGGCCGTACGGCTTCACCCGCAACGCGGTGCCGGCGTTCCTCACCGCCATGGGTATCGCGGTGTTCGTGTCGCTGCCGTTCACCACGTACACGCTGCTGGCGGGGCTGCAGACGATCCCGACCGACGTGCGTGAGGCGGCCCAGATGGACGGCGCCGGGTCGTGGGCCACCTACCGGCGCATCATCCTGCCGCTGCTGCGCCCGGCCCTGGCCGTCGCCACCATCATCAACATCATCAACGTGTTCAACTCGCTGCCGATCCTGCAGGTGATCACCGGCTCGATCCCCGGCTACAACGCCGACACCACCACCACGCTGATCTTCAAGTTCATCCGCGCCGACCGGCAGATCGACACAGCCAGCGCGCTGAGCGTCGTCAACTTCCTGATCGTGCTCGCCGTCATCCTCGTCTACCTGCGGGTCGTCCGGCCCATGAGGGAGGACTAGCCCAGCGCCGACCGCGAGGTCCCAGGCGCGAGCGAGTCCCACAAAGGGGAAGGAAACCAGCCGTGGCCGCCACCACCACCTCTCCGTCCGCCGACCCGGCCGTCCTTCAGGTCGACGGGGGACGGCCCGCCCGTGGTTCCCGGGGCCGGCGCCGCGTGCTGATGGCCGTCGCGGGCGGCGTCATCGCCCTGGTCTTCGTGCTGCCGTACCTGGTCATGCTGATCGGGTCGTTCAAGTCGCGAGCCGAGATCCTGCAGGTGCCTCCGACGTACCTGCCGCAGGAGTGGCTGCCGTCGAACTACGTGGACATGTGGTCCACGCCCGAGACGCCGCTGCCGTACAACCTGGTGTCCACCATCGTCATCTCGGTGTGCGCGACGCTGCTGGTGCTGGCCGTGGCCGCGCCGGCCGCGTACTACACCGCGCGGTTCCGGTTCCCGGGCCGGCTGGTGTTCCTGCTACTGGTGCTGGTGACGCAGATGCTGCAGCCGACGGTGCTGGCGGCCGGGCTGTTCCGGCAGTTCGTCACCCTCGGCATCAATGACACCTGGCTGGCGATGATCCTGGTCAACAGCGCGTTCAACCTCTCGTTCGCGGTGTGGATCATGCACAGCTTCTTCGCCGCCATCCCGCGCGAGCTGGACGAGGCCGCGGCCCTGGACGGCGCGTCGCGGCTGCAGATCCTGCGCCGGGTGACCATGCCGCTGGTGTGGCCGGGCGTCGTCACCGCCATCATCTTCACGTTCGTCGCCTGCTGGAACGAGTTCGCCGCCAGCCTCGTCATCCTGACGACCGCGGAGAACCAGCCGCTGTCCGTCGCCCTGACGAAGTTCGTCGGCCAGTACGAGTCGGCCTGGCAGTATGTGTTCGGGGTGTCGATCGTCGGCATCGTCCCCGTCGTGATCCTGTTCGCGCTCATCGAGAAGCGCCTGGTGGCAGGGCTCACGGCGGGCGCCGTCAAGTGAGGAGGTGGGGGCCGACGTGACGGAACAGCCGCTCACCGATCCCGGCGACGAGGGTGCTTCGGGCGAGGGCGCCGACGGGCAGACGCCGGACCGCGCCGGCCGCTGGCGCCAGATGCTCGACCTGCTGGCAGAACGCGGCCGCCTCAGCGTCACCGAGACCGCCGCCGCGCTCGCCGTCTCCGAGGCCACCGTCCGGCGCGACTTCACCGAGCTGGCGCGCCAGCAACTCGTCACCCGCACCCACGGCGGCGTCCTCGCCACGTCGGTCGCCTACGACCTGCCGGCCCGTTACCGTGCGTCGTCCGGGCACGACCCCAAGGAGCGCATCGCCGCCGCGGCCGCCGACATGGTCGAGCCCGGCATGGTGGTCGGCTTCAACGGCGGCACGACGACGTCGGCGACGGCTCGCCGTCTGGCCGCGCGCATCGAGCACGGGCCGCACTCGGGCGACCCAGCGCTCACCGTGGTCACCAACGCCCTCAACATCGCCACCGAGATGGTGCTGCGGCCGCACATCCGCACGGTCTCGCTGGGCGGCGTGGCGCGGCCGCAGTCGTACGAGATGACCGGGCCGCTGGCGACGCTCGTGCTCAACGAGCTCTGGCTGGACATGCTGATCCTCGGCATCGACGGGCTCACGGCCAGCGGCGGCGCGTCGTGCCGGCACGTGGGCGAGGCCGGCATCAACGCGCTCATGGTGCAGCGCGCCAGCCGGGTGGTCGTCGTCGGCACCGGCGACAAGATCGGGCGCCGCGCGTTCGCCCGCATCTGCGACGTCGACCAGGTGAACGTGCTCGTCACCGACCCGGGCGCCGCAAAGGACGACCTCGCCGCCCTCCGCTCCGCCGGCGTCGACGTCCACGTCGTCTGACCCCGGCCGCGGATCGCCGGTTCGCCGCCTGGCCAGCCGGTCGCCGCAGATCGTCCGGCCGCGGCGGACCCGTTGATCATCAACGATCCGGCACATCAGAGGACCGCTGGTGCGTCACCACGCTTGCATCCCTGATGGGGCACCAGAGAAGTCCCGGTGATGTCGTTCCCGTCAGCAGACCTCGGCGATGGACTGGGCACCGTCGGACTCGTCGGGCGTCTCCTCGGCACCCGGGGTCCCGGACTCGCCGTCGGACGGCTCGGTCGGGTCCTCCGTGGGCGGCTCGGTCGGGTCCTCATCGGCCGGGGACTCCGTCGGGTCGGCCGTATCGCTCGGCTCGTCCGGGTCGGTCGGGTCCGGCGACGACGTCTCACTGGGGGCCGGCGTCTCCCGGGGCGGCTCGAGCGACTCCTGGACGAACTCGCGGATGAGATCGTAGTTTGGTTCGTGGTACTCGATGATGTCGTCGGTGAACGGGAGGCTGCGGATGCCGGTCTCCTGCACCTCGAGCGCCAGCTCGGCGAAGTCGGAGAGTCGGCTGGCCGGGATGTCCGTCGACATCGTCTCCTCGGCCGCGGTCGCCAGCTCTTGGTACCGGGTGAGCAGGTTGAACGGGTCGGCCTGGGCGGCGATGGCGCCGATGACGCAGCGCTGCCGGCGCATCCGCTCGTAGTCGTCGGACACCGGCCCGGGGCCGCAGCGCGCGCGGGCGAACCACAGCGCGTGGTAGCCGTCGAGGTGCTGGTTCTCCCCGGGCTCGATCCAGCCGCTGGCCTCGGTGCAGCCGCCGCTGACCTCCTTGGTGCCGATCGGGATCCGGTACGGCACGTCCAGCTCCACCCCGCCCAGCGCGTCGACCAGGTACTGGAAGCCGCGCAGGTTGACCATCACGTAGTAGGAGATGTCCAGCCCCAGCGCCTCGCCGACCACCAGCTTCATCGTTTCGGCACCGGGGTCGGCGATGCCCTCGAAGAACTCCGGGAACTCGTGTGGGACGAACCGGTACATCGCCGAGAGCCAGTAGTAGGCGTCCTCCTCCGGGCCGCTGAACCCGTCGGGGTAGGCCTCGTGCAGCGGGGTGCCCTCGGGCATCGGCACGTTCAGCAGGTTGCGCGGCAGCGAGAACAGTGCGGTGTCACCGGTCCGCGTGTCGATGCTGGCCACCATGACGGTGTCGGTGCGGGTCTCGTCGCGGCCCGGCCCGCTGTCCGAGCCGAGGATGAGGACGTTGACTCGGTCCTGGCCGGCCCACGGGTCGCCCTCGGTGGCGTCGTCCGGGATGGTCAGGCTGTGCTGGTCGTCGTCGGCGAAGACGTTGTCGATGAACTCCAGCTGGCGGAACGCGTACCGGCTGCCGAAGCTGATCGGCACCACCATCAGCGAGACGAGAGTGATGACCAGGACCGCCGACAGCAGCCGCTGCGGTGCCCGCAGCCCTTCCGGCTGGAGCAGGTAGAGACCGACGACGGCGATCACCAGCCAGATGACGGCCAGGGCCAGCAGCCCGCGCGCCATCAGTGTCAGCGTGTCCGGATCGGTGCCCATGCGGGCGGCGCTGGTCGCGTCGGTGCGCATCAGGAGCACGACGGCGCCGGCGATCGCGGCCAGGAAGAGGATCAGGACGAACCAGCCGAGGACCTTGCGGCCGGCCGAGATGAGACTCAGTCCGGGGACGAGCGAGCCGACGCTGACCTGACGGAGGAACCGGCGGTACTCGCCGGGCCGCAGAGCGCCGGAGCCCCGGCGGGCGGGGTCGTAGGAGCCAGCGGACGACGGCGCCGGGCGTCCGCGCCCGCCTCGCCGACGACCTCCCGGATCGTCCATCTCCTCGCCGATCATCACTGCCGCTACCCGCGTCGTGGGGCCGGAGTCACCCTCGCGCGCGTGCGCCTCCTTACGTCACGTGGCCGCCCGGCGGGTGGTGCTGCCGGCCGTCCTGGTGGTCGTCGAGCCGATCGTCGCCTGGTCATTCTGCCCGACCGGGACAAACGTAACTCAGCCGCCCCGGCCCGAGACCCGGCCGCCCGCTACACCTTGCGGACCATGAGCACCGAGTCGCGGTCGTCGCCCGGCGCGACCCGGATCATACCCGGCAGCCGGCCCACTTCCTGGTAGCCGGCGGCCTCGTAGAACCGGCCGAGCCCCAACCCGTCGCGGTAGGTGAGGTGGAGCAACTCCAGGCCGTCGGCGCGGGCGAGGTCGCTCACGCCCTCCAGGAGCACCCGCCCGGCGCCTCGTCCCTGGAACCGGGGGTGGACCTGCAGCCGCAGCACCGTCGCCCAGTGCCGGAAGAGCTGATTGTCGGTGCCGACGATGAAGGCGAAGCCGGCCCGCTCGCCGTCGACGCGCAGTAGAGCTGTTGTCGTCGTGCCGGCCGCCATGCCCGCCAGCGCCTCGTCGAGCGTGGGCCTGACGTCGTCGGCGTCGACGGGTGCGACGAACCCCACCGCCCCGCCGGCATTGGTGACGTCGACCCAACAGCTCAGCATCCAGGCCCGCAGGTCGTCGTCGACGTGGTCGACTCGTTCGACGGTTTCGCTCACCCCCCGACCGTACGGGACAATGGTGAACGTGAACGACGGCCCGCTGATCGTCCAGAGCGACAAGACCCTCCTCCTCGAGGTCGAGCACCCTCAGTCCGGCGACTGCCGGCGTGCCATCGCGCCCTTCGCCGAGCTCGAACGCGCGCCCGAGCACGTCCACACCTACCGGCTCACCCCGCTGGGGCTGTGGAACGCCCGCGCCGCCGGCCACGACGCCGAGCAGGTGGTCGACACGCTGCTCACCTACTCCCGCTATCCGGTACCGCACGCGCTGCTGGTCGACGTCGCCGAGACAATGGCGCGGTATGGCCGGCTGCGGCTGGAGGCCCACCCGGTGCACGGGCTGGTCCTCGTCACCAGCGACCGCGCGGTGCTCGAGGAGGTGCTGCGCTCCAAGCGCGTGACGCCGCTCGTTGGCGCCCGCGTCTCCGAGGACACCGTCGTCGTACATCCCTCGGAGCGGGGCAACCTCAAGCAGGCTCTGGTCAAGCTCGGCTGGCCGGCCGAGGACCTGGCCGGCTACGTCAACGGCGAGGCGCACTCGATCGCGCTGGACGAGACCACCTGGGCACTGCGCCCCTACCAGCGCGACGCCGCCGACGGCTTCTGGCACGGCGGCTCCGGCGTGGTGGTGCTGCCGTGCGGCGCGGGCAAGACCCTCGTCGGCGCGGCCGCGATGGCCCGCGCACAGGCGACCACGCTGATCCTGGTCACGAACACCGTCGCCGCCCGCCAGTGGCGCGACGAGCTGGTGCGCCGCACCAGCCTCACCGAGGACGAGATCGGCGAGTACTCCGGCGCCAAGAAGGAGATCCGCCCGGTCACCATCGCCACCTACCAAGTGCTCACCACCCGGCGGAAGGGCGTCTACACCCACCTCGAGCTCCTCGACGCGCGCGACTGGGGCCTCATCGTCTACGACGAGGTGCACCTGCTGCCCGCTCCGATCTTCCGGATGACGGCCAACCTGCAGGCGCGCCGCCGGCTCGGGCTCACCGCCACGCTGGTGCGCGAGGACGGCCGCGAGGACGACGTCTTCACCCTCATCGGCCCCAAACGTTATGACGCGCCCTGGAAGGAGATCGAGAACCAGGGCTACATCGCGCCGGCCGACTGCGTCGAGGTGCGGGTCACCCTCTCCGACGGCGAGCGGCTCGCCTACGCCACCGCCGAGCCGGACGAGCGCTACCGCCTCGCCTCCTGCACCGACGCCAAGACCCGCGTCGTGGAGGGCCTGGCGAAGCGGCATGCCGGCGAGCCGACCCTGATCATCGGTCAGTACATCGACCAGCTCGACGAGCTCGGCGAGCGCCTCGACGCGCCGGTCGTCAAGGGCGAGACCACGGTCCGCGAGCGGCAGCGACTGTTCGAAGCGTTCCGCTCCGGCGAGCTCACCACGCTGGTCGTCAGCAAGGTCGCCAACTTCTCCATCGACCTGCCCGAGGCAAGCGTCGCCATCCAGGTGTCCGGGACCTTCGGCTCGCGCCAGGAGGAGGCGCAACGCCTTGGTCGCATCCTGCGTCCCAAGGCCGACGGTCGCACGGCCCGGTTCTACTCCGTCATCGTCCGCGACACCGTCGACCAGGACTTCGCCCAGCACCGGCAGCGGTTCCTCGCCGAGCAGGGCTACGCGTACGAGATCGCCGACGCCGAAGACGTCCTGCGCGACACCTGACCCCCCGTCAGACTGGCCGGCCGGCCCCGTCATCACGAGCCCTGCCCGAGCCTCACCATGATTGCGAGCATGGTGTGACACGAGATCTCGTGCTGAACGTGATCATTCCGGGGCCGCGCGCAGCCACGGAAGCAGCAGAGGAGACTCATGTGGTGGCGCGCGGCGGGGATCTGCACTAAGGTCTTGTGCCCTTCGCGACCGGACCGGGTCACCGGGCCGTCGGAAACGCCCCATCTTCCGCCGAGCCCGAGGAGGCCGTCCCCCGTGTCCGCGACCGATCCCACACTCCTGGCCGAGCGAGAGCACCTGCTCCGCGCCCGCGCGGACCTGCGCGCGATGCGCGAGCACACCTTGTCGCTCAACGCGCAGGGCGGCGACCACGTCTCCACCGAGTACCTGAAGGCCGCGCTCTACCGCCGCGCGAAGGCGCTGGAGGACGATCCGTCGCTGCCGCTGTTCTTCGGCCGCATCGACCGCGTCGAACCGGGCCACGGCCGCGAGGAGACCCACGAGTCGTTCCACATCGGCCGGCGGCACGTCATGGACGGCAACGGCGACCCGATGGTGGTCGACTGGCGGGCCGACGTGTCCCGTGCGTTCTACCGGGCCACCCGCAACGACCCGCACGGCGTGGTGCTGCGCCGGCGGTACGGGTTCGCCGAGGGTGAGCTCACCTCGTACGAAGACGAGCACCTGCTCGACACCAGAGAGGCGGACATCACCAGCCGCATCCTGACCGAGGAGATCGAGCGGCCCCGCGTCGGGCCGATGCGCGACATCGTCGCCACGATCCAGCCCGAGCAGGACGAGGTGGTGCGCACGAGCCTGGAGCGGACCGTGTGCGTGCAGGGCGCACCGGGCACCGGAAAGACAGCGGTCGGGCTCCACCGCGCCGCGTACCTGCTGCACACCTACCGCGACCGGCTGGCCCGCACCGGCGTGCTGGTCATCGGCCCGAACCAGGCGTTCCTGCACTACATCGCCCAGGTGCTGCCGACGCTCGGCGAGGTGGACGTGCGCCAGGTGACAGTCGCCGAGCTGGTCGACGGTACGGGGGTGCCACCGCGGGTCACGGACACCCCCCAGGTCGCGGCGCTCAAGGGCGACGAGCGGATGGCCGAGGTGATCCGGCGGGCGGTGTGGTCGCACGTCGGCGAGCCGGCCGAGACGCTGTACGTCACGCGCGGCACCCGGCGCTGGCGGGTCCCGGTGCACGAGGTGGTCGAGGCGATCGCGGTGCTGCGCGGGCGCGGCGACGGGTACACGACGGCGCGGTCCCTGCTCGGGCAGCGGCTGGCGCACCGCATCCTGCTGCGGATGGAGGCCGCCGGCGAGATCACCGACGACCGTGTCCAGAACGCGGTGGCCCGGTCCCGGCCGGTGAAGGCGTACGTGGACGAACTGTGGCCGGCGCTGGACCCGGTGAAGCTGGTGCTGCGGCTGCTCAGCGAGCCGGAGCTGCTCGCCGTCGCCGCAGCCGGGATCCTCGACGCCGACGAGCAGGCCCGGCTGCTGTGGTCCAAGCCGGCTCGCGGCCCGAAGTCGGCGCCCTGGTCGCCGGCCGATGCCGTCCTCGTCGACGAGGCCGCTGCCGCGCTGGAGCGGGTGCCGGGCGTCGGACACGTCGTACTCGACGAGGCGCAGGACCTCTCGCCGATGGAGCTGCGCGCGGTCGCCCGCCGGGCCGGCACCGGCTCGCTCACCGTCCTCGGCGACATCGCCCAGGGCACGACGCCGTGGGCGACGCCGTCGTGGCCGGACGCGCTGCGTCATCTCGGCCGCGAAGACGCCCACCTGGAAGTGTTGCGCAAGGGCTACCGGGTACCCGCCGCGGTGGTCGACTTCGCCGCACGACTGCTGCCGTTCATCGCGCCGGGCATCGAGCCGCCGGAGGCGGTGCGCTCCAACCCGGGGCGGCTGGACGTGGTGGCCGCAGACGGCGACCTGCTCGCGGCGGTGGCCGATGCGGCCGCCGACGTGGCCACGAGGATCGGCTCGATCGGCGTCATAGCGGCCGACGACATGGCCGACCAGGCCGCCGCGGCACTGACGGCGGCCGGGGTCGAGCACGGACGGCTCGCCGACGACGCCCGCGTCACCGTCGTGCCCGCAACGCTCGCCAAGGGCTTGGAGTACGACCACGTGATCGTCATCGAGCCGGCCCGGATCGTCGCGGCCGAGCCGAGCGGGCTGCGCCGCCTCTACGTGGTGCTGACCCGGGCGGCCTCCTCGCTCACCGTGGTGCACGACGACGCTTTGCCGGAGCCTCTCACCAGCCGGGAACCACTGGTCCACCAGGGGGGATAGGGTCCCGATGCCCGCGAAGAGCTACATTCTGTGTATTCTCTGCACCGCGTAAGGGGTCATCGGCACCCCCCGAGATTCGCTCGGCGCGAGCGACGGCACCTGCCTGGGGAGGGCGCATGGCATCTGACTTCGACCTGACTCCGGCCGTACGCGATGCCCGCCCGGGAAGCCACCGGTGAGCCCGGCCACGAGCGGCACCGCCCCAGTGCTGGGTGAGGGCGCGCACGTCCTGCTCACCGGCGCCACCGGTTTCGTCGGCCAGGCGGTCCTCGAGAAGCTGCTCTCCGCGTATCCCGGCATCCGCGTCAGCGTGCTCGTCCGGCGACGCGGCGCCTTGAGTGGCGAGCAGCGGATGGAGCGGCTGTTCCGCAAGCCGGTCTTCGGCCCGTGGCGCGACGCCGTCGGCGAGGAGACCGCGCTGCGCGAGTTCCGCGAGCGGGTCCGCGTCATCGAGGGTGAGCTCGGCGACGTGCCGCCGCTACCGGCCGACCTCGACGTCGTCGTCCACTCCGCCTCGACGGTCTCCTTCGACCTGCCCATCGACGAGGCCTTCACGTCCAACGTCGCCGGGCCGCAGTCGCTGTACCGGGCGCTCCTCGACAGCGGCACGCGGCCGCACGTCGTGCACGTCTCCACCAGCTACGTGGCGGGGCTGCGCAAGGGCATCGCCGAGGAGCGCTCGCTGGAGCACGAGGTCGACCGCCAGGCCGAACTGGAGCACGCGCTGGCCGCCCGCGCCGATGTCGAGCGGCTGTCGCGCAATCCACGACTGCTCGGCAGGCTGGTCGCGAAGGCCCGCGACGATCACGGCCGGGCGGGCGCCCGGGTGGTCACCGAGGCCGCCGAGCAGGCCCGCCAGAACTGGGTGCGCGACCAGCTGATCGAGGCCGGCCGAACCCGGGCCCAGAGCCTCGGCTGGCCGGACGTCTACACCTTCACCAAGGCGCTGGGCGAGCGGGTCGCCGAGGACCTGTGGGCCGGGGCCGGTAACCGGCTCTCCGTCGTGCGCCCCACCATCATCGAGTCCGCGCTCAAGCATCCCTACCCGGGCTGGATCGACGGCTTCAAGGTGGCCGACCCGCTGATCGCCGCCTACGGACGCGGACTCCTGCCGCAGTTCCCGGCGCTGGCCGACACCGTGCTCGACGTCATACCGGTCGACTTCGTGGTCAACGCGATCATCGCAGCAGCACAGTCGCGGCCTCCGATTGGCGAGGTCCGGTACCTGCAGGTCAGCTCCGGCATCACCAACCCGCTGCCGTTCGGCCGGCTGCTGCGGCTGGTCCGGGAGTACTTCGAGGCGAACCCGCTCAAGGACGCCAAGGGCGGCTACCTCGCCGTGCCGTCGTGGTCCTTCCCGCACCGCGGGGTGGTCGAGCGGGCGCTGCGCCGTCGCGAAAAGGCTGTCAACTTCGCAGACCGGGCCGTCGACCGGCTGCCGCCCGGCGACCGCACCCGCTCCTGGATCTCCGCCATCTACCGCACCCGGCGCGACCTGGAAACCCTGCGCAAGTTCACCTCGCTGTACCAGCCGTACACCGAAACCGAGGTCATCTTCGACGACGCCCAGCTGCGGACCCTGCACGCGGCGCTGCCCGACGACCGCAAGGCCGACCACGGCTTCGACGTCACCGAGATCGACTGGGCGCACTACCTGCAGAAGATCCACATCCCGGGCGTGCCCGGCCTGACCCGCGGCGGTTCCGGCGACGGTGGCGGCCCGGCCACCCTGCGGCCGGACCTGCCCGCCCGCACCGACGTCATGGCGGTCTTCGACCTGCAGCGCACGGTCGCGGCGGCCACGCTGGTCGAACACTACGTCTGGATCGAGCTGGCCGCGAAGCCGCTGTCGCGCTGGCCGGTCGTCATGAGCAACCTCGTCGCGCTCGGGCCGCGCTACCTGCAGGCCGAACGGCGCGACCGGGGCGACTTCATCCGCACGTTCATGCGCCGCTACGAGGGCGTCCACGAGGACGAGCTGCGCAAGATCATCGCCGACGAGGTCACGGTCTCGCTGCACCGCGGCCTGTTCGAGCAGGCGCTGGAGCGCATCCGCGCGCACCGCGAGGCCGGGCACCGCACCGTCCTGCTGACTGGCGAGATCGACGTGTTCGTCGAGCCACTGGCGCCGCTGTTCGACGTCATGGTGGCTGGGCGCATGGAGTCCGACCCGACCGGCCGGTGGACCGGGCACCTGGCCACGCCGCCGCTGGTGGGCGAGGCGCGGGCGGCCTGGCTGCGCCGGTACGCCCGCAGCGAGGGTCTCGACCTCGCCGGCTCGTACGCGTACGGCGACAGCTACGCCGATCGTTCCTGGCTCGAGATGGTCGGCCATCCCAACGCCGTCAACCCCGACGCCAGCCTCTACCGCTACGCCAAGTCCAAGCGCTGGCCGGTCCACAGCTGGACCACCACCGCCGAGGGCCGGCTGACACCGGTGCTGCGCAGCATCAAGGGAGCGCGACGGGGATGACCGGCGGTCCGAAGCTCACCGGCCGGGCAATGGTGACCGGCGGGACGTCGGGCATCGGGCTGGCCTTCGCCGAGGCCTTGGCCGCGCGCGGGTGCGATCTGGTCCTGGTGGCCCGCGACGCCGAACGGCTCAAGGAGACCGCTGACGCCCTGCGCGGCCGGCACGGTGTGCAAGTGGAGATCCTCCCGGCCGACCTCGCCGTCCGCGAGCAGGTCGACGACGTCGCAGCCCGCCTGGCCGACCCCGCCGCCCCGATCGACGTCTTCGTCAACAACGCCGGCAAGGGGGTTCACTCGCCGCTCGCGGTCGAGGACACCTCCGAGCACGAGCACGCGATCGACCTGATGATCACCGCCGTCCTGGTGCTGGGCGCTGCGGCCGCCCGCACCATGCGCGAGCGCGGCGGCGGCGTGATCATCAACGTCTCGTCGGTGGCCGGCCTCATCACCATGGGCGGCTACTCGGCGGTCAAGTCGTTCGTGCGCACCTACTCCGAGAGCCTGTCGCTGGAGCTGTCCGGCACCGGGGTGCAGGTCACAGTGCTGCTGCCGGGCTGGGTGCGCACCGAGTTCCACCAACGGGCCGGCATCCGCACCGGCTCGATCCCGTCGTCGCTGTGGCTCCAGGCCGACCACGTGGTCGCCGGCTGCCTGGCCGATGTCGAGAAGGGGCGGGCACGTTCGGTACCGTCGGCTCGGTTCAAGGTGCTGGCCTGGTTGGCCGAGCACGCACCCCGGGCGGCGGTGCGGCGGGTCACGGCCAGACTGGTCAGCGGGCGGCGGTGAGCGGCATGACGAGTACGAAGAGGTACCACGCGGCCTGGCACCGCTGGGCACGGTTCGTCGCCCAGCGGCTGGTGCTGCGGCCGGTCGTGCACGCCGTCACCAAGGTGTCGGTGCGTGGCGCGGAGAACCTCGACGGCGTGTCCGCGCCGTTCGTCGTCGTCGCCAACCACAGCAGCCACCTCGACGCCCCGCTCCTGGTGACGGCGCTGCCGCGGCGCTACACGCGCACGCTGGCCGTCAACGCGGCCGCCGACTACTTCTACCGGCGCAAGTGGATGAAGGCGACCACGTCGCTGTTCTTCAACACCTATCCGGTCAGCCGCACCAACGCCGACATGGGCAAGGGCAAGGGATTGGCGAACCAGCTTCTCAGCGAGAACGTCCCCGTGGTGATCTTCCCCGAGGGCACCCGGCGCAACACCGAGAACGGCGTCAAGAGGTTCAAGCCGGGCGCCGCGGCGCTGAGCATCACCCAGGACGTCCCGTGCATCCCGGTGGCCATCGTCGGCACCGACCAGGCCATGCCGGTGGGCCACTTCTGGCCGGTCCCGGGCCGGCCGCCGGTGACGCTCCTCGTCGGCGCCCCGATCCGGCCGCAGCCGGGCGAGCGGGTGCGCGACCTCAATGATCGGCTGGAGGCTCAGGTGGCGGCGATGCTGGCGACCGGGGACCCCAACGCCAAACCGGACCTGACCCGCCACGAGGCGCGGCCCCAGGACCATTCCAGCGAGCGCACTCAGAAGGAGGAGGCGTCGTGACCGGTGTGCAGCACCAGAAGTGGTGGGGCTGGGGGGTCGAGGGCATCACCTTCACCCACGAAGACAAGCCGAAGCTGGCTCCGTTCGTGATGGAGAAGGTCGGCATCGACCTCAACGCGCCCGGCACCCCACCGCCGGCCTTCGAGGATCTCAAGGTCCCGGCGTCACTGCTGGACGGCGACCTCGCCAGTGTGCTGCGCGCGGCCGTCGGCGACGCCTACGTCGGCACCGACGACATGGACCGCGTCGTACACACCTACGGCAAGGGCCTGGTCGACCTGGTTCGGGTGCGCGCCAGCGACCTGCCGCGGGTGCCCGACGCCATCGTCTACCCCGCCGACGAGGACCAGGTGCGCCAGGTGGTCGACGCGGTGGTCGCGGCGGACGGCGTGCTGATCCCGTTCGGCGGCGGCTCCAACATCTCCGGGTCGCTGACCCCGCCGGTGGACGAGAAGCGCGTGGTCGTCTCGCTCGACCTCGGCCGGCTCAACCGGGTGCTCGAGGTCGACGAGGCCGCCGGGCTGGCCCGCGTCCAAGCCGGCGTGCTCGGACCGGACCTCGAGGACCAGCTCAACTCCCGCGGCTGGACCACCGGCCACCAGCCCGACAGCTTCCGTCACTCCACCCTCGGCGGCTGGGTCGCGACGCGCAGCAGCGGCATGCAGTCGGACAAGTACGGCGACATCAGCGACATCACCCGGGGCATGCGGGTCGTGCTGCCCGGCAAGGTCATCGCGTTGCGGCCCCTGCCCAGCACCTCCTCGGGGCCGAGCGTGCGCGAGATGATCCTCGGCTCGGAGGGCCGCCTCGGTGTCATCACCGAGGTCTGGGTCAACGTGCACCGGCTGCCGAAGAACCGCGAGATCGTCGCCTACCTCTTCCCCACCTGGGCGGCCGGGCTGGCGGCCATGCACGCCATCACCGAGTCCGACGCGTCGCCGACGGTCACCCGGGTCTCCGACGCCAACGAGACCGCGTTCTCGCTGTCCATGCAGAAGCCGTCGAAAGGGCTGGCCGCGAAGGCCGGGCCGATCCTCTTCAACGTCCTGGAGCGGCGCGGCTGGGACCTGAACGCGGCCTGTCTGTCCTACATCGGCTACGAGGGCGACGACGACCACCTCAAGTACGAGAAGTCCATCGTCGGCAAGATCGTGCGCAAACACGGCGGCATCAAGCTCGGCAAGGGCCCGGGCGCGTTGTACGACCAGAAGAAGTTCGACACCCCGTACATCCGCGACTTCCTGCTTGACATCGGCGCCCTCGGCGACGTGTCGGAGACCGCGGCGCCGTGGTCCAAGCTGATGGACCTCTACGCCAACACCGTCCGCGCCGCCACCGACGCCTTCGCCGAACTCGGTGTCATGGGCTTCGTGATGTGCCACCTGTCGCACAGCTACCACTCCGGCGCGTGCCTCTACTTCACCTTCGCCTTCCCGCCCAGCAGCGACGTCGCCGCCGAGCAGATCGAGCAGTACTGGGTGGTGAAGCGGGCCATCCAGCAGTCCTTCGTCGACAACGACGCCACCATCTCGCACCACCACGGCGTCGGGACCGACCACGCCCACTGGCTGGAGGACGACATCTCCAGCGCCGGCACCGAGGTCATGGCCGGGTTGCTGCGCGCCGTGGACCCGGGCCGCAACCTCAATCCCGGGACGTTGCTGCCAGCGCACCGCGAGTGGTGACGGCGGGAGTCTCCGCACCGCGTTCCGTCGTGCCCCGTGCCCGGACGGCCGCCGCGACCAGTGCCACCGTCGCGGCGGTCACCGTGACGGCGAACGCCGGCCGGTGGCCGCCGAGGTCGGCCAGCCGGCCGGCCACCCCGGAGCCGATGGCGTAGCCGATGCCGGTGGCGCCGGCCAGCACGGTCATGGCAGCGCCGACGCGGTAGGGCGGCACCAGGTGCTCGGCGGCGGCGAAGACGCTGATCATGTACGGAGCGACCGCCAGCCCCAGCACCAGGACCGCGGGCACGAGCGCCGCCAGCGAACCGACCAGCAAGAGCGGCGTCGACAGCATCATCAGCGCGCCGGAGAACACCAGGATGCGGCGCTGGTATCCGAACCGCTCGGGCAGCGCCGCGGTGGCCAGGCCGGCCAGCACGCTGCCGACACCGAGCAGCGCGTGCACGAGCCCGGCCAGGCCCGGGCGCCCTTCGGCGGTGGCCAGGGCCGTCGTCCCGGTCTGGGTCGCGCCGAAGATCATCCCGATCAGCAGCTGTGCCAGCGCCAGGGCCAGGAACGCGGCGGTGACCAACCGCCCGGTGCCATGGTCGGCGGCCGGACGTAGAGTGTGTGCGAGCCGCGCGGTCGGATGCAGCGCGAACCACGACCCGAACACCATGAGCAGGCTGGCCGCGGCCAGCAGGGCGCCGCTCGGGCTGAGCAGGACGGCGCCGAGCCCGACCAGCGCGGGCCCCAGCACGAACGACGCCTCATCGGCGGCGCCCTCGTAGGAGAACGCGGCGTCGACCAGGCGCCGCTGGTGGGCCCCGGCACGGTGGGTGATGGGCCGCCAGCGGGTTCGCGCCAACGGACCCACCTGCGGCATGGTGAGGCCGGCGACCGCGGCCGACGCCACCAGCGCCGGCGTGGACGCGCCGGCCTGGACGGCGGCGACGAGTACCGCGAGCGCCACGCCCGCGGCCAGCGACTGCGCCAGGACCACCGGCCGCTGGCCGACGCGGTCGGCGAGGGCGCCGGCCATCGGGGCGCCGACGGCGTTGGCCACGGCCAGCGCGCCCGCGGCCAGCCCACCGGCGGTGTACCGGCCGGTGGCGTCGGAGACAAGCAGCAGGGTGCCGAGCTGGCTCATGGCGAGCGGCAGCCGGCCGAGGAAGGCGATGACGACGTAGCGCGGGCCGGCGAGGGCCAGCAGACGGCGGTAGGAGGTGAGAGGCGACACGACAGGGCTCCACAGCGGACACTTCAGCGGCGTGCCTCCCTCCACCAGGTCACGCCGTAGCCCTGTGCTGTGTCGAAGTGTACCGCGATGATGGCTTCATGGACGATTTGCGGCAGCGATGGTCCGCGCTGGCCGGCACCGCACCGGCTGCCACGGCAGCGGCGGAGGAGCTGCTCACCCGCTGGCGGGAGCCGCATCGGCACTATCACTCGATCGGCCACCTGCGGGCGGTGCTGGACGCCGTCGACGAGCTGGCCCACTGCGCGGACGACGCCGACGCGGTCCGGCTCGCCGCCTGGTTCCACGACGCCGTCTACGAGGGACGTCCCGGCGACGACGAGCGGGCCAGCGCCGCCCTCGCGCGTGACGTGTTGGCCTCGCTCGGTGTGTCATCCGAGCGGGTCGACGAGGTGGAGCGCCTGGTCCTGGCCACCATCGAGCACGACCCCGCGCCCGGCGACGCCAACGCCGCGGTGCTGTGCGACGCCGATCTCGCCGTCCTGGCCGGTGCGCCGAGCGAGTACGCGGCATACGCGGCCGCCGTCCGCGACGACTACGCGCACGTGTCCGACGCCGACTTCGCCGCCGGCCGGGCCGCCGTCCTGGAGGGCCTGCTGGGCCGGCCGGAGCTGTACCGCACCGAGCACGGGCGGCGGCGCTGGGAGCAACCGGCGCGGCACAACCTCCAGACCGAGCTGGTGCTGCTGCGCGCCGCCGCGCCGTGACGTACGTCACGCCGTGATATGAGGCTGTGCTGCTGCCGCCGTGGGTCCGCGGTACCCCGAAATGATCACGTTCAGCACGAGATCTCGTGTCACACCATGCTCGCAATCATGGTGAGGCTCGGGTGATCCTGCTGAACGTGATCATTTCGAGGCCACGGTGTGAGATTGCTGCGGTTGACCAGGCGCCGGATCCACGGCCCAAGGCCCCCGGGGCGGAAACCGGGTCGACGCGGCCGCTGACGTGACCGGCCGGGTCACGGCACCAGTCCGCACCGGCATCGCGATGCAAACGGCACCGACCTACGAATGCGGCAGAAGGGCGTGACATGACGCGCCAAGGGCGGCACAGGGCGAGCCGAGGGCCGGCGCGCAGCCCACCGGTGCGCGGCACCGGCCGGGTCGGCGTCGTGCCCCGGGGTCAGTGCTGGCGGCGCTTGCGGCGGCGCAGCCCAGCCGCGCGCAGGCGGGCGACGATCTCGCGGCTGCGCACCGGCAACGCGCCGGCGTCGACGGCCCGCTGGTAATCGGAGGCGGGGATGTCGTAGTGGTCGCCGTCGAAACCCCGCGGCGGCAGGCCGAGCCGCGCCGCGAACTCGTGCAGCTCGTCGAAGGAGTGGTCCGAGACCAGGTGCGACCACAGCCGGCCGTGCGCCGGCCAGGCCGGCGGGTCGATGAGGATCATGCCTACATTCACCCCTGGCCGTTCGGGTCAGGCAACCACTGCGTGCGCTCCCCAGAGAACCTCAGATCTTGACCGACCCTCACAGGGCCGCGCCGACGGCGTCGTCGATCAGGTTGCGCCACGACCGCACGAGGGCGGCGTCGACGTAGGCCCGCCACGAGCCGCTGGGCCGGACCCGGCTGCCGACGTGGAACTGCCGGACCCCGGCTCGCGCCAGCCACGGCACATGGCCAGGCTCCAGGTCGCCGCCGGCCATGATGAGCCGGGCGGCCTTGGCATCACCGGTGGCACGGGTGCACAGCTCGTCCAGGCCGGAGCCGACACCGCGCGGGGAGCCGGCGGTGAGGATGGCGTCGAGGCCGGGCAGGCCGGGCACGATCTCCCACGCGTCATCGTGGTCGAGGCTGTGGTCGATGGCGCGGTGGAACGTCCACGGCCGTCCGCCGAGCTCGTCGACCAGGGCGAGCGTGGCCTCCACGTCGACCTCGGCGTTCAGGCCCAGGAAGCCCAGCACGAACCCGTCGGCGCCGGCGGCGGCCAGCTGATACGCGGCGATCTTGAGCCGGGCGAGCTCCGACCCGCTGGTGGAGAAGCCGTCGTTGGCCCGCAGCATGACACGCAGCGGCAGGTCGCAGGCGCGCTTGAGATCGCGCACGGTCTCGAGGCTGGGCGTCAGGCCGTCGGAGTCCATGTCGGCGACGACCTCGAGCCGGTCGGCACCCCCCTCGACCGCGCCGGACGCGTCGCCGGGACCCAGCGCGATGATCTCCAGGAGCGGACGCACGTGGATAAGTGTGCCAGCGAAATGGCACGATCGACATCGTGGTCGACGATGTGATCCTCACGGCACGGGCGCTGGTGCTGCGCGACCTCGGCGCGCGCCGGCTCGACGTGCCGGCGGCGGTCGACGCCCTGGACTCCGCCGTCACCGAGCGGCGCTGGTGGGTCGAGCAGTGGCCCGACGGTGCCGACCTGGTGGCCGGCCAGGTGGCGCAGGACGTCCAGGACCGACTGCTGGACGGCGGGGTGGGGCGGTGGCCGCGCTGCCGCTCGTGCAATGAGACGGACCCGCACGAACTGCGGATCGAGCCCGAGCTCGGACCCGATCCGCAGTGGGTGTGCGAGAAGTCCGGCGTGCACGTCGCGCCACTCGGCGCCTTGTGAGCCGGTCACGCCGCGCGTACGCTCCCACGCCGAGTGTCGGCCTCGGCCGGGGCGACGACCCAGCGCAGCTCCGTCCGCTCGTGCCCGGAGATGTCCGTCACCATCACCCACCGGGCCACGAGTCCGGTGCGCCGGACCAATGCTTGCGTCGCCATACCCGCTCCCTTCGGCCATCTCTGCGTCAGGCGTTGTTCACCTTCTGTTCACTTAGAATACCAGAGTTGTTCCGGGTCCGGGTTCGGGCGGAGGCCGGCGTCAGCGCCGGCCGCTGAAGAACCCGACGACGTCCGCAGCCAGCAGATCCGGCGCTTCCAGCGCGGCGAAGTGCCCGCCGCGCTCGAACTCCGTCCAGCGCACCACCGACCCCATGGGGTCGACGAGGTGCCGGATCGAGGTGTCGGCGGCGAAGACGGCGACCGCACCCGGCGGCGGCACCGGCCGCTCGCCATCGCTCACCGCGTCGTGACCGTCGCTCGCCGCGGCGGCCATGAACTGCTTGAACGCCTGCATCCCCTCGTAGACGATGTGCGCGGCCGACGCGCCGCTGGCGGTGAACCAGTAGACGCTCACGTTGGTCAGCAGGCGGTCACGGCCGACGGCGTCCTCAGGCAGCTCGGCGGCCGGGTCGGTCCACTCCCGGAACTTCTCCGCGATCCACGCGAGCTGCTCGACCGGTGAGTCGCTGAGTCCGTACGCCAGGGTCTGCGGGCGGGTCGCCTGCTGGGCGAGGTATCCGATTCCGTCCTCGCGGAAGGTGTTGAAGCGCTCCGCCCGCACCCGATCCGCGGCGGACAGTCCGTCCGTCTCGACCGGTGGCCCGAACGGATACGGTGCCGGTCCGTTGATGTGCGTGCCGACCAGCCGGTCGGGGTGCGACATCGCCAGCAGGCTCACCACGCCAGCACCGACGTCACCGCCCTGGGCGCCGAAGCGTGGGTAGCCCAGCCGCGTCATCAGCTCGGCGACCGCGCCGGCGACCCGCGTCAGGTCGCCCCAGCCGGCCTCCCGCAGCGGCGTGGAGAACCCGAAGCCCGGCAGGGACGGGATCACCAGATGGAACTCGTCGGTGAGCAGCGGGATCACGTCGAGGAACTCGACGACCGAGCTCGGCCAGCCGTGCAGCAGCACCAGCGGCGTCGCGGCCTCGTTCGCCGAGCGGACGTGCAGGAAGTGCAGGTCCATCCCGTCGACGGTGGTCACGAACTGCGGGTGCGCGTTGAGCTCGGCCTCACGGGCGCGCCAGTCGAAGCCGTCGCGCCAGTACTCGGCCAGCTCTTTCAGGTAGCTGACCGGGACACCGCGCTCCCAGCCGGTGCCGGTCATCTCGGCCGGCCACCGGGTCGCGCCCAGCCGGTCGTGCAGGTCGTCGATGTCGGTCTGCGGGATCTCGATGCGGAACGGGCGGATCTCGGTCATGACTTCTGGTCTCCTCGACGAGTTCAGCGGGTCAGGTCGGCGAAGAACGCGCGGACGTCGGCGGCGAGCAGGTCCGGTGCCTCCATCGCGGCGAAGTGGCCGCCGCGGTCGAACGTCGTCCAGCGGACGATGGTGTGGTCGCGTTCGGCCAACCGCCGGATCGCGATGTCGGTGGCGAAGTTCGCGACGGCCGTCGGGACGGTGGATCGCTTCCGCGGCGCCCAGAAGGCGGGATCGTGGAACCGCTCGTAGTACGAGTGCGCGGTCGACGCGGCGGTCCCGGTGAACCAGTAGATACTGACGTCGGCGAGCAGCCGGTCGCGGTCGACGGCGTCCTCGGGCAGCTCGGCGGCCGGGTCGCTCCATTCCCGGAACTTCTCGACGATCCAGGCCAGCTGCGCCACCGGCGAGTCGGTGAGCCCGTACGACACCGTCTGCGGTCGGGTGCCCTGCAGCCGCAGGTAACCACTCCCATCGTCCTGGAACTGCTGGAACAGCGCCAGGCGCCGCTGCTCGTCCTCGGTCAGCCCGGCGAGGTCGGACGGGTCGTCGGAGGGGAAGGTCACGAACGCGTTCGCGTGCACACCGACGACGCGGTCCGGCACAAGCCGGCCGATCTCCGGGCCGAGGAAGCCGCCGACGTCGCCGCCCTGCACGCCGTAGCGGTCGTAGCCGAGCCGGTCCATCAGCTCCACCAGCGCTGCCGCGGACCGGCCGTCGGTCCAGCCGGCGGTGGTGACCCGGCCGGAGAACCCGTAGCCGGGCAGCGACGGGACCACCAGATGGAAGTCGTCGGTGAGCAGCGGGATCACGTCGAGGAACTCGACCACCGAGCCGGGCCAGCCGTGCAGCAGCAACAGCGGCGTGGCGGCGTCGTTCACGGAGCGGATGTGCAGGAAGTGCACGTCCTGCCCGTCGATCGTGGTCACGAACTGCGGGTGGGCGTTGAGTGCTTTCTCCTGCGCGCGCCAGTCGAAGCTGCCGCGCCAGTACTCGGCCAGCCGTTTCAGGTAGGCGACCGGCACCCCGCGCTCCCAGCCAGTGCCGGCGACCTCGACCGGCCAGCGGGTCCGGGCCAGCCGGGCGCGCAGCTCAGCGAGGTCGGCGTCGGGGATCTCGATGCGGAAGGGCCGGATGTCCGTGGAGTTCGTCATACCCCTACTGTCTCGGCAATCGCGGCCAGATTCGGGCCGCGATTACTGCCAGAATCGACGGCATGGTGGAAACCTCTGCCCGGCTGCTGAAGCTTCTGTCGTTGTTGCAACTGCGCCGCGAATGGGCCAGCGCCGACCTCGCCGACCGGCTGGGCGTCGCCCGGCGGACCGTCCGCCGCGACGTCGAGCGGCTGCGGTCGCTGGGGTATCCGGTCGAATCCACCCCCGGCGTGTCCGGCGGTTACCGCCTCGGGTCCGGCGCGGACATGCCGCCCCTGCTGCTGGACGACGAGGAGGCGGTGGCCGTCGCGGTCGGGCTGCGGACGGCGGCGGGCGGGTCGGTCACCGGCATCGAGGAGATGTCGGTGCGCGCGCTGGCCAAGCTGGAGCAGGTGCTGCCGGCGCGGCTGCGGCACCGCGTGGCGGCGCTGTCGTCGGCGACCGTGCCGCTGACCGGCGGCGGCCCGACCGTCGATGCGGACGTGCTCACGGCCATCGCGGCCACTGTCCGCGACAGCCAACGGCTGCGCTTCGACTACGTCGGCCACGACGGCAACTGGTCGCGCCGCGAGGTCGAGCCGCACCGGCTGGTCAACCGCGGCCGCCGTTGGTACCTCGTCGCCTGGGACGTCGGACCGTCGGACTGGCGCACCTTCCGGGTGGATCGCCTGACGCCGAAGATCCCGACCGGGCCGCGGTTCACCCCGCGCGAGGCCCCGTCGGGTGATGTCGCCGACTTCGTCGCCCGCGGGCTGGACTACGCACTCTGGGACTACCGCGCGAGCCTGCGGCTGCACGCGTCCGCCGACGCCGTCGCGAACCGGCTGCCGTCGTCGATCGTCGTCGAGCCCGGGGACGAGCACACGTGCGTCATCCACGCCGGTGCCGACAGCTTCGAGATGATCGCCGTCTACGCCGCCATGCTCGACGTCGACTTCGACGTGCTCGACCCGCCGGAGTTCGCCGACCACCTGCGGAAGCTTGCCGCCCGTTACCTCCGCGCCGCCCTTGATCCACCCGACCAGGGCGGGGACCGGGCTTGATCGTGAGACGCGGACGAGGGCGGAACCCCGGCTGGGGTACCGCCCTCGTCTTTCGTGCTGGTGAAGCGGCGGGACTCAGAAGTCCATGCCGCCCATGCCACCGCTGGGGTCGCCGGCAGGAGCCTTCTCCTTCTCCGGCTTGTCCGCCACGACGGCCTCGGTGGTGAGGAACAGCCCGGCGATCGACGCGGCGTTCTGCAGCGCCGAGCGGGTCACCTTGACCGGGTCGTTGATGCCCTCGGCCAGCATGTCGACGTACTCGCCGGTCGCCGCGTTCAGGCCCTGGCCGGCGGGAAGGCCACGCACCTTCTCCGCCACGACCCCGCCCTCGAGACCGGCGTTCACCGCGATCTGCTTCAGCGGAGCCTCGACCGCGACCTTGACGATGTTGGCGCCCGTCGCCTCGTCGCCGTCCAGCTCCAGCTTCTCGAACGCAGCGGCACCGGCCTGGATCAGAGCCACGCCACCACCGGCGACGATGCCCTCCTCGACGGCGGCCTTCGCGTTGCGCACCGCGTCCTCGATGCGGTGCTTGCGCTCCTTCAGCTCGACCTCCGTGGCCGCGCCGGCCTTGATGACCGCAACGCCGCCGGCCAGCTTGGCCAGCCGCTCCTGCAGCTTCTCGCGGTCGTAGTCGCTGTCGGAGTTCTCGATCTCGGCCCGGATCTGCGACACCCGGCCGGCGATCTGGTCCGGGTCGCCCGCGCCCTCGACGATGGTGGTCTCGTCCTTGGTCACGACGACCTTGCGGGCCTGGCCGAGCAGGTCCACCGTCGCGTTCTCCAGCTTGAGGCCGACGGTCTCGCTGATGACCTGGCCACCGGTGAGGATGGCGATGTCCTGCAGCATGGCCTTGCGGCGGTCGCCGAAGCCCGGAGCCTTGACCGCAACGGACTTGAACGTGCCGCGGATCTTGTTGACCACCAGGGTCGCCAGGGCCTCGCCCTCGACGTCCTCGGAGACGATGATCAGCGGCTTGCCGGCCTGCATGACCTTCTCCAGCAGCGGGAGCAGGTCCTTGACGTTCGAGATCTTCGACTCGACCAGCAGGACGTAGGCGTCCTCGAGGACGGCCTCCTGGCGCTCCGGGTCGGTGACGAAGTACCCGGAGATGTAGCCCTTGTCGAAGCGCATGCCCTCGGTGAGCTCCAGCTCCAGACCGAAGGTGTTGCTCTCCTCGACGGTGATGACGCCTTCCTTGCCGACCTTGTCCATCGCCTCGGCGATCAGCTCACCGATCTGCGGGTCACCGGCCGAGATGGACGCCGTCGCGGCGATCTGCTCCTTGGTCTCCACCTCACGCGCGGTGGTCAGCAGCTGCTCGGCGATGGCCTCGACAGCGCGCTCGATGCCACGCTTCAGCGCGATCGGGTTGGCACCGGCGGCCACGTTGCGCAGGCCCTCACGGACCAGCGCCTGCGCCAGCACGGTCGCCGTCGTCGTGCCGTCACCGGCGACGTCGTCGGTCTTCTTAGCGACCTCCTTGACGAGCTCGGCCCCGATCTTCTCCCACGGGTCCTCGAGCTCGATCTCCTTCGCGATGGACACACCGTCGTTCGTGATCGTCGGCGCGCCCCACTTCTTCTCGAGCACGACGTTGCGGCCCTTGGGGCCGAGAGTGACCCTGACGGCGTCGGCGAGAGCGTTCATGCCGCGCTCGAGGCCACGCCGCGCCTCCTCGTCAAAGGCAATGATCTTTGGCATGGGTTCCTGGTCCTCCCATAGCGGGTGGATGCATCCGGCTCGACGCCCGCGACGGACGACCGCTGGCTGCCCGGCTCCTGTCACCGGACACCCGCGGCCTCGTCGACCCGAAGTCCTGTCACTCTCACCTTGAGAGTGCTAAGCACGTGTTTAGCACTCTGCCCTGGAGAGTGCAAGCTCGCCCGTATACTCCTGCCCTGTGGGCTCCGAACCGGCCGTCAGGAAGATCTCCCGAGTGGGCGTCGGGTGGCGGTTGGGCGTGACCGCCGTCGCGCTGACCGTCCTCACCTTCGGGCAGCTGCACGACACCAACGACTACTTCCCGCTCGGCTCGCTCTCGCAGTACGCCACGCCGCGCGACATGGACGGCACCGTGCGCTCGGTCTACATGCTGGCCGACACCACCGGCGGCGACCAAGTCCGGGTGCCACTCAACCCCGGCGGTGTCGGCGTGGGACGCGCCGACATCGAGTCGCAGCTGGACCGCATCGTCGCCGACCCGTCGCTGTTGCAGGGCATCGCCGACGCCTGGTCCGAGCTGCACCCCGAGGCCGACCCGTACGTGCGGCTGTACGTCATGCGCGACACCTTCCAGTTGGAGGACGGCTTGCAGCAGGGCACGCCCACCACCGAGGAGCTGACGACGTGGGAGGTGCGGCGATGAGCCGGCTGAGCGACACCGCACACGCCGTCGTCGGCTGGTGGCTGCGCCCGGTCCCGCTGGCCCGGGTGGCCGTACTGCGCGTCGGGATCTACCTGTTCCTGCTCTACGACATCTTCGCGCTCACCAACGACGTCGTCCCGATGGCGCACGCGCCGGAGTTCTACCAGCCCACCTGGATCGGCCGGACGCTGCCCCTGCCGGAGCCGTCGGTGCCGCTGGCGCAGACCCTGCAGATCGTGATCGTCGTCGGCGCCCTGGTGGCGGCCACCGGGCTGCTCCCCAGGGTGGCCGGCTGGATCGTCGCCGTCGCGTACTTCCAGTGGATGGTGTTCAGCCAGGGCTACGGCTACGTCTCGCACGACCACCTGGCCCTCATGGTGGCCGTCACCGTCCTGCCCACCATCGGCCCGGCCCGCTTCACCGAGCGCGACTCCAGCGAAGCCGCCGGGTGGGCCTTCCGGTGCATCCAGGTGGCGACCATCGCCACCTACTTCGCCTCGGCCGTCGTCAAGTGGGTGCGCAGCGGCTCACCGGCCGCGTGGGCCAACGGCGCGGTGTTCATCTGGGCGCTCATCCGCCGCGGCTCCGACCTGTTCCGCTGGACCACCGACTACCCGTGGCTGCTGATCATCGCCCAGTGGGGGCTGATCACCATCGAGTTCCTGTCGCCAGTGGTGCTCTGGCTCAAGGGCAAGGCACTGTACCTGGCCGTGGTCACGTTCATCGGCTTCCACCTGATGACCTACCTGGCGCTGGGCATCCACTTCCTGGCCACGGTCATCTGCTGGCTGGCGTTCCTGCCGCTTGAGCGCCTCGTGCCGCTGACGCAGCGCGCGCTGAGCGGCCTGCGTCGCCGTCCGCCGGTCCAGACCGCGGCGAGCTAGCCGGCAGCGTCGGCGCTGGACAGCCCGGGCCATCACGAGGATTACCCGCGCGTCACCAGGCTTGCGAGCATGGTGCGACACGAGATCGCGTGCTGAACGTGATCAATCGGAGTCGACCGACGGGGCGAGGGAGGGCAGGGAGCGGATGCCGAAGCGCGCTCGCAGGGCCCGTTGCGCGGCGTTGAGGCCGCACATGCCGTGCACCGCCGGCCCTGGCGGCGTGGAGCCCGAGCAGAGGTAGACCCCGTCCACACCGGTCGCGTAGGGGTTCCAACGCAGCGTGGGCCGCTTGAACAGCTGCCAGAAGCTCATCGCGCCCGCTGCGATGTCGCCGTCGACGTAGTTGGCGTTGTGGTCTGCCATCTTGGCCGCCGGGATGGTGTGCCGCTCGACGACGAGGTCGCCGAAGCCGGGCGCGAACCGCTCGATCTGTGCCTGCACGGTGTCGCCGACGTCGACGGTGGAGCCGGCGGGCACGTGGGTGTAGCTCCAGAACGGACGGAGTCCGCCGACCACGCGACCAGGGTCGAACAGCGCCGGATCCGACGCGAGGATCATCGGCCGCTCGGCGTGCCGCCCGGCCGCCACCTCCGCCTCGGCGTACGACATCTCCGCGAGGGTGCCGCCGAGGTGGACGGTGCCGGCGCGCCCCACCTCGGGGTGCGCCCAGGGCACCGGCCCGGACAGCACAAAGTCGACCTTTGCGGCGGCGTTGCCGTACCGGAACCGGTCGAAGGCGCGCCGATACGCCGCCGGCAGGCGGTCGCCCAGGACCCGGGCGAGCGCGCGCGGCGTCGTGTCGAAGAGGTAGGCGCGTGCCTTGGGCAGCTGGTCGAACGACGTGACCTCGGCTCCGGTGAGGACGGTGCCGCCGTGCGCCTCGAGGTCGGCGACCATCGCGTCGATGACGGCCTGGCTGCCGCCGACCGGCAGCGGCCAGCCAGGCGAGTGCGCCAGCGCGCCCAGCGACAGCGCCGTACCGGCCGCGGTCAGCGTCGGCAGCCGGCAGATGGAATGTGCGGCCACCCCCATCAACAGCGCCGGCGCCACCTCGTCCTTCCACCGGATGCCGTTCAGGCGGGTGCCCTGCTCCAGCATCGACAGCGCGAACTGTGCCGCGGTCAGCAGGTCGGTGGGCAGGCTGCGGCGGTCGAACAGTGCGACGTCGACGACGGCGGGCGAGTGGCGGGCCAGCGGGCCCATCAGCCGGCGCCAGGCCGGGCCGTCCGGGCCAAGGCCGTCGACGGTGTCGTCGAGGTCGCGGTAGGCGATGCCCGCCCGTCCACCGTCCAGCGGCTGGGCGTACGACACGTCGGGGTAGTTCAGCTGGACACCGCGGGCGGCCAGGTCGAAGGCCCGGAAGAACGGCGACGCGGCCGCCATGGGGTGCACCGCGGAGCAGATGTCGTGGACGATGCCGGGCGCCAGGCCGAGATCGAGGGTTCGCGCGCCGCCGCCGATGGTCCGCTGGGCCTCATGGACCTGGACACTGAGCCCGGCCCGGGCCAGCACCACCGCTGCCGCCAGCCCGTTCGGGCCGGAGCCGACGACGACGGCATCGCACTGCTCGGATGCCTGCACGCGACTCATCCTACGGCGGCGGTCACTCCGACGTGGCAGGAGGCGTCATGGTGTCCTCGTACATCAGCCGCCCGCTCGGACTGACCAGGAGGGTGGCGTCGCGCAGCAGCAGGTCGCGCAGCTCGTCGACGGTGGTGTTGTTGATCTCGGCGACCCGCTCGAGATCCTCCTCGCCGAGGGCGTCGATGGCCTCCTGGCCGCCCATCGGCGACGGCAGCAGCTGCAGCGGCTCACCCGTGCGCAGCGAGCCGTCGGGGGTCGCGGAGTCGTCGCTCGCGCTCCGGTCTCCGGAGCCGTCGGCTGAGGGCACGGCCACGGCACCGGAATCGTCGTCGTCGCCGCGGCCGGTGAGCCAGACCGCGAGGACCACCGCGACCGCGACCACCACGACCGCGGCCATGACAGCGAGCACGCTGTTCCGCCTCTGCTGTGGTGCGTCGGTCATCGGTCCGGTCCTCCCGTGAGCCGGTGGCTGTCTCTCAAGGATGAGACGGGCCGCGGGCCGCCCTGGTTTCGCATGCCGCGAACTCGGCCGTCACCAGCGTCGACCCAGGCCGCGGACCAGGGCGGAGACGCGGCTGGGGCCCGGGACGACAGTGTCCCGGGCCCCAGCGTCTACGCGGTTTGACGCTTCAGGCGCGTCAGCCGGTCACGTTGCGACGGGTGCGAGCGTAGAGCACCGCGCCCAAACCGAGCAGAAGCAGCCCGGCCGCCATGACCAGCGAGTTGGTGGAGGCACCGGTGTCGGGCAGGTCCTCGCCGTCCTCGTCACCGTTCTCGTCGCCACCGTTCTCCTCACCACCGTCGTCGCCATTCTCGTCACCGGACGAGACGTCGATGGTGAAGTTGACCGGGCCGGCCTCCGGGGAGGTCACGCCGTTGATCGTCTGCACGGCGGTCACGGAGCACTCGCCGTTCGGCAGGCTCTCCTCCGGGGTGAACGACCAAGCACCCTCCTCGTCGACCTCGGCGCTACCGGCCCAGGTGTCCTCGCCGCAGGCGATGGAGACCTCGACGGTGGCGCCCGGCACGCCCTCACCGCTGAAGGTGGGCGTCGCCGTGGTGGCGGTGTCACCCTCCTCCGGGCGGACGATGGTCGGCGCGTCGACCGGGACGACGACGGTGACCTCGGCGGTCTCCGGGACCTGGATGCTGCCGACGGTCTGCTGCGCGGTGATGGTGGTCTCACCGTAGGGCAGGTCGCCCTCGAGCACGATGCTCCAGGTGCCCTCGTCGTCCGTGGTGCCGGTGCCGACGGTGCCGTCACCGACGCTCAGGGTCACGGTCGAGCCGGGCTCCGCCGAGCCGGTCACCTCGACCGAGGACGGGTCGACCTCGTCGCCGTTCTCGGGCGAGATGATCGTGATCGGGTCGGCGTCGAACGCCGGCGCCGAACCGGTCAGCGCGTAGTTGCCCAGGCTGCCGTACGAGGTGTAGCCGGCGCCGTTGCTCGGCGTGTTCGAGGCCGGGTCGCCCTGGCCCGCGCCGCTGACGCGCACGGAGTAGACGCCGGTCTCGACCTCGGCCTCGACCGAGGCGCCCAGACCGTTGGCCTGGCGGTCGGTCGGCGAGCTGGCGATGTCGGTCGACGTCTCCGGGTTGGCCTCGGCGACGATGTTGCCCTCGGAGTCGATCAGCTCGATGTGCAGGTCGACGTTCGGGCCGACGGTGGCCGGCTCGGCCGTGATGGAGACCGGGCCGCCGTTGGTGACCAGCTCGAACACGTCGCGCTCGTCGGTTGCACCGATGACACCGGTGGCCTGGAAGTCGCCGCTGGAGTTGTCCAGAGCGGTGCCCTCACCGACCGAGTCCGAGTGGTCGTCGGCCGCATAGGCTGCGCGCCCGCCGTAGTAGAACTGCAGCGTCAACTCTTCACCGGGAGGGTTGCACGTCCCGTCCGGGCCGGGCTTGTAGACGGTGTCCCCCGGCTGCGGGTTGTTCGGGTCCTCGGCGTCGGTGCAGAAGCCCTCGAGCCACATCTGGTCGCCGTCGAACACCATGAACGACTGGTAGGCGCCGTCGGCGAGGGTGATCTCGGCGAGGTCGTCCTGCTCGGGGTTCGTGGTGTCGGCGTACTGGCCGTTGTCCCACTGCGACAGCGGCGCGGACCACGGCGCGCCCATGATCGGCGCCCACAGCGAGGTGGGCTCGGCCAGGGTGTCGCCGTAGTACTCGTCGTCGCCGATACCGTCGTGGTTGAGGTTGAACGTGTGGCCGACCTCGTGCGACACGATGTTGCCCACGTCGGACGGGTTGCTGTCGCGCGCGACCGGGGCGAAGATCAGCGCCGGCGAGTAGAACTGGTTGCCGAAGCCGCCCAGCCACGCCCGGCCGCTGGCCTGGTCGGCCGGCGCCACGTCAGTGGTGTCGGTGACGACCGCTGTCATGCCGTACTCGGCGTCGTCCATCGACGTCTTGTGCAGTGCGTCCGCACCCGGGTCGGTGGTGGTGACGTTGATGTCGAACGGAGCGAAGTCCTCTGCGACCCGCGCCCACACCTGGTAGACGTAGTCGGCGTCCGAACCCGCGGCGTTCGCGTCGAACTCGAACACGTCCTCCTGGTAGTACCGGTTCCACTCGGTGTTCGTGACAGTGGCACCGTCGAAGTCGAGGTAGACGGTGTACGGCGCGCCCGGCTTCGAGCCGCCCGCGGGGTCACCCGGGACGTCCGCGGCCGGTGCGAGGTCAGCCGCCTCGTGGTCGTGCTCGTCAGGAGCCTCGAAGCGGTCGGTGTAGGAGAGCACGCCGGACTGGCCGACGATGGCCTGGTCGGAATCGACCAGCTCCTGCACCTCCTGCAGGCTGAGGTCGGCGCGGTCCGCGGCCGTCTCGAGCAATCGCTCGCTGGCAGCCGTGGCCTGCTCGACCAATTCGGGCAGATTGTCGGAGGCGCTGGCCGGCGACGCCGTGCCGGCGGCCGTGAGGGCCGCGACACCGGTGGTCGCCACCGCGGCCAGCAGCCGCCGTGGGGTTCTCGAACTCATTCGTCATATCTCCCGTGTTCTGGTGATCTCCAGCAGTCCGGACCCCGTCTGACGACGCGAACCGGACACACGCCCGCCGCACGCTAGCAGATGTGACAGCCGAATCAACCGAATGGACAAGGGTTCGGACAAACGGTCCGGTCCCAGCCACCCTCGACGGCCGGTTAGGCTCTTGGCCATGCATCGCAAGGCGACCCGGGGGCGCCGTAGAGCCCCACGCCGGAGGAATGCTCCTCAGCACAGCGCGAACAACGCTCCCCAGCGCAGCGTGAACCAGGCTGCCGAGGGCGGCGTCAGGAATGCTCCGCAGCGCGGCGTGAAGAGTGCTCCCCAGCGCAGCGTCGCGGCACTGGTCGCCGGCGGCGTGGGCGAGTTCATGCTCACCGCGGGCGCCATCGTGCTGCTCTTCGTCGTCTATACGCTGTGGGGCACCGGCATCCAGACCGCCAACGCCCAGGACGACCTGCGCGACCAGCTGGGGTTGGACACCGGCCAGCTGGAAAAGGACCCGATTCCGCTGGACCAGCTGGAGCTCGGCGACGCCTACGGCATCATCCGCATTCCCCGCTTCGGCGACGACTGGGAGTGGATCATCGTCCAGGGCACCGAGGACGGGGACCTCAAGAACGGCCCGGGCCACTACCTCGACAGCGTCGACCCCGGCCAGCTCGGGAACTTCGCCATCGCCGCCCACCGTTCCGGTCACGGCGAACCGATGGCGGAGTTCCCGGAGCTCCGGGTCGGCGACGTCGTGGAGATCGAGACCGCCACCGGTACGTTCGTCTACCAGCTGGACGATGCGCCGAACGGCGATCCCGACGGCAACAGAATCGACATCACCGAGACCTGGGTGGTGGATCCGGTTCCTGGGGAACCGGAGGACACGAAGCCCACCGAGCGGCGCATTACGCTCACCACGTGCTGGCCACGCTGGGGCTCGTCACACCGTATGTACGCGACCGGAGTCCTGATCGGCGGAGAGGAAGTCTAGACAGATGTACGCCTGGATATGGCGACACCTGCCGGGACCATGGCCGGTTCGGCTGCTCATCTACCTGATCCTCATCGCGGCCCTGGTGTACGCCCTGTTCATATGGGTGTTCCCGTGGGCCGAGGACGCGTTCAACATCAGCGAGGTCACCGTCGGCTGACGGTGACCTCGCCGATGGCCGACTAGAGCGGGCTCAGCCGCCGGCGACCGCCGGGATGACGGACACCTTCGTGCCATCCGGCGTCGGCGTCGCGAGTCCGGAGGCGAACCGGACGTCGTCGTCGTTCACGTAGACGTTGACGAAGCGCCGGATCTGGCCGGTGTCGTCGAGGACGCGCGCACCGATGCCCGGGAACTGCGCGTCCAGCGCGGCGAACACGTCGACGAGCGTGGCGTCGGCTGCGACCTCCACCGTGACGTCGGACTCGCCCTTGGTGTAGGTGCGCAGGATGGTTGGGACGCGTACCGCTACGCTCATGGCTCAGCCTCCGTTGACGAGGCGGTGGAACGCCTCGGTAGTGGGTTCGATCGTGCCAGCCGGGCCGACGACCGGCGAGACGGCGTCGAGCGTCTTGAGCCCGTCGCCGGTGTTGAAGACGACGGTCTCCGCCTCCGGGTCGAGCTTGCCCTCACGCAGCAGCTTCGCCAGGACGGCGACGGTCACCCCGCCGGCGGTCTCGGCGAAGATGCCCTCGGTGCGGGCCAGCAGCCGGATGCCCTCGACCACCTCGTCGTCGCTGACGTCCTCGACCGCGCCGCCGGTGCGCCGGGCGACGTCGAGCACGTACGGGCCGTCGGCGGGGTTGCCGATGGCCAGCGACTTGGCGATGGTGTCCGGACGCACCGGGCGGACGACGTCGTGGCCGGCTTTGAACGCCTCGGCCACCGGGGAGCAGCCGGTGGCCTGCGCTCCGAAAATGGCTGGCGCGTCACCCTCGACCAGGCCGAGCCGCACCAGCTCATGGAACGCCTTGTCGACCTTGGTGAGCTGCGACCCGCTGGCGACGGGGATGACCACCTGGCGCGGAAGCCGCCAGCCCAGCTGCTCGACGGTCTCGTAGCCGAGGGTCTTGGAGCCCTCGGCGTAGTACGGGCGCACGTTGACGTTGACGAAGGCCCAATCGTCGTGCTCGCCGGCCAGCTCGGAGGCGAGCCGGTTGACGTCGTCGTAGTTGCCGTCGACGGCGACCAGCGTGGTGCCGTAGACGGCGCTGGTCACGATCTTGGGCTGCTCGAGGTTGCTGGGGATGAAGACGTAGCTGCGGATGCCGGCGCGGGCAGCGGCCGCGGCGACAGCGTTGGCGAGGTTGCCGGTGGACGGACAGGCCAGCACCGTGAAGCCCAGCTCGCGGGCCGCCGCCAGCGCGACCGCGACCACGCGGTCCTTGAAAGAATGCGTGGGGTTGGCGGCGTCGTTCTTGATCCACAGCGCTCGCAGCCCCAGCTCGCGGGCCAGGTTGTCCGCGCGGACCAGCGGCGTGAAGCCGGGGTCGGTGTTCGGGATCTCGGCTACGTCGGCCGGCACCGGCAACAGGTCGCGATAGCGCCAGATGGAGCGGGGCCCGCTCTCGATGCGCTCGCGGGTGATGGTGCCGTAGTCGTAGGCGACCTCCAGCGGGCCGAAGCACTCCAGGCAGGCGTAGTGCGGCCCGAGCTCCACGGTCGCGCCGCACTCACGACATGACAGGTGCGTAGCCCGCCCCAGGGAGGTGGTGGTGACAGTCATGCGAGATCCCTTCTCATCTCTCCCACCGTGTTCCGGCGGGCCGGAATTGGCACCGTCGTCGCGCGTGCGCGGACGGTTGCCGGAGCTTCATCGGGCCGGTCCCTCAGCTCCTCTGGATGAGGACAACTGCCAGTCACTTTACGGTGCAAGCTTCGGCGCGAGCACCGACTGTCCGCGATGCGAGACAGTTTTGTCCCGCATCGCGGACGTTCTAGCTGTGCGGTGCGACGACGTCAGCTGGCCGGTTCCACATGGTCGGCCAGCCAAGACGCGAGGTCCGCCAGCTCCAGCCTTCCCTCGGCGACCGCGATCACGAAGTCGTACGCCTCGTCCTCATCAGGCGCCAGCAGGAACCCGTTGAGGGGTGAAAGTCGTAACAGGCCATCCAGCCCAGACGTTTCTCCCCGTCGATCAGGGCGTGGTTGCGGACCAGCGACTCCAGCATGGCAGCCGCCTTGGTGTGCAGATCCGGATAGGCCTCGGCCCCGAAGAGACTGGTTCGCGGCCGATGAACCGCCGCATCCAACAGACCGAGGTCCCGGACCTCCGGCCGTCGCCCGAGCGTGAGTCGGGCGATGTCGAGCACCTCCTCGAGCGTCAGGAATACCGTGCTCATTCGGCCAGGCGGGCCAGCAATCCCGCGTGCCGCTCGATGCCCTCGCGAGTGATCTCCTCGATATGACGGGATCGCTCGGCTCGCCCGATGTGTTCCCGGATGGCCAATCGGGCCTCTTCTTGCATGGATCTGTGCTCGCGCTCGGCCTGCCGGCGCAGCGCCTCGGTCTCTTCCTCGGTGAGTCGCAGAGTCATCGCCATGGCTCGGTGATACCGCCGCGATACCACGCTCGCTAGCGCGCGGCCGGCGCGCCGGATGGAGGGCGGCCCACTGGGCGAGTTCGCGCTTGTCCCGGCAAGCATCCCTGGTGAAGCTGGGGCACCCATACTTGACGTGATCATTCGGGTGGGAGGAGGCGGCGAGGTGCGGCGAGGTCACCGGGTGCGTCAGGTAGTGAACTGGCTGAACCTGTCCACTCCGCTCGGCCTGCTGATCGGGCTGCTGGGCCGCGCGCGGTTCGCCGCCGGCCCGGACGGGCTCATCCTCGGCCGTGGGTACCGGCTGCCGATCCCGCCGGCACCGGCGTTCACCGTCGGCAACGTGGTCCTGCTCCGTATCGACGATGCCGCGCTCGCCCGCCGGCCGGCACTGCTGGTCCACGAGGCACGGCACGCCACTCAGTACGCCTGGTTCATCGGCCCGGTGATGCTGGTGCCGTACGGACTGGCCGCCCTGTGGTCGTTGCTGCTCACCGGCGACCCGGCGTCACGGAACGCGTTCGAGCGGCAGGCCGGGCTCGTCGACGGCGGATACGTGGAGCGTCCACTGCGCCGGTGGCGCCGGCGCGGCCGCTGAGTCGCCGTCAGGAGAGAGCGGCCAGCTCGCGCAGCAGCGCCTGGACCCCCGGCGGGCCGAGCACGACGATGTCGGCGGCGGCGCGCAGCTCGGCCGAAGCCTCCTCGGCGTCGCTGCAGACCACCAGCCCGAGCACACCGTCCTCGGCGAGCTCGCGGACGGCCGCGACGGCCGGCAGGTCACCGATGTCGTCGCCGGCATAGACGACGGCGGCGGCCGCGGTCTCGGCGACCAGGGACCGGATGGCCACACCCTTGTCCATGCCGACGGGGCGCAGCTCCAGCACGAAGCGGCCCGGCGTGACCTGCAACCCGGAACCGGCGGCGACGGCGTCGGCGTACGGCCGCAGCTCGGCCAGGGCGGCCCCGGGGTCCGGCGCGTTGCGGGTGTGCAGCGCGACCGAGTGGCCCTTGTCCTCGACGGTGACGCCGGGGCGGTCCGCGGCCAGCTCGGCCACGCGCCGGCGGGCGACGTCTACGCCGTCGTCGGCGCCGGGGGCGTCGAGCCGGCCGTCCTCCCAGCGCTCCAGGCCGTAATGGCCGAGCACGGTGAGCCCGGGCACCGCGGCCAGCCCGCCGAGGCGGACGGCGTCCGCGGCGGCCCGCCCGGTCACGATGGCGACCTTGGCCACCCGGGCGGCCACCGCGGTCAGCACCTCGACCGTCCCGGGCAGCGCCACGGCGTTCTCGGGCCGCGGCACGATCGGCGCGAGCACGCCGTCGAAGTCGAGCGCGACGACGGTGCTGTCGAGCTGCCCGGCGAGCTGGCGCAGCTGCGTCGTCACTCCGGTTCTCCGACCTCGTCGACGTAGTCGTCGACCAGGATGACGATGACGCGTTCCTGGTTGATGCCCTCGAACGTCGGCATGATGCGGCCGATCTCCGGGAACTGGGCCATCAGCGCCTCGGCTACCTCCTGCTGGTCCTCGGGGTAGTAGACCGTGGTCTCGGGCACGCTGCCGTCCCAGCTGCCGATGGCGGGGACCTCCCAGCCGCCCTCCTCGAACCGCTGCTGGGCGAACTCGGCCAGGCCGGTGACGCCGGTCTGGTTCAGCACCCCGATCGGCTCGCGGAGCTCCTCTGGGGCGGTCTCGCCCTCGGTCGGCTCGTTGGTGGGATCGCCGGTCGGCTCGTCGGTGGGCGTGTCGGTGGGAGGCTGGGTCGGCGGCGGCTCAGCCGCTTCGTCGTCGCCGCCCGCGTCACCGCTCGCGGCAGCGTCGTCAGAGGGGCTGTCGGAGGTGTCGTCGCCGAACTGCCACAGCAGGACCAGCACCACCGCCACGACGCCCACGAGCGCGACGAGGGACGGCCAGAGCCGCTCCAGTCGTTCACCCATGGTCACAGGACCAGCACACTACGCCACAGGCATCCGTCCATGCGACACGTCCGGCTCTGGCATTGATGATCAAGATCGGCGAAACTGGCTTATGGCCCGGCGACGTTGCTCAGATCCGAGTCCTGGCACGGCGCCCCGTCCTGGCCTGCTGGCGGACGGCGCGCTGCCGGCGCAGCCGCCTGACCAGCAAGGGATCGTGCGCGAGCGCCTCGGGACGGTCGATCAGCGAGTTCAGCACCTGGTAGTAGCGGGTCGCCGAGATGTCGAACGTGGATCGCACGGCTTGTTCTTTCGCTCCGGGGTACTTCCACCATCGTCGCTCGAAGTCGAGGATCGCGCGCTCCCGGTCGTCCATGCCGCCATCGTAGACACGGGCTGTGACAAGCACGCAACGCAACTCGGTTACCGTTGACAGCACGAGGAGGCCCCATTTGTCCACAACTGGAACGAGCAGCTTCGTCGTAGTCGCCAATCGGCTGCCGGTCGACCGGGTGGTCACCGCCGACGGCCGGACAACCTGGCGCCGCAGCCCGGGTGGGCTGGTCACGGCTCTGGCTCCGGTGATGCGGGCGTACGACGGAGCATGGGTGGGCTGGACGGGCACACCGGACGACGCTCCGGACCGTTTCTCGACCGACGACATGGACCTCGTGGCCGTTCCGCTCTCGGCCGAGGACGTCGCCATGTACTACGAGGGGTTTTCGAACGCGACGCTGTGGCCGCTGTACCACGACGTCATCGTCTCACCGGAGTACCACCGCGAGTGGTGGGACGCTTACCGCAAGGTCAACCAGCGCTTCGCCGAGGCGGCGGCCGAGGTCGCCGACGAGGACGCCGTCGTGTTCATCCAGGACTACCAGCTGCAACTGGTCCCGCAGCTGCTGCGCCGGATGCGCCCTGACCTGAAGATCGGCTTCTTCCTGCACATCCCGTTCCCTCCCACCGAGCTGTTCGCCCAGCTGCCGTGGCGCAGGCAGATCCTCGAAGGTCTCCTCGGCGCCGACCTGGTGGGCTTCCAGCGCACCGGCGCCGCCGGCAACTTCGAGTCGCTGGCCGACCACTTCACCAGCGCCACGCTCGCCGGCGACCGCCTCATCACCGAGGACGGCCGCGAGGTGCTGGCCCGCGCGTTCCCCATCTCGATCGAGGTCGAGGAGGTGGCCCGGCTGGCCGACGACCCAGAGGTCAAGGCCCGGGCAGCCACCATCCGCGAGGAGGTCGGCTCGCCGAAGTACATCCTGCTCGGCGTCGACCGGCTCGACTACACCAAGGGCATCGGGCACCGCCTCAAGGCCTTCGGCGAGCTGCTGCGCGACGGCGTCATCACGCCCGAGGAGGCGGTGCTCCTGCAGGTGGCCACGCCCAGCCGCGAGCGGGTCGAGGCCTACCAGACCCTGCGCGACGAGGTGGAACTGCAGGTCGGTCGCCTCAACGGCGACTTCGGCCGCATCGGGACCCCGGCCGTGCACTACCTGCACTCGTCCTATGAACGGGCCGAGCTGGTCGCGCTGCTGCTCGCCGCCGACGTCATGGTGGTGACGCCGCTGCGCGACGGCATGAACCTGGTGGCCAAGGAGTACGTCAGCGCCCGGTCCGATCTGCGCGGCGCGCTCGTGCTGTCGGAGTTCGCCGGCGCCGCCGACGAGCTCGGCGACGGCGCCTTCCTCGTCAACCCGCACGACATCGACGGTCTCAAGCGAACCATGATGGCGGCGATGCGGATCGAGGACGCCGAGGCCGAGCAGCGGATGAAGCTCCTGCGGGACCACGTCATCAGCCACGACATCACCCGCTGGGCCCGGGACTTCCTCACCGCACTGAGAGCGATCTGACCCGCCGTGACCTGTCAGCGGCGGGTGTTCGGGTCGTGGTCCGGGTCGACCTCGGTGTAGGCCAGCCAGGCCTGGGTGTCGGCGGAGTCCAGCGGCTCCGGCCCCGGCGCCTGCTGGGACAGCGAGGCCAGGCGCTGCTCGGCGGCCTCGGCCGTGCGCAACTCCATCGTCGCGACGGCGATCAGGTCGCGCAGACCCTCGGCTCCGAACCGGTCACGGACGTTCTTCACGGCGGCGGTGACCATCGGGTCGACCTCCGGGGTCTTCGGCTGCAGTCGTGGGTCCATCACGCGATCACTCCTGAAGATTTCACTCGAAGTCGAGTGGTACCGTAACCCGCCGCGCCGCGCAGCTCACGGCGGGCCGCCGTGACAGGAACGACGCACATCGACGATGATGTGGCTGCACAGGCCTGAGTAACACGGGGGTGACGTCCGGCCTGCCCGGAGACTCTACGTAACGGTGGTCGCTTGCTCCCACGCCGGTTCGCGCTCGTCCGTCACGTCGACTACACCGGCGTTTCCGGTGTCGGCGTGGTGGCATACGGCGTCGTTTTCGGCGACGGTCAGGTGGCGCTGCGGTGGTCGTCGACCCATCCCGCCACCAGCCTGTGGGCATCCCTCGACGACCTCATGGCCGTGCACGGGCACGGTGACGCCACCAGCATCGAGTGGCTCGACCCCGCCGCCGATCCGTTCGGCCAGCCGGCGCACGCGCCGCCACGCCTCCAGCCGCTGCGCCCGGCGCCGGAACAACGGTCCGCTCCCGCGCCCGCGCCCGCCCCGTCCCCGGCACCAGCACCGCAACCCGACCCTGCACCCGACCGGGAGCCCGAGCCGACGCCGGCCACGGCGCCGCCGGCCGAGCCGGACCCGTCGACGGCCGACACCGCACCCCAGCAGCGCATCACCGGCCGCCGGGCTCGCCGCGTCGCCGTCGAGACGCCAGGACCGCCACCGCCGCCCGACGGCAACGGCGGCTGGCCGCCGCACGCCCGGGTGCCCAGCCAGCGCCGGACCGGGCGGCACCGTCGATCCATGCCCGACCAGGAAGCCCGAGCCAGCAGCCCGCCGATCGAAAGAGACGCACCATGACCGGACCCGCCGACCGGAACGACGCGCCCCGCCGCTGGCCGCGCAGCGTCTACGCCGCCGGCCGCGAGCCCGACCCTCGGTTCACGTTCGCCAACGAGCGCACCTTCCTCGCCTGGATCCGCACCGCGCTCGCGCTGCTGGCGGCCGGCATCGCGCTCGAGGCGCTCGAGATCCCCGACCAGCGTGTGCTGCGACTCACCCTCGTGGTGGCGCTCGCGTTGCTCGGCGCGGTCAGCAGCGTCCTGGCGTTCTTCCGGTGGGCGCAGGCGGAGAAGGCACTGCGGGAGTCCCGGCCGCTGCCCTCGCCGGCGCTGGCCCCGGTGCTGGCGTTCGGCCTGGCGGTGGCCGCGATCGTCATCGTCGTCGTGCTCGCCGCGTCGTGATGATCGACCGGGCCTTCGACGACGGCGCGCAGAACGAGCGGACCTCTCTGGCGTGGACCCGCACGGCGCTGTCGCTGCTGGTCGGCGTGGTGCTGGCCAGCCGCCTGGCCGCCGAGCCGCTGGGCGCGGCGGCCTTCGTGTTCGGCCTGGTCGTCGTGCCGTTACCGGTGGCCATCCTGCTGCTGGCACGGCGCCGCTACCGCCGCTCGCACGAGGCGCTGCACGCCGACCGCACCCTGCCCGACGGGCGCCTGCCGGGCCTGGTCGCCGTCGTCACCCTCCTGCTCGCCGTGCTGGAGATCGCCTACGCCATCGCATGACATCTTGACGCTCAAGCTCGTGCGCATCATGATGTCACCATGCGTACCACCTTGACGCTCGATCCGGAGGTAGCCCGACTGGTCGAGGAAGCGATGCATCGTGAGCGGCGCCCCATGAAGCAGGTGGTCAACGACGCGCTACGGCGGGCGCTGGCACCGGAACGAAGCCGCGCGACGCCGTTCCGTGTCGTCCCGCACGAGTCGGCTGTCCGGCCCGGCTTCGACCTGGCGGGATTCAATCGACTTGCCGACGAGTTGGATGACGAGGCGGTCATGCACCACACCCGGCCGTCCTCGTGATCGTTCCGGACGTCAACCTCCTCCTTTACGCGACCATCACGGGCTTTCCTCAGCACGTCCGAGCGCGCCGCTGGTGGGAAGAGGCTGTCAACAGTGCGGCCTCGATCGGCCTGACTCCGCCTGCGGTCTTCGGCTTCCTCAGGCTTGCGACCAATGCGCGTATCTTCGAGTACCCGATGCCGGTCGAGGACGCCACCGGGCGAGTCAACGAATGGTTCGAGCAGCCGAACATCGCCCTCCTCACCCCCGGACGCGCACATATGGACATCGCGCTGGACCTCCTCAGAGGCCTGGGGACGGCTGGCAATCTCACCACTGACGTCCAGCTTGCCGCGTACGCGATCGAGCATCGGGCACAGCTCCACTCGAACGACACCGACTTCGGCCGGTTCAAGGGCCTTAGCTGGGTAGACCCGCTGGCGACCGAGTCCTGACGCGGCCAACTACAACGCGGCGATCGCGTCGCGGACCCGGCCGCCGGTCGCGGCGAGCCGCCGCCTGGCCTCGTCGGCGTCGACCCCGGCCAGGAGCATGACCGTGGCCGCCTTGGTGTCGTCGCCGCTGTCGCGCAGCGCAGCGGCGACGGCGGTGTCGCTCTCGCCGGTGGCGTCGGTGACGATGCGCTGGGCCCGCCGGCGCAGCTTCTCGTTGGTGGCACGGACATCGATCATCAAGTCGCCGTACGTGCGCCCGAGCTGGACCATGACCAGCGTCGAGATGGTGTTGAGCACGAGCTTCGCGGCCGTGCCAGCCTTGAGCCGGGTGGAGCCGGCCACCACCTCCGGCCCGGTCAGCGCCTCGACGGCGACGTCGCTGGCCGCGGCGATCGGCGAGCCGGGGTTGTTGACGACGGCGACGGTGTACGCGCCGGCCCCGCGGGCGGCGGCGAGCGCACCGAGCACGTAGGGCGTGCGGCCGGACGCGCTGACCGCCACCACGACGTCGTGGGGCCCGGGTGTCAGCGAGAGCAGGTCGGCACGGCCGCCCTCCTCGTCGTCCTCGTCGTGCTCGGCGGCGGAGCGGACCGCGCCGAAGCCGCCGGCCATCACGGCGACGACCTGGTGCTCGTCGACGCCGAAGGTGGGGCCGCACTCGGCGACGTCGAGCACCGCGAGCCGGCCCGGTGTGCCCGCGCCCACCTCGATGAGCCGGCCGCCACGGCGCATCCTCGCGACGATGGCGTCGATGGCCTCGACCAGTCGGTCCTGGGTGGCCGCGACGGCGTCGACGGCAGCCCGGTCCTGCGTGGCCATGAGCGCGACCTGCTCGCGAGTGCTGCGCAGGTCGAGATCGGCGGCCGCGGGCAGGCGCCCCTCGGTGGCAAGCCCGTCCAGCTCGGCGTTCCTCACTCGGCCGCCCCGATCCGGTGCGCCGGCTGTAGCTCGACCCGGAACTGGTAGCGGTCGCCGCGGTAGACCGAACGGACGAACTCCACCACCCGGCCCTGGGCGTCGCGGGAGATGCGCTCGAACAGGAACGCCGGCGAATGCAGCGGCACGCCGAGCATCTCCGACTCGGACTCGTCGGTCACCGTCGCCTCGATCGTCTGGACTCCCCCCGACAGCTCCAGACCGTACACGTCGTGCAGCAGCTCGTAGAACGAACCGTCCGCGAGAATCTGCCCGTCCAGACCGGGCGCGATGTGGGCCGGCACGTGCAGGGTCTCGACGGCCATCGGGGCGTCGTCGGCCAACCGCAGCCGGACCACCCGGACCACCCGCTCGCCCGGTGAGATCTCCAGGCGGCGGCCCAGCGGCGCGCCGGCCAGCACGTCGTCGACGGCGAGCGTCCGGCTCGACGGCACCGCGCCGCGCTGGCGCATGTCCTCGGAGAACGACGTGACCGCGAGGCCTTGGGCGATCTTCGGACCGGCGACGAACGTGCCGGCACCCTGCCGGCGCACCAGCCGCCCCTCCCTGACCAGCTCCTCCACCGCCCGGCGCAGCGTCATCCGAGACACGCCGAAGCGTGGCGCGAGGGCGCGTTCGGCCGGCAGCGCGTCGCCGACGCTCAGCTCGGCCACCAGGTCGAGGATCTCGTCACGGATCGAGTGATATTTCGCCACGCCCGCCACCCCTTTTGGTCTAGACGTATCGGGCAAAGTCTTCCAGACTTGGCGCCCATATTGGTCTAGTCCAACGAGGAGGCACCAGCGTGACACGATCGCGTCGCAGTTCCCTCGTCACCGCGGCGGCGGCTTTGGGCCTCATCGGGGCCGCCCTGACCGCGACCACACCGGCCACCGCGAGCACCGACATGCCCGAGCAGTGGCGCAGCTACTGGGTCGACGCCTTCAACGAAGGCATCTACACCTCAGCACAGGTCGAAGAGCTGGTCGGCGACGCGCTCGAGGTCAACGCCAACGCTCTGATCGTCCAGGTGGCCCGCCGGTACGATTGCTTCTGCAACCGGGCGCTCTACCCGCGCACCGACGCCGCCATCGCGCCCGCACCGTACGACCCGCTGGACGAGGTCATCAAACAGGCCCACGCCGCCGGCCTGGAGGTCCACGCTTGGGTCAACGTCGGCACGCTGTGGAACTCCGCGACCGCGCCGAGCTCTCCCGACCACGCCTTCAACGCGCACGGCCCCAGCGCCACCGGCGCCGACCGCTGGCTCAACAAGCGCCACGACGGCACCGAGCTGGTCGGCGCCAACGCCTTCATCGACCCGGCCAACCCGGCCGCCGTCGACTACATCGTCGACGCCATCCAGAGCATCACCAGCGAGTACGACGTCGACGGCATCAACCTCGACTACATCCGCTACCCGGACTACAACTCCACCACCACGCACAGCGACTGGGGCTACAGCGAGACCTCGATCGCCCGCTTCCAGGCAGCCACCGGCCGCACCGACGTGCCGGCACCGTCGGACCAGCAGTTCACCGACTGGCGCCGCGAACAGATCACCAACCTCGTGCGCAAGATCTACCTCGGCATGCTCGAGGCCGACCCGACCGACCGGCTCACCAACGACGGCATCACCTACGGCTTCGGCCCGCAGAGCGTCGGCGGCTGGGAGAAGACGCGCACCTACGCCGAGGTCCTCCAGGACTGGAAGGGCTGGCTGGAAGAAGGGATCATCGACACCGTCGTCGCGATGAACTACAAGCGCGAGTGGATGCCCGACCAGGCGCAGATGTACGCCGAGTGGAACGAGGTCCTGGCCGACTGGCAGGGCGAGCGGCAGACCGTCTCCGGTCCGGCGCTGTACCTCAACGAGATCGACGACAGCGTCCAGCAGGTCCGCGACCTGTTGACGCCGACCGCCGCGGGCAACACCGTCGTCGGCTGGAGCGGCTACTCCTACGCCAACCCCAGCCTCACCGCCGCCGCCGGCTCCGCCGCGGTCAAGGACGCCGAACGCGCCGCGCTCGCCGCCGCCCTGACCACCGGCGCGGACGCGCCGTTCGCCGCGGACGCCGCCGTCCCGTCGATGCCGTGGAAGGAAGACCCGACGACGGGGAACGTGACGGGCACGCTCGCCCTGCGCGACGGCGTTCCACTCGACGGGGTCACGGTCACCCTCGAGCCGGTGATGGGCGGCGAGGAGCAGTCGCACGCCAGCGACGGCTCTGGGTGGTTCGGCTTCGTGGACGTCGAACCCGGCCTCTACCTGGTGCGGGTGGACCTGCCCGACGGCGTGGTGGGACAGCCCGTCTCCGCGGTCCGCGTCCGGGCCGGGCAGATCGCACCGGCCCGCCTGGCGCCGTACGTCGCGCAGCCGAGGTAGCCGTCGGCGCTGCGCACTACCAGCCATTCGCTGCGCGGGACCTCGGAATGATCACGTTCAGCACGAGATCTCGTGTCGCACCATGCTCGCAAGCCTCGTGAGGGTCGGGCAGGCCTGGTGATGAGACGGGGGCCGGAAGCCTCCTCTCATCGCCGGTGCGTGACGAAGGTGAGGGTGATCGTGGCTGGGGCCTGCCCGGCCCGACGACACAGGGTGAATCGTGATGCACACGAAGTCCTCGTGACGGCCGCCGGCGCGACACCTCATTTCACCCGCGAGTGCGGTTGTAGGCTGCGACGATGAGCGGCTTCGGCGCGATCACCGCCCGCTTCTACGCGTGGTTCAACCGGAACCCGCCGTCCAACCGCATCGTCATCGACGTCGCGGAGTTGGGCCCCGACGACCGGGTGCTCGAGGTCGGCTGCGGTCCGGGCGCAGCGCTCGAGCTGGCCGCGAGCCGCATCGGCGCCGAGCGCGTGGCCGCCGTCGACCCGTCGCCCACCTTCGCGGCCATGGTGGCCAAGCGGGTGCCCGGCGCCGACGTGCGGGTAGCCGGCGCGGAGGACGTCCCCTTCGACGACGGCGCGTTCACCGTCATCTACACCATCATGTCGATGCACCACTGGGACGACCGCGACGACGGCCTGGCCACGCTGACCGCGAAGCTCGCCCCCGGCGGCCGGCTGCTGCTGGCCGAACGGCTGCTCGAGAAACCCGGCCACGGCATCACGCCGGCGCAGATCGCGGCGGTGGAGGCACGACTCGGCGAGCTCGGCCAGACCGGCGTCCACACGGTCCGGCGGCCGGACCGGCGCAAGACGCTGGCCGTCGTCGTCTCGACGCGGCCACTCGCCTCTTGACATAAAACACTGTTGCACGTTGTGTGGGTGCGAACGCAGCCCGGGCACACGATCTACGACGTTCGACTCGTAAGAGGTTCCCATGAACCGACCCACCGTCGTGTCCACGTCCCTGTCCCTCGTCCTCCTGCCGCTGGCCGGACTCGCGGGCGCGGCCGAGCCGGGCGCCACCGACGGCACCGCTGGTAGCCGGCGACGGCGGACGCCGCCGGCATCTCGTTCCTCGACGAACCGCAGGTCTACGCACGGGAGCATCCATGACCGACTGGCCGGTCCTCCGCCGGTACGACACCGACCACTCGCTGCGCATCGCCCTGCCGCTCGGCGGCATCGGCACTGGGACCGTCTCGCTCGGCGGCCGTGGCGACCTGCGCGACTGGGAGATCATGAACCGGCCCGCGAAGGGATGGACACCGCGCGACAGCTTCTTCGCCATCCGGGCCGGCGACACCGTCCGGGCGCTCGAGGGACCGATCGACCCCGTCCTCTATGAGGGCTGGGAAGGTGCGGCCGTCGCCAACCACAGCCTGCCGCGGTTCTCCCGATCGGCGTTCCTGGCCGCCTACCCGCTCGGGCAGGTGCTGCTGAACGACCCCGCCGTGCCGGTGTCGGTGCGCCTGCGCGCGTTCAACCCGCTGGTCCCCGCCGACCTCGACGCCAGCTCGATCCCGGTCGCGGTACTGCGCTACGCCGTGACCAACACCGGCGGCGAGCCGCTCGACGTCACCGTCGCCGGCAGCGTTCGCAACCTCGCCACGGACGACCACCGCAATGCCGCCCGCCGCGAGCCCGGACTCGACGGCGTCCTGCTCGCCGCCGGCGGCGACGAGCGGGACGAGAGGTGGGGCTCGATCGCGCTGGCGGTGCTCGACGAGGACGACATCAGCCTCCGCACCGCCTGGGCCGGGTCCAGCTGGGGCGGTCCGCTGCTTGACTTCTGGGACGACCTGCGCGCCGACGGCCGGCTGGACGAACGGCCCGCCGCGGCCGGCGAGCCGGTGGCGTCCGTCGCCGCCATGCGCACGCTCGCGCCCGGTGTGACGCACACGTTCACGTTCCTGCTGACCTGGCACTACCCGAACCGGATGGACTGGCGCGGCGAGAACGTCATCGGCAACCACTACACCCAGGCCTACCGCGACGCCTGGGACGTCGTCGCACGCATTGCGCCGGCGCTGGCGAACCTGGAGGACCGCACCGTCGGATTCGTCGATGCGCTGGCCGGCAGCGACCTGCCCGGCACCGTCGTCGAGGCGGCCCTCAGCAACGTCAGCACGCTGCGCAGCCAGACCTGCTTCCGCACCCCCGACGGCCGGTTCTACGGCTGGGAGGGCTGCCTCGACGACCACGGCAGCTGCCACGGCAACTGCACCCACGTGTGGAACTACGAGCTCGCCACGCCGTACCTGTTCGGCGAGCTGGCCAGGTCCATGCGCGAGCTGGAGTTCCTCCACGCCACCGGCGACGACGGCCACATGAGCTTCCGGCTGGACCTGCCGCTGGACCGCGCCCGCGCACACGGCGTGGCCGCGGCCGACGGCCAGATGGGCTGCATCGTCAAGCTTTACCGCGAGTGGCGCCTGTCCGGCGACGACGACCTGCTGCGCTCGCTGTGGCCCGCGGCGCGCCGGGCACTGGAGTTCGCGTGGATCCCCGGCGGCTGGGACGCCGACCGCGACGGCGTCATGGAGGGCTCGCAGCACAACACCATGGACGTGGAGTACTTCGGCCCCAACCCCGAGATCGGAACGTGGTACCTGGCCGCGCTGCGCGCTTGCGAGGAGATGGCGCGGCACCTCGGCGACGACGCCTTCGCCGACATCTGCGCCGACCTGTTCGCCCGCGGCAGCTCCTGGATCGACGAGCACCTGTTCAATGGCGAGTACTACCGGCACGAGATCCGCCCGCCCGGCAGCGAGGACGCCATCGCGCCCGGGCTGCGGCTGCCCGGCATCGGCGCCCGCGACCTGGTCGAGCCGGAGCTGCAGATCGGCGACGGCTGCCTCACCGACCAGCTCGTCGGGCAGAACCTTGCCCACCTCACCGGCCTGGGCCACCTGCTCGACCCGGACAACGAACGAACCACGCTGCGCAGCATCCTGCGCCACAACGACCGCACCGGACCGGCCGCCGAGTTCAACCCGAAGCGCAGCTACGCCCTGGCCGACGAGCCGGGACTCGTGGTCGCGTCCTACCCCCGGGGCAACCGGCCGGCCCGGCCGTTCCCCTACTACGCCGAGGTGTGGACCGGCCTGGAGTACACCGCGGCCATCGGGCTGATCCAGGCCGGCCTGGCCGACGACGGGGTGCGCGTCGTCGATGCGGTGCGCAGCCGGTTCGACGGCCGCCGGCGCAACCCGTTCGACGAGGCCGAGTGCGGCCACCACTACGTCCGGGCCATGGCCTCCTGGGGAACCGTCCCAGCGCTGACCGGCTTCGACTACGACGGCGTCACCGGCACGCTCCGCATCGCCGCGGCGTCCGGGACCGACCGGCCGGTCCGGTGGTTCTGGTCCAGCGGCGACGCCTGGGGCACCCTCACCCAGCGACCCGCCGACGACGGCGTCGAGGTCACCCTGGCGGTGCGAGGTGGGCGGCTGCGGCTGCGGTCGATCGCGCTGACCGGCGTCGGCGCGACGGAGCTGCCGGAGCGCACGCTGGCCGCCGGCCACACCGTCGAGGTCACCGTACCCGCCGGAGCGTCTGTCGGCGGGTGACCAGCCGTCTCAGGCCGGCCGACCAGCCGGCTCAGCCGGTGAACCGGTGCCGGCCGGAGCCGACCTCGCGACCGGACCCGTCCGGCAGCACCACCTCGGCGACCGCGTTGACCGGGACGGACAGGTCGACGGCGAGCACGCCGCCGTCGCGGCGGCGCCACGCCAGCCCGACCGGGCCGCGCACCGTCCGCACGGTGATGCTCGCCGCCGGCAGCGTCTCGACGGCGCCCGGACGGACCCGGAACCGCGCCCAGCCCGGCTCCAGCGGCTCGACCCCGGCGGCGCGCTCCACCAGCCACTGCACCGCCAGGCTGAGCGTGGCGTCGTTGTTGCCGCGGGAGTCGACCTCCCACGACTCCCAGAACGTGGAGGCACCCAGCGATCGCAAGAACCCGTACGACGGGTAGGTGCGCCGGTTGAGCACCGCGTGCGCGAGGTCGGACCGGCCGTGGTCGGACAGCGCGAACGGCAGCGCCCCGGTGCCCAGCGCCCCGGTGTCCAGGTGCCGGCCGCGAGCCTGCACGTCAGCGGCCAGGTTGGCGGCCACGGCGGCGGCATGCTCCGGCGGCACCAGTCCGAACGCGAGCGGCACGGCGTTGCTTGTCTGCCGGTAGCCGGCCGCCGGAAGCGAGGTGGTGTAGACACCGGTCGCGGGGTCGAGGAAGCGCTCGGTCAGCAGCGTCGTGAGACGGTCCAGCCGGGCCTGCCAGCCGGCCGCACGGCCGTCGTCGCCCACCAGCTCGGCGAGCGCGACCGCGTCGCGCAGGGTCTGGATCGTGTAGACGGTACCGACGATCTCGCCGCCCTCCGGCGCCTGCGGTGACCCGTGCTCCGCGCCGTGCAGCGGCGGGTACCAGTCGCCGAAGTGGTCCGGCGCCGGCTCGTCGCCGATGCGTCCGAGCAGCCAGTCGACGTAGCGGGCGACGGCGTCGAAGTGCCGCTCCGGCACCGTCCGGTCGCCGTAGGTCAGCCAGTACCTTCGGACCAGGTAGGGATAGACGCCGGTCGAGCTGGGCGTCAGCAGCCCGCCGTGCCACGGGATCCCGTGCGGCGCGTAGACCGTGACCTCGCCGTCGGGCTCCTGGCACAGCCGGATGTCGTCCAGCCACTTCGCGAACAGCCCCGCCATCCCGAGCTGGTAGAGCATGGGGGCGGTCGCCCGGTACGTGGAGCTGGTCCAGCCGATCTTCGTGTACATCGGCGCGTTGTCCGGGTAGCCGTGCAGTCCGTTGATCGCGGTCTGCCGGAACGCGTCGGCGATCCACTGCAGCTCGGGGTCGTCCAGCCGCAGGTCCATCGTCTCGGCCAGGTCGCTCTGGACCGTGACGGCGACGACGTCGACCTCGCGCGGCGCCGTCACCTCGACGTAGCGGAAGCCCTTGTAGGTGAACGACGGCTGCCACGTCTCACGGCCGCGGCCGGCGGCGACGTACTCGTCGACATTGAAACGGCCGACGATGGACGGGTTGTTCACCCCACCGGGCGCACCCACCTCGATCCGGCCGCTCGGCCCGATCTTCTCGCTGTACAGCGCGCTGACGACGGCGTCGGCGGGCAATCGGCCGGAGATGCGCACCCAGCCGGCCAGCACGACCCCGAAGTCGTACAGCCGCGTGTGTTCGTCGAGCCGCCGCACCTCGACCGGCTCCACCTCGTCCGCGGCCCGGATCACGTCGAGCGGGTGTGCGACGAGGCGGCCACCCGGCCCCGGCACCTCCGGCGCCGCGCGCCAAGCACCGTCGTCGTAACCGGGCTCGGACCAGCCGTTCAGCCGCACCGCCACCCGCGCGTCGTACGTCTCGCCGGTCAGCACGCCGTCGTAGGTGGTCGGGCCCTCGATGACCCGCCAGTCCGGCCCGCTGGTCACGATCACCCGGTCGCCGCCGGCCAGCGTCACCTCGAGCACGGCGGTCAGCCGCGGCTCGGTCACCCAGCGGGCGAGGTTGCTGCCGTCGCTGTCCGGTGCCCGGGTGGCGAAGAAGCCGCGGCCCAGTGCCACACCGATCGCGTTGCGGCCGGTCCGCAGCAGCCCGGTGACGTCGTGGGTGGTGTACAGCACCCGCCGGTCGTAGTCGGTGGGCGGCGGTGAGAGTCGCGCGTCGCCCGCGCGCTCGCCGTTGAGCCACGCGACGGCCAGTCCCAGCCCGCAGAGGCGGAGACGGGCCGACTCGACCGGGCCGGGCAGGTCGAACTCGTGCCGCAGCAGTGGATCGGCCGGCGGGTCCGGCGGCAGCCCATACAGCCAGCGGTCCGGGACGGTCTCGTCCGCCTCCCCGTCGACGACGGCGGCACCGTACGGGTAGTCGTCGGGGCTCGACCCGCCCTGCCAGCCGAGCTCGCCGGCCGCCTCGGACAGCTCGAGGTAGAACGTGCCCGGCTGGGCCTCGACGGGGAGGTCGAGCCGGCCCTGCGCCTCACCGCCGCCGAGACCGGTGACGACGTCGCTGGCCACCAGCTCACCGTCCGGGCCGTCGCGGCGCAATGTGATGCGGCAACCCGCGGACTCGTCCGCGGTGCTGAGCAGGACGGCCACCGCGGCCAGCGGCGAGACGGAGACGAACGTCTGGCCGAGCGTGTGGCCCGGCAGCAGCGGGACGGCCTCGTACCCGCCGGGCGCCAAGGTGCGGGTGGGACGGGGGACCTCGAGGCCGGTACCGATCCAGCGGCCGCTCCACTCGTCCTCGGTCAGCAGCGCGGTCTCGAACCAGGCCGGCTCGCTCCACGGGCCCCGCCGCCCGGACTCGTCCCACACCCGGACCGCCCAGTGGTAGCGGGTGCGGGAACGCAGCGGCGGACCGGCGTAGACCTGAGCGGTCTGCTCGCCGGACTCCACCCGGCCGGAGTCCCAGACGTCGCCGCGGCCGTCTCGCAGCCGGCCGGTACCGCTCGCGACGAGGAGCTGGTAGGCGCTCTGGTACCGGTCGGACCCGCCGCCCTCGAGCAGCCAGCCGAAGCGAGGCGCCGTCGTATCGATGCCCAGCGGGTCGCTCAGGTGGTCGGTGGTGAGGCCGGCGGCACGGAGCGGGCCGTGGCCCGCCGCCGGCTGGCTCGACTCCGTCTGGCCGGCTGCCGGCTGACCGGCGGCTGCCGGGGACGGCGTGGCGGCCAGCGCCGCGGCACCGGCGACGCCACCGACGAACGTTCTCCGGCTCATCCGCGCGCGGTTGTATCGCATGATGCGATACAACCAAGCGGCGCCTTCAGATCGGCGTCAGATCGACGTCATGCGGCTTTACAGCAGGTCACCGCCGGGCATCGAGGCTCGGCGGGCCGGTGAGGTCTACGGGGTGGGACGCGGCTGCGGGTCGGCGCTCGGCGTGGCCGGCTGCGCCGGGGCGGCAGGCGTGTCGGCCACCGTGTCCGCGGTCGGCGGGACTGGGGCGTCCGGGGTGACCGGCGGGGCCTGGGTGGTCGGCGCGGGCGTGGTGCCGGCCTCGGCGGGACGCTGCTGCATCTCGGTCTTGAAGATCCGCAGCGACTGGCCGATGCCACGGGCCATGTCCGGCATCCGCTTGGCGCCGAAGAGCAGGAACACGACGATGAGTCCGATGATCAGCTCAGGTGTACCGATGCTGGGCATGTGGTCACTTCTTCCTGACAGGTACCGGTCCACCCCATCGTACGCCGCCACCGGCACGGGTAAGGTTGGCGCCGACCAGGGGGACACCGTCGGAGGGAGGTCGAGGCCGTGACCGGACACCGGTCCGGACGACGCCTGCTCCCCAGGAGCGGGTCGTTCTCAGCCGTCCTCTTCTCCGGCGTCCTGATGATCCTGTCCGGTGCGTTGGTGCTGCTCTCGGCCGCCCTGCCGGCAGCTGCGGGCCAGGGCTCCGGGTCACGCGGCAGCGCCGTCGAGGTCGGCGGCGGCGCCGAAGACACCACCGCACCGCCAGCCGCACCGTCCGTCGACGGAGTCGACGAGCGCGCCGGCACCGTCACGGTCACGGCGCCCACCGGCAAGCTGGGCTACGCACCGCCGGCCGCGGCCGGCACCGAGGTCGACCCTCTCGACCTGTTCACCCTCGGGGCCGGCGACGGTCGCGGCGACGATGCGCCGGCCGAGGTCTCCTGGGCCGCCACCGACCCCGACCGGGGACCGCCGGCGAACCGGCAGTAGACGCTCCCTGCCCTCGCTTTCCTCCCCTGCCTGGCCGCGCCACTACAGCCCGCCGGGCACGCTTCCTGGAGACCCACTGTGGATCGCATGTCCGCGCTCTACCTCTTCATAGGTGCCATTGCCGTCATCCTCGGCACGTACAACCTGCTGCGCCATCGTGCCAAGCGTCGCGGCACCGACCCGCCGGACGGCAGCCGGGTGTTCCGCGCCGTCGTCGCGTTCCTGGTCCTGACCGGGTCCGCGTTCGTCACCCTGACCAGTAGCCCCAACCTCGGGCTCGATCTGGAGGGCGGCGCCCAGATCGTCCTGGAGACGCAGGACTCCGACACCGTCCAGGCCGACGCCGAGTCCACCGACCGGGCTCTGGAGGTGCTGCGCCGCCGGGTCGACGCGCTCGGCGTCTCCGAGCCGTCGTTGAGCCGGTCCGGCGACCGGCGCATCATCGTCGAGCTGCCCGGCGTCTCCGACCCGCGGGACGCCTCGGAAGCCCTCGGCCAGACGGCCCAGCTGACCGTCCACCCCGTCCTCGGCTACGACACCTCGAGCATCCCGACGGAGACCCCGACCGAGACCCCCGCGCCGACGGAGACCCCCGCGCCGGAGACCCCGAGCGAGGACTCGATCGTGCTGCCCGACGAGTCGGGGCAGCCGCTGCTGCTGGCCCCGTCGGCGATGACCGGTGAGGAGATCAGCGGCGCCGACGCCGTCTTCGACGTCAACCAGGGCGGCTGGCTGGTCACCATCGACTTCACCGGCAGTGGCGGCGACACCTGGGCGCAGCTGACCAGCGACGCGGCCTGCCAGCCGGAGGGCGACCCGACCCGTCGCATCGCCATCGTGCTGGACAACGAGATCATCTCCTCGCCCAACGTCACCAGCTCGGTGGCGTGCGGCGTGGGTATCCGCGGCGGCCAGACCCAGATCACCGGCGACTTCGAAGAGGACGAGGCCAAGGACCTGGCCGCCCTGATCAAGGGCGGCGCGCTACCCGTTCCCGTCGAGGTCGTGGAGCAGCGCGTCGTCGGCCCCACGCTCGGCGACGCGGCCATCGAGGCCAGCGCCTGGGCCGCGATCATCGGCATGGGCCTGACCGCCGTCTTCATCGCGATCGCGTACCGGCTCTTCGGTGTCATGGCCATCCTCGCCCTGGTCGGCTACGCGGCCATCGCCTACGCCGCGCTCAGCGCGCTGGGCGCCACGCTGACCCTGCCCGGCCTGGCCGGCTTCGTGTTGGCCATCGGCATGGCCGTCGACGCCAACGTGCTGATCTTCGAACGAGCACGGGAGGACTACGTCGACGGCAAGACCAAGAGCCTGCGCGGCGCGGTCCAGAGCGGCTTCAAGAACGCGCTGTCGGCCATCGCCGACTCCAACGTCACCACCCTGCTCGCGGCGGCCCTGCTGTTCTTCCTCGCCTCCGGACCGGTCCGCGGCTTCGGCGTGACGCTGACCATCGGTGTGCTCGCGTCCCTGCTGTCGGCCCTGGTGCTGAGCCGGGTGCTGTGCGAGTGGCTGGCCGACCGGAAGTGGCTGCGCAACCACCCCGACGCGAGCGGTCTGGCCCACCACGGTCGGGTGCGTCTGTGGCTGCGCCGGCGCAACCCGCAGCTCATGGCCCGGCCGGGCCGGTGGCTGATCATCTCCGCGCTCGCGGTGGTTGTCGGTGGCGCGGGCATCTTCGTGCGCGGGCTGGACTACGGCATCGAGTTCACCGGCGGCCGGCTGGTCGAGGTCTCCACCACCGAGCAGCTGGACGTCGACGACGCCCGCGACGCGGTCGCCGAGGCCGGGTTCCCGACCGCCATCGTCCAAGAGTCCGGCGACGACGACATCACCGTCCGCGCCAGCGACATGGACGACGACGGCGCCGCCGCCGTCGTCGAGACCCTCGGCGAGCTCGGCGGCGGCTCGGAGCTCATCCGCGACGAGCTGGTCGGTCCGAGCCTCGGCGACGAGCTGCGCCGCAACGCGATCATCGCGCTGTCGGTGGCCCTGGTCGCCCAGCTGGCCTATCTGGCGATCCGGTTCCGCTGGACCTTCGGCACCGGCGCCGTCATCGCGCTGTTCCAGAACGCCATCGTCACCCTGGGCATCTTCGCCTGGATCGGCAAGCCGATCGACGGCATCTTCCTGGCCGCGATGCTGACGATCATCGGCTACACGGTCAACGACTCCGTCGTCGTCTTCGACCGCATCCGCGAGACCTGGACACGCAAGGAGGGCGAGGACTTCGCCCAGGTGGCCAACACCGCGATCCTGAACACGCTGCCACGCTCGGTGAACACTGGCGCCAGCACGCTGTTCATCCTTCTCGCGCTGCTCTTCCTGGGCGGCGACTCCCTGTCCGACTTCGCCCTAGCGCTGGTGCTGGGCATCCTGATCGGCACCTACTCGTCCAACTTCACCGCAACGCCACTGGCGATCACACTGGAGCGGAAGAAGCCCGCCCCGCCGCCGCCGGTCAAGAAGGCCGACAAGCGTAGTCGGGAAGACCCCAACTACGGCGCCGTGGTCTGAGCCCAGACTGGTTGGAGGGACGGTACCCGCTCGGGTACCGTTTCCTCTCCTGCCCGAATAGCTCAGCTGGTCAGAGCAACCGCCTTGTAAGCGGTAGGTCGTCGGTTCGAATCCGACTTCGGGCTCCACCTGCGCAGACGCTGGTGGCGCCTGCGCGACAAGATCGCCAGACAGCCAACGGGTGGAGCAGGGCTGTCGCATGAATGCTTGCTGTAGCAAGCGCGCCGGAGGATCACGGCGGGACACGCCCGTGCGGCGCCGTTGATCATCAACGTTGGGCGACATCACCAGGACTTCTGGTGCGTCACCATGCTTGCATCCCTGAGGAAGCACCAGAAGCCCTGGTGATGTGCGCTCCCCCTCGCACCATAGGCGGCATCGGCCCACCTCCGAGCGTTACACGATGCGACGCGGGGAAGCCGGCTGGCGGAGCGGCACGAACGGTAGCGGTTCTTCACGGCCGCTCTCGACGACGGCGGCGGCGGGCGGCGATGACGTCGCGGATGGGCGGGACGACGACGCCGTGTTCGGCCATCCGGCGGCGGACCAGGTGGCGGGAGCGCAGGATGCCGGCCAAGCCCACCGTCCACACCACGTACTGCACGCACAGCGCGATCCGGAAGTCGTCCAGATCGTACTGACCGGAGCCGCCGGTGCGGGCGTCGAGGACCAGGCCGATGGCGAGGATCGTCAGCAGCGAGGCCAGGAAGCCGCCGACGTTGACGATGCCGGTGGCCGTGCCCAGCCGGTTGGCCGGGTTGAACGTGCGGGCGAAGTCGAACCCGATCATTGATCCCGGTCCGCTCAGTGCCAGAGACAGCACGAGCAGCACCAGCAGCCAGGCCGGCGCCTTGCTCGGCCACAGCAGCACCGCCGTCCACGCGCCGGCGTTGGTCCCGACGACGCCGAGTACCAACCACGACCGCCGCAGCGGATGCCGCTGCACCATGACACCGATGAGCGGGCCGGCCATCACGCCGGCGACGACGGTGAGGGTGAGCATCGCGCCGGCGAACGACGGTGACATGGCCTCGCCCGAGACCAGGAACGGGTATCCCCACAGCAGCGCGAAGACAGTGCCGGAGAACTGGGTGGTGAAGTGCGCCCACATCCCCAGCCGCGTGCCAGGGTGCTGCCACGCCGTCACGAGGTCGCGGCCGAGATGCCGCATGGAGCCGTCCTGGACCGGCGCAGACCGTGTCGACGGCGAATCGCGCAGCGCCGAGAAGGCGAGGACCCCGACCAGCACACCCAGGGCCGCCGCCGACCCGAACGCCGAGCTCCAGCCGTACGCGTGCAGCACCGCGACGAACGGCACCGCCGAGAGCACCTGGCCCGCCTGGCCGACCAGTCCGGTCAGCTGGGTCATCACCGGCACCCGGCCGGGCGGGAACCACCCGGCCACGATCCGCAGCACGCTCACGAACGTCAGCGCGTCCCCGGTGCCGACGAGCACCCGGCCGGCCGCGGCAACCGGCACCGACGTCGCCAGCGCCAGCGTGACCTGCCCGGCGGCCATCAGCACGGCACCGGCAGCGACCAGCAGCCGGCCGCCGACCCGGTCCAGCAGCAGCCCGATCGGGATCTGCAGCCCGGCGTAGACGAGCAGCTGCAGGACGACGAACGATGCCAGGACGCTGGCGGAGAGGTCGAACCGCTCGACCGCGTCCAGCCCCGACACCCCGAAGGATGTCCGGTGGAGCACGGCCACGATGTAGGCGGAGACGCCGACGGCCCAAATGGCCCAGGCCCGGCGTGGAATCGACATCAGACGCACATTGTCCAATGGCGTGCGAAGGACCCGGCACCCCGGGATGGAGTGCCGGGCCCTCCGACGTCGGTCACGAGGGCATGTGACCATCCCGGCCGCGGGTTTGATTTCAGGCGGTCCCCGCGACCGGACATGGCGATCCAAGGACCACCACGATCAGGAATGCGTCTTTCCGTTCGTACGCACGACAAATCCGCACCGCCGGATTCGGCCCGGATCAGGTTTGCAGAAAGAGCACGGACACGCATGCCGACGCGCCCGCCACAATCGCCGTGTTGCCCGTTTTCGCGGCAAAGGTCAGAAAAGATCGGCCGATCGGATGATGTCCGGCGGGCCCGATTTCACGGCCCGAATTCACAGCGACGAACGGTCGGCGAGCAACGACGCGTCCGGGACGGGGAGGTCGTCGACGACGGGCCGCTCGGGGGTGTCCGGCAGCAGCTCCGGCACGGCCTCGAGGTCGCCGGCCAGGCCCGGCTGGTCCACGGGCATGGTGACGTCCAGGTACGGCACCCCTGGCGGCGCGGCAGGCACCTCGTATGTCACCCCCGGCGCCGACGGCGTGCCGTCCGGGCAGACCGCGGCGGCCAGCGCGTCCGGCGCGACCGAGGCGGCACCGTTGTCGAGCAGGCAGGTCCCCGACGACGGCGTCCGCTCGCTCGACGCGTCCACGATGTCAACGCCGTTGCCGGCGAACCGGTTGGAGCGGAACTGGTTGTCCAGGGCCGGCACGTCCTCCGCGCCACTGAGCACGCTGCCGGCCGCTGCGTTGCCGCCGATCAGGTTGCGCTCGATGACGTTCTCCTGACCGCCGCTGATCCCGATGCCGACACCGAAGCCGCCTTCGGCCTGCGCCGGCGAGTCGGCCTGGACGTTGTCGGTGACGACATTGGCGACGACGAGGTTGTCGCGTTGCGGGACGAACGCCTCCTGGTAGTCCGAGGTCAGCGTCAGCCCGACGCGGTTGCCGGAGAGCCGGTTGCCGGTGATCAGCACGCCGCCGCTGGCGTTGGCGTTCTCGAAGCCGACGGCGTTGCGCTCGGCGACGTTGCCGGTGACGACGGCGTCGCACTCGATGCACTGACCCAGGTAGAAGCCGGAGTCCGCGCCGCCGGAGGCGTAGCTGTCGACGATGGCGCCGTGCTGGGCGTGGAACGCGTAGATGCCGTACAGCCCATTGTTGCTGGCCGTGACGTTTCGCACCTCGTAACGCTGCAGGAGCTCGGCCTCCGGGTCTTCGCTGGAATAGATGTCACCCGGCACGTTGCCCTGCGCGTCGTGCACGCCGGAGATCAGCACCCCGGCCAGTGTGTTGCGCACCGCGGTCAGGTTCTGCACCCGCACCCCGTCCGCCACCCCGAGCACCCCGATGGCGCGCTCGCCCTCACCGTCGATGACGACGGCATTGCGGTCGGCGCCGCGGATGGTGACGTCGGCGGTGTCGACGACGACCGACTCGCGGTAGGTGCCCGGCCCGATGAGCACCATGCCGCCGGCCGCGACCTGCTCGACCGCCTCGCCGATCGTGGCCGCGTCCTCGGGCACCCGCACCAGACTGGACCCGCCTCCCGTGGCGGACGGGTCCGCGGAATCACCGCCGGGGTTTTCGTCGCCATCGTCTGAACAAGCGGCCAATGGCGACAACAGCAGAACGGAGATGACGACAAGAGGGGACAATCGGCGCACGGAGACCCCCGCGCCGCGCACGTGACGATTCACCAGATGTTTTCCCTATTGGACGGGTTCACTATTAGTTATTTTACCCATCCAGGAAATTGCGGAAGGCAGTTCGCGGCATTCTCGAATGCCCGGAATGCACGCGCGCCGGACCGGCGCCAGCCGTCAGGTCGCGGCGGCGCGGATGTAGGAGGAGAGGGAATCGCGCTCGACCTCGAGCTCGGTGATGCGGATCTTGACGACGTCGCCGATACTGACGAGTCCGTCCAGCCGGCCCTCGTCGGTGATCACCGGCACGTGCCGGAACCGGCCCTCCGTCATGGCCGCGGCCAGCTCGTCGATGTGCGTCCCGAGCACGCAGGTCTGGACCTCCGACGTCATGATGGCCGAGACCGGCTCGGAGAGGATGGCCGCACCGCGGGCGGCCAGCGCGCGGACGATGTCGCGCTCGGAGACGATTCCGTTGATCGTGCTGCCGTCGGACGACACGACCACCGCGCCGATGCGGTTCTCGGCCAGCACGGTCAGAAGGCTGCGGACGTCGGTGTCGGGCGGCACGGTGACAACAACCTTGCCCTTGTTCCGGATGATGTCGGAGATTCGCATCGGGGCCTCCTCGCCGGCACGGAGCACACCTGGTGCCTTTGAACCGTACGGCCAATCGGCCGATCAGGAAAGGGATCCGAACTTCCCGCGGGCGGTTTGCCCAGGTTTTTCGGAAGTTCTCAGCTACGGAGCGCGCAAGCCCGGCGCCGGCCCGGTCGAGGCGCGCACCACCAGATCAGGCGCGAACAGGAGCTCCGACCGCTCCGGCGCGACGCCCGCGATCTGCTCCATGAGCGCGTTGACGGCCGCGGCGGACATCGCTGGCACCGCCTGCCGGACCGTCGTCAGCGGCGGGTCCGTGAAGGGCATGAGCGGCGAGTCGTCGTAGCCGACCACTGACACGTCACCGGGCACGTCCAGACCGCGGTTGCGCACGGCGCGGACCGCGCCCAGCGCCATCAGGTCCGAGCCGCAGACGATGCCGGTGCAGCCGGCGTCCAGAAGCTGTTCGGCGCCGGCCCGGCCGCCTTCGACGGTGAAGAACGAGGTGGCGACGGCGTTCTCGACGGCCGGCGCGCCCGGCACCGCACGCAGCGCCCGGGTGAAACCCTCGATCTTGCGGGCGGCGGGCACGAACCGCCGTGGCCCGATGACCAGCCCGATCCGGGTGTGCCCGAGGGAGGCGAGGTGCCCGACCGCGAGCCCGGCGGCGGCGACGTCGTCGGTGGAGACGAACGGCGCGTCCAGCCCGGCGACGTACCCGTTCACCAGCACGACCGGCACGCCGAGCTCGCGCAGCCGGACGTAGCGGTCCGGGCTGGCGGTGCTGTCCGCGTGCAGGCCCGATACGAAAACGATGCCGGCGACGCCACGGTCGAGCAGCATGTCGACGTACTCGTCCTCGCTCACCCCGCCCGGCGTCTGGGTGCACAGCAGTGGCGTGTACTGGCGCTGGGCCAGGATGGTCTCGATGACCTGGACGAACGCCGGGAAGACGGGGTTCTCCAGCTCGGGGACGACGAGCCCGACCAGCCCTGCGCCAGTGGTGCGCAACCGGCTGGGACGCTCATAGCCGAGCAGGTCGAGCGCGGCGAGCACCGCCTGCCGGGTCTGCACGGCGACACCCGGCCTGGCGTTCAACACCCGGCTGACTGTCGCCTCGCTGACACCCGCGTGCGTGGCGACGTCGCTGAGCCGCACCGTCATGGACGGACCGTACCGCGCTCCCGTCGCCTGCCGGCGCGGTGGGCAGCGGCCACGTGACCTACGTCACGCCTGGGTGACGTGTCGCGGCTCACCATATAGTGTCTCGTAACACCCGCAACCCAGTGGAAACCTGCGGGACAACTGAATACCCCGTCCACTTCACTACGGATCGTCCGGCACGTACCTGCCGGTGAAGGGAAGCACGATGGCCACGGTCACGTACGACAAGGCAACCCGGATCTACCCGGGAACCGACAAGCCAGCGGTCGACAGTCTCGATCTCGCCATCGAGGACGGGGAGTTCCTGGTCCTCGTCGGCCCGTCCGGCTGCGGGAAGTCCACCAGCCTTCGCATGCTCGCCGGCCTCGAAGAGGTCGACGGCGGCTCCATCCGCATCGGTGACCGCGACGTCACGCACATGCCGCCGAAGGACCGCGACATCGCGATGGTGTTCCAGAACTACGCGCTTTACCCGCACATGTCGGTCGCCGACAACATGGGTTTTGCCCTGAAGATCGCCGGCACGCCGAAGGACGAGATCCGCCGCCGCGTCGGTGACGCCGCCAAGCTGCTCGACCTGGCCGAGTACCTCGACCGCAAGCCGAAGGCCCTCTCCGGTGGCCAGCGGCAGCGCGTCGCCATGGGCCGGGCCATCGTGCGTGAGCCGCAGGTGTTCCTCATGGACGAGCCGCTGTCCAACCTGGACGCCAAGCTGCGCGTGTCCACGCGCACCCAGATCGCCTCGCTGCAGCGCCGGCTGGGCATCACCACCGTCTACGTCACGCACGACCAGGTAGAGGCCATGACCATGGGCGACCGCGTGGCCGTGCTCAAGGACGGCCTGCTGCAGCAGGTCGACAGCCCGCTGGGCCTGTACGACAAGCCGGCCAACGTGTTCGTCGCCGGCTTCATCGGCTCGCCGGCCATGAACATCGCGACCTTCGACGTCGCCGACGGCCGTGCCAAGCTCGGTGACGCCGACGTTGCGATCCCCAGCTCCATCAGTTCGCAGGTGGCCGCGGAGGGGTCCTCGACGGTCACCCTCGGCATCCGGCCGGAGTCGCTGATCCCGGCGTCGAGCGAGGACACCGGCGGCATCCCGGTGCTGGTGGACGTCGTCGAGGAGCTCGGCTCCGACGCCTACGTCTACGGCCGGCCCGCCGGCCCGGAGGCCGAGCAGCAGACCGAGAGGCTGCGCAGCGACCAGATCATCGCCCGCGTCGAGCCGCGCAACGCCCCGCAGAAGGGCGAGAAGATCACCTTCACGGTCCGGCCTGGCAGCGAGCACTTCTTCTCGGTCAAGACCGGGGAGCGTCTCGACGCCTGACAGGCTCACGTCCAGCACACGACGATCAGCGCCTGGCCGGCTCCCGGCCGGGCGCTGATCGTTCTGCGGCTCATGATCATGGTTGATTCGGTAGCGCCAGAACCCCACCGAACCACCCGCCAGCACGCCGCGCCGGCCCGTACCCACGCCGTCGCCATCCGCCCCACCCACGGGTGGTTCCGGGGGTCGTCGGGTGCGTGGCGGTCGGCGACATCACCGGGCGTTCCCGCGCTCCACCAGGCCTACAAGCACGGTGAAGCACACACGATCCTCGTGATGTACCCGATCGTTGATCACGAGGCACAGCAGGCCCCGCCCCCTGATCTTCGATTACCCCTGGGCCACGCGCGGGGTGCGGGACAATCGTGGGCATGGAGCTCCGGATCCTCGCCGCGCCGCGGGAGCAGCAGGCTCTGCTCGACCTGCCGTGGGACATGCCGCTGGAGCAGTGGCCCGAGTGGTACCTGGTGGCGCTTCCCCGCGGCATCTCGCGGCACGTCGTGCGCTTCACCCGGCTCGGCGGCAATGTCTACGCGTTGAAGGAGATCGTCAAGCCGTTCGCCGACCGTGAGTACCAGATGCTGCGCGACCTGGCCCGGCTGGACGTGCCGTCGGTCAAGGCGGTGGGCGTGGTCAGTGGCCGTGAGGCGCCCGACGGCACCTCGCTGGACTCCATCCTCGTCACCCGGCACCTGCAGTTCTCTCTGCCCTACCGGGCGCTGTTCGCCCGCATGATGCGCCGCGACACCGTCGACCGGCTGATCGACGCCCTGGTCGTGTTGATCGCCCGGCTGCACCTCACCGGGTTCTACTGGGGTGACTGCTCGCTGTCCAACACGCTGTTCCGTCGCGACGCCGGCGCGTTCGCGGCGTACCTCGTCGACGCCGAGACCGGCGAGCTGCACAACACTCTCAGCGACGGGCAGCGCGCGCACGACCTGGACACCGCCCGCACCAACATCGCCGGCGAGATGATGGATCTGCTGGCCGCGGGCCAGCTGGACGAAAGCGTCGACCCCATCGCGGTCAGCGACCAAGTGGCCGATCGGTACGAGGCGCTGTGGGCCGAGCTGACCGACTGGGAGGCCTTCGACGTCAACGAGCGCTGGCGCATCGCCCGGCGGGTCGAACGGCTCAACGAGCTGGGCTTCGACGTCGACGAGCTCGACATCGTCACCGACATCGGCGGCCGCACCATCAGGGTCCAGCCCAAGGTGGTAGACCCCGGCCACCACTCGCGGCGGCTGCTGCGGCTCATCGGCATCGACGCACAGGAGAACCAGGCGCGCCGGCTACTCAACGACCTCGACACCTACGCGGCCGTCACCGAGCAACAGGGCGAGGACGAGGAGATCGTCGCCAATGCCTGGGTGCTCGACTCCTACGAGCCGGTGCTGCGTGCGATCCCGCGCGAGCTGCGCGGCAAGCTGGAGGGCCCGGAGATCTACCACGAGGTCCTCGAGCACCGCTGGTACCTCTCCGAGCACCTCGGGCACGACGCCGGCCTGGAAGAGGCCGCCCGCGACTACGTCGAGAACGTGCTGCGCCACAAGCCCGATGAGCTGGCGATCCTCGGCGGCACCGCGGCCGAGCCCGACGCTACCCAGCCGTTCCGCATCCTCTGGAACGACCTGCAGTAGCCGTTGCGCCGCAGCCTACCTCCAGTCATGCCACCTTACGGTGCTGCGCGCGGGCACATGACCTCTGGGAACGGGAAGCGGCACCACACCATGCGTACCCGCCGGCGTGCCGCGCTGGCAGCGTGCGCGCCCGGGGCTGCCCTGATCATGGCGGCCGGCACCCCGGAGCGCCGCGTAGCGGCGCCGCCGCGCTGACCGATCCCGGCGAACGCAAGCCACCCGCTCCACCTGGACTGCCTGACAGGTGGAGCGGGTGTTCGCCGTTCTGGGGCCGGGCCCGCGACGCGGCGGTGCCGCTCAGCCGAGTCGATGTGGGGTGTCGCCTCGGACGGCGGTCGTGACCTCCTCGTCGACCGGGCGGATCTCCACCGCCCCGCCGACGCCGCACGGAATCCGGCCGGCGATCTCCTTGGCCTCATCGAGCGAGTCGCACTCGACGAGGTAGTAGCCGGCCAGCAGCTCTTTGGCCTCGAGGAACGGCCCATCGGTGACGGTGGCGGTCCCGCCGCGCTCCAACATCCGGACCGTCGTGGCCGCCGACGGGTCGCGCAGCGCGGCGGAGCTGAGCACTGCCCCGGCGGCGTCGAGCTCGCGGAAGAGGGTGACGTGCCCCTGGAGTCGCCCCTCCGGGTCCGGATCGGGGCCGGCACCAGGGTTGTTGTAGATGAGCATCAGGTACTTCACGGTTCACACTCTCTCACGACATCGATGTGACCCACGTCACATCGCTTGTGCTCACAGTGATGTCGAGGACGCGATGCCGGCCGCGACGTCTCAGGCGACACCACCATCGAGAGAGGGACTTCCGTGACGACCACATCCTTCGCGGCCCCCGAGGTCCGCGCCGGCAAGCGCGAATGGATCGGCCTCGCCGTCCTGGCGCTGCCCACGCTACTGCTCGCCCTGGACATGAGCGTGCTGTACCTGGCGCTGCCGCACCTCGCCGCGGACTTGCAGCCGACCAGCACCCAACTGCTCTGGATCACCGACATCTACGGCTTCATGGTGGCCGGCTTCCTGATCACGATGGGGACGCTGGGCGACCGGATCGGCCGCCGCAAGCTCCTGATGACCGGCGCGGTCTTCTTCGCCGCCGCCTCCGTCCTCGCGGCATACTCCACCAGCGCCGAGATGCTCATCGCCACCCGCACCGTGCTGGGCATCGCCGGCGCGACGCTGATGCCGTCGACTCTCGGCCTGATCACCAACATGTTCACCAACCCGAAGCAGCGCGGCGTCGCGATCGCGGTCTGGATGAGCTGCTTCATGGGCGGCACCGCCCTGGGCCCGGCCATCGGCGGCATCCTGCTGGAGAGCTTCTGGTGGGGCTCGGTGTTCCTGCTGGGCGTTCCGATCATGGTGCTGCTGCTGGCCACCGGCCCGGTCCTGCTGCCGGAGCACCGCAATGCCGAAGCCGGCCGGATCGACCTGGCCAGCGTCGCACTCTCCCTGGGCACCATCCTCCCGGTCATCTACGGCCTGAAGGAGCTGGCCAAGGACGGCCCGTCCACCACGTCGCTGGGCGCCATCGCCGTCGGCGTCGCCGTGGGTGTCGCGTTCGTCCGCCGTCAGCTGCGGCTGTCGGACCCGCTGCTGGACCTGCGGCTGTTCGCCAACCGCCGTTTCACCTCCGCACTGGGCATCTTCTCCGTCGGCGGCTTCGCGATGGGCGGCATGTTCCTCTTCGTCAGCCAGTTCCTGCAGCTCGTCGAGGGCCTGTCCCCGCTGGAGGCGGGGCTGTGGCTGGTGCCGCCCGCGGTCGCGATGATCGGCGGGACGATGTTCGGACCGGCCCTGAGCCAGCGGCTCGGTGCCGGCCGGGTGATCGGCGGCGGGATGGCCATGGCTGGCATCGGCCTGGCGGTGATGACCCAGGCCGGCGCCACCGGCGGGCTGGGCCTGATCGTGGCCGGACTCGTGACCGCGACCGTGGGCCTGGGCCCGGGCGCCGCGCTGACCGCCGACATCGTCGTCAGCGCCGCCCCGCCGGAGAAGGCCGGCTCGGCCGCGTCGGTCTCGGAGACCAGCGGCGAGTTCGGCATCGCGCTGGGCATCGCGGCCCTGGGCAGCCTCGGAACCGCGATCTACCGTTCCGAGCTCACCGTTCCCGCGGGCACCCCGGCGGAGGTCGCGGCCACCGCCGAGGACACGCTGGCCGGTGCCGTCGCCGCCGCGCCGCAGCTGCCGCCCGAGGTGGCCGTGCCGCTGCTCGACGCCGCCCGGGATGCCTTCATGAGCGGACTGAACGTGGTGGCCGGAGTCGGCTCCGTGGCGATGCTCTGCTTCGCCGTGGTCGGGGTGTCCCTGTTCCGCCGGTTTCAGGCCACGACGGAACCTGTCGAGGACGGGCCCGAGATTCCTGAGGAAACTCTCATCGAAGCCGCCTAGCGCGTCGGCTACGTCCCGGACACCTCGCTGCTACCTTGCGTTCATGACGGACCCTGCCGGTCGTCACCGGACGATCGTCCCCGCGTTCTCGCAGGACGATCCCCGGTACGCGATCGGCAGGGTCCTGCTGGTGGTGTGCGCGGCCGTCATGACGCTTCACGTCGTGGCGGTCGCGGCCCGCAGCCTCATCCGTCCAAGCCCCGGCACGTTGGCCGACATCCTTGCCCTCCTGAACGCTGCGCAGGAACGCTCCGTTGCGAGCTGGTGGACGGCCGCGCTGCTGGTCGCTTCCTGCGCGACCGCCACCGTCGTCGCCCGGCTGGCCGCCGACAGCCAGGCGACGGCGCGCGTGTCGAGGTCATGGCTGGTCCTGGCCGTCGTCTTCGCACTCCTCTCTTTCGACGAGGTCGTCTCCCTGCACGAGCGCGGTGCCCGGTGGACGGCGTCGGTGTTCGACACCGGTTCCCTGCTGGCGTCCCTCGGATGGACCATCCCGGCCGCCGCGGTCATCGTCGCCTCCCTTCTCGTCCTGATCCCCGCGTTCCGAGCAATCCCGTTCCGGCCCCGCGGCATCATCGTCGGGGGCCTAGCGCTGTCGATCGCGGGCGCGTTGGGCATGGAGGTCGTGAACGTGCTCCTCACCGAGGTCGGCGTCCGCTACCTGTGGCGGCATCTCGTGATGGCCGTCGAGGAGGCAGCGGAGATGACCGGCGTCGTGATGATCCTGCTCGGCATGCTGAGCGCGGTGCGGGCGAGCTCGGCGAACGGCCGCCTGACCCTGGCCTACGACGACGTCAGCCGCTGAGGCCGGACCGCTGCCGCGACGCCTCGTACAGCACGACCGTCCCGGCAGCGGCGGCGTTGAGCGAGCTGGCGCTGCCGCCCATCGGGATGCGCACCACGACATCGCAGGCCTCGTGCCAGGCGCGGCTCATGCCGGCGGTCTCGTTGCCGACGACCACGACGACCGGCCCGGTCAGCGGCGCCTCCGGCAGGTCGACCGTGCCGGACTCGTCCGTTCCGAGAACGATCACGGGCACCCCGGCACGCCGTCGCTCGTCCACCCATGACAACAGGGGCGCCTGCGAGGCGAGCCGGACGACGGGGAGGGCGAAGACCGACCCTGTGCTCGCCCGGACCGACTGCGGATCCCATACGTCCGCCGCGTGGCCGGTCGTCACCAGGGCGTGGGCACCCAGCGCGTCCGCGGACCTGGCCAAGGAGCCGATGTTGCCCGGGCTGCCCGGCCGATCGAAGACCACGACCAGCGAGTCGGGGCTGGACGGCAGCCGCGAGAGGTCGTCGTCGGGCCGGCGCACGACCGCGAGGAGCTCCGGAACCCCGTCGGCGCGCTCGCCCAGCTCCGCGAGGAGCTCCGGCGCGACCTGGACCACCGGGGCCAGCCCTGCCGCCAGCAGCTCCTTGGCCCAGGCCGACGGGTTCGGACGGCCGTCGAACAGCAGCGTCCGGAACGTCAGGCCGGACTCGGCGGCCACGGTGATCGGGCGCACGCCCTGGACGATCAGCTCACCGGCGGCGTTGCGCTTGGCACGGTTGGTGAGCAGGGCCCGCCACTGCTGGAAGGTCGCGTTGCGGCGCTCGACCCGTCTCACTGCCCCTTCTCCAGGCCGCGGCTGACGACCATCCGCTGGATCTGGTTGGTCCCCTCGAAGATCTGCATGACCTTGGCCTCGCGGAAGTACCGCTCCACCGGGAAGTCGCGGGTGTAGCCGGCGCCGCCGAGGACCTGGACGGCGTCGGTGGCGACCCGCATGGCGTTGTCGGTGGCCACCAGCTTCGCGACGCTGGCCTGGTGCCGAAACGGCATGTCGGCGTCGCGGCGCCGGGCGGCGACGACGTAGAGCGCGCGGCCGCTCTCGACCGCCGCGGCCATGTCGGCCAGCAGGAACCCGAGGCCCTGGTGCCCGATGATGGGCCGGCCGAACTGCTCGCGCCCGCGGGCGTAGTCGATCGCCGCGTTCAGCGCCGCCTGGGCCAGCCCGGTCGCGATGGCCGCGACCCCGAGCCGGCCGGAGTTGAGCGCCCCCAGCGCCAGCCCGAAGCCGTCGCCCTCGTGACCGATGCGCCGCTCCTCCGGCACCAGGACGTCGTCGAGGTGCAACACGGTGGTAGGCGAGGCGGTCAACCCGAGCTTGCGCTCCGGGGCGCCGAACGACAGCCCGGACGCGTCGGCCGGCACCAGGAAGCAGGAGATGCCACGGGGCCCGTCGTCGGAGGTGCGGGCGAAGACGGTGTAGAAGTCGGCCACGCCACCGTGGGTGATCCAGGCCTTCGTGCCGGTCAGCCGGTAGCTGTCGCCGTCGCGGACCGCCCGGGTGGACAGTGCCGCGGCGTCGGAGCCGGCCTGCGGCTCGGACAGGCAGTACGCACCCAGCAGCTCGCCACCGATCATGTCCGGCAGCCAGCGCTTGCGCTGCTCCGGCGTGCCGTGACTGGCCAGCGGCCAGCAGGACAGCGTGTGCACGCTGACGGTGAGCGCCACCGTCGCCCAGCGCTCGGCCAGCTCCTCCAGGACCTGCAAGTAGACCTCGTACGGCTGCCCACCGCCGCCGAGCGACTCGTCGTAGGGCAGGCCGAGCAGTCCGATGCGGCCGATGGTGCGGACGAGGTCACGGGGATACTCACCCGCGTCCTCGGCGTCGTCGGCGCGCGGACGCAGCTCACGATCGGCGATCTCGCGGACCAGGCCGACCAGATCGGCGGCCTCCGGGGTAGGCAGCATGCGCTCAACGGACACGGTTCGGGTACCTCCACGGCTCGCGCCGGCCAGGGATCGCCCGGCGCGACGTAGGTCGTCAAGACGCGGCCGGCCCACAGCGGAAGAGGCGGTGACCGCACCACACCGCGAGCCGGCGAGCCACAGCCTACCGTGGTGCCTGGCCGCCGCGGACCCGGGTGATCTCGTAGAGGGCAACCCCCGCGGCCACACCCGCGTTCAGCGACTCGACGCTGCTGACGATGGGGATGCGGACCACGAGGTCGCACGTATCGGTGACGATGCGCGACATGCCGGAGGCCTCGGACCCGACCACCAGACACAGCGGCCGATCGAGTACCTCGGCGTCGACGAGATCGGTGCGGCCGGCACTGTCCAGGCCGACCACGAACAGCCCGGCGTCCTGGTAGGCGCGCAGCGTCCGGGCGAGGTTGGTGGCCCGCGCCACCGGGACCCGGGCGGCCGCGCCGGCCGACGTCTTCCACGCCCCGGCGGTCATGCCGGCGCTGCGCCGCTCGGGCACGACGACGCCATGCGCACCGAACGCGGCCGCCGAGCGCACGACGGCGCCGAGGTTGCGCGGGTCGGTGACGCCGTCGAGGGCGACGACCAGCGGCAGCTCGCCCGCCTCGTGCGCGGCCTCGACGAGGTCTGCGGGTTCCGCATACTCGTACGGCGGCAGCGCCAGCGCGAGGCCCTGGTGAACAGCGCCACCGGTGACGCGGTCGAGCTCCGAGCGGGGCGCCTCGAGCAGGGGCAGCCCGCGCTCGGTGGCGATCTTGAGCACCTCGCGGACGCGGTCGTCGCTGTCGATGCGCTCGGCCACATAGAGAGCCTTGACCGGGACGTGCGCCCGCAGCGCCTCGACGACGGCGTTGCGCCCGGCCACCGTCTCCGCCGCGCCCGGCTTCCCGGGCGCACCACGTCGAGGCGCCGAAGCCTTCTCCGCCTTCTTCGCTCGCCGGGCGGCGGGATGACTCGGGCGGTCCTCCGCGCGCGGCGTCGGGCCCTTGCCCTCGAGGCCCTTGCGCCGCTGCCCGCCGGAGCCGACGACCATGCCCTTCTTGGTGCCGGACTTGCGCATGGCGCCGCGGCGCTGGGAGTTGCCGGCCATCAGCGTCCATCCGTTCGGTCCGGAGCGGTGTCAGCCAGCTCCCAGCGAGTGCCGTCGGGGTTGTCCTCGACCACGATGCCGGCCGCCTTCAGCCGGTCGCGCAGCAGGTCGGCGGTGGCGAAGTCCTTGTTCTCGCGGGCCTGCTGCCGCTGCTCGATCACCGCCTGCACCAGGGCTTCGACGACGCCGCGCAGCCGGTCGCCGGAGGCGCCGACGGTGTCCAGGCCCACCCACGGCTCGGACAACGGGTCCAGGCCGAGCACCCCGAGCATGGCCCGAACCGATGCGAGGTTGGCCCGTAGCTCCACACGCTCACCGGCGGCGAGCAGCGTGTTGCCCTCGCGTACGGTGTCGAACAGCACCGCCAGGGCCTGCGGCACCGAGACGTCGTCGTCCATGGCCGCCCGGAACGCCGCCGGCACATCGGGTGCCGGCGCGACGTTGGTGGTGACGCCGGACGCGCGCACGACGTAGCCCTCGATGCGCCGGAACGCCGCTGCCGCCTCCTCCAGCGCGCCCTCGGAGAACTCGATGTGGCTGCGGTAGTGCGGCGCGACGAGGTAGTAGCGCAGCTCGATGGGCCGCACCCGCTGGACGACGTCGGCCACGAGCATGGAGTTGCCCAGCGACTTGCTCATCTTCTCGCCCGAGGTGGTGACCCAGGCGTTGTGCATCCAGAACCGCGCGAACGGCTGCCCGGCCGCGCGGGACTGGGCCAGCTCGTTCTCGTGGTGCGGGAAGCGCAGGTCGATGCCGCCGCCGTGGATGTCGAACTCCGTGCCGAGGTACTTCACGGCCATCGCCGAGCACTCCAAGTGCCAGCCCGGGCGGCCGCGGCCGAACGGGGTGGGCCAGGAGGCGGTCTCGGGCTCCCCCGGCTTGTGGCCCTTCCACAGCGCGAAGTCGCGCGGATCGCGCTTGCCGCGCGGGTCGGCGTCGGCGGCCGGCTCCATCTCGTCGACCTTCTGCCCGGACAGCTCGCCGTAGGAGGGCCAGGAGCGCACGTCGAAGTAGACGTCGCCGGACTCGTCGTGCGCCGCATAGGCGTGCCCGCGGTCGATCAGCACCTGCATGAGCTCGACCATCTCCGGGATGTGGCCGGTGGCCCGCGGTTGGTACGTGGCCGGCAGGCAGCCCAGCACCTCGTACGCCGCGTCGAGGGCGCGCTCGTTCTCGTACGCCCACGCCCACCACGGCCGCCCGGCCTCGGCGGACTTCACCAGGATCTTGTCCTCGATGTCGGTGACGTTGGCGACGATGGTGACCTCGGAGCCGTTGTGCTCGAACCACCGGCGCAGCACGTCGAACACCACTTCCTTGCGGATGTGACCGATGTGCGGCGGTCCCTGCACGGTCAGCCCACAGTGGTAGATCCCGACCTTGCCCGGGACGACCGGGACGAAGTCGCGGATCTCACTGCTGGCGCTGTCGTACAGACGAAGACTCACCGGACAAGGGTAGCCACTTCGGCACACCCCGGGAGCCCGAGGCCGTACACACCTCGCACCAATGCGGCCGAGTTCGGTGTCCGGGCCCTCGATGGGGGACAATGGCAACTGACCATGACCGCTGAACACACCACCCCGACGCCGCCGACGGAGCAGGCCCTCGTGATCGAGACCGATCGCCCCGCCCGCCGGCGCGACAGACCGTGGTGGGTCCCGTCGGTACCGGCCGGGCTCGGCGCCGCCGCTCTGCTCGGGCTCATGACCTGGCAAGTTCTGGTCCGAGGGCCGTTCATCGCGTGGGACTGGGACGTCCACGTCTACGTCGACGCCCGCCAGCCCGAGGGCCTGGTGAGGTCGCTGCTGGACGCACTGGCCAGTCTCGGCGGTCAGCGGCTGTACACGCTGCCCATCATCGCCACCGTCGGGCTCTACGTGGCCTACCGGCAGCGCCGGCTGCGCCCGCTCATCGCGATCGCGGCCGGCCTGGCCACGGTGCTGTTCGTCGGATACTGGATCAAGTTCGGCCTGGGCCGGACGCCGCCGGCCAGCGGCCAGGACGTCCTGCACGGCGTGGGCCAGGCGTTCCCCTCCGGTCACACCGCCAACGCCACCCTCACCTGGTTCCTGCTGGTCGTCGTGTTGTTCGGGGCCCAGGGGCTCAAGCCCGATCCGGTGCGGTTCCGCCGCTACCTGTGGCTGGCCCTGGCCGGCGTCATCGTCACCGGCGGCCTCATGACCACGCTCGACTACCACTGGCTCAGCGACATCCCCGGCGGCTGGGTGCTGGGCCTGCTGGCGCTGATGGTGTCGGTGACGGTGCTGCGCGCGCCCGCAGTGTGGCCGTTCCGGCCGGTCGGCGACCGCGGCCGGGGCTGGCCGTCGCGCCACGACTAGCGTCACCGGCGGACGCGGGCGCCCCGTTCGTCGTCCAGGAGCGGCTCCTCGTCAGGTATCAGACCCCGCCGCGCCAGCGACTCCCACAGCGCCGACGGGACGGGCTCGGCCAGCCGGGCCGCGTTCTCGGCAACCTCCGCCGGCGACCTCATGCCCACCACCGCCGAGCTCACCAGCGGATGCCGCAGCGGGAAGCGCAGTGCCGCCCGCGGCAGGTCGACGCCATGGCCGGCGCAGACGGCGGCCAGCTCGCGGGCGCGCCGCAGCACCGGCGGCGGAACCGCACCGTACTCGTAGGTGGCGTCGGGGCCCGGCTCCGCCGTGGCGAGCAGGCCCGAGTTGAAGACCGCGGCCGCCACGACGCCAACCCGGCGCTCCGCGCACGCCGGGAACAGCGCGTCCTGGGCGGGCTGCTCCAGCAGCGTGTAGCGGCCGGCGACCATGACGGCGTCGAGGTCACCCTCGCGGACCAGCCGAGCCAGCGCCGCAGCGTCCTTGGAGCCGACGCCGACGGCGCGCACGGCACCCTCCGCGCGCAGTTCGGCCAGCGCGGGGAGCGCCGTCGCCATCGCCTCGTCCATCCGATCCTCGGGATCGTGCAGGTAGAGCAGGTCGACGCGGTCGAGTCCGAGCCGCTGGAGGCTCTCGTCGAGGCTGCGCCGGATGCCGTCGCGGCTGAGGTCCCAGAGCCGGCGGTGGCTGGCCGGGACGGCGAACCGCCCTTCGTCGTCGCTCCCCGCGGCTCCGTCGACAGGCACGAGCAGCCGGCCGGCCTTCGTCGACAGGACGTAGGAGTCGCGGTCGCGGCCGGCGAGCGCGGCGCCCAGCAGCCGCTCGGACCGGCCCAGCCCGTAGTGCGGCGCGGTGTCGAAGTAGCGGATGCCGGCGGCCCAGGCCGCGTCGACGGTGGCCGCCGCGGTGTCGTCGTCGACGGCGCTGTACAGGCCCGCGATGGGCGCCGCGCCGAAGCCGAGCCGGCTGAGGGCTAGGTCCACACCGCACCGTCCGGGAACCGGTGCGCCGCCACCGACGGCGCGAGGATCTCGGTGCTGGCGCCGGACAGCTCGGGCGCAAGGTAGCGGCCGCGCTCGATGCGGACCGGGTCGGCGAAGTGCTCGTGCAGGTGGTCGACGTACTCGATGACGCGGTCCGTGGTGGTGCCACTGACCGCGACGTAGTCGAACATCGCCAGGTGCTGGACCGCTTCACACAGTCCGACGCCGCCGGCGTGCGGGCAGACCGGGACGCCGAACTTCGCCGCCAGCAGCAGGATGGCGATGTTCTCGTTGACGCCGGCGACGCGGGTCGCGTCGATCTGCACGAACCCGGTGCCGCGCGCCTGCAGCAGCTGCTTGAACACCACCCGGTTGGCGATGTGCTCACCGGTGGCCACCCGGATCGGCGCGATGCGCTCGGCGATCGCGGCGTGGCCCAGCACGTCGTCGGGGCTGGTCGGCTCCTCGACCCACCAGGGGTCGAACGGCGCGAGCTCCTTGACCCAGCGCACCGCCTCGTCGACGTCCCAGCGCTGGTTGGCGTCGATGGCGATGCGCACGTCCGGGCCGCAGATCTCGCGGGCGATGCCCAGCCGCCGCACGTCGTCGTCGAGGTCGCCGCCGACCTTGAGCTTGATCTGGGTGAAGCCGTCGGCGATGGCCTCCCGGGTCAGCCGGGCGAGCTTGACGTCGTCGTAGCCCAGCCAGCCGGGCGTGGTGGTGTAGCCCGGGTAGCCGTTTTCGAGCAGGTCGGCGGTGCGCTGCGCCCGTCCGGGCTCGGCGGCTCGGAGCAGCTCCAGGGCCTCGGCCGGGTCGAGGGCGTCGGTGAGGTACCGGAAGTCGACCAGGCCGACGATCTCGTCCGGTGAAAGCTCCGACAACAGCCTCCACAGGGGCTTGCCCTCGCGCCGGGCCCGCAGGTCCCACAGCGCGTTGACCACGGCGCCGACCGCCATGTGCATGACGCCCTTCTCAGGGCCGAGCCAGCGCAGCTGTGAGTCGTGGACCAGCCGCCGCCACGTGTCGCCGAGGTCGGCCAGCATCGGTTCGACCTCGCGGCCCACGATGAACGGCCGCAGCGCCTCGATGGCCGCTACCTGCACGTCGTTGCCGCGACCGATGGTGAAGACGAACCCGTGGCCATCCGGGCCGTCGTCGTCGGTGCCCAGGACCGTGTAGGCCGCGGAGTAGTCCGGGTCCGGGTTCATCGCGTCGGACCCGTCCAGGAACCGCGAGGTCGGAAAGCGCAGGTCGAAGGTCTCGAGTGCGGTGATCTGGCTCATGGCAGCCCTTCTCCACGCGGCGCGTGCGGCAGAACATCCGATGTATGTGGGCCCAGTGTGCCACGAATCGTCGCCCGTCCCCCAGATGCGGGCCATGACATAGGATGTATCGCGCCAAAGTGCGAGCCCAAGAATCGGAGGGGACCATGAGTGACTTCGACGGTCTGGCGGCGGTGGTCACCGGAGGCGCCTCCGGTATTGGCCTGGCCACCGCGACCCTGCTGGCCCGATCGGGCGCCGGGGTCGCCGTGCTCGACCGCTCCACCGACGGCGTCCCCGACTCTCTGGTGGCGCTGGAGTGCGACGTCACCGACGACGACACCGTCCGCGCCGCGATCGACCAGGCCGCGGACCGCCTGGGCGGCCTGGACGTCGTCGTCAACAACGCCGGCATCGGCGCGCAGGGCACCGTCGAGGCCAACGACGACGACGAATGGCACCGCGTCTTCGACGTCAACGTCGTCGGCATGGTCCGGGTGGCGCGCGCGGCACTGCCCTGGCTGCGCCGGTCGTCACACGCCGCCATCGTCAACGTCTGCTCCGTCGCCGCGACCGCCGGCCTGCCGAACCGCGCCCTCTACAGCGCCACGAAGGGCGCCGTGCTGTCGTTGACCCAGGCCATGGCCGCCGACCACATCGCCGAAGGCATCCGCGTCAATTGCGTCAACCCCGGAACCGCCGACACCCCATGGGTGCAACGGCTGCTCGACGCCGCGCCCGACCCCGCCGCCGAACGTGCCGCACTCGAGGCCCGCCAGCCCACCGGCCGCCTGGTACCGCCGGACGACGTAGCCGCCGCCATCGCCTACCTCGCCGGACCCGCCTCGGGGTCGGTCACCGGCACCTCCCTCGCCGTCGACGGTGGCATGCAGGGCCTGCGACTGCGCAAGTAGTGAGCTCGATCGTCGTGGTGACGCCGGGCTCGAAGAACGCCAGGGGGCGGCGGCGACCACTGCCGCGTCGCGCCGTGGGTCAGGGCTTCCGGCGATCGAGCGTCGCCCGGACCGCCTGTTCCAGCGTGGTCGTCGCACGGCCGAGCAGCAGCTCCAGGTCGGGAGTCGCGGTGCCGAACTGATCGTGGCGCAACAGCGGCAGGATGAACCCCATCGGCCCGGCCTCCTCGTCGGCGATCTCGCGGTGGCGCACCGGCCGGCCAGTCACCGCGGACAGCGTGTCGGCCAGCTCGGGGTACGTCCAGCCCGGTCCGCGCAGCTCGTAGACAGCGTTCTCGTGGCCGCTGCCGGTCAGCACGGTGGCCGCTGCGTGTGCCAGGTCTCCGATCGTCGCGGTGACCAGCGGGTGCCCGATGGCCGGTGCCGTCAGCTCACCGCTGTCCACCGCGGTCGCGAGCGTCTCGGGCACCAACAGCTCCTCGGTATAGAAGGTGTTGCGCAGGAAGGTGTGAGTGAGCCCGGCGTCGCGGATCGCTCGCTCGGTGGTGGTGTGGTCGGCGAGGAAGCTCTGGCCGTCCTCGGCCGTGATCGCGCTGGTGTACACGACATGACCGACTCCGGTGGCGGCCGCGGCGTCCACGATGGCGCGGTGCTGGCGCAGGCGCACGCCAGGCGTGGTGTCGGAGGCGGACACGAACAGCAGCGTGTCCGCGTCGGCGAAGGCCTTCTCGAGGCTGGCCGGGTCATCGTAGTCGCCGGGTCGGACGTCGACACCGCGCTCGGCGAGCGCTGCCGCCTTGGCGGGGTCGCGGGCGACGACGGCTATCTCATCGGCGGGCCGCCGGCCGAGCACGTCGTTTGTGACGACGGAGCCGAACCGTCCGGTGGCGCCGGTGACAACGATCATCAGTGGTTCCCGTCCTTGATGGTGTGACTGTTGACGGAACCGAAATTAAGCTGGAAGCTAACTCCGGGTAAGTACGTACCCTGAGGTAACCATCGGAGGCAGACGTGAGCATCCAGGTCAGCGATCGTCCGGCTGTCCCCGAGAGTGACGTATTCGACACCAACTGCCCGTCACGCGGCGTGCTGGAGCACGTGACCAGCCGGTGGGGGGTGCTCGTCCTGGCCGCGCTGTCCGAGGGCCCCATGCGCTTCAGCGAGCTGCACCGGCGCATCGGCGGAGTCAGCCAGAAGATGCTCGCGCAGACCCTGCGCACGCTCGCGGCCGACGGATTCCTCCATCGAGAGGTCACGCCGGCCACGCCGCCCCAGGTGTCGTACCGCCTCACCGAGCTCGGGAGGGAGGTCACCCGGCACGTCGTCGGCCTCGTCGGCTGGATCGAGCGGAAGGTGCCCGAGATCCTCGAAGCCCGGTCGACCTACGAGACCAGCATCAGCAGGGATTCCGCCACCACCTGACCGACACCGAGGGGACCGCCATCATGGCGGCACCGGTGCGTGGTCATCACCCAGATCGCGCAGGACGTGGGAGCTCTGACGGCGGGCATGGCCAGCGCCCTGGTCGGAGCCGGCGTGCTGTCGGTGCTGGTGTTCCCCACCATCGCGCTGCGGCTGCAGGACCAGGAGGTGAGCGGCATGTGTGCCGGCGGCGTCAGCCGGCGGCTGGGAGCACGAGCGCGGACGCCAGAGCCGCCAGACCCTCGCCCCGGCCGGTGAGGCCGAGCCCGTCGGTGGTGGTGCCGCTGACGGAGACCGGCGCGCCGATGGCCTGCGACAGTGCCGTCTGCGCCTCCGCCCGCCGGGTGCCGATCTTCGGTCGGACCCCGACGACCTGAACCGACGCGTTGCCGATCTCGAACGACGCCGCCCGAACCAGCCGGGCTGTCTCGGCCAGCAGCGCGACCCCGGACGCCCCGGACCACTCGGGCCGGTCCGTGCCGAACACGGCCCCGAGGTCACCGAGCCCGGCCGCCGACAGCAGCGCGTCACAGACGGCGTGTGCGGCGACGTCGCCGTCGGAGTGGCCCACGCAGCCGGCCGGCTCGTCGGGCCAGTACAGGCCGGCGATCCAGCACGGCCGCCCGGTCTCGAGCCGGTGCACGTCGGTGCCGACGCCCACGCGCGGCGTCACAGCGCGGCCTTGGCGGCCAGGACAGCCTCGGCGAGCAGCAGGTCCATCGGCTGCGTGATCTTGAAGGCGTCCGGATGCCCGGGCACGACGTACACCGGCAGCCCGAGCCGCTCGACCAAGCCGGCGTCGTCGGAGGCCGGGGGGTCCGCGGAGCCGGCGCTCGCGGGGCCGGCCGCGGCATGGGCGCGCTCGAGCACCGAGCGGCGGAAGCCCTGCGGAGTCTGGACGGCGCGCAGTGCCTCGCGGTCTGGGGTGGCGATGACGCGGCCGCCGTCGTCGACCTGTTTCACGGTGTCGACGACGGCGAGGCCCGGCACCACGGCGTCGTGTCGGGCGGCGACGGCGTCGACGACGGCGTCGAAGAGCTCGGGCGGCGCGAGACACCGGGCCGCGTCGTGCACCAGCACCACGTCGACCGAGCCGGGCAGCGCGCGAAGCCCCAGAAGCACCGACTCCTGCCGGGTGGCGCCACCGGCGACCACCCGCGTGGCGCCGTCGAGCGCTGGGTCGTTCTCGAGCCCGGCCGGCACGACGGCGACGACGTCGTGGGCTCGGGAGCGGGCCAGTGCCCGCAGCGCGTACTCCACCAGCGGGCGGCCGGCGAGTTCGGCGAACGCCTTCGGGCGGTCACCACCCAGCCGCTCACCACGACCGGCGGCAACCAGGATGCACGCAACCGTCACGGCACGATTGTGCCCGACCGGCGTGCGTCAGCCCGCGAGGACCTCGTCGAGCAGCGTCTCGGCCTTGTCCTCGTTGGTGTTCTCCGCCAGCGCCAGCTCGGAGACCAGCACCTGGCGCGCCTTGGCGAGCATCCGCTTCTCACCCGCGGACAGGCCGCGGTCGCGCTCGCGGCGCCACAGGTCGCGCACGACCTCGGCGACCTTGATGACATCGCCGGAGGCGAGCTTCTCCAGATTGGCCTTGTAACGGCGCGACCAGTTGGTCGGCTCCTCGGTGTGCGGCATGCGCAGCACCTCGAAGACCCGATCCAGCCCCTCCTGGTTGACCACGTCACGCACACCGACAAGATCAACGTTGTCCGCCGGAACACGAACGGTCAGATCACCCTGGGTGACCTTCAGGACGAGGTACTGGCGCTCCTCTCCTTTGATGACACGGGACTCGATCGCTTCAATGAGCGCAGCCCCGTGATGGGGGTAGACAACCGTCTCGCCGACCTTGAAAGTCATGTGTTCCTGTCCCCTTTCCCCTATGGATGATAGCACGGTTCTGGCGAGTCAGACGAGCATTTGCGCTGGTCAGCGCCAGCACTGAGGGTTGACAAAACGCCATTCGGCATGCTCGCGCCCGTCGTCACGGGCGCGGAACGGCCGACTCGGAGTGCCCGGTTCGCCCTTTTCCAAGGGTGCCGATCTTGAAGTCGCGGCAGGTGAGGCGGGTCACGGACGAGGTCGGGAACGGCCTGCCGGTGCATGGGCCGCGAGGACGCGTCGGTAACCTTGTCGCTGGTCTGTCGAGATACCACCGTCGACGAGGAGCACGTGGTGAAGCTTGGTGTGCGGCGTCTGGCCCTGGCCGCTGTCCCGGTCCTGGCCCTGAGCGGCGTGGCCGGATGCAGCATTCAGGAACAGACCCAGCGGTGGTACACGGCGACCGATGGCGTCAACGCCAACGCCGGCGACATCGGACTGCGCAACGTCCAGGTGGTGTCCGACGGCGAGGGCCGGGCCACGCTGATCGCCACGTTCGCCAACAGCGGCGACGAGGCGGACGAGCTGACCGAGGTCCTCATCGGCGACGTCCCGGCCGAGTTGTCCGCCGGCCTCGAGATCCCGGCCGGTGGCACCGCCGTCGTCGGACCCGACGGCGATCGCGTCGACGGCCAGGACGTCGAGGCCGAGCCCGGCCGCACGGTCACCGTGGAGTTCCGGTTCGGCAGCGCGCCGCGCACGACGGTTCAGGCCATCGTCGTCCCAGCCGAGGACGACTACGCCGACGCCCTCTCGGAGAGCGGTCCCACCGGCGAGGAGACCCCGACCGACGACGCGACCCCGACCGACGAGCCCACCGGCGACGCCGGCGCGACAGACGGTACGGAGCCGACGAGCGAGGCGACCGGCGAGGCCGAGCCCACGGACGGCGCCGAGCCGACGCAGACCGGCACCCCCGCCAGCGAGTAGAGCGCCGCTACCCGCCACACACCTTCTCTATGGCGCAACGGAGCCGTCGCGCCCACTCGGCGCGGTCATCACGAGGATCACCCGCGCATCACGAGGCTTGCGAGCGCGGTGGGACACGAGTTTTCGTGCTGAACGTGATCATTCCGAATCGGTGGCGGGGCGGAAGGTGAGGCCGAGGCCTACGTGGGCGGCGTCGGCGGTCAGCCGGCCTGCGGACATCGCGACGGGGCTCGGGGCCGCCAGGCAGCCCAGGGCGGGGAAGGAGGCGTCCTCGACGTCCTCGACGAGGGTGTCGTCGGGCAGGCACAGCGCCAGTTGCCCGGACAGGTCGGGCAGCAGGTGCGGCGCCACGCTGACCCCGTATGTGCGGGCCAGGGAGGCGATGCGCAGGAACGGGGTCACGCCGCCGACGCGCACCACGTTGGGTTGGACGACGTCGCAGGCGCCGGCGTCCAGGAGGTCGCGGAAGCGGTGGATGGTGTGCGCGTTCTCGCCGAGCGCGATCGGGACGTCGACGGCGGCGCGCAGTTGGGCGTAGGCCCAGGTGGCGTCGGCCAGCAGGGGCTCCTCGACCCAGTACAGGTCGAACCGCGACAGCGCCGCGACGGCTCGGCGGGCGGTGGGGAGGTCCCAGCGCTGGTTGGCGTCGATCATGAGCCGGCGGCGTGGGCCGATGACCTCGCGTACGGCGGCGACCCGCTCGATGTCCTCGTCGAGGTCAGGCTTGCCGACCTTCATCTTGACCGCGCCGTGCCCGGCCTCGACCCACCGGGTCGCCTGAGCCACGAGGTCGTCCAGGGAGTAGTGGAGGTTGACGCCGCTGCCGTAGACCTCGACGAAGTCGCGCCGCCGCCCCAGCACGTCGACGAGGCTCGCCCCGAGGCGCTTGCCGTGCAGGTCCCACAGCGCCAGGTCGATGCCGGCCATCGCGATGGTGGTGATCCCGCCGCCGCCGGCCTCGTGCAGGTGCCGCCACAGCCCGTCCCAGACCGCCGCGGGGTCGGCCGGCCCGCCGACGACGAACGCCGCGCACTCGTCGTCGAGCAGGGCCTGAACGGCACGGGCGCCGATCGTGGGCGTCCAGCTGAAGCCGGTGCCCAACCCGCCGTCCGACGTCGTCACCTCGACGACGATGACGTGCACGCGCGGCACGTCCGGCCCCCACGGACGGCGCAGCGGCACCCGCAGGAGCCGCGTCTCCATGCTCGTGACGACGGCGCCGTCAGGCGAGCCCATCGGCGACCTCGATCAGTTCACGCAACCGCGCCAGATGCGCCGCCGACGGGTCCACCAGCGGCGGGCGCACCCCGCCGACGTCGAGCCCGCGCAGCCGCACACCGGCCTTGACGAGCGAGACGGCGTACCCGGGCACCTGGTCGCGCAACTCCACCAGCGGCCGGAAGAACTCCGCCAGCAGCGCCCGGCACGCGGCGGAGTCGCCGGCCGACATCGCCTGGTTGAACGCCACCGACAGCCGCGGCGCGAAGCAGAACACCGCGGACGAGTACAGCGGCACCCCGATCGCCCGGTAAGCGGCCTGGGTCTGCTCCGCGGTCGGCATGCCGTTGAAGAACATGAAGTCCTCGCCCACCTCGTCCCGGACCGCGAGCACGATCCTTTGCATGAGGTCGAGGTCGCCGAGCCCGTCCTTGAAGCCGACGACGGAGGGCAGCCGGGCCAGCCGGACCGCCGTCGACGGAGCGAACCGCACCCCGCCGCGCTGGTACAGCACGAGCGGCAGGTCCGTCGCCGCCGCCACCGCCTCGACGTAGGCGACCAGCCCGTCGGCAGGACCGTTGACCAGGTACGGCGGCAGCACCAGCAGCCCGTCGGCGCCGGCCTCCGCGGCCCGCCGGGCACATGCGACCGCATGCGGCAGCGCGCCCCCGGCCCCGCCGAACACCGGCACGGCACCGCCGACGGCGCCGACCGCCGTCGACACGACGGTGGTGTACTCGTCGATGTCCAGCGCGTGGAACTCGCCGGTCCCGCACGCGGCGAACACGCCGCCCGGGCCGTGCGAGAGCCCCGCCTTCACGTGCTCGGCGAGCCGGTCCGCGTCGACCGCGCCGGACCCGTCGAACGGCGTCACGGGGAAGAAGAGAACACCGTTCACCGTCATTCCCTCACGCTCGGCCCGGACCTCGCCGGCGGCGACGTCGCCGGCCAGCCTCGTCGCGGGTCCCTGTCCAGATTCCGCCAACGTCATCGCAGCTCCGTCCGCCAGCTTCGTTCCGGTTTCCAGCCCAGCAGCCGTTCGGCGTGGGCGTTGCTGAACGCCGCAGCGGTGCCGGGCAGCCCGTCGGCGAAGCCCGCCGTACCGGAATGGAACCGCGGCAGCAGGTCCGCCAACGGCTCGCGGGCCAGCGCGTCCCCGGCGCCGACGAAGAACGTCTCGCCGTTGGGGATGTCGTGGGCCCGCCGCAGCAGTGCGCCCACGAAGTCCGCGGCGTCGCGCGCGTCGACGTAGTTGAACAGCGACCCCGCGGCCAGCGCGGGGTCGTCCAGCCGCTCCCGGACGGTGTGCCCCTGCTGCGTCGGCGCGCCGGCCCACTCGTCCTCGGCGATGACGTAGCAGGGCCGGATGGCGCTCAGCCGCAGGCGGTCACCAGCCTGGGCGGTGAACATCCGCATCACCTGTTCGGCCATCAGCTTCGACAGCGCGTAGGCGTTCCACGGCCGGACCGGGTGGGTCTCGTCGATCGGCAGGTAGGCGGGGGTCCAGCCGGTCGGTGCGCCGTAGCCGACCACCGTCGGGCTGCTGGCGACGACGACGGTGTTCGCGCCGGCATCCAGCGCGGACCGGCACACGTTGTACGCCAGCGCCGTGTTGGTGCGCAGGATCTCCCGCTCCGGCCGGCTGAACGGCACCGCGATGGCGGCCAGGTGGACCACCGCCTCCGGACGCACCCGGGCCAGCGCCCAGCTCGCCTCGTCGACGACGGTGAGGTCGGCGGGGAACCAGGTGTCGCGGTGCTGGCGCGGCTCGCGCAGGTCGACGCTGACGACGTCGTGCCCGGCCTGCAGCAGTCCGTCGACGACGCTCTCGCCCAGGCGGCCAGAACCACCCGTCACCAGGACCCTCACGGCCGGCGCTCGGTTCGTGGCCGCAGGTCGTCAGCGCGCAGGGGCAGGCCGAGGCTTGCCACCCGCACCGGCTGCCCGGTGGCGAGGGACTCGTTGCCGGCCAAACCGACCGCGATGCTGCGGAAGCCGTCGACGGTGCTCGCGGGCCGGCCGAGGGGGTCGTCGCCGGGGCCGCGGAACACGTCGTCCAACAGCAGACCGTCACCCCCACCATGCCCATGAGGTCCGTGGGCGCCGTGCCGGCTGTCCGCCACCGGTACCTCGACGGCAGGCTCCCAGTGCCGTTGCAGCACGATCCGGGTGCCCTTGCGCCGGACCCGGTCGGCGTCGTCGCGCGCGGCGGGTGCCTTGTGCGCCGACTCGACCACCTCGATCTCGACGCGTCCGGCGGTCCCGTTGAAGGCGACCCGGTAGCCCTCCCACGGCGAGTGCGCGTTGAGCGTGTAGCTCAGGGCGGCGCCGCGTTCGTAGCCGACCAGGACGTTCAGGTTGTCCTCGATGGTGATGCCCTCGCCGAACACGTCCTGGTCGCGGACATAGCCGTCGTCGCCCTCGGCTTCCAGGTACAGCTGCCGCAGCTTCTCGTCGGCGGCCAGGTCCAGCGCGAACGGGTCGGCCGCGCGGTCGGAGTCGTCGCGGCTGCGCACCGGTCGGGGACCGAGGCCGCGGGCCTTGGCGTTCTCGGCGCCGTAGAACCGCAGCCCGCCCAGCGCGAACACCGTCGCCGGCACGTCGTCGAGCCACCAGTTGACCAGGTCGAAGTGGTGGGTTGCCTTGTGCACCAGCAGCCCGCCGGACAGCTCCTTCTCGCGGTGCCACCGGCGGAAGTAGTCCGCGCCGTGCGAGGTGTCGAGCACCCACTCGAAATGCACGGACGTGACCTCGCCGATGGCGCCGTCGAGGATCAGCTGCTTCACCGTCGAGTTGCGCGGTGAGTAGCGGTAGTTGAACGTCATCACCAGCCCGGCCGACGACTCCGCCGCCGCGGCCGCGATGCTCCTGGCCTTTTCGACGCTGGTGGTCAGCGGCTTCTCCACGACGACGTCGCAGCCGCGCTCCAGCGCCGCCACCACGTAGCGGTGGTGCGTCCAGTCCGGCGAGGTGACGATGACGCCGTCGGGCTTCACCTCTGCCAGCAGGGTGTCGAAGTCGTCCGGGCCGTAGCGCCGCGGCAGCGGCTCGTCGTCGCCGCGCGCGGCCCGGACCAGGGAGTCGTAGTAGGACATCCGGACCCCGTTGACGTCGCACCAGGCGACCGGCGTTCCGGCGTCGGCATGGGTGGTGAGCAGGGCGTCGACGTACATCTGCGCCCTGCTTCCGGTGCCGACGACGGCGTAGCGCCGCGGGCCGCTGCCGGGGATCGTTGCGTTCACTGGTCTCCTTACCTTGTGGGGCTCACCGCCGTCGTGGACCTCGCGGTCGGCCTGGACCCAGTGCTCCATCTGCGGTCGGGGCACGGACGAGGAGGGCATCCCCTAGCCGGTGGCCGCCTCGACTTCGCTGATGAAATGCTCGGCCGCCTCGTCGGGGGTGAGCCGGTCGAAGAGCACCTCGACGTTGAGCCGCTTGATGATGTCGACCACCTGGCCGGCGCCGACCGGCGGCGCGGGCGGGGAGTCCTCGATGTCCTCCTGGATCTCGGCCAGGTACTCGGCCTCGGCGACCTGGTGCTCGTCGAGGTCACCGAGGATCCGCTCCCGCTGCTCGAGGTTGGCCGGCAAGCCGCGGTCGGAGCGAATGGCGTCGACCGCCGCGGGATCGTTGAGCAGGAAGTCGACCAGCATCGCGGCCTCCTCGGGGTGCTCGGTGTCCGCGGAGACCGAGTAGTGCATCGCGGGCTTGTAGTAGTTGCCGGTCCGGTCGCCCTCGTGCTCACCGGGCGGACGCAACAGCATCAGCTCGTTGCCCGACGCCGACGACAGTGCTGCCAGGGTGTTGCTCCAGTACCACGCCATGGCCGCCCGGTTGGTGCCCAGCAGCGTCTGCTCGGGCGAGCCGGTGTCCTGCTGCTCCGCCGAGAGCGTCGCCTGCGGCGCGCCGCCGCTGTCGCGCAGCCGCAGGGAGTAATCCCACCACTGCGCGAGCGTCTCGGCGTCGAACGCGAGCTCACCGTCGGCGTCGTAGAGCTCCTGGTCGTTCTGCCGGGCCAAGATCTTGAAGCCGGCCTCGTTGCCGCCGTAGTCCATGGTGCCGAACACCTCGCCGCCGGTCGCCGCGGTGATCTCGCCGGCGATGCGGATGTAGTCGTCCCACGTCCAGGTGGTGTCGTCGGGCAGCTCCACGCCTGCCTGGGCGAAGAGCGCGGGGTTGGCGTACACCACGTAGGCGTTGACGCCGGTCGGGATGCCGTACAGGCCGCCGTCGACCTCGCCGCTGCTGGTCACCAGCGGATCGAGCTGCGACAGGTCGATGACGTCCTCGTGCTCGGACAGGTCCAGCAGGGCGCCGCGGCTGGCGTACTCGCGCAGGAAGCGCTCCTCCTGGGTGATGACGTCCGGGGCGTCGCCGGCCGCGACCTGGGTGGCCAGCCGGTCCCAGTAGCCGCTCCACTCGATGTACTCGCCCTGCACGTCGATCTCGGGGTGCTGCTCTTCGAACGCGGCGATCGCCGCCTCGGTCAGTTCCCGCCGCTCGTCGCTGCCCCACCAGGAGAAGCGCAGCTGGATCTGCTCCTCCGAGCCGGCCGCCGCGCCGTCGCCGTCATCCCCACCGTCGTCGCCGCCGCAGGCGCTGGCCAGCAGCGCCATCGCGAGGACGCCGGTCATCGACAGCCACGCCTTCCTGTGTCCGCCACTCATGTCCACACCGCTCCTTCGGGGTCTGGTCTCTCGGTTGGCTCAGTTCAGGGAGCGGGGACGAGTCCTTCCGCCTCGACCGTCCACCGCCCGTCGTCCGGAAATCCCGGCGCCGCCCCGGTGGGTGCGCCGTCCCAGCCGGCGGCCATCAGCGCGACGGCCGCCAGCAGTCCCCCGTTGCCCGGCAGGTACAGCGGCAGCGACGGGGTCTGCCGGTTGTGCCCGTTCGGGAGGAACACGTTCTTCTCCGCCGGCCTGGCGAGCGCCGCCACGGCCAAGTCGGGCTCGCCGAGCCGAGCAGCGGTCATCGCGATGACCGGGTAGTCCCAGCCCCACGTGCTCTGCCAGTTCCAGTCCGCGAGCACGTCGTGCAGGGTCGCGCGCATGATCCGCGGATCGATCACTGGTGTCTCGGGCAGGAAGCCCAGCCCGCACAGCATGGACGGATGGTCGGTGCGGATGGTGTACGGCTCGACGTCGATCGCCGTGTACACGCCGTCGCGCACGTGCGGGCGCGCCAGTCCGGCGGCCACCGTGCTCCAGCGCTCGTGGCGGGCGAGGCCGGCCCGCTCCCGCCACAGCTGTGCGGTCTCCAGCGCCCAGTACCAGTACGCCAGCTCGAAGGTGGGGTTGGTGGCACGGGCCCGGATGGACCCGTACGACTCCTGGGCGGGGATCACCGGCGGGCCGAGCTGGAACCCGTTCGCCGTCGGCACCGGGAAGTCGGCCATGAACTCGGCGGTCTCGAAGACGATGCCGGCGAACTCCTCGACCACGTCCGGACCGGGCGCGGCGCGGTACAGCAGCTCGGCCAGGTGGATCGGGTGCGGCTGCTGCCAGATCAGGAACGCGCCGATCGGGCTGGGACTCTCCCGGCCGTCCGGGCCGACCTGCTTGGGCCAGCGCGCGCCCGCGTAGCCCTGCAGCTTCGCCGTCGCCCGGGCGGCTTCCAGGGCCGACTGGTACCACCGCAGGCCACGGGCCAGCAGCTCCGGACGGCCCCAGAGGGCGAAATGAGCCGCGTGCCACCAGTGCATTTCCAGGTGGAACCGGCCGCGCCAGGAGTTGCAGACGAGCCCCGTCTCCTGCGGCGGCATCGACCCGGCGCAGTTCACCGCGGTCAGGTACTGGGACAGGACGGTGCGCCGCTCGAGCTCGGCGGCCCGTTCGTCGGTGCTGCCGGCAAGGTGCACCGCGCCGCCGCCGGACCAGAAGTCCGGCCAGTGCGCCGCCGCCGCGGCCAGCACGTCGTCGAAGGCCGGCGACGGGGTCAGCTCACCCACCGCGCCCGACGGCGCGAAGCCCACCACCAGGTCCAGCGTCGCGGTGTCGCCGGTGGCCCGCAGCCGGTGCTCGCCGACCTGCGTCACCTCGAGCCCCGCGGCGACCCCGACAGCGACGGTGTACCTGGAGGCGTCGAGCTCCCGGTCGATGAGCCAGCCGCCGTCGACCGGCCTGAGCGTGGTGCGGTGCGCGTCCGGACGTGTCCAGTCGGCGGCGTCGTGCCACCGCTCGGAGCCGTACGGGAACGCCATGCGCACGGCGAGCCGCCCGGCCCGGACCGCGTCGGACACGATCCGGACCGCGACGACGTCGGCGTTCGGGTGGCACACCGTCCGGACCCGGACGGTGTCACCGCGCAGGGTGTACTCGCTGTCGACGACCCCGTGCCAGAGGTCGAGCACCTGCCGGACGCCGCCGAGGTCGCCGGGACCGACGGGGTGCGGCCGCCCGTCGTCGTCGAGCAGCTCCAGCCCGATGCGGCCCAGGTCGAGGCGGTGCGGGTTGGACCGCAGCCACAGCTCGGCCGGCGAGTCGGTGCGGTCGCCGCCAGCCCCGATGCTGCCGGTCATGTCCGCGTACGGCACCGGGCCACGTGGGGTGTCGTAGGTGATCAGCACGTCCTCGAGCCGGAAGCCGGCGCCGTCGTCGCCGGCGGGCACCGAGTGCCACCCCCACTGCGCCTGGGTGCCCAGCAGCGTCCCGTCCGGCGAGCCGTCACGCGAGCCCACCGGGTACCGGTCCGGGAAGGTCTGCAACCCGGTGACGTCGACGGTGAAGCACAGCTCGCCGTTGCCGACCGACAGCGGCGACCGACCGTCGATCTCCGTCACCTCGACGGAGTGCCGGGACACCAGGGCGCGTCGGTCGATGCTCATTGCTGCAGAGCCGCCCCGACCTCGGTGATGAACTGGTCGGCGGCGTCCTGCGGTGTCGTGCGGTCGAAGAGGATCTCGCTGTTGAGCCGGGTCACGATGTCCGCGGTCTCGGTCGAGCCCACCGGGGCGGGAGCCACCGGCTCGCCGACGACCTCCTGCAGCCGGTTCAGGTACTCGGCCTCGGCCTGCTGCACCGGCGTCAGGTCGTCCATGATCGCGTCGCGGACGTCGGTGTTGACCGGCAGGCCGCGGTCGGTGAGGAACGACTCCGCCGCGGCCGGCTCGTTGAGCATGAAGTCGACGAGCCGGGCCGCCTCCTCCGGGTGCTCGGTGCGCGCGGAGATCGTGTAGTACATCGACGGCCCGAGCCACGAGCCGGGCTCGCCGCCGCCGAGGCCCGGCGGGATCAGCAGCTCGAGCTCCTCGCCCGACGCGGTGCTGAGCGCTTCGAGGACGTTGGACCAGACCAGCGACATGCCGCCGCTGTTGGTGCCGATCAGGGTCTGCTCCGGGGCGCTCTGGCTGGCCAGCTCCTCGGTCAGCGTCGCCGGCGGTGTGCAGCCGGAGTCGCGCAGCTCCAGTGCGAACTCCCACCACTGCGTCAGCGACTCCGCGGAGATGCCGAGCTCGCCGTCCTCGTTGTAGAGCGACTCGCCGTTCTGGCGTGCCCACAGCGACAGGGTGTTGTGGTTGGTGAGGTCCTGCGACCCGTAGCCGTCGTCGCCGAGCGCGGTGCCGATCTGGGTGCACAGGTCGGCGAAGTCGTCCCACGTCCAGGTGGTGTCGTCCGGCAGCTCAAGGCCCGCCTGGGCGAACACGGCCGGGTTGGCGACCATCGCGTAGCCGTTGACGCCGGTCGGGATGGCATAGAGCGAGTCGTCGATGGTGCCGTGGGCGAGGATGTCGTCGGAGATCTTGTCGGTGCGGATCATGTCGTCGACCTCGCCGAGGTCGAGCAGCGCGCCGCGTCCGGCGTACTCGCTGTGGTAGGCCCCGCCCATGGTCATGATGTCCGGCGCGTCGTTCGCAGCCACGCTGGTGGCGAGCTTGTCGAAGTAGGCGCCGAAGTCCGCGTAGTCGATCTCGACGCGGATGTCGGGGTTCTCCGCCTCGAACTTGTCGATCATGTCCTGGGTCATCTGCGCCCGATCGTCACTACCCCAGAAGGCGTAACGCAGCTCGACGACGTCGCCGTCGCCGCCGCCGGCGGTGTCGTCACCGCCACAGGCGGTGAGCACAAGCGCGGCGGCCGGGAGGGACACGGCTAGGGCACGGAGGGTTCGCATGGGAGTCCTTTCGGTCACTTGATGCCGGTGGTGGCGATGCCGCGCATGAGGTAGCGCTGACCTGCCAGGAAGAACCCGAAGATCGGGCCGAGCGCCACGAGGGACATGGCGAACAGCGGGCCCCAGGCTGACTCTCCCTGCGAGTCGACGAAGGTGCGCAGTGCCACCGGCACCGTGTAGAGGTCGGGGTCGGTGACGAAGATCAGCTGGCTGTAGAAGTCGTTCCACACGGAGATGAAGGTGAAGATGGCCGTCGTCGCCAGTGCTGGCAGGCACAGCGGCATGATGATCCGCCAGAAGATGCGCAGGTGGCCGCAACCGTCGATGCGTGCCGCGTCGTCCAGCTCACGGGGCAGCCCGCGGATGAACTGCACCATGAGGAAGATGAAGAACGCGTCGGTGGCGAGGAACTTCGGGACGATCAGTGGGTAGTACGTGTTGATCCAGTCCAGCTCCGAGAACAGGATGTACTGCGGCACGATGACCACGTGGATCGGCAGCATGATCGTGCCGAGCATCGCGGCGAAGAACAGCCGCCGGCCCCGGAACTGCAGGCGGGCGAAGGCATAGGCCGCCATGGCGCAGCTGAGCAGGTTGCCCACCACCGAGAAGCCCACGATGATCGCGGAGTTGATCAGGTAGTGGTGGAACGGGCGCGCCAGTGCCGTCCAGCCCTCGGTGTAGTTGCTGAAGTCGAACTCGCTCGGGATCAGCGACGGGTCGCGGAAGATCACGTCGGACGGCTTGAACGAGCTCGACACCATCCACAGCAGCGGATAGAGCATCGCGAAGCCGAAGACGATCAGCGCCACGTGCTTGAGCAGCCGCCGCTTCCGGCTGTCGCGGCGGCGCCGGCGCAGCGCGTCGTCGCTCCCGCCGTCGATGCCGGCGCCGCCGATGCTCGGACCCAGGTCAGTCGCCATAGTGCACCCACCGCTTCGCCGCCAGGAAGTTCACCGCTGTGAAGATCGCGATGATGACCAGCAGCACCCAGGCCAGCGCCGAGGCGTAACCCATCTCGAACGAGCCGAAGCCGCGCTGGTAGGTGTAGAGCGTGTAGAAGAGCGTCGAGTCGGCCGGACCGCCGGTGCCGCCGCTGACGATGAACGCCTGCGTGAACGTCTGGAACGAGCCGATGATCTGCAGCACGAGGTTGAAGAAGATGATCGGCGTGAGCAGCGGGATCGTGATGCGCCAGAACTTGGTGAACCCGCCGGCCCCGTCCACCTCGGCCGCCTCGTAGTACATGGTCGGGATCTGCCGCAGCCCGGCCAGGAAGATCACCATGGGTGCGCCGAACGTCCAGACGTTCAGCACGATCAGCGTGGAGAGCGCGTGGTCCGGGTGCGACACCCAGCCCTCGCCCTCGATGCCCACCGCGCCGAGCAACTGGTTGATCAGGCCCTCGGTGCCGAAGATCTGTCGCCACAGGATCGCGATGGCGACGCTGCCGCCCAGCAGCGACGGCAGGTAGTAGATGGACCGGTAGATCGCCAGGCCGCGCACGCCGCGGTCGAGGAAGAACGCCAGCGCCAGGGCCAACGCCAGCTGCATCGGCACCGACACGAACACGTACGTGAACGTGACCCGCAGCGCCGTGTGCAGCCGCTCGTCGTCGAGCATGCGCCGGTAGTTCTCCAGGCCCAGCCACTCCGGCGGCTGGAGCAGGCTGTACTCGGTGAACGACAGGTACAGCGAAGCCAGGATCGGCCCGATGGTGATGACCACCATGCCGATGAACCAGGGCGCCAAGAACAGGTATGCCACCCGGCCCTCGCGCTTGGCCAGCGGACTGCGGCCCCGTCGGCGCGGCTTGTCCGCGGCCGCGGAGGATGGTGGCGGGCCGCTGGGCGGCCGAATCCGCTGCTGGACGTCGCTCATGGGACCGCGCCGATGGATCGGCAGCGGTCGGCGGCCCGGTCGCACAGGGACGTCGGGACGGTGGTCATCGGTGACCTCCTCGCGGTCTGTCGTCGACGAGGACAGTGCCAGGGGAAGCAAGGGGAAAGCGCTGTCCGTCGAGATACCGATTTCTAGCAATCGTACGGGCGAGTGTCAAACCTGGGCAAGAGTTCACCGGAATGACCGGTAGAAGTGCAGGTAGCGGCGATAGGGTACGCTGAGATACCGGTTACTCACCAGGGTGGGAGGTTCAATGCCCGAGCGTTCCGCGCCGGCGCGAGTGGTCCTCGCCGGAGCCTACGGCTACGGTGCCACGTACCTGCGCCGGCTGGCCGGCCTGGCCGACGCCGGCGTGGCGCGCCTGGTCGGGGTGGCCGACCCGCGGCCGCCGGAGCCGGACCTCCAGCACCTGCCGCCCGGCGTCCCGTGGACTCCAGGGCTGCCGGACGTGCTGGACCGGGTCGGCGCGGATATCGTCATCGTGGCGGCGCCCATCCACTGGCACGTCGAGCTGGCCGAGACCGCACTGCACGCCGGCGCCGACGTCATGCTCGAGAAGCCGCCCACCCCCACGCTGGCCGACTTCGACGCGCTGGCCGAGCTCACCGCCCGGCTCGGCCGCCGCTGCCAGGTGGGCTTCCAAAGCTTCGGCACCGAGGCCGTCGAGTACGTCCGGCGGGTCGCCGCCGACGGCGTCATCGGCACCGTGCGCGGGGTGGCTGCCGCCGGCACCTGGGTCCGCACCCGGGGGTATTGGGAGCGCTCCGGCTGGGCCGGCCGGCGCGAGCTGGACGGGCACCCCGTCGTCGACGGCGTCGTCACGAATCCGCTGGCGCACGCCGTGGCCACCGCGCTGCGCATCGAGGGCAGCGACCGGCGCGGCGAGCTGGCCTCCGTCGAGGCCCAGCTCTACCGCGCCAACGACATCGAGGCCGACGACACCTCGTGCGTGCGGGTCACCACCGGCCGCGGCGGCATCGTCGTCGCGGCCCTGACGCTGTGCGCGCGCGCCAGTCGCGAGCCCTACGTCGTCGTCCAGGGCAGCCACGGCCGCGCCGTTCTCTGGTACAAGACCGGCCAGGTGGACGTCACCGGCCCGGGCGGCGACACCGAGACACGGACGTTCCCGTTCACCGACCTGCTGGCCAACCTGGTCTTGCACCGGCGGGACCCGACGGTGGGACTGGTCTCGCCGCTGGAGCGGTCCGGCGCGTTCACCGAGGTGCTCGAGGCGGTGCGGACCGCACCGGCACCGACACGAATCGCCGCGGCGCACGTCGTGGCCGACGGCGAAGGGCCCGAGCGGCGCCTGGTGGTCGACGGCATCGACGACGCCGTCGACGAGGTCGCCGCCACGCTGCGGACGTTCGACGACCTGGATCTGCCATGGACCCGGGCGGCGGCGGCATGAGCGCTACGATCATTGCCTCGCGCGGGTCGACGGCCACGCCGGGGAGGGGAACATGACGGCGGAGACCGACGACGACACCCGGCCGGCCACCATCAGCCGGGTCGCCGAGCTGGCCGGCGTGTCCCGCGCCACCGTGTCGCGGGTGATGAACGGCAGCTCGACTGTGGCACCCCACCTCGCGGAGCGGGTCCGGGCGGCGGCCGCCACGCTCAACTACCAGCCCAGCGTGCTGGCACGCAGCCTCGCGGTCGGACGCACGTCCACCATCGCGCTGGTGGTGCCCGACCTCGCCAACCCGATGTTCCAGGACGTGCTGCGCAGCCTCAGCCACGCCGCCGCCACCCAGGGCCACCGGCTGCTGGTCGCGGACTCGGAGGAGAACGTCGCCGAGGAGCGCCTGATCGCGGTCGAGGCGCGGCGCCGGTGCGACGGCCTGGTGCTGTGCGCGCCGCGCATGCCCGACTCCGAGCTGGCCGCGCTGGCGCCGCAGCTCGCGCCGTTCGTCCTGGTCAACCGGGAGGCGCCGGACCTGTCGGTGCCGTCGGTCAACGTCGACTACGCCGCGGGCATCCGCGACCTCGTGTCGCACCTCATCGGCCTGGGCCACCGCAAGGTCGCCTACCTCGCCGGCCCGCCGACCAGCTCGTCCAACCAGCTGCGCCTGAGCACGCTGCGCGGCTTCGCCGCCGCCGGCCGGCTCGACCTGGTCGAGCACGAGTGCGGCGCCACCTTCAGCGACGGGCACGCCGTCGCCGGCCGGCTCATCGACGACGTGTGCACCGCGGTCATCGCGTACAACGACCTCGTCGCGTTCGGCGCCCTGTCCGGACTCCACGAGCTCGGCGTCTCGGTGCCGCAGCAGATCTCCGTCGCCGGCTTCGACGACATCCCGTTCGCGCGGTACACCACCCCGCCGCTGACCACGGCCTCCGTGCCACCCAGCGAGATCGGCGAGCGGGCGTGGCACCGGCTGTGGGCACTGCTCAACGGCCAGCAGCCGGAGCCGGACGCCCGGTTCCGGCCGCGGCTCGTGGTCCGCGGCAGCACCGGTCCGGCCGCGGCGTGGTCGTGACCGCCGGCGTCCCAACGATCCGGCACATCACGAGGACTCCTGGTGCTTCACCACGCTTACCTTCCTGGTAGAGCACCAGAAGTCCTGATGATGGTGTGGCCGGGCAAGACATCCGATGAGTTCCCCTAGTCAGCGCCAGAACGACACCGACGCAACCGGTCTCCGAGCCCGCGCGCCGCTGTGCGGGTCGCCGCTGCCGAGCGACATCGTCGCCGCTCGGCAGCCCATACCGGCCGAGGCGCCGCCATAGCTACCTTCGCTACCACGATCCCAGAAAGGTCGGATGGCTCATTGACTTCGGAAAGCGGTTACCGATACGTTCGAAGCCCATTGAAACGATCTATGTCCGTCGATGCGAGGAGGCATGAGGGCAGTGTTGGATCGACGAGGATTCCTCCGGGCCGGTGCTGCGGGTGCCGCGGTCGGCGCCACGGCGTCCGTCGGCGGGCTGGTTGCGACGACGGCGTCCGCCGCGCCGTCGGGCACCACGGACGCCACCACGGCCGGTAGCACCACCGTCGCCCCGACGGCCGACGGCGACCAGCTCGTCGTCGAAGAGACCGACACCGAGATCAGGGTCGACAACGGGCCGGTCCAGATCACGGTCAGCAAGGTCCGGGCCAGCCGCCTGGTCGGCCTGTTCTTCAACGGGCGCGACCTGCTGAACGGCGGCCGGGGCAACTTCGACATGAACAACTCCCGCGAGGGAGACCCGCTGCCGCTGCCGCCGCAGCAGAACAGCTTCGAAGTCCGCCGCGGCGACGACTTCGCCGACATCGTCTTCCGCTACAGCCCGACCGACGGTGGGCCGTTCTGGCTGGAGCGGCACCACATCATCCGGGCCGGCGAGCCCGGCATCCACTTGGCGACCGTCTTCCAGCACCCGCCGGAGCTGCACGGGTTCCGTTCCGCGCAGCACCGCTACGTCTTCTACCTCGACCCGGAGCTGTTCACGCACGTGTCCGTCGAAGACGACCCGATCGGTGACGCCTGGCGTGCCGACGCGGCCCGCCAGCCCACCCCGGCGGAGCTGACCGCGGCACCCGTCGTCATGGACGCCACCCACGACCTGGAGGGTGTCGGCAGCGCCTACGCCCGGCGGTACTACACCAAGTACGACTGGGCCACGTACATGAAGGACCACGTGGTCCACGGCTTCTACGGCGCGACGCACGGCATCTGGGCGGTCACTCCGAACCTCGAGGCGTTCAGTGGGGGCCCGGTCCGCCAGGACCTCCTGTTGCACCAGACCACCAGCCGGCCGGTGCTCCTGGTCGAGCCGCACGCCACGCACTACGGCTCACCCCCGGTGGTCGTCGCCGCCGGCGAGACCTGGGAGAAGACGTACGGCCCGTACTTCGTGTACTTCAGCGAGGGCGACAACCCGGCCAAGGCCCGCGCGGCGGCGATGCGCTACGCCCACCCCGACGTGCACGCCGAGTTCTACGACCGGGTGGCCCTGCCCGGTTGGACGCCGTGGTCGGAGCGGGCCACCGTCGGCGGCATCGTGCGCGTCCCCGGCGAGCGGACCATGCATGGAGCCGTCGCCGTCCTCTCCGACAACGGAGTGGACTTTCAGGACAGCGCCAGCGGCTACAACTACTGGGCCGACCTCGACCCCGGCGGGCACTTCTCGATCGACGACGTCCGGCCCGGCACCTACCGCCTGACGGTGTACAAGTCCGGGCTGTGGGGCGAGTACGTCCAGGACGACGTCGAGGTGACCGCCGGCCGGCGGCTCGAGCTCGGCCAGCTGGACTGGACGCCGCGTGCCAACGGCCAGACGGTGTTCCAGATCGGCACGCCCAACCGGACCTCGGTGGAGTTCCGGCGAGGCGAGGAGTTCCGGCAGTGGGGCACGTCGCGGTTCTTCCCCGAGGACTTCCCGGACGGTGTCGTCTACACCGTCGGCCAGAGCACCGCGGACGACTGGAACTACATACAGTTCCAGTCCGTCGACGGCGTCGAGCAGGAGCCCTGGCGCATCCTGTTCGACCTGGACGAGGCGCCGCGGGTGGGCGCGGTGGCCACCCTGACCGTTGCGCTGGCCGCGTGGTCGATGGACACCGCCCGCGACATCCCGCCGTACCCGAACAACCTGACGATCCGGGTGAACGGGGAGCCGCTCGTGTGGACGTTCCAGCCCGACGACACCCGCGGCGCCACCTACCGCAGCGGCTGCGGCGGGCGGACCTTCCGCCGCGAGTTCACCTTCGACGCCGGCCTGCTCCGGCCCTCGGGCAACGAGATCGTCCTGCGGCTCAACGAAGGCACGCCGCCCGAGGTCGGCACGTCGACGGCCTACGACGCCATCCGCCTCGAGCTGGCATGACCGCACTCAGTGCCCTGGCCCCGGAGCCGCCACTGCTGTCTCTTATACACCTCTCCGAGCCCACGAGACCCTAAGACACCTCGTATGCC
>NZ_SMKZ01000015.1 GCF_004349065.1 Jiangella asiatica
CCGACGGGGTAGGCAGCGACGGGGAGGGCGCCGACGGGGTGCGTACGACGCCGAAGCCGCGCCGAGGGCCGCCCGCCGGAGCGGAGCCGCCAGCACCGGAACCCACCAGCGACTCGGCCTTGTTCACCCGGACGGTGCTCTGCTCGGCGGTGTGCCGCGGCTTGACGTGCAGGTAGTAGGTGGTCTTGACGCCCTTGGCCCAGGCCGCGGAGTAGATGTCGACCATTTCACCGATGTCGCGGGTCTCGAGGTACATGTTCCGGCTGATCGCCTGGTCGATCCACTTCTGCGCCCGCGCCGCCACCTCGATGAAGGCGTACGGGGAGAGCTGGAACGAGGTCTTGTAGACGGCCTGGAGGTCGGCCGGGACCGCCGCCAGCGCCGCGACGTCGCCTTGGGCCCGCAGCAGGTCGTCACGGACGTCCTCCCAGAGGCCGCGCGCCTTGAGGTCGGCCACCAGGTTCCGGTTGACCTCCAGGAACTTGCCGGAGCTGGTGGCGCGGCTGAACAGCTGCGAGAAGCGGGGGTCCAGCCCAGGCGTGGTAGCGGCGACCAGCCCGATGGACGCCGTCGGCGCGATGGCCATCAGGGTGGCGTTACGCATACCACCGCGCACCTTGGCCCGCAGCTCGTCCCAGTCCAGGCGGCTGGCGCGGGAGACCGTGATCGGCACGCCACGCTCCCGCTCGGCGACGTCGATGGTGTCGATGGGCACCAGGCCCTGGCTCCACCGCGAGCCGTCGAAGTTGGGGTAGGCCCCGCGTTCGCGCGCCAGGTCGGCGCTCTTGTCGATGGCGTGGTAGCTGATGAACTCCATCACGCGGTCGATGAGGTCGTAGGCCTGCTCGCTCTCGTACGACCAGCCCAGCCGCTCGACGACGTCGCTGAAGCCCATGATGCCCAGCCCGACGGCGCGGTTCAGCTCGTTGGAGCGCTCGGACTCCGGCACCGACGAGATGGTGATGTCGATGAGGTTGTCCAGCTGCCGGACGGCGAGCCGGACGCTCTCGCGCAGGCGGTCCCAGTCGACGACGCCGTCGACGAGATGCTGGGACAGGTTCACCGACGCCAGGTTGCAGACGGCGATGTTGTCGCGGTCCTGCGGCAGCGTGATCTCGGTGCACAGGTTCGACAGGTGGATGGTGCCGGTGTTGTTGTTCAGGGCACGGTTGTTGATGGTGTCCTTCCAGGTCAACCAGGGGTGCGAGGTGGTTTGGAGGCTGACCAGGATGGCCCGGAACTGCTCGCGCGCCTTGATCTTGGTGAACGTGCGCAGCTCGCCCGCCTCGGCCGCGGCGACGTACTCGGCGTAGCGCCGGCTGAACGCGGCGCCGTGGAGCTCGGGCAGGTCGGGGACCTCGAGCGGGTCGAACAGGTACCAGTCGTCGTCGCCGGCGACCCGGGTCATGAACTCGTCGGAGATCCAGACCGCGGTGTTCGCCGTGCGCACCCGGCGGTAGGGGTCGCCGGCGTTCTGCTTGAGGTCGAGGAACTGCGGGAAGTCCAGGTGCCAGTTCTCGATGTAGAAGCACAGCGCGCCGAACTTCTTGCCGCCGCGCGACACCGCACGCAGCGTCGAGTCGATGGTGTGCATGAACGGGACCGGCCCGGTCGAGACGGTGTTGTTGCTGCGGATCGGCGAGCCCTCGGCGCGCAGCTTGGTGACCGACAGCCCGATGCCTCCGGTCCCCTTCGTCAGCCACATGACGTCTCGGACGCTCTTGGCGATGTGCTCGATGTCGTCGTGCATCTCCATGACGAAGCAGTTCGACAGCTGCGCGTACGCGGTGCCGGCGTTGACCAGCGTGGAACCGGCCGCCAGGTAGTCCAGCCGCGACATCTTGTCGTAGAACGCGGTCGCTGCGGCCGTGGCGTCGGCTTCGTTCAGCGACAGCCCCATCGCGACCCGCATCCAGAAGAACTGAGGCACTTCCAGGCGGTGGCCGTCCCGGTCGTTGATCATGTACCGGTTGCTCATGGTGACCGCGCCGGTGTAGGTCAGCCGGTCGTCGCGGGACGGGTCCAGCGCGGCGGCCAGCCGGTCCACGTCGAAGTGGGTCGCGAGCCGTTCGTCGAGAAGCCCGGCGGCCACGCCGTCCGCAACGTAGCCGGCGAACCTCGTGCGGTGCAGCTGCGCCAGTTGGGCCGGTGTCTCGTAGTCGCCGAGCACTCGCTTGTAGACCGTCTTGAGCAGCACCCGGGCGGCGACCGTGTCGAACGCCGGGTCGTCGCGGACGTTCTGCAGCGCCACCTGGACGACCGCCTCGTCCAGCTGCTGGCTGGTGATGCCGTCGAAGAGGGTGATCTCGAGTTCGGACTGGAGCTGGGTGACGCGGGCGACCTGGATGTCCAGGCCGACGCTGGCGGCCTCTATGGCGGCCGCGATCTTGTAGCCGTCGTACGGCTCGACCGATCCGTCGCGCTTGACGACGTTGACGCTCATGCTCTCTCCTCGCGAGCTCGGCGGGCTCGGACCGCGGCCGGAGCGGGAGAGGCAGGAGAGATGCGCCGCCGGCGCCACGCCGGCGCGGATGCGGCCGGTGCGGCGGTGAGTACGTCGCCGTATCGTCCCCTGGCCCCTCCCTCGGGGGCCGCGGACCACCGCACACGTGGCTGTGTGCGGCGCGCTGGCAGGTCTTCGGACTCACGGGCTCGAGCGGCCACCTGGCTGATGGCTGATCACCTACTGGCCGTCGCTTCCCAGACCGGATGGTTGCGGCCCAGTGCTTCGTTGACGGCGGTCGTTCCCGTTCACCGCTGCGGGGCAGTCCCGGACTCACACCGGGTTCCCTGTTGCCTCCGTCGATCTGGGTGACCGGCGGAACCAGCTGCAGAAGCCACACTATCTGGTAGTTACAAAGATGCAAGTCACCTACATGTAGTGTCTCGCGTGTCGGGCACGTGAGTCGCATCAGCAGGCCAGCAGCCAAGCGCCGGACTTGTCACCCTTCTCCGAGATGCCGGCCGATCCGGGTCGTCGGCGGGTTGTCGCGATGTGTGAACCACATGGCCGAAACTCGCTGTCGCTCTGCGGTGCGCGTACCCCACAATGAGCGTCGGTACAGTACCCATCTCTGGAGACGCTCATGACACCGACGCCCGCCCGGCCGGCCCTGATCTGGGCCGCCCTGATCACGGTGTACGTGGTGTGGGGGTCGACCTACCTGGGCATCCGCATCATGGTCGAGGCGGACATGCCGCCACTGCTCGGCATGGGCATGCGTTTCCTCGCCGCAGGGCTGCTGCTGGCCGGATTCATCGCCGTCCGGCACGGCCCCACCCGGCTGCGGGTCACGATCCACGAGCTGCGTGGCGCGGCTACCATGGGCCTCCTGCTGCTGGTCCTCGGCAACGGCATGGTCGCCGTCGCCGAGCAGACCGTCCCCAGCGGGCTGGCCGCTCTCATCGTCGCGGCCGTCTCGCTGTGGTTCGTACTGCTGCAGGTCGCCGGTGGGCAGCGCCCTCCGGTCATGACCTGGATCGGCGTACTGATAGGCCTGATCGGTGTCGGCGTGATCAGCCTGCCCCGGGGCGGCATCGAAGGCGTCGAGCTGTGGGGAGTGCTCCTCCTGCTGTTCGCGACGATGTCCTGGGCGTGCGGATCCTACTTCTCACCCCGCCTCGGCCTGCCACGCAACGCCCTCGTGGCATCGGCCTACGAGATGCTCGCCGCCGGTGTCCTGCTGACGTTGGCTTCGGTCGTGACCGGCGAGCCCGCGGAGTTCAGCCCGGGCGCGGTGCCCGCCGACGGCTGGCTGGCCCTCGTCTATCTGATCGTCATCGGCTCGATCGTCGGCTACACCGCGTACGGCTACGCGCTGGCGAACGCGCCGCTGTCGCTGGTGGGCACCTACGCCTACGTCAACCCCGTCGTCGCCGTGTTGCTCGGCTGGGCGATCCTGTCCGAGCCGGTGACCGCGGTCGTGCTCGGCGGTGGCGCCCTGGTGGTGGGAGGCGTCTCCCTCGTCGTCAGCAGCGAGCGACCGGCCAGGCGCGCCACGACGAACGAACCCGCACCGGAGACCGCGACGGTGTGACAGCCGGCGCGGCGCCTGGTCGTGCCGCCGCGCCGCCCCGTTCCCCCGGCCGGTGCGGGCGGGCGGCACGCGAACGGCGGGCGGCGCAGGGAACGTTGCCGTCCCGCTCGCGCCGCCCGCCGTGATGCGTGCGTTCGCCCGCCCTACGTGTTGGCGAGCTCCGAGCGCGCGATGTCGATGCCGGCGGCCGGCTCCTCGTCGACCAGACTCGCACCCAGACGCGGCGCCACCCGGACCGACCGGAGCGCGTTGTCGTAGGCGTCCAGGGCCTCGTCGGCGCGACCGAGTTCGCGGTAGAGGTCGGCCAGCTCCCGCCAGGCCGACGCCGCGACCCGAGAGGCGCCCATGGACTCCAGCATCGAGGCGGCCAGCGCCGCGACGCGGATGCTCTCGTCGACCTCGCCCTGAGCGCGCAGGATGCGAGCCAGACTGAGCTGCGCCAGTGCGGTGACGACGCGCGGCTGCTGGTCGCCCAGCTCGCTCAGCGCGGACTCGGCCGCCGTGCGCGCCTCGTCGAGCCGGCCGAGCTGGAGCAGCGCGTCGGCACGTCGGACGTGGAAATTGGCGATGTCGGTCTTGCCGCCGTACCGCTTGATGTTCTCGGCGACGCCGTCGAGGATCTCCAGCGACTTCTGCGGCTCCGGCTCGCTGCCCTGCAGCAGCAGCCAGGCGTGCGCCACCCGCAGCCGGGCGAGGTTGCGCAGGTCGTCGCCCTCGCCGAACATGGCCAGCGCCCGGTCGACCAGGTTGAGCGCCAGTGCCAGCTCGCCGCGCGACTCCGCGACCAGGGAGGCGTTCCAGTACGCCGCACCGCGGGTCTGCGGGGTGCCGATCCTGTCGGCGGCGGCGACCAGTTCCGCGGCGAGCGCCTTGGAGCGCACCATGTCACCGCGGCCGCCGTAGGCGCCGAGCACCGTGCAGCCGAGACGGATGTACTCGTCGGTGCTCTCCAGGCCGAGGTCGGCCGCCGAGCGGCGGGCCTCCTCGCCGATCTGGATGGCCATGTCGAAGTCGCCCGCGCGGTCGTAGCAGCGGGTCAGCGCGATCGCGACGTCGAGCCAGGACTGGACGGCAGGAGTCTGCCGTGCCTCGTCGGCCAGCTCGCTGAGCAGGTCGATGGCACCCTCGAGGTCGCCCTTGAGCTCACGGGAGAGCGCGCGGCCCAGGCGGGCACTGCGGCTCTGCTCGTCGTTGAGCCCCGGATCCCCCACCAGCTCGGTGAACTGCTCGTACGCCTCCTCGGCGCGGCCCTCGCGCAACGCCATCTCGGCGCGGCCGAGGGAGAGGCGGGCCTTGGTGCGCACGGACGCGTCGACGCCGTCACGCAGGTACTCCACGTCGATGCGCAGCCGCTCGGCGATGTGCGCGAGCGCTGACGCGGCCGGCTGACGGCGGCCGCTCTCGACGAGGGAGACGTAGCTCGGCGACAGCATGCCCTCAGCGATCTCGGCCTGCGAGAGGCCGAGCTCCAACCGGCGGGACCGGATACGCTGCCCGACGGGCGTCGGAAGCGGCGCCTCGTCCACTGTTGCTGGCTGGTCTTCTGTCATGACAGTATTGGACTACAGCCAGTCACATTTTGCCAGTCCAAATGCCGACTTTAGGAGTTCGATCAAGGATGGGGCGTGCTAAGCGAGTTGTGATCGCCGTCGCCGCAGCGTTCGCGCTCTCGTTCATGGTGTCTGCTCCCGCCGTGGCTGGGCCGAACGAGATGAACGACCCAGGGCAGTACTGCTGCTGAAGCAGCCATAGACCGCACGGACGGCATCCGGCGTCTCGCCCCCCGAACGCTGGATGCCGTCCGTGCTCACATCACCGGTCTCGGCGGGCCGGATGCCGGATTGGCCGCCTGATCGGCGCCGTTGGCGCGACAGGCGGCCTCAGCTGGGCGGACGCCGCTCCCACGGCGCTGTTCGCCGCCCTCCTGCGCTCAACCCGCCAGCCACTGTTCGGCCAGTTCGATAAGGCGGTCGTTGGCCTCGGGCTCGGCCACCGTGGCCCGGCATCCTTCGCCGGCGAAGGGCCTGACGATCAGGCCGGCTTGCTCGCAGTGGCGGGCGAAGTCGAGCGTCCGCTCCCCCAGCTCGAGCCAGACGAAGTTGGCCTCGCTGTGAGGAATCTCCCATCCGAGCTTCCGCAGGGCCTCGCCCACCCGCTCGCGCTCGGCGACCAGGGCCGTCACCCGCTCCAGCAGTTCGGCCTCGCGCGACAGCGACTCGATGGCCGCGTGCTGGGCCACCACCGAGACGCCGAACGGCACCGCTGTCTTGCGCAGCGCGTCGGCCACGGCGTCGTGCGCCACGGCGAAGCCCACCCGCAGGCCGGCCAGCCCGTACGCCTTGGAGAACGTGCGCAGCACGCAAACGTTGGGGTGGTCGCGGTACAGCCGCAACCCGTCGACGGCGTCGGGGTCGCGCACGAACTCCCGGTAGGCCTCGTCCACCACCACGAGAACGTCCGCGGGCACTCGGCCGAGGAACCGCTCGAGCTCGTCGTGGTGCACCGCGGGGCCGGTGGGGTTGTTGGGGCTGCACACGAGGACGAGCCGGGTCCGGTCGGTGATGGCCGCGGCCATGGCGTCCAGGTCGTGACGGGCGCCCGGTCCCAGCGGCACCCGGACGGAGGTCGCGCCCGAGATGCCCACGACGATCGGGTAGGCCTCGAAGGACCGCCAGGCATAGACCACCTCGTCGCCCTCCGCGGCCGTCGCCTGGACGATCTGCTGCAGGATGCCGACGCTGCCCGTGCCGGTGGCCAGGTGCGCCGGCGGAACACCGAACCGCTCGGCCAGCGCCGCCACGAGACCTGTGGCCAACATGTCGGGGTACCGGTTCATGGTGCCCGCGGCGGCGACGGCGGCCTCGAGGACCCCCGGCAGCGGCGGGTACGGGTTCTCGTTGGACGAGACCTTGAAGGCACGTTCGGCGCCGGCTGCCGGCGCGGCGGCCGGCTTGCCCGGCACGTAGGACGGCAGGCCCTCCAGGGCCCGCCGCAGCCGCACGCCGCCGGCGCCCGGCACGGCCGGGCCGGAGGCGGCGGCGTCGTCAGGAGTCTCGTCCGTTGGGCTCATGACGGCACGATAGTCGCTCCCCAGCGGCGCCTCGGATGTGTACGCTCGGCCTCCGTGATGTCCTTCCTCGTACGCCTGATCGTCAACGGCATAGCGCTGTGGGTGGCCACTCAGATCGTCGACGGTGTGACCATCAGCTCTGACAGCACGTCAGACGAGCTCCTGACCTTGCTTGTCGTGGCACTCATCTTCGGCGTGGTCAATGCCCTCATCAAACCGGTCGTACAGCTCTTGTCATTGCCACTGCTGATACTGACCCTGGGCCTGTTCACGCTGGTCGTGAACGCGCTGATGTTCTGGTTGACCTCCTGGATCTCCGACCAGCTCGACGTGCCGTTCCACGTGGACGGATTCTTCTGGGAGGCCGTTCTGGGTGCACTGGTCGTATCGTTCGTCAGCTGGGTGCTGAATCTTCTCCTGCCGAACTGACGAACGTCCTACCAAAAGTTCATCCGTCCGGCCTTCCCGTATGGGCTCTCGGGCCATCCGGTGCAAACGCTTCTTCCGCTGCGGCGCGGGATGACGTACCTTTGGCCTAGCATCCTTCGCACGACGGATTGGGCGCCCGCGACTCGGGCGTCAACGGGGGTTCGTTGTGTCCTGACTTTCGCATGGGCATGGTGAACATATGACGATCGGCTACGGCCCCGTCGGTTCGGTCCTGACCGAGCAGCCTCCTTCCGGGCATGAGCGCAACGCCAGGCTGGGAGATCGCGGCTTCGCCGCGCCGCGCTCCGTACCGCTCGCGGTCACCACGCCGCCGGGGTATCCGGAGCCGGACACCAACCGGCACGCACTCGTGGGATCCATGGTGTTCGAGGTCGTGTACGACGACCCGCAGGGCAACCCGATGCTGGCGTTCGCCGACGGTCAATGGTTCGACGTCACGTCCATCGCGCCCCGGCCGGTCTCCGTCCGGCACGCGCTGCGGCGCGACCCGGCGTGGTCCGGCGCGGTCGTGCAGACCATCTGCCTGTGGATGCGCAGCAACCCGAATCACGAGCGGTCGTTCGATCTCGCCACCGAGCTCGCCCTGGCCGTCGGGGAGCTCGCCCGCCAGCGCCGTTGATCGGCGCGCCGGATTGTGAGTGATTCGAGCCGCCCGTTCCGTCTCTGCGTTGTCTGCGCCGGGAACATCTGCCGGTCGCCCATCGCCGAGACCGTCATCCGCAGTCGCCTGGCCGACGCCGGCCTGGGCCGCCTGGTAGTCGTCGACTCCGCCGGCACCGGCGGCTGGCACTCCGGTGAGCCGGCCGACCACCGAGCGCTGGCCGCGCTCACCCGCCGCGGCTACGACGGCAGTGCCCACCGTGCCCGGCAGTTCCGCCGCGACTGGTTCGACGACGTCGACATCGTCTTGGCCCTGGACCGCGAGAACTTCGCCGACCTCTATGCGTTGGCGCCCGACGACGACGCCCGCGCCAGGATCCAGCTGCTGCGATCCTACGACCAGCTGGCGCTGGCCGCCGAGGACACCGACGTCCCCGACCCGTACTACGGCGACGACGACGCATTCGAGCAGGTGCTGGTCATGATCGAGACCGCCGCCGACGGGCTCGTCGAGGCCATCCGCGACGAGCTGTCCCAGCCGCTTGACCCCGATCTCGCCGGGCGATGATCGACGACGAGGCTGAGCAGCTCAGCCGGCTGCTGAAGGCGACTGTGTCGTCGGTGAGCCCGGTCGGCGGTGGTTCCATCTGCGAGGCCCGCCGCGCCGAGCTCGGCGACGGCCGGACGGTGTTCGTCAAGACACGTGCGGGCGCACCAGCCGGCTTCTTCGCCGCCGAGGCAGGCGGGCTGCACCGGCTCGGCACCGCCCGCAACGGCGTCCCGGTACCGAAGGTGCTCGCCCACGACGACCACCACCTCGTCCTGGAGTGGGTCGCTACCGGCGTGCCCTCGGTCCAGGCGGCCGAGCGGCTCGGCCGCTCCCTGGCCGCCACCCACCGGCACGGCGCGGACACCTTCGGTTCCGACAGCGACGGCTGGATCGGCAGCCTGGAGCTCCCCGGCGGCCCGTGGCCCACCTGGCCGGAGCTGTGGGCGTACGGGCGCATCGAGCCGTACCTGCGCGCGGCCCGCAAGGCCGGCGCCGTAGACCGGCGCACCGTCGCCGACGTCGAACGGGTGATCACCGAACTGCCGCGGCTGGCCGGGCCGGCCGAGCCGCCGGCACTGATCCACGGCGACCTCTGGGCGGGCAACGTCTTGTGGAGCGTCACCGGTGCCACGTACCTCATCGACCCGGCCGTGCACGGCGGACACCGCGAGACCGACCTGGCCATGCTCGCGCTTTTCGGGCTGCCGCACCTGGAGCGGGTCGTCGCCGCATACGACGAGGTCTGGCCGCTGGCGCCGGGCTGGCGCGAGCGGGTCGCCCTGCACCAGTTGCACCCGGTGCTCGTGCACGCGGTCCTGTTCGGCGGGTCCTACGGAGCCCAAGCCGGGCAACTGGCCCGCGCCGCTCTGCGCGCCGCCTGATCGTTCTGCGGGGGTTCGCCGGGCTTGCGGCTCCGTCTGAGGGCGGACACGCATCCTCGGCATCACGAATGAGCTGGCCCCGTGGGTCGAGCCGGTAGGTTCTCAGTCGACCGATCGATCGAGCTGGAGATATCCGTGATCACGGCCCAAGGACTGCACAAGCGATACGGCGCCAAAGTCGCCGTCGACGACCTCTCGTTCGAGGTCCGCCCCGGCATGGTGACCGGCTTCCTCGGACCCAACGGGGCCGGCAAGTCAACGACCATGCGCCTGATGCTCGACCTGGACAACGGCAGCGGCCAGACCCTGTTCGACGGCCGCCGCTTCGGCACCATCCGCCACCCGATGCGCGAAATCGGCGCGGTCCTAGAAGCCAAGGCGTTCCACCCCACCCGCACCGCCCGCAACCACCTGCGCATGCTCGCCGCGGGTAGCGGCATCCCCGCGACCCGCGCCGACGAGGTCCTTGAGTTCGTCGGTCTCGCCGACGTCAAACGCAAGAAGCCCAAGAGCTTCTCCCTCGGCATGGCCCAACGCCTCGGCCTGGCCCAGGCCCTGCTCGGCGACCCAGGCACCCTCATCCTCGACGAACCCGCCAACGGCCTGGACCCCCACGGCATCCACTGGCTGCGTGACGTCCTCAAATCGCTGGCCGGCCAGGGCCGGACCATCTTCGTCTCCAGCCACCTGCTCTCCGAGATGTCGCTCATGGCCGACCAACTCGTCGTCATCGGCCGCGGCCGCATGATCTACAACGGCGACGTCGACGGCTTCGTCCGCGAGTTCACCCAGGCCACCGTGCTCGTCCGCACCCCGCACACCACTCAGCTCACCACCGCCCTGGGCAGCCTCGACGGCGTCACCGTCGAGGCGCTGCCCGCGGCGGCGGCCGTCGCGGCGGCCACCGCCGATCCGGTCGACCCGGCCGCGGTTGCCGCCCTGCCGGCCGGCTCGCAGCCGTCGGGGGCGCTGCGAGTGGCAGGCACCGACGCCGCCACCGTCGGCGAGGTCGCCTTCCACGCGGGCGTCCTGCTGCACGAGCTCACCACCCAGACCGCATCGCTGGAGACCGCCTTCATCACCGCCACCGGGGCCAGCGAGGAGTACGTGGCGCACGATCTGGGCCCGGCGCCGCCACCACCGCAACCGCCGCCAGCGGCCGGTGCCGAGACCACTGGGGGTGCGGCGTGACCGACGCACTGCGCTTCGAGTGGGTGCGGCTGCGCACCCTTCGGTCCACCTACTGGCTCATCGGGCTGGGCCTGCTGGTCACCGCCGGTGTGGCGTTCATCATTGCGTTCGCCACCCGCAACGATCCGCTGGACGCCACCAATGTCGCGGCGGTCCTCACCGGCGGTGCGGAGTTCGCCACGTTCATCCCGGTGTTCATGGCCATCATCGGCATCTTCGCCACCGGTCACGAGTATCGGCACGGGACCATCCAGCCCACGCTGACCGCGATCCCCCAACGCTCCCGGCTGCTCCTCGCCAAGATCATCATGACCAGCCTCGTGGCTGTGGTCGTCGTGGCACTCTCTCTCGTGATCAACCTGGTGATCGGGCTGATCTTCTGGGGTGAGGTGCCGTCGTTCGACGCTCCCCTCGACGAGGTCGTCCCCGGCTACTTCCTGCTCGTCGTGCTCTACACGATCCTCGGCCTGGCACTGGCGCAGCTGTTCCGCGGCGTGCCGTCGGCGCTGGTCGTCCTGCTGGTCACGCCGCTGCTGGTGGAAGGGCTGATCTCCGGGCTGTCGCTGGTGCCGGCGCTGGACTGGCTGCAGCCGGCGCTGAAGTTCCTACCGTTCTCGGCCGGCGCCCGGCTGCTGGCCACCGAGCCGTACGAGCCGAACGGCGGGCCCGAGTTCGACTACCTCGACCGCTGGGCCTCCGGCGGGGTGTTCGCGGTGTTCGTCGCGATCATCCTGGCCGTCGCCTGGATGCTGTTCAAGAAGCGCGACGCCTGAGCGGCCGGACGGCCCGCGGTCAGACGCGCACCACGCCGCGGGCCGTCCGGAACGACACCGCCTGCACGCCGGGCGCACCGTCCGGCGCCGACCACACCACGTCCACATCGTCGAGCGGGTGGTTCTCCGGCTCGCCCAACCACTCCGACACGCGGTGCGGGTCGCCGGCGATCTCGATGCTGAGCAGCTCGACGTCGTGCCCGCCCTTCGACGGATGCTCGGCCGGGTCGGACTCCCAGTGCACGAAGAACGGCAGCTGGGAGTCGTTCATCAGGCCCATCACGCCGATCTGGCGCCACAGCAGTTCGAACCCGTCCGGGCGCTTGCGGTTGCCGGCGACGGCGGGCCGGCCGAGCCGCCGCTCGACCGGTTCGAGCTCGTCAACGGCCACCACCCAGCCCAGCCAGCCGCCGCCGGCCTCCGACCGCGCTTTGACCGCCTGGCCGAACGGCACGTTGTCGGCGGCGGGGTGATCGAGGACCGCCACCACCTCGAGATAGTGGCCACCGGAGAGCGGGAGCACCCGGTTGCGGGTGCCGAAGCGGGGGTGCAGGCCGCCCTCGACGAGGTCGACACCGAGGTCGGCGGCGAGTTTGCCGGCCGTGGCGTCGAGTCCGTCGGGCCCCGCGGCGTACGACACGTGATCGAGGCGCATTCGTGCATCGTGGCAGCCGCACGATCCATTGGCCAACCCGACCGGGCCCACCAGGACGTGAGACCGCGGTGCGTTACGGTTGCCGACCATAGCCGGCAACAGGACCAAAGGGCGGCGAAGAACCACGAACAGCGCAATGGATCAAGTACGTTCTCTGGCATCGGTTTCAGCGACACCTGGAGGCGAGCGCGCGTGAGCATCGAGATCACCAGGACCGCTCGAAGCTACGCCGCCTATCTGGACGGAACCCGGGTCGGCGAACTCACCTATGCCCGCCGGGGCGACCAGATCGTCGCCCTGCACACCGAGGTCGACCCGGCCGCCGAGGGCAAGGGCATCGGCGGCGCCCTGGCCCGTGCCCTGCTCGACGACGCCCGCCAAAGCGGGTCCTCAGTGGTGCCGCAGTGCCCGTTCGTGGCCTCCTACCTGGACCGGCACCCGGAGTACGGCGACCTGGTGGCCAGCTGACCTCACGGCGGCATGGCGACATTGGCGCGAACACGTCACCGCTGGGCCTGGTCCCCGCCTGCCGGCCGATCCACAGTGATGTCGGGGCCGGGCGCTCCTTCCCGCCCGGCCCCACCCGAACCACCGGTGACGGCGGCGCGCAGCCGGCGGGCCGCCCGCGTCGGGTCGTCCGCGGCGGTGATGGCGCGCACCACGACGACGCGGCGGGCGCCCGCCTCAACGACCAGCTCGACGGTGCGCTCGTCGATGCCGCCGATGGCGAACCACGGCGTCGACGGGTTCGCCGCCGCGACAGCCCGGACCGTTCCGACGCCGACGGGCGGCCGGCCCGCTTTGGTGGGTGTCTCCCACACCGGGCCGACGCAGAAGTAGTCGACCTCCGGGTCGGCCTCGGCCACCGCGGCCTGGTCCACGCTGTGCGTCGACCGGCCCAGCAGCACGTTCGGTCCGAGCAACCGGCGGGAGGCCGCGACCGGCAGGTCGGTCTGCCCGGTGTGGAAGGCGTGCGCGCCGGCCAGCTCGGCCAGGTCGGCGCGGTCGTTGACGGCGACCAGCGCGCCGTACTCGGCGGCGACTCTCGCGACCAGCGGCTGCAGGGCCAGCTCGTCCGCGGCGTCGAGGGTCTTGTCGCGCAACTGCACGATGTCGACGCCGCCGGCCAGCGCGGCGTGCAGGAAGCGTTCCAGATCGCCGCGCTCGCGGCGAGCATCGGTGCACAGGTACAGGCGGGCGTCGGCGAGCCGCCGGCGCCGGGTCTCACCAGTGGACGTGGTCACGGCAGGGAGTCTGCCACCGAGCCGGCCGCGCGCACGCGCTACGGTGGGAAGTGCGCGGGAGCCCTGGCGGCAGGGCTGAGAGGGCCAGCAGGCCGACCGCTAGAACCTGACCTGGGTCATGCCAGCGGAGGGAGCGAACTCGTGAACGACGCCGTCGTGGTCGGCTGCGGCATCATCGGCGCCAGCGTGGCCTGGCGGCTGTCGCAGGTCGGTCTCTCCGTCACCTGCCTCGACCCTACGCCCGGCGACGGTGCCACCTTCGCGGCCGCCGGCATGCTGGCCCCCGTCACCGAGGCGGAGTTCGGCGACGCAGAGCTGACCGGGCTGAACCTGGAGTCCGCCCGGGAGTGGCCGGGGTTCGCCGCCGAGCTCGCCGAGGCCGCCGGAACCGAGCTCGGCTTCGGCCGCACTGGGACGCTCACCGTCGCCTACGACGCCGGCGACCGGCAGGAGCTGCGCCGGCTCATGGAGCTGCGTGCCGGCCTCGGCCTGGCCACCGAGGAGGTCTCGGTCGACGCCGCCCGGGCTATGGAACCACTGCTCGGGCCGCGGATCGCCGGTGCCGCCTGGACCCCGGACGAGCACCAGGTCGACCCCCGCCGGGTGCACGCCGCACTGCTCGCGGTTCTGGCGGCGCGAGGCGTGGAGGTGGTGCGGCGCCGGGTGGTGGCGCTGGCCGAGCAGTCGCCCGGCGGGCCGGTCACGGGCGCCGTCGACGACCAGGGCACGACGCACTCGGCCGGGGTCCTGGTGCTGGCGGCCGGGTGGGCCAGCCGCGAGCTGACGCCGTCGTCGGGCGGCTACGGAGCGGCGACGACCACCACGCCGACCCGGCCGGTGAAGGGCCAGGTACTGCGGCTGGACGCCGGCCCGGAATCGGCGTTCTCGCTGGGCCGGGTGGTGCGCGGCTTCGTCCAGTCCCGCCAGGTCTACCTGGTGCCGCGCGCCGACGGCGAGGTCGTGGTCGGCGCCACCAGTGAGGAGCAGCCCGACGATCGCCGGGTCACCGCCGGCGGCGCGTTCGGCATCCTGCGCGACGCCCGCGCCCTGGTGCCTGGCATCGACGAGCTGCCGTTGGTCGAGCTGACCGCCCGGGCCCGGCCGGGCAGTCCCGACAACTTGCCGATGATCGGCGGCTCGGGCCGGCCCGGACTGGTGCTGGCCACCGGCCACTACCGCAACGGCATCCTGCTCGCTCCGCTGACGGCCGCGGCGATCACCGCGTACGTTCGGGACGGAGCGGTACCGGCCTGGGCGGCCGCGGCCGACCCGCGGCGGTTCGTCCGCGCTGTCGGCCCGCGCCGCCTCGCACCCACGGGAGGACGACCATGACCACACTGGTGACGGTCAACGGCGACATCGTCGCGTTCGAGGACGCCGCTACCCTCGGCGACGTCGTGGCCCGGACCGTGGCGAAGCCGGACGGCTCCCACAGCGACCGCGGCATCGCCGTCGCCGTCAACCAGCTGGTGATCCCGCGGGCGGACTGGCACACCACCCCGCTGCGGGCCGACGACAAGATCGAGATCATCACCGCGGTCCAGGGAGGCTGACGTGTCCACCGACGATCCCCTCGTCATCGCCGGCACCGCACTGTCGTCGCGGCTCATCATGGGCACCGGCGGCGCGCCGAGCCTCACCGGCCTGGAGGCGGCGCTGCTGGAGTCCGGCACCGAGCTGACGACGGTGGCGCTGCGGCGGGTGCAGGCCGGCGGCGAGGACTCGATCTGGGAGCTGCTGCGGCGCAACGGCATCCGGGTGCTGCCCAACACCGCGGGCTGCTTCTCCGCCGCCGAGGCCGTGCTGACCGCGAAGCTCGGCCGCGAGGCGTGCGAGACCGACTGGGTGAAGCTCGAGGTCATCGCGGACGACATCACCCTGCTGCCGGACCCGGTCGAGTTGGTGTCGGCGGCGCGGACCCTGGTCGGTGACGGCTTCACCGTGCTGCCGTACACCAACGACGACCCCGTCCTGGCCCGCAAGCTGGCCGACGCCGGCTGCGCGGCCGTGATGCCACTGGGCGCACCGATCGGCACCGGCCTGGGCATCCTCAACCCACGCAACATCGCCGCGATCGTCGCCTCGGTCGACGTCCCGGTGATCCTCGACGCCGGCATCGGCACCGCATCGGATGCCGCGCAGGCGATGGAGCTCGGCTGCGACGGCGTGCTGCTCGCCACCGCTGTCACCCGGGCGGCGGACCCGGTCCGGATGGCCAGGGCGATGCGGCTCGCGGTCGGGGCCGGCCGCGACGCGCACCTGGCCGGCCGCATCCCGCGGCGCGAGGACGCGCTGGCGTCGTCGCCGCTGGACGGCCGGGCCAACCTCGACCTGGCCATGTGACGCCGCGGGAGTCAGACCGGCAGCGCGGTGACGGTCACGGCGGCGGGCCGCCCGCCGCGTTCGTTGCGGTAGGCGCCCGCGACCTTCGGACCGGCGCCGTAGAGCTGCAGGTGGATCCGGTCGTCCGGCTCGCTGTCGAGGTCCCAGCCGTGCCTGGTGCGCAGCAGATAGGAGCCGTCGTCGGCCTTGACATGCAGGATGCTGCCGGTGCTGTTGCGCCCCTTCTCGACGACGACGGCGTCGAGGACGCGGTCCGGGCGCTGCGCGGTCGCGGCGCGCCGCCACCGTCGTCCCTCCCGGGTGGCGAACAACCCGAGCGCCACCAGGAGTCCGAAAGCGGCCACCAGGACGAGCACGAGGGGGACGCTGAACTGCCACTCGACGTCGTCGCGGAACGCGGCACCGGTCATGGCGACGGCCATGAAACCGAGCATGAACCAGGTGGCGCGGCCAAGCCAGCGGAACGGCACACCGACCCGGCGCAACTGGCGCGATGACAGCAGCGGCTCCACCGGGTCATGGTACGCGGGCACCCGGGCGACCGATCTTCGGGTGCGGACTGTTGCCGGTTGATCGTTCCTGGCACGATTCGTCCTCATGGGTCTGATCGACGTCCTGCTGCTCGACCTCGACGGCGTGGTGCGCCACTTCGACCCGGAGGTGACGGAGGCGATCGAGAAGCGCAGCGGCCTGCCGCCGGGCAAGCTGCACGAGACGGCCTTCGAGCCGCGGCTGCTGCAGTCGGTGACCACCGGCACGATGACCCGGGCGGACTGGGTGACCCGTATCGCCGACACCGTCGGCCCGGTCGCCGCGACGGCCTGGGCGGCGCAGCGTCCCACCGTCGACCGCGACGTGCTGACCACGGCGCGTGCGGTCCGCGCCAGCGGCGTGCGGGTGTGCCTGCTCACCAACGGCACGGACCGCATCCGGGCCGAGCTGACCGAGCTGGGCATCGCCGACGACTTCGACGTGGTCTTCAACAGCGCCGAGCTCGGGGTCGCCAAACCGGACCTGCGCATCTTCATGCACGTGCTGCGCACCCTGCAGGTGGACCGGTCCGCCGTGCTGTTCCTCGACGACTCGGCGGGGCACGTCCGCAGCGCCGCGGCCGTCGGTATGCGGGCGCATGTGTTCCGCACGGCCGGCGACCTGAGCGACGCGTGCAAGACGTACCACCTGGATTGACCCGCACGGCACCGCCATCCGCTACGGTCTGAGCCACGAGGTGAGGCCGATGACCGACGTCGATGCCGTCGTCCCGCTCGACCGGGTGGAACCACCGCTGCGGGCGAACGAGAAGGACGCCCTCGTGCTGCGACTGGACTTCCTGCGCGAGACCGTCGTCAACAAGGTCGCCGGGCTCAGCACCGAGCAGGCCACGACGGCGTCGGTGCCACCCAGCACGCTGACGCCGGCCGGGATCGTACGGCATCTCATGTGCATCGAGCGGTGGTGGTTCGCCATCGACTTCGCCGCGATGGACGTCCCGGAGCCCTGGTCCGACGACGACGCCGGCGGGTTCGACCTGGCGCCCGGCGAGAGCCTCGCCACCGTCGTGCGCACCTACCTCGCCGAATGTGCCCGCTCCAACGAGGTGATCGCGGCACACGACCTCGACGAGGTGGCCCGCGGCGAAGGCATGGATTTCGACCTGCGCTATGCCGTCGTGCACGTCATCGAGGAGACCGCGCGCCACTGCGGCCACATCGACCTGTTGCGCGAGGCCATCGACGGCACCGTCGGCGAGTGACGCCACGGCGTCCCTGCCGTTGAGCTGCGGCGACGCGATCAGGTGGGCAGGGTGATGCGCACCCGGCGGAACCCGCGGCCCTTGTTCTCGACCTTCGTCACCTCGATCCGGCCGATCTGCCGGGTCGAGGCAACGTGGGTGCCGCCGTCGGCCTGGAGGTCCAGTCCGACGACGTCGACCAGTCGCACGACCTCGAGGTCGGGCGGCAGCAGGTCGGTGGCGGTCTTGATGATGGGCCCGAGCGCGTATGCCTCGTCGCGCGGCAGCACCCGGACCTGGATGGCGCGGTCGGCGGCCACCTCGGCGTTGAGCGCCTCGGTCAGGGTGTCCTTGAAGCCGGCGGGCACCTCGGCCAGGTCGAAGTCGAGCCTGGCCTGACCCGGCTCCATGTTGCCGCCGGTGACCGGCACCCCGAAGTCGCGGAACATCACGCCGCACAGCACGTGCAACCCGGAGTGGGTACGCATGAGCATGCTGCGCCGCGTGTCGTCCACCGCGCCGCGGACCTGGGTGCCCACCGGCGGCAGGGGATCGTCCGCGTCCGGGACCAGCCACAGGTCGTCGCGGGGACGGACGCCGACGATGCGGGTCTGCACGCCACCCCACAGCAGCACGCCCTGGTCCGGCGGCTGGCCGCCACCGCCGGGGTAGAAGGCGGACCGATCCAGAACCAGACCGTCCTCGGGATCGCTCGCGAGCACCGTGCAGTCCCACTCGCGCAGCGTCTGGTCGTCCAACTCGAGCCGGTGAGTCCGGCCATGATGATCGTGACGCACCTCCCCGACGCTACTCCCCCGATGAGTGGCTGGCCGATACGGCGGCGGATGTCGGCCCAAGGCTCGCACCGGGCAGACCACCGCGGGGTGGTGGCGGGGGATGTCGGCCAGGGTTCGGTCGGGCATCGGGGGTGAGGAACGAGCCCCCGCGGGCGGGGCCGGCATCGCCCGCCACCACCCCGCCCCGGGCAGGACCTGGACCCGAAGAAGGCCTCAGGACGGCAGGCTCACCGCGACGTACTTGGTCTCCAGGTACTCCTCGATGCCCTCGACACCGCCTTCGCGGCCGAAGCCACTGGCCTTGACCCCGCCGAACGGCGCGGCCGGGTTGGAGACGATGCCGGCGTTGAGGCCGACCATGCCGACCTCGAGCCCTTCGGATACGCGCAGCGCGCGCTCGAGGTCGCGGGTGAACACGTAGGCGACCAGGCCGAACTCGGTGTCGTTGGCCGCGGCGAGCGCCTCCTCGTCGGAGGAGAACGTGGAGATGGGCGCGACCGGCCCGAAGACCTCCTCGGCCAGGATGCGGGCGTCCGGCGCCACCTGCCCGAGCACCGTCGGCTGATAGAAGTAGCCGGCGTCGCCCCAGCGGCCGCCGCCGGTGACGACCTTGGCGCCGCGGTCGACGGCGTCCGCGACCAGCTCCTCGACGGTGCCGCGTTGCTTCGCGCTGACCAGCGGGCCGACGTCAACGCCGGCGTCGGTGCCGCGGCCCAAGCGCAGCGCGGACATCCGCTCGGCCAGCCGGTCGGTGAACTCCGCGGCCACCGACTCGTGGACGTGGAAGCGGTTGGCGGCGGTACAGGCCTCGCCGACGTTGCGCATCTTCGCGAGCATGGCGCCGTCGACGGCGGCGTCGAGGTCGGCGTCGGCGAAGACGAGGAACGGAGCGTTGCCGCCCAGCTCCATGGAGACCCGCAGCACCTGCTGCGCGGACTGCTCGATGAGCGTGCGTCCGACCGCCGTCGAGCCGGTGAAGGACAGCTTGCGCAGCCGTGGGTCGCGGATGATGGGCTCGGAGACCGTGCCGCTGGTCGACGTCGGGATGACGTTGAGCACGCCGTCGGGCAGCCCGGCCTCGCGCAGGATCTCGGCGAGGGCCAGCATGGACAGCGGGGTCTCGTGTGCGGGCTTCACCACCATGGTGCAGCCGGCCGCCACCGCCGGGGCGATCTTGCGGGTACCCATGGCCGTCGGGAAGTTCCACGGCATGATGAAGAACGACGGCCCGACCGGCTGCTTCATGGTCAGCAGCCGGCTGCCGCCGGCCGGGGCCTGCGAGTACCGGCCGGCCACCCGCGCGGCCTCTTCAGAGAACCAGCGCAGGAACTCCGCCGCATAGGTGATCTCGGCGCGTGACTCCTTCACCGCCTTGCCCATCTCGAGCGTCATGAGCACGGCGAGGTCGTCGCTGCGCTCCCTCACCAGCTCGAACGCCCGGCGCAGCAGCTCGCCGCGCTCCCGCGCCGCAGTGGCCGCCCACGACGGCTGCGCCGCGACGGCCGCGCTCAGGGCCGCGTCGCCATCGTCGACGGTCGCGTCGGCGACGGTCGCGATGACCTCCCCGGTGGACGGGTCCTCGACCTCGAACCGCCCACCGGAGCCGGACTCCCGCCACTCACTCCCGATCAGCAGCCCGGTCGGCACTGCGGACACCACGTCACGCTCTTTGTCGGCAGTCATGTATCCATTCCTACCCCGCCGGCGCGTGCCATGTCGCGGCCCGGTCCACCGGACTCATGAGCCGCGCCCGGGAATGGTCACCTCCGGCCCGCTCACGTCGAGGACGTCGCCGTCGATGGTCAGCTCCGCACCCAGCGTGTACGTGCCGCCGGGCAGCCCGGACAGCACGTGCAGGTATCGCACCATCACCCAGCGCAAGTCGTGGCGAGCCACCTCGGCGCCGCCGGTGTCGCGAACGACGAGCTCGGCGCCCTCGGCCGGCTCGTCCGCGGTGGTCCGGCCGTCCAGGGCGAGCATGACCGGCCGGCTCCGGCCGGAGCCGGTCACCGTCCACTCCGGCTGCCACCGCTCGACACGCACCGCCGGCGACGGTCTCGACTCACCCGCCGCGTTGGCCGCGACCGCTGTCAGCTCGTTCGCGCCGACGGCCACCGGCACCGACGCCGTCCACGTGCCGTCCGCCGCGGTGTCGGCCCGCGCCGCGACCGCGCCGTCGACCAGCACGGACACCGTCGACGGCCAGTCCGCACGGCCGGTGACCTCGACCGTCTCGGTCGCCGTCACCGCGGGCGCCTCGGCCGTCGGGGCACCGGGCGCCGTCAGCTCCGCGTCGCGGGCCCACGCCACGGCGTTGAGAAGCAGCTGGCCGCCGCCGGCGGTCCAACCGCGGCCGGGCCCGACTGCGCCGGTGACGGCGCTGGCGGAGAGCACCACCTCGACGCTGTCGGCGGTGCGCCAGTCGTAGCCGGCGGCGATGCCGGTGACCGGCTCGGCTCCCTCACGAGGCACCGTGAGGGTCGCGAGCGGGCGGCCGGCGTAGTCGTCCAGCGCGCTGTAGTAGCCACCGTCGGTGATGATGGTCGCCGGGTCGGCCAGCCCCGCGAACAGGTCGTGCGCCGGGTCGAAGCCGGTCACGGTCACCGGGCCGTCGCCGTAGCCTTGGGCTCCGACGGTGACCCGGTCGGTGTAGGTCTCCAGCAGCCGCACGCCACCCTGGTCGACACCCCAGGTGCCGGTGAAGACCAGGCTGGTCTCGGCCTCGTCGGCCGCGGTGAGCAGTGCCTCGAACGTCGCCCGGTCCGGGTCGCCGCCGTTGACGACGATCACCTCGTACGGGTCGAGGTCGCCGGCCGCGTCGCTCCAGTCCAGCTCGGCCGCCGCCACGTCCGCCGCGCGCAGGTGACCGGTCACCGTGCCGTCCACGTCGCCGAGCACCCCGACGTCCAGCGGCCGCAGCGCCACGTCGACCCGGGAGGCGTCACCGGCGCGCACCGTGATCGACGCGGACCCGGGCAGGAACCCGTCGGCGGTGACGGTGACGGCGTACTCGCCCTCGAGCAGCCCGTCGGCGGCGAACGCGCCATCGTCGTCCGTCGTCGCGGTCCAGCCGTCCGGCCCGGTCCCGGTGACGACGGCGCCCGCGACGGGCTCGCCGTCGGCCGAGGTGACGGTGCCGGCGACACCACCGCGCGGCAGCGGCTCGAGCTCGATGTCGAGCGTGACGGTCCCGGACGACGGCACCTCGACGCTGTGGATGGCCGCGGCGAAGCCGAACACCTCGACCCGGATCGTGTGCGTGCCGGCCGCGAGGCCGAGGGTGTACGCGCCGTCGGCCGCGGTGGTGACGGCGACGCCGGCCTCGACCGCGGTGACCGTCGCGCCACTCACCGGCTCGCCGCCCGACGACACGACGCCGGTCAGCTCGGCCTGCCGGGCCTGGGTGGCCCAGCCGACCGCGTTGAGGTAGATGTCCTCGGCGCCGGCGGTCCAGCCGTCGCCGGGGCGTCCGTAGCTGCTGGCGGCGAGGCCGCCGAGGAGGATCTCGACGCTGGTCGGTGAGCTGAACCGGTAGCCGACCGCGTTGCCGAGGTCGGCGCCGTCCGTCGCCGAGCGCAGGTTGGCGATCGTGGTGCCGCTGTAGCCGGTGTAGGCCAGGTACTGCTGGTTGCCGCCGGGGTTGGCCAGCAGCGGCACCGGCTCACCGACCGGGTGCCCGGCGAAGATCGGGTGCTGGGTCGCCGGCACGTAGTCCACCGCCTCCGGCACGAAGTCGTACTCCACCTCGGCCGGGTCGCCGCGCAGGTCCGACAGCGCACCGATGGCGTAGCCGCCCCACTGGCCGGCGAAGATGACCGAGACGCCGGCCGCCTGCGCCGCATCCACCACGTGGCCGAACGCAGCCCGTTCGGAGGTGAGGATCGTGCCGTTGAAGATCACCAGCCGGTAGTCCGCGACCCGGGTGGCCAGGTCGGCCAGCTGCGCTCCGGTGACCTGCTCCACGGCGTAGCCCTCGGCGGCCAGCAGCCCGGTGATCGAGCTGGACAGGTCCTTCACCACCGCGACCGGCAGCGACGCGACGAGGCTGACGTCCGCCGTCAGCGCCTGGCCGGCGGTCACCGCGATCGCCCGCTCCGACGCCTGGAAGCCGTCGGCGGTGACGCGCAGTGTCCACGAGTCCGCCGGCACGTTCATCAGCGTGAACCGGCCGTCCGCACCGGTGGTGGCCGACAGCGGGGTGTCGTTGAGGCTGACCGAGGCGCCGGCGACGGGCGCGCCGTCGCTTCCGGTGACGGTGCCCGCGACGGTCCCGGCCGGCCGGGCCGCCAGCTGGATCGAGCGGTTGAGCACCTCACCCGCGGTCACGGTCACCGCGACGTCCGCGGTGGCGTGGCCGAAGCTGGCCGCGCGCAGCGTCCACGTCCCGGCGTCCAGCGGCACGACGAAGCTGCCGTCGCCGGGCCGCGCGGACACCGTCTCGCCGGTCTCCACGACGGTGACCGTCCCGGTCAGCGCGGTGCCGCCGGCGTCGGTCAGCGCACCGCGGACCTCCGCGCCGAGGCGGTCGGCGTCCAGCGCGTAGCCCAGCGCGTTGCGCAGCAGCCGCTCCGCCTCCGGCGACCAGCTCAGCCCGGCCGCGTCGCCGTAGGACGGGTAGCCGTACGTGCTCACCGAGAGCGTGCCCAGCAGCACGTCGACGGCCCGGGCGCCGCGGTGCCGGACCCCGGCCAGGCCGCGTCCGGACTCGCCGGCCGAGCTGACCGTCGCCACGGTGGTGCCGCTGAACTCGTCGAACCAGGAGAACTCGCCCTCGTCGGCCACCAGCGGGAATGTCGCAGGCAGGCCGGCGAGCAGCGGGTGGTCCGGGTCGACACCGGTGGCCGTCACAGCGCCGTCGTCGCGGGTCTCCCCGGCGACGCCCGGGTCGCCGCCGTAGTCGGACAGGTACCGGAACGAGCCGCGGCCGAACTGGTCCAGCCAGACCGCCGGCACGCTCGCGCGGTTCAACGCGTCGGCGAACTCCGCCCAGCCCGCGGCGCCGGGGTCGAACCCGGACGACGAGCCGAGGTTGCCCACCACCAGGTCCAGCTCACCGATCCTGGCGGTGTCCTGCCAGGTCAGCGGTTCCGGAGCGTAGCCCCAGTACTCGAGGTAGCCGGCCAGCCGGCCCTGGTAGTCGTCCACGACTCCGACCACGGGCGACGCCCGCAGCTCGACGTTCGCGACCGTCTGCTCGCCGATCGAGACGGTCACCGCGACCCGGGTGCGCACATGGTCGGCCGTCGCGACCTCCAGCTCGTACGTGCCCGGCTCCACCAGGTCGATCCGATACGTGCCGTCCTCGGCCGCCGTGGTGCTCAGCCCGGTGCCCAGCAGGGTCACCGTCGCGCCGGCCACCGGGTCGCCCAGCGCCGACGGGCCGCTGATGTCGGCCTCGCCGGTGACGGTGCCGGTGACGGTGCCGGCGACGGAGCCGGTCTCGCCCGGGGACAGCTCGACATCGAGGCGGACCGTGCCGTTGCGCTCGACGGTGACGACATGCTCGACCGGCTCGTAACCGAAGGCGGTGAAGCGCAGCGTGTGCTCGCCGGCCTCGAGCGGCACGACGTACCGGCCGGCGGCGTCGGCGGTGGCCGTGCGCTCGGTCTCCAGCACCTCGACGCTGGCCGGTACCGGGACGCCGTCGACGCCGGTCACCGACCCCTCGACGCTGCCGAGCCCGGGGGCGGCCGCCCAGCGCACGGCGTTGAGGTACAGCGCGCGCCCGTCGTCGGTCCAGTCCTCGGTGGGGTTCTGCAGGATGGTCGCGGCCAGCCCGGCCAGTAGCAGGTGCACGCTGCCCGGGGTGCGCGCGGTGTAGGAAGCGCCGACACCGCGGTCGCCGCCTTCTTCGGTGATCGTGTCGGCCAGCGGCGTGCCGGAGTACCCGACGATACCGGCCGCGTACCGGTCGGCAAGCAAGATCTCCGGCTGCGCGGCCAGACCGGCGAAAAGCGGGTGGTCGCGAACGCGCGGTGCATACGAGACGATGCCCTCACCGCTCACCGGAGTGGTGCCGGCGGGGTCGCCCAGGTACTTGCGCAGCAGCCGCGCACCGCCGTCGGAGCTGAACCTGTCGTCCGGGAAGATGCCACTGACCTGGGCGGCGTCCATCGCGTCGAGGAAGGCGAGGAACGTCTCCTCTCCCGGGTCCGGCGGATCGTTGAACACGACGACGTCGAACTCGCCCACCCGCGCGACGTCGTCGAAGCCGATCGACTCGGCCGTGACCTCCGCGGCGGTCAGCAGGGCGATGACACCGTCGCTGCCGTAGTCGCCGATGACGCCGACCCGCGGCGCCGCCTCGAGCTCGACGTAGGCGAGGCTCTCCTGCCCGGCGACGACGTCGACCGCGGCCGTCGCGGTGAAGTGGCCGGCCGCGGCGACCCGCAGCTCGTACGAACCGCCGGGCACGTCGTCGATCCGGAAGACGCCGTCGGTGCCGGTGGTCGCGCTCAGCTCGGTGCCGGCCAGGCTCACCTGCGCGCCGGCGACCGCCGTGCCGTCGCGGTCACTGGTGACGACGCCGCGCACGGCGCCCAGCCCGGAGCCGGCCAGCGCCACGTCGACGGTGGCCGACCCGCCGGCCGCGACGGCGACGGCCCGCTCCACCGGCGCGCTGCCGACCCGGCTGTACCGCAGCGTGTGCTCGCCGGGCTCCAGCAGCAGCCGGTACGTACCGTCGGCGGCCGTGGTCGCGGTTCGCGCCGTCCCTGTGACCTCGACCGTCGCACCGGCCAGCGGCGCGCCGGACTCGTCGGTCACGGTTCCGTCGACGGCACCGAACGAGGCGTCGGCGGCGTAGCGGATCGCGTTGTCGAGCACCGTCTCGGCGGCGGGCAGCCAGTCGCTGTCCGGCACGCCCCAGCTGGCCGCAGCGGCCAGCGAGCCGAGCAGCACGTGCGCGCTGTCCACACCGCGTGGTGCGTAGCCGATGCCGCCGCCGGCCACGCCGTCGTCGTCGGTGTGCAGCTCAGCGACCGTGACACCGGAGTGGCCCTCGAACGCCGACCAGCCGCTGTTCGGGACCAGGATCTCGGTGCGCTCACCCAGCGGCAGCCCGGCGGTCAGCGGGTGCTCCACGGTCGGAAGCAGCGACACCCGGCCGGAGCCGCCGCTGTCGCCCGGGGCGCTGACGGGGTCGCCGACGTAGTCGACGAGGTGGTTGATGGCGCCCCAGCCCAGCGACCACTGGTCGAGCCAGACGACGCTGGTGCCGGCGGCGTCGGTGGCCGCGAGGAAGTCGAGGAACGGCTGCTGCCCCGGCTCGGTGCCGTCGGCTCCGTTGGCCACGACCACCTCGAAGTCGGCGGGGCGGGCGGCGACGTCGGCGTAGTCGGTGGCCTGTGCCTGGTAGCCCAGGTCCTCCAGGACGGCCAGGATGCGGCCGTCGTCGTCACCGACCACGGCCACCTCGTAGCGGGTGAGCGTGAGGTCCGCCGTCGCGGTCGCACCGGCGACGACGGCGACCTGCTGGCGCAGCGGCGCGTAGCCGGTCAGCTCCGCCTCCAGCACGTAGGTGCCGGCCGCGACACCGTCCAGCGCGAAGCTCCCGTCGTCGCCGGTGGTGACGGGGTCCAGCGGCGTCCCGGCCAGCCCGACGGTGACGCCGGGCAGCGGTGCTCCGGACTCGTCGCGGACCGTTCCGGTGACGGCGCCCGCCTCGACGGCGGCGAGCTCGGCGTCGACGGTGACCGTGCCGCCGGCGGCCAGCTCCACCGTCCGCGTCTGCCTGGTCAGGCCGTAGTGCGCGATGGTGACCGTGTAGGAGCCGGGCGGCTGGGTGAGCTCGAACCGGCCGGTCCGTGGGTCCGCGGTGATCTCCGTGCCGGTCTCGGCACCGGCCGCCGTGACGTGCACGGTGGCGGCGACCGGTCCGTCCGGTCCCGTGACCGTGCCGTCGATGGTGCCGGTCGGGTTGAAGGCGTGGATGTTGCCGCGCACGTCCGCGCCGACCAGGAGCCCGTCGGCGTAGGCCGGCGCCGTCGTCACGTTGCCGCCGGCCGGTGCCTCCCAGACCAGCTCGCCGGTCGCCGCGTCCAGCGCCCACAGCCGGAAGTCCAGCTGCGAGCCACCGACGACGAACCCGTCGTCGGTGACCATGACGGACGCGCTGACCGCGCCGGCCACCGCGTACTGCCAGACGGGCACGCCGGTCGCGCGGTCGTAGGCGACCACCAGGCCCAGGCCGTGCGAGCCGGCGATGACGAGGTCGCCGTAGACGGCCGGCGTGGTGCCCTGCCCGTCACCGTGCCGGTCGGCCTCCCACCTCAGCTGGCCGGTGGCCGCGTCGACCGCGAGCAGGCTGCCGCCGCCGTCGCCGTCGGTGGTGGGGATGTAGACGGTGCCGTCGACGATGCTGGCGCCGCCGATGAAGTAGTCGCCGGTGCGTGTGAGTGTCCACCGATGCGCACCGGTGGCGGCGTCGAGCGCGGTCAGCTCGCCGGCGTCGGCGTTCCCGACGACCGCCAGGCCCTCGCCGACCGCCGGACCGGCGAAGACCGAGGTGCCGACGTCGGTAGCCCACACCTGCTCGCCGGTCGCCGCGTCGAGGGCGTAGACGGTGTCCTCGCGGTCCTGGCTCGGGCCGGTCGCGGCGTAGACGACGCCGTCGACGATGCTCGGCGCGGTGTAGACGGTGAGCCGGCCGGGCGTGGGCACGGACCAGCGCTGCTCGCCGGTCGCCGCGTCCAGCCCGTAGAGTCCGCCGGCCAGCCCGCCACCGGTGACGACGAGGTCATCGACGACGGCGGGAGTGCCGCGCAGCGCGTCACCGGCCTCGAAGATCCAGAGGCGGTCACCGGTGCCGGCGTCGCGGGCGACCAGTTGCCCGCCGTCGGAGCCGAGGAACACCCGGCCGTCGGCGAGCACCGGCGAGGCGAACGTGACCGCGCTGTCGGCCTCGGCGGCCCAGCTGGGCTGGAGCGTGGACGCGGCCAGTGGGTCGCCGGTCATGCCGCTGCGGGTCGCGTTGTTCTGGTACTGCGACCAGCCCGGATCGGTCGGCTGGTCGAGCGGTTCGAGCGTGACGTCGAGGTGGTCGTCGCCGTCGACGACGACCTCCTGCGTGCGCGGCTCGTGGCCGGTCGCGCTGACCCGAAGGGTATACGTGCCCGCGGCGACGTCATCGAAGGCGAAGCCGCCGTCAGCGTCGGTGGTGGCCGGGTCGAGCCGGGTGCCGCCGAGGACGACCCGGGCGTGCTCGACCGGCGCGCCGTCGGCGGTGACGACCCCGGTGACCTCGTGCCGGTCTGCCGCGGCCAAGTCGACGTCGAGCGTCGTCGTCGCGTCGATCTCGACCGTGACGCCGGCGGTCGCGGTGACGTAGCCGTAGGCGGCGACGGTAACGGTGTGCTCGCCGGCGGCGACGGCGACGCTGTAGGCGCCGGACTCGTCGGTCGTCGCCGTCGCGGCCGTCGGAGTGTCGTCGCCGACGGTGACGGTCGCGTTCGCGACGGGACCCTCCGGGCCGGTGATCGTCCCGGTGACGGTGCCGGCGTACGCGGCCCGGGTGACCGCGGCGTAGGCGTCGACGATCCCGGTGCCGTAGTTGTCGTTGGGCAGCTCGCCCATGTGCGGCTCGGTGCGGGCGGTCTCCTCGAGCACCGTCCTGATCTCGTCGATCGTGAGATCCGGGTTGGCCGAGAGCATCAGCGCGACGACACCGGTGGCATGCGGCGCGGCCATCGAGGTGCCGGAGATGGTGTTGTAACCGTCCTCGCTCAGCTGCCGCGGCCAGGTGGAGCGGATCTGGTGGCCGGGTGCGCTGACCTGGGGCTTGCGGACACGCTCGCCGTCCCAGACCGCCGGGCCGCGGCTGGAGAAGCCGGCGATCAGGTCGTTGACGTCGGTGGCGCCGATGCCGATGGCGTTGGGGAAGCTGGCCGGCGACCCGACCGTCCCGGGTGCCGGCCCGTTGTTGCCGTTGGCGAAGACCGGCACGATGCCCGCCGCCTCCCACGCGGCGACGTCGTCCCAGAACGTGGTGGCCGCGCCGGCGTCGGAGCCCCAGGAGTTGTTGACGACGTCGGGTGCGGCCGCCGGGTCGCCGCCGGGCGCGAGCATCCACTGGAACCCGTCGTGGATGATCGACTCGGTGGAGCTGCCGGAGTCGCGGAAGATCTTCGCCGCGATCCACTGCGCGCCGGGGGCGACCCCCGTCAGCTCGCCCGGGGCGGTGCCGACGATGCTGCCGGTGACGTGGGTGCCGTGGCCGTCGCCGTCGCCGGGCGCCGGGTAGTTCTCACCGGTCGGTGCGTACCAGCTGCTTGCCGGGTCGCCGGTGGTGCCGCGCCACGACGCCGCGAGCGCCGGGTGTCCGCCGTCGGCGCCGCCGTCCATGATGCCGACGACGACGCCCTCGCCGCGCACGCCGTAGTCGCCCCACACGTCGGGCGCATTGATCGACTCCAGGCTCCAGCTGGGCAGCAGCGGCTCCCCGGGCTCCGGCTCGATCGGCTCCTCGAGCGTGATCACCTCGTCCAGGCCGACGCTGGCGACGTCCGGGTGCCGCTCAAGTGCCCGCAGCGTTCCGGCGTCGATGGTGGCCGCGACACCGTTGAAGATCCAGTACGGCGTGACGGCGGTGGCGGCGGCGTCGGCGAGCAGGTCCAGGACGGCCGGCTGGCTGGTCTCCGCGGTGTCCCGGAGCTCGCCGACGACGGTGGCCGTTCGGGCCGCGCGGGCCTCGTCGGCGACCAGCCGCTCGGTGTCGGCGTCGGGGCGGCCGGTCGTGGCAAGCAGCCGGGAACGGGCATCTGCGGCCGCGGCGCTGGCGGCCTCGGTGGCCCGGACCGCGGCGGCGTCCAGGTCCACCTGGTCTCGCAGCCGGACCACCACCGCGGCGGTGCCGTCGGCCTCGATGGTGGAGCGGACCGCGTCCTCGACCCCGGTCGGCTCGGCGGAGGTGGCGGGCGGCGGCTCGGCAGGATCGAGGCCGAACGTGTCGGGGTTCAACGGCAGGCCGGTGGTGAGGTCGAGCGGATCGGCGGGTGTTGACGTGGGCGCCGCGAGCGCGCCGGTCGCCGAGGGCAGTGGACCGGACGCCGCCGCCGTCGGCGACAGCAGGCCCCCCAGCAGCAGTGGCCCGGCAAGAGCGGCGAAGATCCTGGGCACCAGCGTCTGAACAGCCATGATGACCGCCCTTCACCATGAGGTCAGCGACCCTCGTCCCCCCCATTTGGCCGGACGAACCGCTGCATTGTGGTGCGTAACGGTATAGATCAGTCACTGAGGGTGTAAAGGCTGATTCATGCCAATGGCGGAAACCCGACACGCCGCCCGGACACCGGGATCAACCGGGCAGGTGCGTGCCGCCGCGCTGATGGGCGTCCCGGTAGGCGGTCGGCGCGACTCCGATGCGGCGGCGGAAGTGCTGACGCAGGTTGCTCGCGGTCCCGAAGCCGGTCAGCCTGGCCACCTCGGACACGTCGAGGCCGGTGGTCTCCAGCAGCGACCGGGCGTGGTCGATGCGCTCGTGGTGCAGCCAGCGCAGCGGCGTGGTTCCGACCTCGGCCTGGAACCGGCGGTGCAACGTGCTCGGGCTCATCGCCGCCCGTCCGGCCAGCGCGGCCACCGTCAGCGGCTGGTCGAGGTGCGCGAGCGCCCACTCCATGACCTCGGCGAGCGCTATACCGGGTCTGCTCGGCACCGGCCGCTCGATGTACTGCTGCTGCCCGCCGGGCCGGTGCGTCGGGAAGACCAGCCGCCGGCTGACGGCGTTCGCGACGGCCGCGCCGTGGTCGGCCTGGATCAGGTGCAGGCTCAGGTCCATCGCCGCCGCGCTGCCGGCCGCGGTCAGCACCCGGCCGTCGTCGACGAACAGCACGTCGGGCCGCAGGTGAACGCCGGGGTACCGGCGGCGGAACTCGTCGGTCCAGCGCCAGTGCGTCGTGACCGTGTGCCCGTCGAGGAGGCCGGCCTCCGCCAGGGTGAACGTGCCGGTGCAGAAGCTCACCAGCCGCGCACCGCGAGCCGCGGCCGCACGCAGGGCATTGAGCACCTCGGCACCGAAGCCGCACTCGGGGTCCGGGCGGTTCGGCGCGATGACGGTGTCGGCGGCCGCCACGTCGGCGAGCGAGCCGGGGCAGGTCAGGGTGAACAGCTGATCGCGCACCGGCACAGCGCCGTCGGCGGCGCAGACGACGAAGTCGTACCACTGGACGTCGAGCTCCGGACGGGGCATGCCGAACAGCTCCATCGCGATGCCCATCTCGAACGGGTTCGAGCCGGGCCCGACGACCAGCGCGACGCGGTGTCGTTCCCCTCGGCGAGGCTGCGAGGATCGTTGCGACATGCGCCATTTCTACTACTCGCCGGACGGCGGCGACAGCGGCAGGCTGGCGATGTGAGCAACCAGCCGATCAACCTCGACACCGCCCTGGCCTCCTTCGACGCGCTGTGGAGTCCGCGCATCGTCACTCGCGTCAACGACTACGACGTGCGCATCGCGAAGGTGGCCGGCGACTTCGTCTGGCACTCCCACGAAGACACCGACGAGTTCTTCCTCGTGCTCGACGGCGAGCTGGACATCGCGCTCCGGCAGGGCCGAACCGCCGAGCGCACCGTACATCTGAGCCGAGGCGACGTCTTCGTCGTGCCGCGCGGCACCGAGCACCGCCCGTCGTCGGCGGCCGGCGCGTCGATCCTCATGTTCGAGCCGACCGGCACCGTGAACACCGGCGACCGCCACGATGAGGTCCCCGGCCACATCGCCAGTTCCACCGGCCAGGCACTCTCCGGGTGAGGCGCGGTCAGAACAGCGGTGAGCCCCAGCGGTCGAGGTAGCTCAGCTCCTCGACCGGCTGCCGCGTGCCGGGCTTGAAGTCCTGCGACGTCGTGTACGCCACCGGCAGCAGGCCGACCTGCGTGACGCCGTCGGGGATGCCGAGGATGCGTGCGGCCTGCTCCTCCCGCTCCAGGTGGTACGACGTGAGCGTTGAGCCCAGCCCGCGCGAGCGCAGCGCCAGCTGGAAGCTCCACACTGCCGGGAAGATACCGCCGTAGAAGACGGAGTCAGCGGCGTTGCGCCCGGTCGGCCGGCCCACGACGCACGGGATGACCAATACCGGCACCCGGTCGATGATGTCCACGAGGTGCTGCCCGGACTCCAGGATCCGCTTCATCGGCGCCTCGTTCGCCGCGGCACCCGCGACGGCGATCCGGTCACGCATGTACTGCGCACCCACCTCGCGGAAGAGCTCGGCGATGCGACCTCTGGTCTCCTGGTCACGCACCACCAGCCAGCGCCAGCTCTGTGACGGTCCGGGTGTCGGCGCCTGGACGGCCAGCCGCAGGCACTGCGCGATGACCTCCGGCTCGACCTCCCGGTCCAGGTCGAGCTTGCGCCGCACCGCACGCGTGGTGCTCAGCAGGTGATCAGTGACCCTGGTGTCCATGCGGCGCCTCCTCTGGGCCTGCCGTGACGTTCAGCTCGATGCTGCTTCGGCAGCTTCCACGCGCCTCGCGGCAGCACGCAGCGCCGCCTTGAGCCTCGTGTCACTGACGAAGTCCGCACCGTAGTGGGCCGCGTCCTCGACAGCCAGCGCGGCTGTCACCTGGCGAGCCAGGTCCTCGCCATGAGGAGAGACGGCCGCCAGGCCGGCGCGACGGGCGCGGTCTTGATCCGGAGCAGGGCTGCGGACTATGGTCATGGGACAGAGGTCAGACCAGATGGGATGGTGCCATGCCAGAACAACCTCCGGACTTCCTCGCCCACCGGGTCGGTGACTCCGTCGCCGTCGCCGTGCGGAACCTGACCGCGGGACCGGCGCGGGGAGCCCACCTCGACGACCCCGGCACCATCGAGGTCACGGTCGCCAGCGACGTCCCGCTGGGTCACAAGATCGCGTTGACCGACATCGTCGCCGGCGCCGACGTCGTCGAGTACGGCGTCCGGATCGGCGTGGCCTCCACCGACATCGCGACGGGCGACTACGTGCACACACACAACCTGAGGAGCGCCAGATGGCACAGCAGCGTCGCCTGAACGGGTACCGGCGCGAGGACGGTGCCGTCGGCATCCGCAACCACACGGTCGTGATCCCGGTCGACGACCTGTCGAACGCCGCGGCCGAGGCGGTCGCCGCGGTCGTGCCGGGGGTGCTGGCGCTGCCGCACGCCTACGGTCGGCTGCAGTTCGGGCCGGACCTGGAGCTGACGTTCCGCACCCTGATCGGCACCGGCAGCAACCCCAACGTCGCCTCGGTGGTGGTCATCGGCATCGAGCCGAACTGGACGGCGCGCGTGGCCGACGGCATCGCCGCCACCGGAAAGAAGGTCGCGTCGTTCTCCATCGAGGGCAACGGCGACCTGCGCACCATCGAGCAGGCGGCGCGTGCCGCGGCCGGGTTCCTGCAGGACGACTCCGAACGCACCCGCGAGCCGGTGGAGCGCGGCGAGATCATGATGTCCATCAAGTGCGGGGAGTCCGACACCACCAGCGGCCTGGGCTCCTGTCCCACCACGGCGCAGGCGGTCGACCGGTGGGTCGACGCCGGCGGGACGGTGCTGTTCGGCGAGACGACGGAGTTGACCGGCGGGGAGCACCTGATCGCCGAGCGGTGCGTGAACGACGAGGTCAGGAAACGGTTCCAGAACCTCTACGACAGCTACATCGACATCGTGGAGCGGACCGGCGCCAACCTCCTCGGCTCGCAGCCGACGCAGGGCAACATCGCCGGCGGGCTGTCGACCATCGAGGAGAAGGCGATGGGCAACATCGCCAAGACAGGTACGAAGCCGGTGGTCGGCGCGCTGGCCGCGGCGGAGCAGCCGGCGTCCGGTCCGGGCCTGTACTTCATGGACACCTCGTCGGCCGCCGCCGAATGCATCACCTTGATGGCCGCCGCCGGTGCCGCGATCCACCTGTTCCCGACCGGCCAGGGCAACGTCATTGGGCACCCGATCGAGCCGGTCGTCAAGCTCACCGCCAACCCGCACACTGCCGCCACCATGACCGAGCACATCGACCTGGACGTGTCCGGGCTGCTGCGCCGCGAGTACGACCTGACGACGGCCGGAGACCAGCTGATGGAGGTCATCGACCGGACGGTGAACGGCCGCCTCACCGGCGCGGAGGTGATAGGGCACCGTGAGTTCTCGCTCACCCGTCTCTACCCGAGTGCGTAGCGGCACGGCGGTCGCGGCCGACCTGGTCGGCGGGGTGTGGGATCGCCCCGCCGACACGGTCCCGGTGCTGGATCCGGCGGACGGGAGCCTGGTCGGCGAGGTCGGCCGTAGCGGCGCGGCAGAGGCCACCGCGGCCGCCGATGCCGCCGCGGCGGCCTTCCCGGCCTGGGCGGAGCTGCCCGCGCGCGGCCGCACCGACCTGCTGCTGCGCGGCGCGGACGCCATCGCCGCCCGCGCCGACGAGCTCGGCCTGCTGCTCGCACGCGAGGCGGGCAAGCGGTTGCCGGAGGCGGTCGCCGAGATCGGGTTGTCCGCGGAGTACTTCCGCTGGTTCGTCGAGGAGGCTCGGCGCCCGGCCGGCGCCGTGCATCCGCACGAGGCGGCCGACCGGCGCCACCTCACGCTGCACCGGCCGAGCGGCGTGGCGGCCTGCCTGACGCCGTGGAACTTCCCCTGCTCCATCCAGGCCCGCAAGCTCGCCGCCGCGCTAGCCGCCGGCTGCACCGTCGTCGCCCGGGTCTCGGAGAAGGCGCCGCTCGCCGTCACCGAGCTGATCCGCTGCCTGGTCGACGCCGGCCTGCCGCCCGGCGTGGTCAACCTGGTGCACGGCCCGGCCGCGGAGATCACCGACGCGTACCTGGCGCACCCGGCGGTGCGCGTCGTGTCGTTCACCGGGTCGACGCCGGTGGGCGCGGCCGTCATGGCGACGGCCTCGCGGCGGATCGTGCGCCCGCTGCTCGAGCTGGGCGGCAACGCGCCGTTCATCGTCTTCGAGGACGCCGACCTCGACCGAGCGGTCGGCGCGGCGATGCTCGCGAAGTTCCGCAACACCGGGCAGTCGTGCATCGCGGCCAATCGCTTCCTCGTCCACGACACCGTGCACGACGAGTTCGTCTCGCGGTTCGCCGCGCGCATCGACGCGATGACCGTGGGCGCGGGGACGGCCGATCCGGTGCCCGACCTCGGGCCCTGCATCGACGACGACCGCGTGCGGGACGTCGCCCGGCTGGTCGAGGATGCCGTCGAGCGCGGCGGCCGGCTCGCGACCCGGGCCGCAGACGTACCCGCCGGCGGCGCGTTCCACCCACCGGCGCTCGTGGTCGACGCGCCGGAGGACTGCGAGCTGACCAGCACCGAGGTGTTCGGACCGGCCGCCGGCGTGTTCCGGTTCGCGTCCGAGGAGGAAGCGGTGCGCCGGGCGAACGCCACCGAGATGGGCCTGGCCGCGTACGCGTTCACTCGCGACGCCGACCGGCTGTGGCGGCTGGGCGAACGACTCGAGGCCGGCATCGTCGGCTTCAACCATCCGCTGCCGACCGCCGTGTTCGCCCCGATGGGCGGGGTGAAGCAGTCCGGCCTCGGCCGCGAGGGCAGCGACCTCGGGCTGGCGGAGTTCCAGGACGTCCACTACGTGGCGGTGGGCCTGTGAGCGCCGGTGCCACCGACACCGCCGAGGCGGAGATCGTCGTGGCCGAGGACGTGTGGGGCGAGCCGTTCGACCGGTTGGCGGCGGCGCGCAAGGTACGCCGCATCGACGGCCTGCCCTGCGCCGACGACCTCGCCGGAGCCGCCGCGCTGGTGGTCCGCAACCGCACCCAGGTGACCCGCGAGCTGCTGGCGGCGGCGCCCGGGCTGCGGGTGGTCGCCCGCGCCGGCGTCGGGCTGGACAACATCGACCTGGCCGCGGCCGACGACCTCGGCGTCGTCGTGGTGGCCGCGCTGGGCGCCAACGCGGTGAGCGTCGCCGAGCACGCCGTCGGACTGGCGCTGGCGGTGGCCCGGCGCATCGTCGAGCTGGACCGGTCGACGCGGGCCGGAGGCTGGCAGCGCCGGCCCGGCCGGGAACTGGCCGGCGGGGTCTGGGGCCTGCTGTCGGCCGGCGCGACCGCGCGGGCGACCGGGCGGCTGGCCCGCGGCCTCGGCATGTCGGTGCTGGCCAGCGACCCGTACTGTGACCCGGCCGACCCGGAGCTGGCCGAGCTCGGCATCGAGCTGCGGACCCTGGAGGACGTGATGGCCGTCGCCGACGTCGTCAGCATTCATCTGCCCGCGACCACGGAGACCCGCGGCCTGGTCGGCCAGCGGCTGCTCGACCTCGCCAAGCCCGGCGTGATCCTGGTCAACGTCGGCCGGGGCGAGGTGATCGACGAGGCGGCACTCGCCCAGGCGCTGCGGGACGGGCGCGTCGCCGGCGCCGGCCTGGACGTGCGCGGCGACGAACCGCCGCGGCCGGGCGAGCTGGAGACGCTGCCCAACGTCGTGCTCACCCCGCACGTGGCCGGCATCACCGGCGCGTCGCAGGCGCGGATCGCCGAGGTGCTGTGCGCCGGCATCGAGGCCGTGCTCGCCGGCGGCGCCGCACCGAGCGCCGTCACCCGGTCGGCCCGGTCCACCCGGGTGGTGGCCGCGTGATCGCCGTCGGCACCGCGCGTGACCTCGCCGCCTCGGCACTGCGCGCCGCGGGCGTACCGGCGGACAAGGCGGACCGGACGGCGCAGCTGCTGGTCACCGCCGACGTGTGGGGCGTGGGCTCGCACGGGCTGATGCGACTGCCGCGTTACCTGGCTCGCCTCGCCGCCGGCGGCCTGCGGGCCGACGCCGAGCTCACGGCGGTTCGCACCACCGGTCCGGTCGTCGCGTTCGACGGCCACGACGGGCTCGGGCACTGGCAGCTGTGGGACGCCGCCGCGGCGGCCGCGGAGCGGGCCGCCCGGTACGGCGTGGCCGCGGCCTCGGTCGGCAACTCGTCGCACTGCGGTGCCCTCGGCCTCTACACCGCGCCCGCGCTGCGCCGTGGCCTGGTCAGCCTGGTCTTCTCGACCGGCCCCGCGGTGATGGCACCGCCCGGAACCGCGACGCCGCTGCTGTCCACCAGTCCGCTGGCCGCCGGCGTGCCGGGCGCCGCGACGGGCACCACCCCAGGCAGCCAGTCCGGCGGGCACACGATCGTCGACCTGGCGACCTCGGCGGTCGCCCGCGGCCGCATCGCCGCGGCCGCCCGCCGCGGCGAGCCGCTGCCCGCGGGCTGGGCAGTCGACACCGACGGCCTACCGACGACCGACGCCGCGGCGGCGCTGACCGGCATGCTCGCCCCGATGGGCGGCGCCAAGGGGTTCGCGCTGGCCTTCCTCGTCGAGGCGCTGGCCGGGGCCGCGGTCGGGCCGGCGCTCGCGACCGGCGTGCCGGACATGTTCGACGCCGCCAGCGACACCGAGCCGCAGCGCATCGGCCACCTGGTCATCACGCTGGACCCCGCGCTCGTCGACGTGGACGGCGGCGGCCCGGACCGGCTGGCGCGGCTGCGCGCGGACGTCACCGCCGCCGGTGGACGGGTGCCCGGCGCGGGCAAACCGCTGCCGTGGGAGATCGACCCGGACGCGGTCGTCGACATCGCCGACGACGTGATCGCCGAGCTGCGATCCTGGCCGGGCGGCGACACCCACGCTCCACCGGACGGGGAGGGCACATGTGGCAGCCTGTCACGCAGCGCGGAAGCCTGACCGAGCGCATCGTCGAGCAGGTCGAGCAGCTCATCCTCGACCAGAGCCTGCGCCCGGGCGACCGGCTGCCGTCCGAGCGCGAGATGGCCGCGCTGCTCGGCGTCAGCCGCCCGTCCATGCGCGAGGCCGTCCGTATCCTGCAGGCGGGCGGCCGGTTGACGGTCCGGCACGGGCAGGGCGTGTTCGTGACGACACCGCGCTCCGAGCGTGACCTGCGCGCCCGGCTGGCGAAGGAGGAGATCACCTTCAACGAGCTCTACGCCATGCGCGAGGTGCTGGAGGTGCCGGCGGCCGGCTGGGCGGCGGAGAAGGCCAGCGACGATCAGCTGGCCTCGCTGCGCGACATCCTCGGCCGGATGGACGCGCTGCTGGCCACCGGCGAGCCGGACATGGAGCGGCTCGCCCACCTGGACATCGACTTCCACATGGGCATCGCGGCCGCCGCGGGCAACAGGTTCCTGCAGCAGAGCTCGCACGTCCTCTACGACATCCTCCGCTCGGGCATGCAGACGACGCTGGCCATCCCCGGCCGCACCGAGATCGCCCGGGCCGACCATGAGCGCATCTGGTCCGGGCTCGCCGGCCGGGACCCCGCCGCCACCCGGCGGGCCGTCCGTGCGCACATCCGCGGCGCGCACGCGGCCGCGCTGCGCCGTGTCGAGGAGCGCCAGCCCGGAGCACAGGAGGACACGTGAGCCCACCCGATCCGACTCCACGCCGGCTGACCGGCCAGGTCGCCGTCGTCACCGGTGCCGCCGGCGGCCTGGGCCGGGCCATCACCGCCCGGCTGGCCGCCGAGGGCGCGCGGGTGCTGGTGGTCGACCTGGACGCCGCCGGCGCCGAGGCGGTCGCGAAGGCCGCGCCGGACGCCGTCGTCGCCGTCGCCGCGGACCTGTCCGACCCGGCCAGCCGCGGTGAGGTCGTCCCGGCCGCGCTGAGCCACTTCGGCCGCGTCGACATCCTGGTCAACAACGCCGCCTACCACGGCGTGCGCCGGCCGTTCCTGGAGCTGCCGTCGGAGGACTGGGACCTGGTGCTCGCCACCAACCTGACCGCGACCGCCGCACTCTCGCAGGCCGCCGCGCGCGACATGGTCGGCCGCGGCAGCGGCTCGATTGTCAACATCACCGCCATCCAGGAGCGGTTGCCGCTGGCCACGCACGTCGCCTACGGCGCCAGCAAGGGCGGCGTCTCAGCGCTGACCCGGTCGCTGGCCGCCGAGCTCTCCCCGCTGGGCATCCGCGTCAACGCCGTCGCGCCCGGCATGATCGGCTCGCCGGCGTTGCGGGCCAGCAGGGGCGACGACGGTGTCGGCTCACCCACGCTGCTCGGCCGGGACGGCACCCCCGACGAGCTGGCGGCCGCGGTCGCGTTCCTGGCCTCGCCCGACGCGTCCTTCGTCACCGGCACCGTGCTCACCGTCGACGGCGGCCGCACGATCAGCCGCCGCAACGACCCGCTCGCGCGGCGGTTCGAGCCGCTGGCTCCAGGGGGCGACCAATGACCGCGACCCGGATCGAGAAGATCGAGACGTTCCAGATCCCGCCCCGGTGGCTGCTGGTCCGGGTGACGACGGCGGACGGCGCGGCCGGGTGGGGCGAGTGCATCGTGCCGAAGCGGGTCCGGGCCGTCACCGGCGCGGTCGCCGACCTGGCCGACAACGTCGTCGGCCGCGACGCGCGGCACATCGAGGACCTCTGGCAGCGCATGTACCGGGGCGGCTTCTTCCGCGGCGGCCCGATCCTCGCCACCGCCTCGGCCGGCATCGAGCAGGCGCTGTGGGACCTCAAGGCCCGCGCGGTGGGGCTGCCGGTGCACGACTTCCTCGGCGGTGCTGTCCGCGAGCGCATCCGCGCCTACGCGTGGGTCGGTGGCGATGCGCCCGCCGACGTGGTCGAGCACGCGCGCGAGCGCGTGGAACAGGGCTTCACCGCGGTCAAGATGAACGCCACGGCGACCGCGGACCACCTGGACCGGCGCGCCGTCGTCGACGACGTCCTCGGCCGGGTGGGCGCGCTGCGCGACGCGTTCGGCGCGGACCTGGACATCGCGCTGGACTTCCACGGCCGAGTGCCGCGCACCGTCGCGAAGATCCTGCTCCGCGAGCTGGAACCGTTCCGGCTGCTGTGGGTCGAGGAGCCGATCACGCCGGACACCGACGACGCGCTGCGGCACGTCGTCCCGCCGGGCTCGTCGGTGCCGATAGCGACCGGCGAGCGGCTGACATCGCGCTGGCAGGTCAAGGAGCTGCTGGCCGCGGGCGTGGTCGACATCCTGCAGCCGGACGTCTCGCTGACCGGTCTGTTCGAGCTGGAGAAGATCGCCAGGATGGCCGAGCCGTACGACGTCGCCGTCGCGCCGCACTGCCCCAACGGGCCGGTGTCGCTGGCCGCGTCCCTGCAGGTCGGGTTCTGCTGTCCGAACGTCGTCATCCAGGAGCAGAGCGGCGGCATCCACTACCACCAGGGCTACGCCGGGCTGCCGGCCGCGGACCTGTTCGACTACCTGCGCGATCCCGATCCGCTGCGCACGCCCGATGGATACTTCCGCCATGGCACGGCGCCCGGCCTGGGCATCGACGTCGACGACGACGCCGTCCAGGCCGCGGTGGCACAGTGGCGGCTGCCGGACCCGGACTGGCGGCACGACGACGGGCGGTACGCGGAATGGTGAGCTCGAGTGATCTGCACGGCATGCACGTCGCGCTGGCCACGCCGATCGGCGACGACGGCGAACCGGACCCCGCCGGCCTCGGCCGGCTGCTGGACCGGGTCAGCGACGGCGGCATCGACGCGGTCTGCCCCACCGGATCGACCGGTGAGGGTCCGCGACTCACGGTGGCCCAGCGCCGCGCCGTGACCGCCGCGGTCCGGGCGCACCTCGGGACCGGCCACCTGGTGCTGTCCGGCGCGTCGGCCATGACCCCGGCCGACGCGGTCGACGAGATCGCCGGGCTGGCCGCCGCCGGTACGGACGCGGTGCTGCTGGCACCTCCCTCGTACTACCCGATGGCGCCGGCGGAGCTGGTCGCGTGGTACCGCGCGGTGGCGGGCCGGACGGCGCTGCCGATCGTGCTGTACAACATCCCGGCGATGACGGGGGTCACGCTCGCGCCGCACGCTGTCGCCGAGCTCGCCGGGGTCCCCGGTGTGGTCGGCATCAAGGACAGCAGCCGCGACCTGGAGTACCTGCAGGAGGTGCTCTACGCGACCAGTGGCGCCGATTTCGCGGTGCTGACGGGCACCGACACCATGCTGCTGGCGTCACTCACCATCGGTGCGGTGGGCGCCATCGCGGCCAGCGCCAACCTGGTGCCGTCTCTGGGTCGGGCGGTCCATGCGGCGTTCGTGGCCGGAGACGCCGACGAGGCGGCGGCGGCGCAGCGGCGCCTGGTCGACATCGTCACCGCATGCCGGCGCGGTACGACGCCGGCGGGCTGGAAGGCGGCATTGGCCTGGGCCGGCGTCTGCTCCGCGAACTTGGTGCCGCCGGCCGCGCCACTGCCGAAGCCGGATCAGGATGCGCTCGGAGCACGGCTGGAGGAGCTCGGTGTCCGCTGATCCGGTCGAGGTCGCGGCGCCGGCCCGGCTCGGCGAGGGGCCGCTGTGGGACCCGGTCCGGGCCCGGCTGATGTGGGTGGACCTGCTCGCCTCGACCGTTCACGAGTTCGACCCGGCGACGGGTCACGACGCCGTGGTGGAATTCGACCGGCCGGTGGCGGCGCTGGCCCTGCTCTCCGGCGGCGACGGTTACCTCGTCGCGGCCGGGCTCGAGGTCGCGGTCTGCGCGTGGCCGTCGCCGCGGCTGCGCCCGGTCGCCGGTCTGGACCGAGGTGAGCGCGCGAACGACGGCGCCGTCGACCCGGCCGGGCGGTTCGTCGTCGGCACCATGGCCGACGAGGCCACCCCCGGCCAGGCCGCGCTGTACTCCGTCGCAGGCGTGACGGCGCGGGTCGTGGTCGAGGGCGTGACCATCTCCAACGGCCTGGACTGGAGCCCGGACGGCATGACGATGTACTACGTCGACACGCCCCTTGAACGCGTCGACGCCTTCGACTACGACATCGCCACCGGTGCGCTGTCCCGCCGGCGGGTCCTCGCCGACCTGCGCGACGTGCCGGGCCGGCCCGACGGGCTGACGGTCGACGCCGAGGGCGGTGTCTGGGTCGCGATGGCACGTGGCGGTGCCGCGGTGCGGCGCTTCGCCCCGGACGGCCGCGCCGACCACGTCGTCGGCCTGCCGGTGCCCAACGCGACCAGCGTCGCATTCGGCGGGCCTGACCTCGGTGACCTCTACGTCACCACGTCCCAGCTGCGAATGACCGAGGACGACCTGCGCACGTGGCCGTCCGCCGGCGCGCTGTTCCGGGTCGACGACCTCGGCGTCACCGGCCGCCCGCCGGTGCCGGCCCGCGTCCCCCTCGACCGTCCCGTCCCCCACTTCCGTTGATCCAAGATCAACGGAAGTGGGGGACGGATCTCAGTCCTCGGCGACGACGCGGATGTCCCAGGCGCTCAGGTGCAGCGGCCGGCCGGGGCCTACCGCGGCGTCGGCGAACAGGTCGGTTCCCTTCAGCAGGTCGTCCGGGAGCGTGTGCTCGTCGAAGGACCAGTTCGAGACGAACCACAGCCGCCGTCCGTCGCGTGCCCGGGCACGAGTGACGCGGACCGGCTCGGGGAGCCCCGCGCCCAGCGGCTGGACCCCGGCCGAACGCAGCACCCAGTCGCCGACCGCACGGGCCAGCGCCGCGTCCGGCAGCGTGCCGACGTACGTGACCCGCCCGGCGCCGTAGGGGTGCGAGGTGACCGCCGGGAACCGCCCGAAGTGCGGATGCGTGTAGCTCGCCAGCACCTCCGTCGACTCGTCCTCGACGACCAGCTCGTCCATCCAGCCCAGCGCCTGCGCACCGGACGCCACCTCGAACCCAGCACCGTCGCCGGCGACGCCGACCGGGGCCGCCAGGTTGGAGTACAGGTTGTAGCCGACGCCGGCCGCCTCGCGAAGCGGTCCCGGTGAGCGGACCCAGCGGGCACGCGCGTACTCGTCGGCGTACCCGGTGCGGATGGTCAGCACCAGGTGGCCGCCGTCGCGGGCGTAGTGGGCCAGTCCCTCGAGCAGCGCGTCGTCGGCCGAGTACAGCGCCGGTGCGACGACGACGGGGTACGCCGACACGTCCGCGCCGGCCCGCAGCACGACGGACTGCGCCCGGGCGTCGAAGAAGCCGCGGTAGGTGGTGTCGAAGATGCGCTCGTAGCTGCGCGGGTCTGGGCCGGCGCCGTCGGCGGTCTTCAGCGGCGGCTGGCACGCCATCGCCCAGCGGCTGTCGTAGGAGTAGAGGAACGCCACCTCGGCCTCCGGGGTCAGCCCGGTGAGGGTGTCGCCGTGCCGGGCCAGGTCGCGCCCGATGGTCGCCACCTCGTCGTAGTTGCGGTTCGGTTCCAGGTCGTGGTTGAGGATGCCGTGCGAGTAGATCTCGTGCCCGTAGTGCAGGCTGTGCCAGTGCCAGTAGGCGACCATGTCGGCGCCGCGGGAGATGGTCGAGAACGCCGCCATCCGCCACTGGCCGTCGTAGCACGGGAACACGTTGTCCGACCCGGCGATGCTGATCGGGTTCATCTCGGTGATGAAGAAGTTGGCCTTCTTGACCCCGTAGGCCATGTCCGCGCGCTGGTACAGCTGGGCCGGGCCGGTCCCCGTCGTGCGGGCGGGGTACATCGCCAGCCCGTCCACCGGCGGGTGTGCCAGGCCGTCCTGGGTGGCGTGCGGGAAGTTCTCCGCCACCACGTCCATCACGTCGCCGATGGTGTACCGGTCGGCGTCGGACTTGCCGTGGAAGCCGACGACGTCCTGGATGACGATCTGGTCCGCGCGGGCGTACTCGCGCACGATACCGACCTGCCAGGTCAGGAACTCCGTCGTCATGGCCGCCTGGAACCGCCGCCACTCGAGGTCGTAGCCGGGGCTGGTGTTGCCGGCCGGCGCCCACAGGTCGGCCCAGTCGCCCAGCCGGTGCGACCAGTACGTCAGCCCCCACAGCTCGTTGACACGATCGACCGAGCCGTACGTCCGCTTGAGATGCTCGACGAACGCATCGACGACGGCGCGGTTCTGCGCGCCCGCGGTGCCGGTCTCGTTGTCCACCTGGAACCCGATGATGCTCGGGTGCTGGGCGTAGCGCTCGAGCAGCAGCCGGGTGATCCGCTCGGCGTAGTGCCGGTAGGTCGGGTTGGTGACGTCGAAGTTCTGCCGCGCGCCGTACGGGATGGGGCGGCCGTCGCCGCGCACGGCCATGACCTCGGGGTACCGGCGGTGCAGCCACGGCGGGATCGCGTACGTCGGCGTCGTCAGGATGACCTTGATGCCGGCGGCGTGCAGCGCGTCCAGGACCCGCTCCAGCCACTCGATGTCGAACGCGCCCTCGGCCGGTTCGCACAGCGACCAGATCGAGTCGCCGATCCGGGCGTAGTCGATGCCGGCCTCGGCCATCATGCGCACGTCGTCGTCGAGGCGGTCGAACGGCTGGTACTCGAAGTAGTAGGACACGCCGTAGAGCACGAGGTTTCTCTCCTTCGCAGGTGGACGGTTCGGCCGCTGGGCGGTGCCGGTCAGCCGCGGACGGCGCCGGCGACGCCCTCGACGAAGTAGCGCTGCAGCGCCAGGAAGACCAGCACGATCGGCAGCAGTGCGATGGTCGACGCCGCGGCCATGCCGGACCAGTCGGTCATGTTCTCGCCCTGGAACGAGTAGACGCCGACGGCGAGCGTGCGCAGCTCCGGCCGTGGCAGCGTGAGCACCAGCGGGATCAGGAAGCTGTTCCACACCCTCATCAGCGAGAGGATGATCGCGGTCGCGATGGCCGGCTTGGTCAGCGGGAGCATGACCTTCCAGAAGATGCGCAGGAAGCCGGCGCCGTCGATGCGAGCCGCCTCGTCCAGCTCGTTCGGCAGCTGCCGGAAGTACCCGGCGAACAGCATGATCTGGATGACGTGCGCGCCGCCGGACTCGGCCAGGATGATGCCCCACAGCGACCCCGACAGCCCGAGCTGGTTGATCAGGTCGAACACCGGGATGATCGTGTAGCCCTCGGGCAGGAACAGCGTGGCGATCAACACCACCACGAGGACCTTCTTGCCCGGGAACGTGTACCGCCCGATGACGTAGCCGATCATCGCGGTGGTGATGGTGACGACCGCGATGGTGAACGCCGTGATGAAGATCGTGTTCCAGAAGTACGGGCCGATGTTCGCCTCGTACCAGGCCCGCGAGTAGTTTTCCCACTGCGGTTGTTCCGGCAGGACGCTGACGCTGCCGAAGATCTCGGTGTCGGTCTTCAGGGAGGCGCCGACCATCCACAGGAACGGGTAGATCCAGATCAGGCAGATCGGCAGCAGGACGATGCTGACGATGATCTCGCGCCGCCAACTGCGCCAGCCGCGGTGCTTCCTCGGCTTGGTCCCCGCCGGCTGCTGGCGACCGGCGCGCGCGGGCGCGGCCTGGCCGGACACCGTCGTCGGGACACTCATGCCTGCCCTCCCTGCTTGACGTCGCGCTGCAAGGCCGACGCCCGGCGCAGGCCCCACGCCTGCGCGAGCGTGAACACCAGGACGGTGATGCCGAAGAAGACGGCGACGGCGGAGGCGTAGCCCAGCCGCGGGGTGCTCCCGGAGGCGAAGGCCAGCCGGTAGATGTAGAGCTCGACCAGCTCGGTCGCGAACGCCGGCCCGCCGGAGGTCATCGCCTGCACGAGCGGAAACGTCTGCAGCGCGCCGACGAACGTGATGAGGACGATGACGATGCCGAACGGCATGATCAGCGGGATGGTGACGTCGCGGTGCATCCGCCAGCGCGACGCGCCGTCGACGCGGGCCGCCTCGTACAGCTCCTGCGGTACCGTCTGCAGCGCCACCAGCCAGTAGATCATCGACATGCCCATCCACTTCCAGACGAACACTCCGGAGACCGACCAGAGCGCGAGGTCGGGGTCACCGAGGAAGTCGATGGGCCGGTCGATGATGCCGATGTCGAGCAGCACCGCGTTCAGCGGGCCGTCGAACGGGTTCATGATCAACGACATGACGACGCCGACGATCGCCGTCGTCGTCACCACGGGCAGGAAGAACATGGTGCGGAAGACGGTGCGCATCCGCAGCGAGGTGTCGTTGAGCACCAGCGCCGCGAGCAGCGCCAGCGTCAGCATCACCGGGACGGTGACGAAGGTGAACGCGAACGTGCGCCCGAACGATCCCCAGAACGCCGAGTCGGCGACCGCCTCGCTGTAGTTGTCCAGCCCCACGAAGTGGCGGTCGGAGTCCAGCCCGGACCAGTCGAGGAACGAGATGTACCACGACGCGATCATCGGGTAGAGCGTGAACAGCGTCCCGAGGATCACCGAGGGCAGCATGAACGCGTAGCACCAGCGCGCGTTCCACAGTCGTTGCCGCAGCGTGCCGGCGTCGCCGCCACGGCGGGCGTCGGCCAGCTGCCGGGCCGGTCGGATGATGGCCATGCGTCTCCCCGCTCAGCGGCCCGCGTAGTCCTCGGTCGTGTAGTCCCGGGTGGGGTCCCAGTTGGAAAACACCCAGTCCTGCCGGGTCGCGGTGCTGCCGTCGCGGGTGGTGGCCTCCTGGATGGCGGCGTCGCGAGCCCGCTCGTGCCGGTCCTTCAGGTCGGTGAGCGCGGCACGGATGTCGGTGACCTCGCCGACCAGGATGCTCTGGATCACCTCGCCGAAGTTCGGGCTGGGCGCCACCTCGCGCTGGGCGACCAACGCCACGTCCGGGTTGACGATGGCCGGCTGCGGCAGCGCGGTCATGGTGTCCGCCAGGTCGAGGCAGGCGCGTGCCTGCTCGCTGTAGTCCGCGGCGCTGGCCTCGCGCGCCTCGTCGTGCATGGGCGGGTTGCCGACGCCGGTGATCTCGCCCCAGCGGGTCTGCCCGTTCAACGACGTGACATAGGCGAGGACGTGGCCGGCCACCTCCTTGACCTGACTGGTGGCCGACATCACCAGGGCGTCCGCGCCGAACGGGATGTAGCCGACGGGGAGCGGGTCGCCACCGCCCGGGGTGGGCAGCGCACCGACGCCGAACTCGAAGTCGGGGTTCTCGTTCTCCCACTGGACGGTGACCCACGGGCCGGCGAAGACCATGCCGGCGTTGCCGCGGACGACGCGCGGCCAGCACTCCGGCGCCGTCAGCGAGTTGGAGCCGGGGAACAGGCTGCCGTCGCTCTGGACGGCCAGCAACAGCTCGATGGCCTCGACGATCTCGTCGCCGGTGTGGATGAACTCGCCGGAGGGCTGCAGGATGTTGCCGGTGGCGGGCAGCCCGGCGATGCGGGCCATGTACTCGACCCACATCGAGAGCCGGCCGGGCTGGTTGATCTCGAGGATCAGCCCGTACGCCTGCCCGTCGCCGGCCTCGGTGACCTTGCGCGCGGCCTCCCGGAACGTGTCCCAGGTGAGCGGCTCGCTCTGAGGGTCGAAGCCGGCGTCGTTGACCAGCTGCTTGTTGTAGTGAACCGCCTGCTGATAGCGCTGGTCGGTGGCCAACGGCACCTGGTACAGCAGACCGTCGAAGACCTGCACGCCCTCGACTTGCAGGGTGTCCGGAAGTGCACCGCGCCACTGCTCGACGTCGGGGATGAACTCGTCCAGCGGGCTCACCCAGCCCTCGGACACCGCCTGCGCCAACGTGATCGAGCCGGGCAGCTGGATGAGGTCGTGACCCGACCCGTTGCGGAAGCCCAGCGGCACGACCTCCTCGATGCGGTTCCACGGCAGCCCGTCGTACTGGCAGGTGACGTTCTCGAACTTGGCCTGGTAGGCCTCGAAGAACGCCTCCCAGTAGGGCGCCTTGGTGTCGTTGCTGTCCACGAGCCGGAACGTGACGTCACCGGTCGGGAAGCCGCTGGGTGCGTCCGGGATGTCGAACTCGGGACCGTCACCGCCGCTGCCGCCGCCACTGGTGCCACCGCTGCTGTCACCGAATCCGCCGCCACAGCCGGCCAGGGCGGCAGCCACGCCGAGGCCGGCGCTCGCGGTCAGGAACGACCGCCGAGTGAGCCGGGCCTGTGCCTGGCGACCGAGCCGAGCCTGAGCGGAGAGGGAACGCCGCACTGTCATCGGGCCGACCTACCTTTCGAAGCTCCACGCCGAGCAATCGATTTCTAGTGGTAAGAGGTTAGACCCCCGATCTCGGCAGGGTCAATGGAGGAGAAGGGGTTTCTTCCGATCCTGCGAGGTCAGACCGGGGTCGCGAGAGGTGACGGAGCTGGGCCTGCGGTGCGATAGAGCGCCGATGCGTTCTCCGACTGCCTCGCCCGCAGCTAGGTGGTGGTGCGGCGCTTGTCCTTGTCCTCGGCGGCCAACCGGGCCAGGGCGGCGCGATGGGCGCTGCGGATGTGGGAGCGCGCCGCCCGGCCGGCGGCGGCCGGGTCGTTGCCGGCAAGCGCGTCAAGGATGCGCTCGTGCTGCGCGCGCGACTTCTCCCGCCGTCCGGGGATCAGCAGCGTCGTCTTCATGCCGGAGATGAGGATGTCGTGCAGCACATGGCTGGTCTGGCGCAGGAAGCGGTTGTCGGCGATGTCCGCGATGGTCAGGTGGAACGCGGCATCCAGCCGGGCGAGCTGCTGGAAGTCGGCGGGGTCGGCGTCGAACGCGGCGTCGAGGTCGTCGAGTATGCCGCGCAACGACTCGACCTCGGCCTCGGTGATGCGCTCGGCCGCCCACGAGGCGGCCGGCACCTCGAGCACCTCACGCATCGAGAACAGCTCGTCGATGTCGAGCTCGGGGTGGTTGAGCGCCGCGCCAAGGTCGGGCGCCTGCGGCGGCTCGGTGACGAAGACGCCGAGACCGTGCTTGACGTCGAGGCGGCCCTGGGCCTGCAGGATGCGGACCGCCTCACGCACCGACGGCCGGCTCGCGCCCACCAGCTGCGCGAGATCGCGCTCGGTGGGCAGCCGGTCACCCGGTTTGAGCTCCCCGCTGTCCAGCAGGTGCTCGATCTGCGTCACGATGCGCTGGGAGACGCTGCCCGACTCGTTAACTCGCTGCCACACCCGCAGCCACCTCCATCGACGCAGACAGCATAGACGCGTCACCACGTCCGCAGCCCGGAATCACGCCCCGGCCAGCACCAGGCCCGCGTATGCGACGCCGGCCGCGATCAGCGTCGACACCGCACCCAGCGCGGCGGACCGGCCGCCCGTGCGGATCAAGGTCCGCAGGTGGACCCCGGCGCCCAGCCCGAACATCGCACCGGCCAGCAGCAACGTCGACACCGTCTCGGCGGTGGACACCACACCCGACGGCAGTAGACCGGTGCTGCGGACCGTCGCCATCGCCAGGAAGCCGGCGACGAACAGCGGCACGACCGGCGGCCGGCGGACACCTCGTCTCGGGTCCTCGGCCGCGGCATCGGTCGCGCCGCCCGTGGCACGTCTCGCGGTGGGTTCGGCGCCTCGGTCGGCCAGTGCCACGCAGGTGACCAGCGGCGCCAGCATCACCACCCGGCCGAGCTTCGCCAGCACCGCGACGACGAGCGCGGCCTCGCCCGCGACCGCCGCCGCGGCGACCACCTGCGCCACCTCGTGCACGCTCGCACCCACCCACACGCCGAACGCCGCGTCGTCCAGGCCGAGCGGCCCCTGCAACAGCGGCAGCACCACGATGGCCAGGCTGCCGTAGAGCGTCACCAGCGCGACGCTCGTCGCGGTGTCGTCCTCGTCGGCGTCGACGACGCTGCTCATCGCCGCCACCGCCGACGCGCCACAGATGGAGAACCCGGTGGCCAGCAAGAGCGAACGGTCCCGGCCGACCCCCAGCCGCGGCCCCAGCCACCAGGTGCCCGCGAAGGTCACGACGACGGTGGCCGCCACCACCAGCAGGTGGGCCGGGCCCAGGTCCAGCAGGTCCGGCACCGCGAGCTGCAGGCCCAGCAGCACCACCCCCGCCCGCAGCAAACCCCTGGTCATCGCGGCCAGCACGGTCTGGGCGGGCCTGCTCAGCAGGTTCAGGTTGCGAGCAGTCACCCCGGCCAGCATGGCCATGGTCAGTGGGCCGACCACGCCGGCGGCCCGGCTGGCCAGGTACGCGGCACCGACCCCGGCGGCCAGCGCGATCACCGCCGGGACGGTGCCAGCTGGCCTCACGGCACGTGGCCCACGTGCAGCTCCGCGGCCGACGCGACGTTGAAGTGGCCGGCGGTGGCGGTGAGCCGGACGTACCGGGCGGTCGTCGGCGACCACGTCGCGTACTTCTGCGCCGGAGTGTCCTGCCACGATCCGGCCGCCACCTCGGTGAACGTCTGCCCGTCCGCGCTCACCTCGACGCGGTAGCTGGTGACCGTCCCGTTGAGGTTGCCGTCCTGCCGAGGCAGGTAGGCCAGGCCGCCGATGTCGTGCCCGGCACCCAGGTCGAGGGTCACGCTGGCCGGCAGCGGACCCGTCACCGCGGGCGCGGAGTGCCAGAACGTCGTGCGCTTGCCGTCGATCGCCTTGCACGGCACGTTCGGCGGGCTGTGCACGCTGCTGGCGGTGGCCGTCATGGCGTCCTGCGGCACCAGGTGGTCGAAAGCGGCCGGGGCGTCGGGCGGCAGGTCGGCCCGGTCCGGTGCCGGCGGCGTCGTCTCCAGCTCCGGTCCGGTCGCGCTCACCACGCCGAGCTCGTTGCCGGCCGCCGTCGTCTCGGCGCAGGCGTTCTCGTCGTCGGGTGCGACCAGCCGCACGTAACGGGCCGTCGTCCGGTCCCAGGCGGCCACCTTCGTGGAGCTGTCGGCGCTCCAGGTGCCATCGGCGACCAGCTCGTAGGTCTCGCCGTCGCGGCTCACGTACACCTCGTAGCTGGTGATCATCCCGTTGGTGTTGCCGTCGAGCCGCGGCTGGTAGGTCAGCGCCTGGATCGGCTGGGTGCGGCCGAGGTCGAGCGTCACCGACTGCGGGAGCCCTACCGGCGGGTTGAAGGAGGAGCTCCACATCGTCTCCGGACGGTCGTCGACGAGGTTCTCCACCTCGCGGGTCCAGCCGCGGTCGAAGCCGTGCTCGCTGGTCGCCGTCACGGTGATCTCGTCCTTGGGTACGAACCGCGGCGCCCGCGCGGTGGGTGTCACCGCGACGTCGTCGAACTGTGCCTGCTGCCAGGCGCTGACGCTCAGGGCGACGTTGCCGGTGCGCTGGGTGGTGTCGCGCACCTGGCCGAGCCGGACGCCGTCGACGTGGACGCCGAGCTCGTCGCCGTGCATGCTCAGCGCGACCTCGTGCCATTCGCCGACGCCGATGGCCTCTTCGCCGGAGGCGAGCACGACGTCGCGGCGCCCGGCGTGGTCGCGGCTGTGCAGCGCCCAGCCGTCGGTGCCGACGCGCAGGTGGTAGCCGCTGGCCTGGCTGCCCCACGACTGCCCGGACACCCGGCCGCCGACCTCGACGTACCCGGGCTCGGTCAGCATGACGTCGGCACGGACCGTGTAGTCGCCCCACCAGCGCGGATCGCCGACGAGCGTGCTCAGTGGCAGCTCACCGACCAGGCCCCAGCTGATGGGAGCCTCGGTGATCTGCTGCTGGTAACAGGTGCCGGAGCGCCCGGCCAGGCACGGAGCCGCCTCGAAGCCGCCGGCCAGGTCGGAGAAGTACCGCGCGAGCTGCCCGTGCTCGATGCCCTCGAAGTCCTCGCGGAACGGGATCGCGAGCTGCCCGGTGACGTCGGCGCTCGGCCGCGCGTCGCCCTTGGCCTGCCCGTCGGTGGTGGTGACCGAGTACACGTGTCCCGGCTCGACGTCGATGGTGGCCTGCCCGCCCTGAGGGACGACGGTGCCGACGTGGCGGAACCGGTCGGCGGGGTCGTCGGAGCCGAAGTCGGTGGACCACACCTGGAGCTCGCCGGCCGGAGCCTCGCTCAGGTCGAACGTGATGCTGCCCGGCCCGGTGGCGTCCAGGGTCTCGACGACGGCGCTGACGTCGCCGCCGTCGGGCGACAGCAGGGACACCACCGTCGCGCCGGACGACAGCCGCCGGCTGCCGGAGTCCAGGTACCGCCAGCCCGGCTGCGCGAACTGCGTGGTGTGTGCGTACGCCCAGATGCTGTCGCCGACGTCGTAGAACCCGGACCACGGCCACTCGGCCACCATCAACCCGGTGTCGGCCAGCGTGATGTTCGAGTACCAGGCGGAGATCGGGGTCCACGCCATCATCGCGGTGATGTCGGCGTCGATGTACATGCGGTTGGCGACCCGCGCGAGCGGTTCCGCCCCCGCGTCGTGCGCCATCGCGCTCAGCTCGCCGATCCACAGCGGCTTGCCCAGGTCGCGGGCGGTCTGGGTGCTCTGGCAGACCTGGTAGAGCGTGCGGTGCCCGCAGGGCGAGTGCAGGTTCGCGACGTCCACCGCGGCCCCGAACTCCGGGTTCGCGGCGAGGTCGTCGGCCACCCGCCAGCCGCGGTGCGGTTCGTCGTCGGCGGCCGCCAGCCGGACGTCCGGATGATGCTCGGCCAGTGCCCGCTCGAACGCGACGAACCAGTCCTCGTCGTAGCCGGACTCGTTCCAGCCGCCCATGTAGTCGATCTCCAGGCCCTGCTGCTCCGCGCAGTCGAGCCAGTTGATCAAGTAGTCGATGTTGTCCTGGCTCCAGAAGCCGCCCTCGAACCAGCCCGGCGCGCCCCACTGCAACCCGCTGAGGACGATGTCGGGGTTGCGCTTCCTGGCCTCCTTCATCAGCCACCACGCGTAGCCCCGGTCGCAGTCGACGTCGCCGCGGGTGCGTTCGTGGCTGGGCTCGGCACCGGACGTGGAGTTCGTGTCGGCGCCGATCTCGACCTTCAACAGCTGCAACCCCGCGCCGTAGCCGGGCTTGAACAGGTAGTCGAGGATCTGGGAGCGCTCGGGCTCGGGGTAGTCGTAGAGCAGCCGGCTGGACGCGCTGGCGCTCACCGCCCCGAGCCCGTCGAACGTCCGCCCTGGGCTCGCCGGATCGATGACGACGATGTCCTGCGTGCCCGCTGCGGCTGCCGGTGGATCGGTCGCGGCGGTTCCGTCCGCGCTGGCTGGTCCGGCTTCCACCAGCCCAACGGTCGCGACCGCCACCGCGACCAACCCGCTTGCCATCCCTGTCAACCGTCGCCGACGCCGCATGGCGCACTCCCGCTTCCGTGAGGGTCCGACATCAAAGGTCTGACCTCTGAACCCTAGAGATCAGTCGTTCGCGATGTCAATGGTCGATCGGTCACGGTGCAGGGGCGGGATTGGGTGGTTGCTGTCGTGTCGATCTGCGTCACCAGGCGATCTCGCGCCTCACCAGGCTTACAAGCATGGTGGAGCACACACGATCCTCGTGATGTCAGCGATCGTTGATGATCAAGAGGCACGGCGCACGCGAGTCTGTGCCCACACTCCCGGCGTCCCCGGTCAGCTGGTGGCGTACTCGACCAGGCGGCACAGCGTGTTGACGCCCTGGACCTGATCGATGCTGCGGACCGGTGCGGTCAGCAGCGCCGGACTGCCGACCAGGACGGCCAGCGACCTAGCACGGGAGACCGCGACGTTGAGGCGGTTGCGGTTGGCGACGAAGTCGACGCCGCGTGGGGCATCGGCGGCGGAGGAGGTGGTCAGCGAGACGATGACGACCGGTGCCTCCTGGCCTTGGAACTTGTCAACCGTGCCGACCCGGGCACGACCGTCCAGCACCGCGAGCAGCTGCCCCACCTGCGCGTTGTAGGGCGCGACCACCAGGATGTCGCGGGAGGTCAGGTCGCGCCGCACGCCGTCGGCGTCGGTCCAGAGCCGGCCGGTGAGCTGGTCGACCAGGTCGGAGACGACCGCGACCTCGGCGTCGCTGCGAACCGAGCAACCGGTGTGGGCGACAGGGAACCACCGGATCCCGGCACCGGCGAGCGGGCCGTCGCCGTGCACCTGCTGCCGCTCCAGCCCGTTGCGCGGCCCGAGCAGGCCGTCGTAGGACAGCTCGGAGACCGGGGCGCAGACGGCGGGGTGCATGCGCCACGTGGTGTCGAGGAACAGGCCGTACTCCGGCGGGATGGTGTCGTGCTCACCGAGCACGTGGTCGAGCGCGGACACGCCGGCGCCGTCGGGATGGATGCCCCGTGCCGGCTGGGGCAGCTGGCGGGGGTCGCCGAGGAGCACGACGGAGTCGGCGGCTGCCCCGGCTGCGACGGCGTTGGCCAGCGAGAACTGGCCCGCCTCGTCGACGACCAGGACGTCGACGTGGACGCCGGGCCGGGCGAACAGCCAGCCGGTGCCGGCGACCAGGTTGACCGACCCGGTGGCGAGCGCGGTCTCGACGTCGTCGTTGGACGTGGTGACCGTGACGTCGGGGTGGGCGGTGGCGTTGCCGTCGTCGGCCTTCTGGATGGCCCGGACCACCCGGCCGCGCCCGTCGGCGCCGTCGTCGGCCCTCAGCACCGCATCGAGCAGGTGCGTGATGACACGGTGGCTCAACGCGGTGATGCCCACCGTCTTGCCCGACCGCAGCAGTTCGACGACGGCGTGCGAGCCGGCGTACGTCTTGCCGGCACCGGGCGGGCCCTGGACCGGCAGCGCTCCGTAGAGTGACGGCGCCACGCGGCGCAGGGCGTCGGCGCCGCTCTCGCCCGCAAGCCGCAGCTCGACGCCGTCGGCGAGCCGGGGCTGGCGGCCGAGCAGCAGGTCACGCACGCCGCGGTAGGGCCCGTCGGCGTCGAAGCCGTGGTCGGCCACCCAGCCGCCGACGCGGCAGAGGGACGCCTCGAGCACGCCGGCCGGGATGGGGTCGGGCGCCAGCAGCCCCAGCGGATGCGGCTGCTCCTTGGCCAGTGCGCGCTTGAGCTCGACGACGCCGTTCTCGAGGTCCAGCCGGAGGATCTTGCTGGTGCCGCCGTCCGGATCGGCGTGCCCGGCCTGGTCGCCCGGGCGCAGGCGGCACTCCTGCGGCGGTATGCCGTAACGCCACACGCCGGACCGTTTCTCGGTACGCAGCAGCTCCGGCGAGTGCAGGCCGCCGAGGGTGGCGGGGTCGTCGACGAGCTCGTCGACGGCGAGCGTGCGGACCCGGAAGTACTCCCACCACTCCGCGCGGTTCTCGCGGCGGTGCCACTCGAGCAGCCCGGCCAGCAGCGCACGCGCCTGCTGCTCGGCGGTGCGGGCGGCGGGGTCGCCGGGAACACCGTCGAGCAGCTTCTCCTCGACGGCGACGAGCTCGGGGGCGCGCTCCTTGAGATGCTCGGCGGGATGGTCGGGAACGTCGGTGGGCCGCGGCACGGCATGACCGTCGTCCAGGGCCTCGGCCCGGCGGTCCTCCAGCCAGTCGCGAAGCTGCCGCGTGCTGATGCAGTCGTCGCGGTTGTAGGCCTCGATGTCGTCGAGGATGGACTGGTCGTGCTCGGCCAGCCACCGCTCGTACTCCACGATGCTCGACCCGGCGTCCTTGACCGCGGCGCCGGCGCGGCCGCGCGGATCGTAGAACCGCTCGAGGGCTTTGATGGAGTAGGACTCCGTGCCCACCCGCAGGCCCTGCCGGACTACGGCGTACAGGTCGACCAGGCGCTCGCCCCGCAGCAGGGCGTCGACCTCGTCGACGCGGGTGCCGTACCGCTGGGACAGCTCCTTGAGCCGGCTCGGCTCGTACGGCGCGTAGTGGTAGACGTGCATGCCGGGCCGGCGCTGCCAGGTGGCCATGATGTGGTCGACCACCTGCTCGAACGCGTGCTTCTCGGCGACCGCGTCGTGCGCCCACCAGGACCGGAACTCGTCGCCGACGTCGCTGATGCCCCACAGGTACTCGATGCCGTGGTCGCCGAAGAACGGGTCGCCCTCGAGGTCGAGGAACAGGTCGGCGGCGTCGGGCTCGGGCAGCAGTGTCAGGCCGCGGCGCGGCTCGACCGGCGTGACCAGCTGGTACGGAGGCACCTCCTGCGAACGGGCGGCGATCTGCAGCCGCGCCTGGGTGGCCAGCTTGCGCTTGGTGGACGCACCGACTCGCGGGACGGCGGCGAGCTCCTGCGCGGACGCGGACGCCAGCGCGTCGACGGTGTCGATGCCGGCCGCACGCAGGGCCGCGCGCTGGTCGCGGCGCAGGAACGGCACGAGGACGAGGTCGTCGTCGGCGCGCCACCGGGTGTCGCAGGTGTCGTGCCACGGGCAGATGGCGCAGTGGTTGACCCGCAGCGGGTAGGTCTGCGGCGGGTCGGCCAGCCACTGCCCGTACTCGCGCATGGCATGCCGGGCGTAGGCCGCGACGTCGACGTACGCGACGCTGACCCGCAGCCGGTTGCCGAGGATGACGGTGAGCGTCTGCGGCGGCACGCCCTGGAGGTGCTCCAGCCGCTGGGCGTACACGGCCATCTGGAGCAGCGCGGACGCCTTGACCTGGCGCGCCAGCTTGGTGTCGGCGATGTCGTACGACCACGGGCCGAGGTGGCTCGGGTGCTCGTCGTTGCGGATCAGGAAGTCGGCGTACCCGCGCCAGCGGCCGTCGTAGAAGGTGGCCTGGAAGATCCGGTCCGCACCGTCCTTCATGGCGGTGAGAGTGAGGTCCTCGGCCTCGGCCGGCCCGACCGAGCGCGGGATGCTGACCACCCGGTGCGTGGCGGACATCTCGGCCAGGACGGCGGCCTCGTGCTCGTCGCCGCGCCGGCGAACGACGCCGGCGGCAGGGTCGTCGCCGGTGGGCCGCGGACGCCGGCCCTCGGCGACTTCACGGTTCAGCGTGGTGAGGTGTGGGCATTCGAGATGGGCGACCAGGTCGGTCGGGCTCAGGACCAGATGTCCGGCGACGACGTACATGCTCACCCCTTCTGTCGATCCAAGACTGCCGCATGCCACCGACAGAATCCGTCAGCCGGCCAGCGAGCGGATGATCAGAGTCGTGGCCGACAGCGCGCAGACGACCATGACGACCACCCGCAGCAACGGGCCGTCGATTCTCCGACGCACGACGAGGGCGACGGCGAAAGCGGCGACCAGAAGCGGAGCGAGCGACAACGCCGTCGTGGTCTGGGCCATGGTCAGCTCGCCCACCACGGCGAGGGCGATCAGCGACACGGCCACGCCGACCACGAAGTAGACGCCGAGCGTCGCGCGCACGCGCGGTCCCAGTTCACGCTGGTACACCAGCGCGAGCGGCGGCCCGCCGATGGACGTCGCCGTGCCGGTGATGCCGGATAGCACACCGGCGGTGACCAGCACCGACGGACGCATCGGCAGCCGGAACGTCCGCAGCGTCAGCGCAACCGCGAGCAGGATGACCACGCCGATCGCGACGCCGAGTGCCCGGGCCGAGATCACCGTGACCACCCAGGCGCCCACCGCCGTCGCCGGCAGCCGGCCCAGCAGCGCCCACCGCAAGCCCCACCAGTCGACCTCCGCCCACTCGCGGGCGAGCGTGAACAGCGGGAGCACCAGGGTCAGCCACAGCAGGCCGCCGGGCATCAGCTCGGGCGCGACCAGCGCGATCACCGGCGCGGCGACCAGGCCCAGGCCCAGCCCGACGCAGCCCTGGATCACCGTGCCGGCGAACACCGCGACGGCCAGTACCACCATGATGTCTACCGGTGGCATCCGGCTCCAGTCGCGATCACGCCGCCCAGTCTTCCAGTGCCGCCGGTGTGGTTCGATGGCGTCAGCCGCGGGCCCGGGCGACGGCGGCCGCGACGACGGCAGTGTTGGCGGCGACCAGCTCCAGGCACTCCGCGGCGGTGGCCGTGCTGGGCGACGAGACCTTCACACCGACGTAGCGCAGCTCCGGCGCGGCGACGGCCGCGGTCACGCACGCCGTCACCTCGTCCGCCGTGAGGAGGCTGCTGGCCGCCTCGGCCGCGACCGGCACCGTTGCCGACCAGTCGCGGATGGGCGCGTGCAGGTCGGCCCAGGCCTGGCCGTCGAGGGTGTCGTCGGCGGACGCGCCGGAGAAGATCAATCCGTCCAGGCGACCGGCGGCGACGACGGAGGCCAGGTGCTCGCGCGGCGTCGCGGCACTGCGCCCCTCGATGGCGGAGCGGCCCCAGTTCACGACAACGCCGAGGCCGAGCTCGGCCGCGAGCTTCACCTCGTCGGCCAGGTCGAGGAAGCCCTTCGCGGGCTCGTGGGCGTCGGAGTGCGCGTCGGAGTGCTCGATCATGAGCCGGACGCCGCCCCAGTCCCAGGCCGCGATCTCCTCCAGCGACGCCCGGAACGCGTCGGCGGACGTGAGCGGATGCCGCGGCGCGGAGTGCAGCTCGATGCCCGTGAAGCGGCCGCCGGAGCCGCCGTTGACCTGCGCCATGAACTCCCACGCGCGCCGCAGCAGGTCGATCGCCGCGCGCCGCCCGTCGCCGTCGGCGGAGGCCAGGCCGCATTCCGGCGCGGACCCGAGCGTCATGATGGTCGCCGGGATCATGGTCAGTACGTGGCTCGTCGACGGGTCGGCGGCGCGCAGGTAGGCGAGGTCGTTCCATGGGGAGTCCGCGCCGATGTAGGGCACCTCGAGCCCGTCGACGCCCGGCAGCGCCAGCACGTCCTCGACGTAGCGCCGGAAGCCGGCGCCTGCGCCGATGTCCCGGGGAGCGGCCGCGTATGCACCGACGATCACCGACATGAGGTCTCCTCGCTGATGTTTGGTGGAGACCAGCGTAAAACGATGTGCCATGTCCCTGTCTGGCCGGGTCCGTCCAGTCACGACGGCGGCCCGGCGCCGCCGGGCGGGCCGTCCCCGTCGGGCGGGCCGTCCCCGTCGGGCGGGCGATCACTGTCGGGCCGGCCGCCGCCGTTGCGGGGGGTCCAGTGGCCCATCAGCGCCGCGGCGAGGAAGGCGACCACCCCGGCCGCGACGATGGCGGTGCCGAGCGTGGCCACCGCGGTGACGACGCTGACGAGCACCGGGCCGGCGCCGTTGCCGAGGTCGGCGAAGAGGCGCCACGCGCCGAGGAACGTCGCGCGGCTGACGGCGGGCGACACGTCGGACCCGATGGTCATGATGATCCCGCTGCCCAAGCCGTTGCCGAGCCCCATCAGCATGGCGACCGCGGCGAACGTGGCGGCACCGCCGGTGAGCGGCAGCACCACCAGCGACATCCCGAGGACCGCCATCGACGAGACGACCACGCCGCGCCGGCCGAGCCGGTCCATCGCCAGGCCGGCGGGGTAGAACATCAGCATCTCGACCGCGCCGGACAGCCCGAACAGCAGGCTGGTCGTGGCCGGGTCGAGGCCGACGTGCTCGCCCCACAGCGGGATCGCCACCTGCCGCGACGCCCGTGCCGCACCGACCAGCAGCGCGCCGACACCGAGCGTGCGCAGAATCGGCAGGTGCCGCCGGATGACCCGTGCGGTGCTGTCGCGCCGCGACGCCGAGCCCGCCGCGTCAGCCCCACGGCCGGCCGGCACCGGCGGTTCACGCACCACCAGTAGTACGACGCCGGCCGCGATCGCCGCCACGACATGCACCCAGTAGCCGCCGACGACACCCAGCCACGGCATCACGGCCGCGGCCAGGAACGGCCCGGTGAAAAGCCCGATGCGCTGCATCCCGCCGAGCGTCGACAGCGCACGGCCGCGCAGCTCGAACGGGATCGCCTCGGTGACGTAGGCGTGGCGGGCCAGCCCGAACACCGACGACGACACCCCGATGGCGATCATCGCGACCGACAGCACGACTACGGATGACGCCAGGATGCAGGCGGCGAGCGCGACCAGCACCACGCCCAGCGCGAGCAGCATCGCCCGCCGCTCCCCCAGCCGGACCGCCAAGAGCCCCGCGGGTAGGTCACCGGCGATCTTGCCGACGCCGAGCAGCGCCACGACCAGGCCGGCCATCGCGACCGAGCCGCCGAGCTCCCGCGCGGAGAGCGGGATGACCGGCGCGATCGCTCCCTGCCCGATGCCGAACAACAGCGACGGGAGGTACACCGACGGGCCGATCGACCAGATGCCGACCTGTGGCCGGCCGGTCAACGCCGATTCCGTCGCACGTGCGTCCTCTCCGTCCCTGGCCAGGGTCCCGCCGTGGATATTCAATCAGGCCGCTCCGTCCACGCCGTCCCACGCGTTCCGCACCACCAGGACAGCGCCCGCCGGCGAATCCCAGCGGGCGCCAAAACCTCGTGACAGGGGCCGGGTGCCGAGGGGATGGTGGAGGCGTGCGGATGTCGTGGCCGGTGCTGGTCGAAGAATGGCAGTTCGAGTGCTGCGGCGAGCCGTTCGCGGTCGGCGACCTCGTCCAGTGGCAGCTGTCGTTGGTCACCGATCTCGACCGGCCGGACGACGCGTCCATCACCGTCGACGGCGTCGCGCGCGGGACCGACCCTGGCGGCATCGGCCCGGCCGGCGCGTTCCTGGACATCGGGACGGCGACGGTGTTGCTGCGGCCGCCGCGACCGGCCGGGCCCGCCACGGTGACCGGTGTGTTCGCCGAGGACCACCACGGACTGGTGCCGGAGGCGCTGCCGGCGGTGACCGGGCGCATCATCCGGGTCCGCGAGATCAGCGCGGAGTTCCAGGAGCGGGACCGGGTTCGCTGGCCGGTGTCCGGCACGTGGCAGCTGACCGACCTCCGCGGTTTCGCCGACCGGTCGCAGAGCTCGATCACCGCGCGGCGGGCCACCGTCGACCTCCTGGTCGATCTGGCGGTCGACGTCTGAGGGTTCCGACCGCCATCATGACGGCCATGACAGCGACGGGGCGAGTGCTCGAGGTCGACACCTGGCTGAACGACGAGGCGGCCGCGGCGGGGACCGTGGTCGAGTGCCACCCGGAGATCTCGTTCGCCGAGCTGAACGGCGGCCTGCCCGTCCCGTACGGCAAGAAGACCTGGGCCGGTCACCACCTGCGCCGCGACCTGCTCGAGAAGGCCGGCATCGTCGTTCCGGCCGATCTCGGCACGGCGGGTGAGCGGGGTGCACCCGACGACGTCCTCGACGCCGCCGCGGCGGCGTGGACCGCCCGGCGGGTGGCGACGGGGGCGGCACGGTCACTCCCCGACCGGCCCGAGCCGTTCGGCGACCGCCGCGCCGCGATCGTCTACTGACCCCGGTCCGGCCGCGCCCGGGCCGAGCGCACCACCGTCACGCCGCCGATCCTGCCGGAAACGGGTCGAGCTGTGTCCATCGGCGGGCGTATTGTCCGTTTTCACAGGGGGTGCCATCGGCAAAACGGGGGCCGATCATGCCAAACACCGTCACGAACGCGTCCCTACCAGCGGCACTGGTGGCGCTCGTCGACAAGTACGCGAACGTCCAGCCGCGACCGGTCCGCTTCCGACCGGCGACGTGGCAGCAGGCGCTCGTCGCCGCCCGGCCGCGGTTGCGGGTGGCCACGCTGCTGCGCGACGCCGCGTTCACCGAGCCGATCGCCGGGTCCAAGGCCGGCGACCGCACCGTCGCCAGGGACGCCGCCCTGAGTGCCTGCGCCACCATGGACCTCGGCGACGAGAAGGAGGTGCTCCAGGCGTTCGTCCTCACCATGGCCTGGAGCTCCGAGGGAGTCGGCAACCAGAGCCTTCGCGCGACGGCGCGCGCGGTGCGCAACCCCGAGCGCGCGCACCGCGTGCTCGCCGATTCCGCGCGTCGCCTGCGCTCCGCCGAGTCCCTCCGCGACGGCACGCTCGAGGCCAACCACCGGGCCTGGTCGCTGTGGGCGGTCGGTCAGTCGTTCGCCAGCCGGTGGTGGAGCCTCGCCGGCTACGTGCCGGGCCGGAGCTGGCAGCCGCTGGTGCTGGACGAGCGGGTCTACGCGTCGCTGAACCGGACGCTCATGATCGGCGGCACGACGCGGCTGGCCAGCTCGCGCCGGCGCGCGGACCGCTACCGTGCCTACGTCGAGACCTTGCACCGCTGGGCGGTCGAGCTGGGCATCGAGGGCCGCCGCGTCGACGCTGCGCGCATCGCGTTCGTCCTCGGCCTGCACAACGGGGCGGTAGTACCGACGAGATAACAGGAAGACACCTTTCCCATCGTTCGCCTGACCCGGACGGGCATCTGCGCAATCATGGTCAAATACCGCAACGACGCGGGCCGTTCCGCGGGGTAGGTCGCCAGCTGTCGACGTCGATCCCGGCACACCGTGGTGAGGAAGGACTGACGTGACGACTCATCCTGCGCTCGACGCCGAGCAGCAGAACCTCGACCGCGCCTACACCCTCCTCGGTGACGACGCGCCGGTCGACCAGCCGCTGGTCTTCGGCCGCATCGACGACCACAGCGGCTCCCGCTACGTCGGCCGCCAGCCGGTCGCCGCCGGGTCCGGGAATGTCGCCGTCGTCGCGTGGCACGACCCAGCGGCCGGACCGTTCTACGAGACGTCCGCGACCGACCTCGGCACCGCGCAACTGAAGCGCATCCTCACCGTCAGCGGCCGGCAGGTCATCGCTCTGCACGACGAGATCGCCGACGGCAGCGCCTTCGACGTCACGTCCAGCCAGGCCAACCGGCCGATGGTCGGCAAGGTCGTGGTCGCCGCGCTGGAGCAGTTCCGCACCGGCACCATCGGCGACGCCACCGCCACCCTGCGACCGGAGCAGTACCGCATCATCCGCGAACCTGCCGCCGGCGTCCTCGTCGTCCAGGGCGGACCGGGGACCGGCAAGACCGTCACCGCCTTGCACCGAGCCGCCTGGCTCGCCGCGAACGACGAGGAGGTCCGCGCGGGCGGGGTGCTCGTCGTCACGCCGACGGTGGCGCTGCGCAGCTACGTCGCCAACGTCCTGCCGTGCCTCGGCTTCGACGCGGTCACCGCGGACGTAGCGTCGCTCTACGACGGCGATGCCAGCCTGCGCGGACGCGACACCGCCACGGAGACCGCCCGGGTCAAGGGGTCGGCGGTCATGGCCGTCGTGCTGCGTCGGCTGGTCGAGAGCCAGGACGGGCCGTCCACCCCGGAGAATCTGCTGCGCACCCTGCTGGGCCGCCCGGCGCTGCTGGACCGCCTCGCCGACGACCTGCTCAAGGCCGGCCAGCAGGAGGCGTTGCGCCGCGAGCCGGCACCATCGGTCGCCGCGGAGCCGTGGACCGTCGACGACCTCGTCCTGCTCGACGAGCTGGCGCACCTGCTGGGTCGGCAGGCGCCCACCTACCGGCACGCCGTCGTCGACGAGGCGCAGAACCTGTCGCCCATGCAGGCCCGCGCCGTCGCCCGCCGGTGCCGCTCCGTCACCCTGGCCGGCGACCTCGGCTTCTCCACCGGGCCCGGCAAACACGACTCCTGGGCCGAGCTGACCAGCTACTTCGCCGCTGAGTCGCGTGAGGCCACGCTCACCCTCGGCTACCGCGTGCCGCGGCCGGTGGTCGAGCTCTCGCGGCGGCAGCTCCCGGACGGGGCCAGCGCGCTCACGGTGCCGGGGTCGCTGCGCGACGGCCTGGGCAACCCACTGGTCCGCCGGGTCGATCCCGACGACGTCGTCCCGGTCGCGCTCTCGGCCGCCGATGCTGCCGCGGGCACCGGCTTCAAGGTCGGCGTCGTCGTCGCCGCCCACCGCTACGACGCCACCATGCGCTACTGCAGTGCATCCGGGCTCAAGGTCGGCGACGGGCGCGACGGCGACCTCGGCCTGCCAGTCACGCTGCTCCCCGCCGACATGACGAACGGCCTCGAGTTCGACGCGGTCGCCCTGGTGGCGCCAGACGAGATCGCCGACGGGACGGAGCTCGGCCGGCGCCGGCTCTACGTCGCCATGACGCGGTGCACCCAGTCGCTGGCCATCTTCCACTCCGAGCCCATGCCGGCGGGCTTGGAGCACCTGGACCGCAAGCCGTCGCCGGCGCGGGAGCCCGAGGTCGAGCACCGGCCCAAGCCGGCCGCCACCGACGACCTGTTCGAGCTGTTCAACCTGCTCCGCGACGACGACCGCATGCTGGTCGAGGTCATGATCCGCCGGCTGCTGCGCGACTCGCTGGAACGGAACGACTGAGAAGGCCGCCTCGCGCTCCTGGGGAATTGCCGAACTCGAGAGCTACACCGCTTCCTGAGTTCACCTAGCGAAACGGCGCCCACAATCCACTCCTGTCTACTCGGGAGACTGGGCCTTGCGGCAATTCAGTACCGCCATTTCGGTGCACAATGAAAAGGGCGGTGTTTGCCTGGCGATTCCTCCAACTCGGGCATAGCATGATCGCTTGGCAGTGCTGTGGAGGGGGCGCCATGGCTGGTGGGCGGGACCAACTCGGTCCATTGGAAAGAGTCACACGCGTGCTCGTCGCGCTGATCGCGGCCGAGCCGACTGGCATTCCAACGCCGCGGTTACTGAGGATCGCGGCATTCGGGGGTGGCGAGCAGCATCATGTGCGGCAGCTCAAACGCCTCATCGAGTACCTCAATCGTGCCGGCTGGGACATCCGCAACACCATGCCGCCGGGACAGACCGCCGTCTATCGGGCGTATGCCGGCGACAACCGCCTGCGGGTGAACCTCACACCGGAACAGCAGACCGAGCTGGCCCGCGCCGCCATGATCGCCGGCGACCACACGTTCGCCGGACGCATCGGCGTCGACCTCGGCGAGCTGGCCGGCGTCCCGGAGCTGCGCACGTCGCGGCAGCCGCATCGGGCCGACGCCGCGCTCAACACCGTGCTGTACGCGCTGGAGCACCACTGCCGCCTGCGGTTCGTCTACAAGAAGCGCCCGCGGGTGGTCCACCCGCACTTCGTCTACCCGGGCACGTCGGGCTGGCACCTCGTCGCCCACGAGGACGGCAGCGATCGCGACAAGCAGTTCATCACCGACCGCATGTCCGCCGTCACCGTCGACCTCCCACGCACCGCGGCAGCCCGCCACGAGCCGTACCACGACGAGCTCGACCCGCTGTCGTGGGCGGTCGACCCGCCCGTCGACGTCACCGTCGAGACCACGCCGGAGTTCCGCGGCCAGGTCGAGAACCTGCTGGGCACCCCGTCCTATCACGAGGTCGACGACGACGTCGTCCGTCTCACGATCCCGGTCACGCACCGGGCGGCCTTCCGAAACCGGGTCTACGAGCTGGGCCCGCGGGTCCACGTCCTGGGCCCGGCGGACATCCGCGGCGAGCTCATCGCCGGGCTCGAGTCACTCCTGGAACGCCTATGACCAACCCGCCCACGTTCGTGCTCCGCTTCGAGCGGGTCACGCGTGCACTGCAGATCCTCACCATGCACCCCGACGGGCTGCCGCTGGGCCGGCTGGCCGCGGAGCTCGAGACCGACGAGAAGACGCTGCGCGAGGAGATCATCGCGTTCTACCGCGCGGACATCTCCCCCGCGTTCGAGGCCGGGTCCTACCGCCAGGTCCGCATCGAGTTCCTGGGCGCCGACGGCGAACCCGACGAGGTCGAGCCGGCCGAGGCCGAGATCGTCCGGGCTTCGACCGACCAGCCGGCCGCGGAGATCGGCGTGGTGCACACCGCGCCCGCCGAGCTGGCCGACATCTACCGGGCCGGGCAGGCCCTGCTGTCGCTCGAGCCGGAGAACAACGTTCTCGACGGCGCCCTGAAAGCCCTCGGCGAGACGATGTTGCAGGGCATCCGGCCGATGGACGACCACTGGAAGGCGGAGCTGGCCGGCACGCTCCTCGGAGCCGTCCACCGGCGGCACAGGGTACGCATCGACTACTCGCCGGTGTGGCGTGATGAGTGTCGCGAACACGTCGTGGCGCCGTACCGGCTGCTGCGCACGCGCCGCGGCTGGGAGCTCGACGCCGGCGTGTCGCCGGACGGCCGCGTCATCGGCACTTTCCTGCTCACCGGGATCCGTGACGCCGTCGTGCTCGACGAGACGTTCGAGCGCTCCGACGATCTTGACGAGGCGATGGCCGAGAACCGCCGCGAGCTCGCCGTCGACGTCGTCGTGCCGCAAGACGCGCGGTGGGTCGTCGACCGTTTCGCCGAGAGCTCGGAGGTCCTCGACGAGGACGAGGAGTCGGTGAAGCTGCGCGCTCGCCTGCTGCCGCCGGTCGACCAGCGCCTGGGCATCCTGCTGCTCGTGGCCGGCCCGCTGGCGTTCGTGACCGACCCGCCCCATCTCGCCGATGCCGGCCGTACGCTGGCACGAGAGCTGCTCGACCACTACCGGCGGTGCTGAGCGGCCCAGCGCGGACAGCAAGAGGGGGCAGCCGTGCACACACGGACCGTTGCGGTGCTCGGATACAACGGCGCGCAGGTCATCGACGCGACCGGTCCGGCCGAGGTGTTCGCCATCGCCAACGAGCTGGCCGGCGGGCGGCTGTATCGCGTGGTGCTGGCCTCGGTGGACGGCCGTGACGTCGTCGGCGCGTCGGGCCTGCGGCTGGGGGTGGAGCTGCCGCTCGGTGACATCGCCGACACGGTCGGCCCGCTCGACACCGTCGTCGTTCCAGGCACGTACCGGTGGACCGTGGCCGCCGGGCAGACCGGCCTGCTCGACGCGCTGCGCGGCGCCGCCGCCAGCAGCCGGCGGGTCGCGGCGGTCTGCGCGGGTGCGTTCCTGCTCGGACGAATCGGCCTGCTCGACGGACGGCGAGCGACCACCCACTGGATGCTCCTCGACGAACTGGCCGAGCGGTTCCCCGCCACGAAGGTCGAGCGCGGGCCGATCTTCGTCGCCGACGGCGCCGTGTTCACCTCCGCAGGGGTCACGGCCGGAATCGACCTCGCGCTGGCGCTGGTGGAGGCCGACCACGGACCCGTCCTCGCCCGGCAGGTCGCGCGCTTCATGGTGGTGTTCATGCAGCGCCCCGGCGGGCAGCGACAGTTCAGCGTCCGGCTGCGCAGCGAGATCACCAAGCCCGTGCTGCGCGGCCTGCTCGACGCCATCAGCGCCGATCCGGCCGGCGACCACCGCCTGTCGGCACTGAGCAGCCGTGCCGGGTTCAGCGAACGGCACTTGAGCCGCCTGTTCGCGCGCGAGCTCGGAACGACCCCGGCGCGATACGTCGAGCAGGTGCGGGTCGAAGCCGCCCGGGCGCTGCTGGAGACCTCCGACGCGCCGCTCGACGTGATCGCCCGGCTGTCCGGACTGAGCTCCGCTGAGACGTTGCGGCGCAGCTTCACCCGGGACGCCGGCGTCACGCCACACGCCTACCGGCAGCGCTTCCGCTCGACCGGCGCCACCACCGGCTGACGGCCGTCACCCGACGGGCGGCCGCGCGTGCTCCGTCGCCCAGGCCAGAGCGTGGTCGGCTACCTGCTCCCAGCCCGGGGCGCCGCACGTGAAGTGGTCGCGACCCTCGAACTCGTAGTACTCGGTGAGAGCGGACGACTTGTCCCAGTGCCCGACGTTGGACTTGTTCACCGACGGCGGCATGATGTGGTCCTCGCTGCCACCGATGAACAGCAGCGGCGCGCGGCCGTTGTTGCCGAAGTCGACCCACGTCTCCTGGTGACCGGGCTTCAGGTTCGCCAGCAGGCCGTACGACCACACCCAGCTGCCCGGCGCCGGGATGTGGTATCGCTCGTAGACCTCGTCGGAGTCGTCGCGCGACAGCGTGTTGGTGAACGCGTAGTGGAACTGCTCGGGCGTGAATCCGACCGCCTGGTGCCGCTTCTTCGGGTTGTTCAGGATCGGGTAGAGCGACTTGATCTGCGACGGCGGGCTGACGCGGATTCCCTCCGGCGGCGCGGAGTCGATGACGACGCCGACAGCACCGTGGCCGCGGTCGAGCAGCAGCTGGGTCAGCGTGCCGCCGAACGAGTGCCCCATGATGATCGGTGGCCGGTCGAGCTGCGTGATCAGCTTCTCCAGGTGTGCGACCGTGTCCGGGACCGTGACGGTGGCGATCGGCGACGGGTCGGCGCGCAGCCCTTCGACCTCGGGCTCGAAGCCGGGATAAGTGGGCGTGACGACGCGCAGCCCGCGCGCCTCGTAGTACGGAACCCAGTGCTCCCAGCTGCGCGGAGTCGTCCAGAGTCCGTGGATCAGAACGACGGTGTCGGGCGTGGTCGAGTCGGTGCTCATTGGCGGTCCCTCCTGGCCGTCCGGCTGCCGCGGAGGAATGCACTGTCGCTGCGTCGCGCCGAGCCGTCCCCCCATGCGAGCATCCACCCGTGCCGATCACGACGACAAGGACGCGTGACCCACACATCCGGACCTGACCCGGCGCCCGTTCGCGGCGCCCCGGGGCCGTGCGGATCGTCACGATGTCCCATGACAGGGTGGTCACATGGCTGACACATCCCAGCGATCGGTGTCCCTGCGACGCACCGGCCCCCGCAGCTACGTGGCCACCAACGTCCGCGGCGGCGAGCTCGCCTTCGGCGAAGGCGCGGACGGCGAGTTCACGCCGGTCGAGCTGATGCTGACCGCGATCGCCGGGTGTTCGGCCATCGACGTCGACTACATCACCGCGCGCCGGGCCGAGCCGGAGACGTTCGAGATCGACACCACGGCGGACAAGATCCGCGACGGGTCCGGCAACCGGCTCGAGAACATCGAGGTCGTGTTCAGAGTCACCTTCCCCGCCGGCGACGACGGCGACGAGGCTCGCGCGGTGCTGCCGGACGCGGTCGCGAAGTCGCACGACCGCCTGTGCACGGTCAGCCGCACCGTCGAGCTGGGCACACCCATCGCCATCCAGATCGAGAAGGACGAGTGACGGTCGGCTGACGGAACGTCAGCGGGGAGCGCCCGCGGCGACACGTGCCTCGTACCGGGCACGTGCCTTGGCCGCCTCGACCTCGCGGTCGCGCGGCGGCGCGTTGGTGACCCAGGAGTCGAGCAGGTGCCGAGTCACGTGCGCGATCTCGGCGACGGCCTGGTCGAACGCCTCGCGGTTGGCCTGCGATGGGGTGCGCGTCCCGGACAACTTGCGCACGTACTGCAGCGCGGCGTCGTAGACCTCGTCGGCACTGGCGGGCGGGGCGAGGTTGTAGAGGGGCTTGATGTTCCGGCACATGCTTCGAGGGTATGCCGTCGCGCCGACAGACCACTACGAGGCTTTCCCACGCCTCACCACGCTGGCAAGGGCTGCCGCGGAATGCCGCGCGTGGCGACATCACGAGGAATGATCACGTTCAGCAGGATCCCCCGAGCCTCACCATGATTGCGAGCATGGTGTGACACGAGATCTCGTGCTGAACGTGATCATCACGAGGGCCGCGCACCACCGGAGGCAGCAGGAGAGCTCACGTGGCGGAGGTGAGGCGGAGCTCCAACGGGGTGCGGAAGCTGGGGACGACGGAGGCGGACTCCAGGCGGCCGTGCAGCTGCGCCGCGGCGGACTCCACCGCCGCGACCGCTTCGGCGCCCGCGTCCTCCAGCAGCTCCCACACGATCTCGCCGGCGCACATGCCCCAGCCGCCCACGATGCGGCCCTCCCACCACACCGTCGGGCCGATGTTGCCGTTGCGGTCGAACAGCTCCGCCCGGTGCGGGCCGAGGTACCAGTCGCGCTGTTGCCAGCCCATCGGCGTGGGGTCCAGCGCCGGCAGCAGCGTCACGACCGGCGGCTCGCCGCCGTCGTCCGGCTCGTGGTCGACGTCGGAGGCGAGCACGATCCCGGGCGCACCGTCCAAGTCGACCTCGACGGTGTCCAGCCGGGCCAGCACCGCCCGGGTCGCGCCGAGAGTCCAGCCCGTCCACCACTGCAGGTCGGTGACCGTGGCCGGGCCGAACACCTCGAGCCACCGCCGGGCCAGGGCCTCGCGCGCGGACTGCTCCGGCACCGCGGGTATCCCGTCCGGCCACAGCCCGCGAACCGAGGCCCAGCGGTGCTGGCGGGACAGCCAGGTGCCGGCCGGGCGGCCGCGCACGACACGCCCGTCGGCACCCATCAGCGTGAGCACCCGGCTGGTGATGTTCTGCTTGACGTCCCACTTCTTGTCGGTGGTCGGCAGCACCGCGGTGCGCAGCCGGGGCTCGGCCTTGGCCAGCTCCGTCGCCAGGGCCTCGCCGCGCGCGTCGACGGCCCGCTCGGTGCTGGCTTCGACGTCGGCGAGCCAGGCCGCGACGTCGCCCTCGACCGCCGGCTCGGTGGGCAGCGTGCTCAGCTGCTGGACCAGCTGGCGGCGGAGCCGGTCGGCGATGGCGAGCCCGGCCGCGCTGTGCACGACCGGCGCGAAGGCGGTCGGCACCACGAACATGGTGCGGCGCATCGCGATCATCTTGACCAGCGTCCGCTCGTCGTAGAGCGCCGCGGAGACGTCGGCGAGCTTGGCGCCGGGGCACCGTGCCAGGGCCGAGAGATACACCGTCGCCGGGTCGGTGGCGTGGAACACGACCAGGCTCGCCACGGCCTCGGCCACCGAATCGGCCCGGGCACCGGCCGCCAGGCCGTGGCGGCGGGCCAGCCGCCGGCGGCGCTCCTCGACGCTCATCGTCAGCACGATCCCGATCCTGACACGGGCCACCGACAGACGCGCACCTGCGACCGGTCGACCACGGAACGGAAACGAAATCACCGAACCGCTTGACATGCACCGTAAGGTATGAATTTGGAAGGTTTCTTCTCACTTCGTGGACTTTCGGGGGGCTCCGTGAGTCAGCACAAGGCAACGGAAGAACGGCGCTACCGCCTGGAGCTGGCGGCAGTCATCGCCGTCGGGCTCGCTCTCGCGGTCATCGCGGTCGTGGCGATCCTGGCGGTCAACCCGTCGCCCAGAGACGATCTCGAAGAGTTCGGAGGGCTGCCCGCGAGCATCGGATAGCAGGGCATGCGCCGGTCACCGCCACCACATGTCCGATTCCAGCCAGTTCGCGGCCTTGCCATTGCCCCGGTCGATCATGTCGCCGTAACGTGCCGGCATATCCGGCCGTATTCGCCGGACGCCGTGCCCCCGACGGTTGGAACGATTCACTAGGAGGCCGACGATGGCCGACCGCCCCGACCACGACGTGACCAGCCCCGACCGCGGCGACCATCGCGAACGGGTCAGCCGCCGGGCCGTGCTCGGCGGTGCCGCGGCCGGTTCGGTCGCGGCCGGAGCCGGCGCCCTCCGCCTCGGCCCGACGGCGGCCGCCGCCACGCCCGGCGTCCCAGCGGCGGCCGTCCCGGCAGCGGTCACCGGCGCCGGGCCGCTCCGGCTGGCGGGGCTCACCACCGAGTACGCGCCCACCCTGCTCGGCACGGACGTCCGCCGGCCGCGACTGTCGTGGGTGGCCACCGCCGGCGGACATGGCGCGGCCCAGACCGCGTACCAGGTACTGGTCGCGTCGTCGCCGGACCTGCTCGAGCCCGGCCGGGCAGACGTGTGGGACTCCGGGCGGATGGAGTCGGCGGAGTCCGTCGGCATCGAGTACGGCGGGCCGGACCTGGCACCCCGCACCCGCTACCACTGGCGGGTCCGGCTCTGGGACGGAACCGGACGCGGCACCCGGTGGAGCGAGCCGGCGTGGTTCGAGACCGCCCTGTTCGACGAGGGCTTCGGCGCCGCCGGCTGGATCGGCGCCGAGCCGGAGCCGGCGGCCGAGCGTCGCGACGTGGAAGGTGCCTCCTGGATCTGGCTCCCCGGCGCCACGAGCGGTGGCGCGCCGGCCGGGCCGGGGTGGTTCCGCGGCGGGCTGACGCTGCCGGCCGGCCTTGCGGTCGCGACGGCGCACCTCGTCATGACCGCCGACGACGACTACACCGCCTACCTGCAGGGCCAGCCCATTCTCACCGCACCGCAGCAGGTCGACGGCTGGAAGTCGGCAGAGGTTGCCGACGTCACCGACCTGGTTGGTGCGGCGGTGGGTGGCGACCTCGTCCTCGCCGCCGTCGCACACAACCGCGGCGACGTCGCCGTCAACCCCGGCGGCCTGCTAGCCAAGCTCGTCGTGACGACGGCGGACGGCGAGCGGCTGGTGCTGCACACCGACGGCTCCTGGCGCAGCTCCGGCACCGAGCGGTCGGGCTGGGAGCGGCCGGACCACGACGACTCCGGCTGGGACACCGTCGCCGTGCTGGCTCCCTACGGCGACGGACCGTGGGGCAGCCAGGTCACCGTTCCGCAGCGGGAGACGCTCGACCTGCTCGGCGCGGAGTGGGTGTGGAGCCCCGGCGCGACCACCTCGGACGCCCCGGAGGGCAGCCGCTGGTTCCGGGGCCGGTTCGCGCTGCCGGCGGGCCTGGAGGTGGCGTCCGCCGACCTCGTCATGACCGCCGACGACGACTACAGCGCCCACCTCCAGGGCGAGCCGGTTCTCGGCGCACCGCAGCAGGTCGACGGCTGGCGTACCGCCGAGGTGGCCGACGTGACGGAGACGGTGACGGCCGCCGGCGGCACGTCCGCCGACCTCGTGCTGGCCGTGCGAGCCACCAACCGGCCGGGGCCGTCGGTCAATCCGGCCGGGCTGATCGCCAAGCTGCTCATCCGCACCGTCGCCGGCGACGACCTGGTATTCGTCACCGACGCCTCGTGGCGCACGTCCGAGACCGAGCGGCCAGGCTGGGAAGAGCCGGACCACGACGACTCCGGCTGGGACGACATCACCGTGCTGGCCTCCTACGGGCAGGGTCCCTGGGGCACCGGCGTCTCGGTCACCCGGCCCGAGAAGCCCGCACCGCTGCTGCGCCGCCCCTTCACGCTCGCGAAGCCGGTGGCCCGGGCGCGGCTCTACGCCAGCGGCGTCGCCTACCACGAGCTGCACCTCAACGGCGCGCGCGTCGGCGACTCCGTGCTCGACCCCGGGTTCACCGACTACGACCAGACCATCCTCTACGTCACACACGACGTCACCGACCTGCTGCGGTCCGGCGACAACGTGCTCGCCGCCGAGCTCGGCCGCGGCTTCTACGGCATGACCACCGACAACGTCTGGCGGTGGCACCAGCCGCCGTGGCACGGCGAGCCGCGGCTGATCGCCAGGCTGGTCGTGGAGCACCCCGACGGCAGCGCCACCGAGGTGGTCTCGGACCAGGACTGGCGCGTGACGGGCGGCCCGACGGTGTCCAACTCGCTCTACGCCGGCGAGAGCTACGACGCCCGCCTGACCCCGGACGGCTGGACCGCACCCGGCTTCGACGACACCGGGTGGGCGGCGGCGTCGCCGCTCACCGCGCCGGCCGGCCGGCTGACGGCACAGGAGAACGAGCCGATCCGCGTCGTCGAGGACGTCTCGCCGGTCGAGCTGACCGAACCGGTGCCCGGCAGCTGGGTGGCCGACTTCGGCCGCACCACCGCCGGCTGGTCGAGGCTGCGCGTCACCGCACCGGCCGGCACCACGATCCGGCTGCTGCACGGCGAGACGGTCGCCGCCGACGGCACCGTCCAGGCGTCGACGGGGCACGTTCCGGGCCGCTTCCAGCTCGACGAGTACACCACCCGCGGCGACGGCGAGGAGGTGTGGGAGGCCAGGTTCTCCTACAAGGGCTTCCGCTACGTCCAGCTCGACGGACTGCCGGCCGCGCCGACGCCCGAGACCGTGACCATGCGCGTCGTCCACTCCGACGTCGCCGAGGTCACCACGTTCGAGTCCGACCAGCCCATGTACGGGCAGCTGGAGGGGATGATGCGCCGCACCATCCTCAACAACCTGCACAGCATCCCGACCGACACGCCCATGTACGAGAAGAACGGCTGGACCGGTGACGCCCAGGTCGGCGCGCCGACCATGGCCGAGACGCTGGGCATGGCCAGGTTCTTCACCAAGTGGCTGGGCGACCTGCGCGACAGCCAGATCGGCTCCGGGCAGGTGCCGGTCATCGTGCCCAGCGGCGGTTGGGGCTACCAGGAGCTGGCACCGGCGCCGGAGTGGACCACCGTCTACCCGTTCGTGCTGCGCGAGATGCACCGCTGGTACGGCGACCGGCGCGCCCTCGCCCAGCACTGGGAGCCGGTGCTGGCCTACCTGGACTGGGAGCTGGGCCGGCTGCAGGACGGGCTGGCCGTCACCGCCCTGGGCGACTACCTGTCACCCGGCACCGGCGGCAACCCGCCGGAGGACACTCGGCTCACGGCGACGGCGTATCTGCACCGCGCGCTGCTGGCCATGGCCGAGGTCGGCGACCTGCTCGGCCACGGCGCCGACGCCGCCCGGCTGCGCGAAGCCGCCGACGGCCTGCGGACCCGGCTGAACGAGACGTTCCTCGACACCGCCCAGGGGCTCTACCGCACCGACCGCGACCCGCACTACCGGCAGACCTCCAACGCGGTGCCGCTGGCGTTCGGGCTGGTGCCGCCGGAGCACGTCGACGCCGTCGTCGCCAACCTGGTGGCCGACGTCGAGGCCCGCGACTGGCACCTCAACACCGGCTGCCTGGGCACCAGCGTCCTACTCCCGGTGCTGACCACGCACGGTCACGCCGACGCCGCCGCGAAGATCGCGCTGCAACGGACCCAGCCCAGCTGGGGACACTGGATCGACAACGGCGCGGACACGATGTGGGAGATGTGGCAGGTGAACACCCGCTCCCGCGACCACTACTTCCACGGGACCGTCGCGCAGTGGCTGTTCGAACATGTCGCCGGCCTGGTGAACCTCGAAGAGGGCTGGCGGCGGTTCCGCGTGCGGCCCGACGCGCGCAGCCAGGTCGGCTCGGCGTCGCTGGCCATCAGCACGGTGCGCGGCCTGGCCAGCGCGGCATGGACGCAGCGCGGCCGAGCGCTGGACCTCACCGTGGTCGTCCCGGTCGGCTCGACCGCGGAGGTCTGGGTGCCGGCGGAGTCCGCCGACGACGTCACGGCGTCGCCGTCGCGGTTTGTCACCGAGGTCCGCGCCGAGCCCGGCTGGGCCGTCTACACCGTCGGCTCCGGGCAGTGGCGCTTCGACAGCCGCTCCGCACCCACGCTCCCGTGATCACGGAAGCCTCGGTCACCACTCGGCGAAGCTGCCGTCGGTGTGCCGCCACAGCGGGGTGCGCCACCGCCGCCCGGCCTCGGCCGCGCGGCGGACGGCATCCTCGTCGATGGTGATGCCGAGGCCGGGCCCCATCGGCCGCTGGACGAACCCGTTCACGAACTCGAAGACGGCCGGGTCGACGAGGTAGTCGAGCAGGTCGTTGCCGACGTTGTAGTGAATGCCGAGGCTCTGCTCCTGGATCAGGAAGTTCGGCGTCGCGAACGCGACCTGCAGGCTGGCGGCCAACGCGATCGGGCCCAGCGGGCAGTGCGGCGCCAGAACGGCGCCGCTCACCTCCGCCTGTGCGGCGATCCGGCGCACCTCCGAGATGCCGCCGGCATGTGAGATGTCCGGCTGCACCACGCGCACGCCCGCGGCCAGCGGCCCGACGAACTCGTGGCGGCTGAAGTACCGCTCGCCGGTCGCGATCGGGATCGGGCTGCACGCGACGATCGACGGGAGCTGCGCGGCGAGCTCCGGCACCACGGGCTCCTCGACGAAGAGCGGATGGAACGGCGCCAACAGCGGCAGCAACCGGTGCGCGTTGGCCACCGACACCCGGCCATGGAAGTCGATCGCGACGTCGCGGTCCGGACCGAGTGCCGCTCGTGCCGCGGCGACCCGCTCGACGACGGCGTCGGTCTCGGCCGCCGTCGCGATCGGCGCCATCGCCGGCGACCCGTTCATCTTCACCGCCGTGAAGCCGTGCTCGACCCGCTCCGCGATCGCGTCGGCCACCTCGGCGGGCTCGTCGCCGCCGATCCACGAATAGATGCGCACCCGGTCGCGGACCGGACCGCCCAGCAGCGCGTGGACCGGCGCGCCGTAGGCCTGTCCGGCGATGTCCCACAGCGCTTGGTCGAGGCCGGCGACGGCGCTGGAGAGGACCGGGCCGCCGCGGTAGAACGTCGACTTGGTCATCACCTGCCAGTGGTCCTCGATGCGCAGCGGGTCCTGGCCGATCAGGTAGTCGGCAAGCTCGTGGACGGCGGCACGGACGGTGTCGGCGCGGCCCTCGACGATCGGCTCACCCCAGCCGACGACGCCCTCGTCCGTGACGACGCGGCAGAACAGCCACCGCGGCGGCACGGCGAACGTCTCGATGTCGACGATCTTCATGGGTTCCCTCTCCCCGACCGGAACTCGCGGGCGGCGGTGCCACTCACGCTCAGGTGTGCAGCCACGGCGCCGTGGCCGCACAGGTGCGTGAGGCCCGTGTTCATGCCGAGTCCGCCGTCACGCTCCAGCCGCCGTCGACCACCAGGCTCGCGCCGGTGACGTACGAGGCATCGGCCGAGCCCAGGAACGCCACCACGGCGGCGACCTCCGCCGGCTGCCCGAACCGCTGGAGCGTGGTCGCTCGGATGCTGCGCTCGCGGTCGGGCTCGGACACGGAGTCCCAGGCTTGGGACATGATCGGCCCCGGTACGACGGTGTTCACCCGGACCGCCGGACCGTAGTCGGCGGCGAGCTGGCGGCTCAGCGACAGCAGGGCGCCCTTCGAGGCCGCGTATGCCGGCCGCCCCGGCAGCCCACGTACGGCGTGCACCGACGACGTCAGCACGATCGAACCGCTCGAGCGCTCCAGCAGGCCGACCAGCGAACGGACCGCGAGAAAGGTGGCGGTGAGGTTGACCGCGAGCTGGCGGTCCCAGTCCGCGACGGCGAGCCGGCCGGCCGGTTCGATCACCGCGATCGCGGCGTTCGAGTGCAGCAGGTCCAGGCGGCCGGGCCCGTTATTCAGCCGGTCGGCCAGGGCCGCCCAGCCCGTCTCGTCGGCCACGTCCAGCACCACGCCCTCGGCGCCGCCGCCGTGGCCCGCGGCCTTGCCGGTGGCCGCGACCGCGGCTTCCAGCGCTGCCTCGTCGAGGTCAGCCAGGACGACCTGCGCCCCCTCCGCGGCCAGCCGGCACGCCGTCGCGGCGCCGATGCCCGACGCGGCTCCCGTCACCAGGGCGACCCGCCCGCGGTACCGCGGCGCAACCTCGTCCACCACGACCGGCACGGTATCACTTGTCATCTTGTATGACTAATGGCTGATCGCGCTCCTGCGGCTGCGGCGGCGACCCGGCCGGCGAGGGCACACAGCTCGGCACGCAGTTCCTCCGGCTTCGCCGAGGTCCGCTGACGAGCGCAACTACCCTCGGAGCATGACCTCCTCGTCCCCACGTGCCGGCGGCGCCCTGCTCGGACTGTCGATGTTCGTGGCTGGCGTCGCCGGTACCTGGGCGAGCTGGCGCTGGTTCGTCGACACCGCGACCGGTCAGCGGCTCGACGAGGCCGCTTTCGAAGGCTCGGCCATCGGCCGCAACACGCTGTGGCGGGGCGCGGAGCCGGTGCTGGACGTCGTCTCGGTCCCGTTCATCGTCGTGGTGCTCGGCGCGGTCGCGCTCATCGCTCTGATGCGCAGGCGCTGGTTCCTGGCCCTGCAGGTCGCCGTCCTCGTCGGTGGCGCCAACCTGACCACCCAGGTGCTCAAGCACGTCGTCCTCGACCGGCCCACCCTGGCCGCCGACGTCGGGCCGGCCGGCAACTCGCTACCCAGCGGCCACACGACGGTTGCGGCCAGCGTCGCGGCGGCACTACTGCTCGTCGTACCAAGACGGGCCCGGCCCATGGTGGCGGTCCTCGGTGCCGGCTACACCGCGGTGACCGGCGTGTCCACGATGATCGGCGGCTGGCACCGTCCATCCGACGTCGTCGCCGCCATCATGGTCGTGCTCGCCTGGGCGGGGTTGACGACGGTACTCACGGCACTCGGCACCCCCGAGCGCACGGACGCCGGCACCGGCTCGTCAGGTACGACGGTGGTGGCCGCACTGTTCGTTGTGACGGCCGCCGGTTCCGGCCTCGTCGCCGCCTCGGCGCTGCGCAGCACTCGCGATCTCCTGGCCGAATCCGGGTCCGTCACCGCGCGCGACGACCTCGCCACCGCCTACCTCGGCGCCGGCATGGGTGTCGTGGCCGCGACGGCCCTGACCTTCGCGGCTATCCTGGTCGCGCACCAGGTCGCGAGCGGCCGAGCCGGGTCCGACACACCCCGCTCCAGGTCACGCGTCCCGGCGGGAACGCATGTTCCGCAGCGCCCGCCAAAGTGATGGTCAAGAGTTGACATAGTCTTCCAAAGAGGGCTACACAACGGCCGTGACGAGCGGCACACTGAGGCAATGACCTCTCGTACACCGGCCGCGAGGCCTGTTCTTCCTTCGAGTCCGTTCCGCCCCATCGTTCCCCCGCCCATCGAGAAGTTCGCCGTCGACGACCTGCTCACTCACGATCGGCACGGATTGGGCCGTGTTGTCAGCGTCCCGGGCGAGAATGAAGTGCACGTCGATTTCGGCACAGCGGTACGCCGTATCGCCCTGCCGAATCCGAAGGTGACCCGTCTTTAGAGCGGAAATCCACCACCAACGGTTCACCGCACCGAAAATCGGCTTCCGGTCGCCCGGTTTGCCCGCTCCCGATGCTGCCGGGCGATCGGAATCCTTGTCGTCACGACCCGGCGCACAGTAGACCTCGCATCCGGTCGGGATTGCGGAACACGAGCAGGCGGGTCACCCTGCCCTGGTCCGTCTCGACCAGTGCGGCGGCCTCGACCCGTTCCGCCGACCACAGGACGATCCCCGGCTCGCCGTTGAGCTCGACGAAGCCGAACTGGAACCCGTCCAGCTCGCCCTTGCCGATGATGCCGAGGGCGAACCGCGCCACCTTTGCGGCGCCTACGATGGGCCGGCGCGCGGCCCTGGCCTTGCCGTCGGCATCGTTCACCATGACCACCTCCGGCGCCAGCACCTCCAGCAGGGCCGCCATGTCGCCCTCGAGGCAGGCGCGCAGGAACCGCTCGGTCACCTCGCGGCGCTGCTCGGGGTCGGCGTCGAACCGCGGCCGCCGCGCCTGCACATGCTCGCGGGCCCGGTGCGCGACCTGTCGCACCGACGGCTCGCTGCGGTCGAGCACCTTCGCTATCTCCGCGTAGGGGAACCCGAACACCTCACGCAGCACGAACACCGCGCGCTCCACCGGGCTCAGGGTCTCGAGCACCACGAGCATGGCCATCGAGACCTCCTCCGTGAGCTCCACCTCGCTGGCCGCGTCCGCCCCGGTCATCAGGGGCTCGGGCAGCCACGGCCCGACGTAGGTCTCCTTCCGGGCGCGCAGCGTGCGCAGCCGGTTCAGCGCCAGCCGGGTGGCGATGCGCACCAGGAAGGCCTTCGGCTCGGCGACGTCGGCGCGGTCCGCGGCCGACCACCGCAGCCAGGTGTCCTGGACGACGTCCTCGGCGTCGGCCACGCTGCCGAGCATCTCGTAGGCGACCGTGAACAGCAGGCCGCGGTTCTGCTGGAACTGATCGGTCACGGCGCCGGCACCTCACAGCGGTTCTTGAAGCCCTGCCCGGTGATGCCGAGCGCGGAGTTGCTGCGGAGTGTAGAGGTCGGAGTCGCGCCAGCCGGCCACGCCCCGTAGCTTGGCCGGGTCCGCTTAGGCTCCATCGAGATCCGTGCCATGTGCGAGCTCCCCTTCCCGTCGTCGCGTGGTCGATCACCTAGACACGGCGCGTACCGCGGATGTGACATCGCCGCGGCGCCCATGTGGCAGAGTCACCGGCAATGAGCGCGTTCACCTATCCCGAAGTCGGCGCCACCCGCGGCGGCGAGCCGCTGCCGGCCGGCTACCACCACGTCCGAATGCGCGAGCGGATCGGCCACGGCCGGCCGGTTTTCGAGGCCGTGGCCGAAGGCGTCGTCACCTGGGACCTGCACCGCAGCATCGGCCTGCGGGTCTCCGCGACGGCGAACCGCGCGGCCGAAGGAGCCGAGGTCACCAGCAGGCTGGTCGTCGGCCCGCTGTCGCTGCTGCGCATCCCGTGCCGGGTGGTGTGGGTCCTGGACGAGCCGGACCGCGCCGGCTACGCGTACGGCACACTGCCCGGCCACCCCGAGCGCGGCGAGGAGTCCTTCGTCGTCGAGATCGACTACGACGGAGCGGTCTGGTTCACGGTGACGGCGTTCAGCCGGGCCGCGGCCTGGTACGCCCGGCTCGGCGGGCCGGTGACGCGATGGATCCAGCACCTGGCCACTCGCCGGTACATAGCCGCCGCCCGGTCCATCACGGCCACGAGGTGACCTGGACCTCGACGATCTGTTTGTTTCGGTGTAGGAATCGAGAAAGAGATCGCGCCGGCGCATCGGCGGGTTCTCGCCCCGGCGGCGGCTCGACCAGGTCGGCGAGCGGCGTGATGAGAGGGCATCGGCCACCGGACCGCTGCCGTGGCCAGTTCGCCACCGAGACCATCGACCACGCGCCTTGGCGCCCGACCAGGCGGCACGACACGGCACTCCAGCGCCGCCGACGCTCCGAACCTTCAGCGGCGCGTCCCATGCCGGTTGCGGCCCCGGCTCGCTGCGGAGGCCGGGGTCGCAACCTCAGGTCCGCTCCCGGCAGGGCATGCTCGTCCCATGCCGGACCGCGTGCTCGACATCCCGCCCGAGCGACTGCCCGGCTGGCTGGCCGGCTTCGCTCACCGGCACGGCCCCACCCACCACGAGGCCGGGCCTGACGCCGTCGTCGTCCGAGCCGCCGATGGTGCTGTCGCCAGCTGTGCCGTTCCGTTCCCGCCGCTGACCGTCGACGACGGCGCCCCGTACGGCGGCCTGTTGGTCCATGCCGCTCTGGACCGGCGGGTCGGCGTCCTGCTCGTGCGCCGCGGCGGCTACGCGGCTGGGCTCTTCGAAGGGCCCCGGCTGATCGCGTCCAAGGTCGGCTCCCGGCACGTGCAGGGACGTACCGCGGCCGGCGGGCAGTCGCAGCAGCGCTTCGCACGACGCCGCGAGAAGCAGGCCCGCGAGGCGTTCGAGGCCGCCGCCGACGTAGCCGCCCGGGTGCTCGTGCCGCACCTGGGCGAGCTCGACGCCATCGTGACCGGTGGCGACCGGGCCGCCGTCGAGGCCGTCCTTGCCGACCGCCGGCTGGCCGGCCTGCGCGAGCTCGCGGTCGGCGCATCGCTCGCCGTCCCCGACCCGAAGCTCGCGGTGCTGAAGGACACGCCCGCACGGTTCCGGGCGGTGCGGATCGCCCTTTCCGAACCCGCGCCACAGGCTGCGCCGCGACCGTGATCGGGCCAACACCGGAGAGTTCCGGCCGTGTGTGGTCGGCGTCTGTGGGTGAGGCGTAGGTTAGCCAATGACAGGCTTCGCGCCTGACGATCGCCGTCGAGAGGACATTGAGGAATGGCTGCCTATTCTCTGCCGGATCTCCCCTACGACTACGGTGCGCTCGAGCCGCACATCTCCGGCCAGATCATGGAGCTGCACCACTCCAAGCACCACCAGACGTATGTGACCGGCACGAACACCGCGCTGGAGCAGCTCGAGGAGGCCCGCTCGGCGAACAAGCTCGAGACGGTCAACCAGCTGCAGAAGAACCTGGCGTTCAACCTCGCCGGCCACGTGAACCACACGGTGTTCTGGAACAACCTCGCGCCCGAGGGCGGCGACAAGCCCGACGGTGAGCTCGGCGCAGCCGTTGACGAGTTCTTCGGGTCCTTCGACGGCTTCCGCGCCCACTACACCGCGGCGGCGCTGGGCATCCAGGGTTCGGGCTGGTCCATCCTGGCCTGGGAGTCCATCGGCCAGCGCCTGGTCATCGAGCAGCTCTACGACCACCAGGGCAACCTGGCGGCCGGCACCGTCCCGCTGCTCATGCTCGACATGTGGGAGCACGCCTTCTACCTGCAGTACAAGAACGTCAAGCCCGACTACGTGGCCGCGTTCTGGAACATCGTCAACTGGCCGGACGTCGGCACGCGCTTCGAGGCGGCCCGGTCGAAGACCTCGGGTCTGATCACGTCCTGAGCACCGCATGAGGGCGCCGGTGGCCGGCCGGCGTACCGGCGCCCTCGTACCGACGGAGGCCGCACGTGTTCAAGCCACCGCCGCAACCCGAACACAGCCGCACCGGCCTGCGAGTCGCCGTCGCCGCGCTGGTGGTCGGGTACGCGTCGGTGGTGTCGGGCTGGCTGCTCTCGATCGTGTGACCGTGCCCGCCCTCCGTTCCCACGCCCGCGTCGCCGACGCGGGCGTTCGTCATCCGCGTCGCCTGTGTCCGGCCTCACACCGATGACCGTCACGTTCGCACCCTCCCGTCCAGTCGTCTTGGTGTCGACACGTCACACCGAGAGGACCGACATGACCCAACGCCTGAACCTGCAGGCCGTGACGCCCGAGGGCTACCGGGCGGTACTCGGCCTGGAGAAGTACGTCCGGGCCAACATCGACACCACGCTGCTGCACCTGGTCAAGATGCGCGCCTCGATCATCAACGAGTGCTCGTACTGCGTCGACATGCACAGCCGTGACGCGCTGGCCGCCGGCGAGGACCGGCGGCGGATGTTCGCCGTCGCCGCCTGGCGCGACGCACCGTTCTTCGACGAGCGGGAGCGGGCCGCGCTCGAGCTGACCGACGCCGTCACCCGGCTGGAGCCCGGCGGCGTGCCCGACGACGTCTGGGACGTCGCCGCGAAGCACTTCGACGAGACCGAGCTGGGCAACCTCCTGCTCGCCATCGTCACGATCAACGCGTGGAACCGGATCACCGTACCGACCCGGCGAGAGCCACCCGTCCACACGTGACCGACGCGGCGACCGACCTCCAGCGCCATCGGCCGATGCTCCTCGGCATGGCGTACCGCATGCTGGGCTCCACCGGTGACGCCGAGGACGTCATCCAGGACGCCTACCTGCGCTGGAGATCGGTCGACCGCGACGAGGTGACCGAGCCACGCCGCTACCTGTCCCGGATGGTGGCGCGGCTCGCCCTCGACCGGCTGCGCGAGCGCCGCGACCGGGAGCGGTACGTCGGGCCGTGGCTGCCCGAGCCGGTGATCACCGCGGTGCTGCCCGCACCCGCACCGCCGAACGACCCGCAGGAGACCGCCGAGCAGCGCGACACGTTGTCGGTCGCGACCCTGTACCTGATGGAGCGGCTGAACCCGGTCGAGCGTGCGGTTTTCGTCCTGCGCAGCGCGTTCGAGCTGCCGTACGACGAGATCGCCGGCATCGTCGACCGCACGCCTGAGCACTGCCGGCAGCTGCACCGCCGGGCCGTGGCTCGGCTGGCCGACGACCGCCAGCGTTTCGAGCCCAGCCGCCGCGAGCACGCCGTCCTGCTCGAGCGGTTCCTGAGCGCCGCCCGCGACGGCGACCTCGCCAGGCTGCGCGCCCTGCTGCACGACGACGTCGTCGCATGGACCGACGGCGGCGGCAAGGCCAAGGCGGCCCGCAACCCCGTCCTGGGCGCGGACCGGGTGGCGCGCTTCTTCGCCGGCATCCACAGCCGGAACCGGCCGGCCATCGTGCTGCTGGAGCTCAACGCGTCGCCTGCCGCGCTGCTCGGCCTGAGCACCCCGCAGGCCGTCACGTTCACCGTCGTAGACGGGCGGATCAGTGGGTTGTTCGTCGTCGCCAATCCGGACAAGCTGGCCCGGCTCCCACTGCTAGCGTCGGTGACGTGATCGCACCACTTCGCCGGGCGCTCTACGCGCTGGCCACCAACCCTCAGCTGGAGTCCGCGGTCCACGCGGTCGCGCCGGTGGAGGAGCTCGCCTACCACGCCGCCCGCCGCTACGTCGCCGGCCGCACCCTCGACGAAGCGTTGACCACCGTGCGGCGGCTGGTCGACCACGGCCTCGCGGTCAGCCTCGACCTGTTCGGTGAGGGCGTCGACGACGAGGCCGCGCTCGCCGACGTGGTGGACGGGTATCGCCGGGCCGCCGCGGCGCTCGGTGACGTCGACGGAGACGTCTACCTCGAGATCGTGCCGTCGCACCTCGGACTCGACCTCGGGGCCGACATCTGCCGGCGGCACGTCGAGGAGCTGGTCGGGATGCTGCCGGCAGGTGCCCGGCTCGAGATCAGCGCCGAGGAGAGCCGGCGCACACCGCGGATCGTGGACCTCACGCTGGCGCTGGCCGCGGCCGGTGCCCCGGTGCAGGCGACGGTCCAGGCCAACCTACGCCGTAGCCCTGCCGACGTCGACCGGCTCGCGGCCAGCGGCGTGCCGATCCGGCTGGTGAAGGGCGCGTACCTGGAGCCGGCGTCCGTCGCGCACCCCTGGGGCGAGGAGACCGACCTGGTCTACGTCCGGCTGGCCCGTCAGGTGCACGCCGCCGGGTCCGGCTTGGTGCTGGCCACGCACGACCGCGTCCTGCGCGAGGCACTGCTGGAAACGCTGCCCGGCACGACCGTCGCGATGCTGCTCGGCGTGCGCGAGGACGACGCCCGCACGCTGGTCGCCCGCGGTCATCCGGTTCGCATCTACGCGCCCTACGGCGACAGCTGGTTCCGCTACCTGATGCGCCGGCTGGCCGAGGCCCAAGGCGCCTGAGCGGTCACACCGGCTGCAGCACCTGCTCGTCGAAGAGGCGGTCGGCCACGTCCTCACCGTCGGTGACGAACGCGACGAGGTAGGCGCGCAGCTCGCGGCTGAACAGCTCCACGTCGTCCGGCGCGAACCCGGCGATCGTCGCCAGTGCCGCCACGTCGGCCGACTCGGAGTCGACGACCGCCTCGACCATCCGATCCGTGTCCAGGCCGCGTGCCTTCGTCAGGCTCAGGACCGTCTCGCCTCTGGCCAGCGCGGCCGCCAGGGCCTTGGGTGTGACACCGAGCAGCTCCGCCGCCGTCGTCATCGCGTACATCGCCGTTCTCCTCCCCCGGAGTCGATCTCGCGTCGTGCTGTCGATCTTTCCCGGCGTTCCTGAGAGGAGACGAAGACGCCCCTGAGAAACCTGTGTGACTCTGGACGGCGAGGGTATGCCGGAACCGACGGCCGGGCCATGCTGGTGACGGGACACCCGAGCCGACCGATCGGAGGAGCGGCGACGATGCTCAGGAAGCCGACCCGTGACGAGAAGTCCCATCCCGTCGACGATGACCTGCTCACGCGCATCGACGCGTGGTGGCGGGCGGCCAACTACCTGTCCGTCGGGCAGATCTACCTGCTGGACAACCCGCTGCTGCGGGTGCCGCTGCGCGCGGAGCACATCAAGCCGCGGCTGCTCGGCCATTGGGGCACCTCGCCCGGCCAGAACTTCCTCTACGCGCACCTCAACCGCGCGATCGTCCAGCGCGACCTCGACATGATCTACATCGCCGGGCCCGGGCACGGCGGCCCGTCGCTGGTCTCCGCGGCCTGGCTGGACGGCACCTACGGCGAGATCTACGCGCATGTCGGCGACGACGAGTCCGGCCTGCGTGAACTGTTCCGGCAGTTCTCGTTCCCCGGCGGCGTGCCCAGCCACGTGGCACCAGAGACTCCGGGCTCGATCCACGAGGGCGGCGAGCTGGGCTACGCGCTGTCGCACGCCTATGGCGCTGCGTTCGACAACCCCGGCCTGACCGTGGCCGCCGTCATCGGCGACGGTGAGGCTGAGACCGGGCCGCTGGCCACGGCCTGGCACAGCAACAAGTTCCTCAACCCGGTCACCGACGGGACCGTCCTGCCGATCCTGCACCTCAACGGGTACAAGATCGCCAACCCGGCGGTGCTGGCCCGCATCCCGCGCGCGGAGCTCGAAGCGCTCATGGTCGGCTACGGGCACACGCCGTACTGGTTCGACGGCGGCTTCGACGAGGAGGAGCCACTCGACGTCCACCGGCGCTTCGCCACCCTGCTCGACGAGGTGCTCGACCACATCGAGGCGATCCGTGCGGAGGCCGCCGACGGTGGCCGGCCGGGTCACCGTCCGGCCTGGCCGATGATCGTCTTCCGGACGCCGAAGGGCTGGACCGGGCCGCGAGAGGTCGACGGCCAGCAGGTCGAGAACACCTACCGCTCGCACCAGGTGCCGATGAACGCCGTGCGCGGCAACGAGGAGTACACCCGGCTGCTGGAGAGCTGGATGCGTTCCTACCGGCCCGAGGAGCTGTTCGACGACGCCGGCCGGCTCCGCGCCGACCTGCGCGAGCTGTCACCGTCGGGACCCCGGCGGATGAGCGCCAACCCGCACTCGAACGGCGGCGTGCTGACCCGCGACCTGATGCTGCCTGACTTCCGCAAGCGCGCTGTCGACGTGCCCGTGCCTGGGGGCTCCGTCGCCGAGCCGGCCCGGGTGCTCGGCCAGTGGCTGGCCGACGTGGTGCGGGCCAACCCCACCAACTTCCGGGTCTTCGGCCCGGACGAGACCGCGTCGAACCGGCTCAGCGCGACCGTCGACGTCGCCGGCAAGACGTGGATGGGCGAGATCCTCGACGTCGACACCGACCTGTCGCCGAGCGGGCGCGTCATGGAGATGCTGTCGGAGCACCAGTGCCAGGGCTGGCTGGAGGGCTACCTGCTGACCGGCCGGCACGGCCTGTTCAACTGCTACGAAGCGTTCATCCACATCATCGACGCGATGTTCAACCAGCACGCCAAGTGGCTCAAGGTGTGCCGCGAGATCCCCTGGCGGGCGCCGATCCCGTCACTGAACTACCTGCTCTCGTCCCACGTGTGGCGGCAGGACCACAACGGCTTCTCGCACCAGGACCCCGGGTTCATCGACCACGTCGTCAACAAGAAGGCCGACGTCATCCGGGTGTACCTGCCGCCGGACGCGAACACTCTGCTGTCCACCTACGACCACTGTCTGCGCAGCCGCGACTACGTCAACGTCGTGGTGGCCGGCAAACAACCCGGGCCGCAGTGGCTGACCATGGACGAGGCCATCGCGCACTGCACCCGCGGCATCGGCATCTGGGGATGGGCCAGCACCGACGACGGCTCCGGCGACCCTGACGTCGTGCTTGCCTGCGCCGGTGACGTGCCCACGCTCGAAACCCTGGCCGCCGTCGACCTGCTCCGCTCGGAGCTGCCCGACCTGCGCGTCCGCGTCATCAACGTCGTCGACCTGATGCGGCTGCAGGACGAGCGCGAACACCCGCACGGGCTGCCCGAACGCGAGTTCGACGCGCTGTTCACCACCGACAAGCCGGTCGTGTTCGCCTACCACGGCTACCCGTGGCTGATCCATCGGCTGACGTACCGCCACACCAACCACGACAACATCCACGTCCGCGGCTACAAGGAGGAAGGCACCACCACGACGCCGTTCGACATGGTGATGCTCAACGACCTGGACCGCTACCACCTGGTCATGGACGTGATCGACCGCGTGCCGGGACTCGGCTCGCGGCAGGCGGCGCTGCGGCAGCGGATGGCCGACGCGCGGCTGCGCGCCCGCCAGCACACCCGCGAGCACGGCACCGACATCCCCGAGGTGGCCGACTGGGCCTGGCCCGCCGCCCGCGAGCTGGGCCTGCCGGGCAGTAGCGGCGACGACACTGCCGCCGACTTCGAGGCGGCCGGCCCCGTGAAGGGCGACCGCACCTCCGGCTGACCTATCCGGACGCCATCACCAGGATCACCCGTGCATCACCAGGCATACACCCATGGTGCGACACGAGATTTCGTGCTGAACGTGATCATTCGGAGAGGGGGGCGCGGAGGACGGTGAAGGTGCGGGTGATGGTGAAGCCGGCGTCGAGGTAGAGGCGGCCGGCGGGGGTCTCGGGGCCGGTCCACAGGAACCACGCACTGTGCGCGCCCTCGGCCCGCATCCGGGCCAGCGTGACGTGCAACAGCACCTTGCCCAGCCCGAGGCCGCGTCGCACGGGCGCAACCCCGAACGGGCCGAAGCGCTCGGGCAGGCCGCGGTACGCGCCGTAGGTGGCGAAGCCGACCATGACGCCATCGGGGTCGCGGCAGACGACGACCCGGCCCGGCCGGCCGTACCGGAGCACCGACTGGCGGATCGCCTCGCCCCAGTCCGGCGCGAGCTGTTCGGCGGCGAAGGCCATCACGTCGGGCAGGTCGTCGAGGCGGGCCGGGCCGACGGTGAAGCCCTCGGTCTGCCGCGCCGCCAGCAGCTGCGCCACCGGCTCCGGCATCGTGTACGTCGCCAGGCCGAGGTCCATCGCGACGGGCCGGTACAGCGTCTGGAACCCGAGCCGCTCGAGCAGCCGAAGCCCGTCGGGGTACCGCTCGGCGTCGAGCCCAGGCAGGAAGTACGCCGGTGGGTACGCCGACCAGTTCGCCCAGTGGGCCCCGCCGTCGCGCAGGAACGCCAGCGCCCGCTCGACCAGCTTCGTGCCGATGCCGCGCCGGCGGGCCGCCGGGTGCACGGTCCCGATGGTCAGCCAGCCGCCGTCGGGGTCGACCGGGATCGATCCGGCGCCGCGCCAACCGCTGACCGCGTGCACGAAACCGACCGGCTCGCCGCCGTCCACGGCGACGATCAGCCCGTCCGGGTCGAAGTTCGGGTCCAGGAGGACGTTCTCGGCGAACCAGTCGCGAGTGACGGGGTCGGCGGGCTGCCCGGCCTCGACCAGGGCCACCAGCGCGTCCAGGTCGCCGGGACGGAAGCCGCGCAGCCGGGTCACCCGAGCACCTCCACGCGCGAGCCGTCGCCGCTGGACAGCGCCACCGCCCGGTCGGTGCGGGCGAGGCAGCCGCGCATGGTCAGCTGCGCGGTGTAGTAGTCGATGTACCGGAACCCGTAGGTCTCGCCCCGCGCGAACGCCTGCCCCTCGATGGCTGCCCGCCACCGCTGGAACGCCGGCTCCGAGACCGCGACGTAGGTGTCGGCGGCGAACCCACGATCGTCCTCCCAGTTCTCGGCGTAGAGCAGCCGGCCGACTGCGTGCTGGTCGCCATCGGAGGGAGCCCACCCTGGCAGCCCGGCCAGGAAGCGGGCCCGTTCGGCGACGGTGGAGGCGTTCTCGTGGTCGGTGTGGATGCTGTGCTTCCAGTGCGCGATGAGCCAGTCCGGTTCAGCGGCGCGGATCAGTCGCGCCAGCCGAGCCGCGACGTCGTCGGTCGGCGTCAGAAAGCCGTCGGAGAGGTCGTCGAAGACGTGGAACTCCGCGCCGATAGCCGCCGCGAACGCCTGCCCTTCCGCGATCTTCCGCGCCCTGTACTCGTCGACACCCAGCCGGGGGTGGCCGCGTTCGCCGGGCGTCAGCGCCACCAGGACGGCCCGGCCCCCGTCCTGGACGACCTGCGCCAGCAGCGGCCCGGCCGCCAGATCCATGTCACCGATGTGTCCGCCGACGGCCATGACCGTGCGCGCTGCCACGTGTGCTCCTCCTCCAGCCGCTGCCCATTTATCGGAACCGCCATCTTCTCCGGTCAGTTCCTCGTATAACGAACAGGCCCGTCCTTGACCGCAGGAGGTATCTGCTGATGTCCCCCAAGACCCGCCGCCGTCTGCTCATCGCTGTGGGCGGTCTGGTAGCGCTGGTCGTGCTCGTCGTCGGCGGGACGTACCTCTACATCAACGTCATCAACGACGACGCGCCCGCGCCGCTGGCGTTGGAGACGACCCCGCCGGACTCCACGTCGCGGCCGGTGGAGACGGCGGAGCTCGACGGCACCTGGTCGATCGCGGACGGGTCCGAGGCGGGCTACCGGGTGGACGAGGTCCTCAACGGCCAGGACAACACCGTCGTCGGCCGCACCAGCGAGGTGACCGGCGAGGTCACCGTCGCCGGCGGTGACGCCACCGCCGCCGAGGTGACGGTGGACATGGCCAGCATCACCACCGACAGCGGCAGCCGCGACGGTCAGTTCCGCGGCCCGATCATGCAGACCGACGACTTCCCGACCTCGACGTTCACGCTGACCGAGCCGGTCCCGCTCGACGAGCTCGACGGCAGCGGGCCGGTCAGCATAACGGCCACCGGCGACCTGACGGTTCGCGACGTCACCCAGCCCATCGAGATCCAGCTCGACCTCCAGCTGGTCGGCGAGGAGGTCCAGGTGGCCGGCTCCGCGCAGATCACGTTCGCCGACTTCGAGGTGGACCCGCCGAACCTCGGCTTCGTCCGGGTCGAGGACGAAGGCACGGTCGAGTTCCTGCTGACCCTCAGCCGGGGCTGACGGGGCCACCTCGCGGTCTCAACGCGGCGGCGCCGGCGGCTCGTCGTCGCGTGCCGGTCCCGCCTCGCCGTCGGCCGGCGGTTCGGTGTCGGCCGGTCGCTGCGCAGGCGGCGGAGGTGGGACGACGCCAGCCGTCGTGGCCGCCGGCGTGGCGGCGGCTTCACCGGACGGGGCCTGGTTGCGGTTGCGAGACAGGAAGAACAGCAGGGCGATCAACCCGACCACGACGACGATGACGAGAATCCACAGCCACAACGGCAGGCCGTCGCCGCCACCGCCGCCGGAGTCCGCGGACCGGGCGTTGATCTCGAGGTTCTCGCCGGGCACCGGGGTCCAGCTGACCGTGGTGCCGTCGAGTTCGCCGTTGTGGTCCAGTACCTCGCCCGGGAACGTGATGCTGACGTTCATCTCGAAGGAGTCCATCAACCCCTCGAGGTCGCCGAACTGCTCGGCCTCGGGGCCGAGCTGGTCCTGCAGACCCTCGAGGTCGCCGCTGGTCATCGAGCCGGGGTCGAGCTGGGACATGTCGAGGTTGCCGGAGACGATGATCTCCTCGCCCTCGTGGGTGATGCCCAAACCGCTCTCGGACTCGTCGAACTCCGAGAGCGCGACGTCGTCGAAGGTGTACTGCTGGCCGACGAAGTCGTCGTCCTCGTACTCCTCGGCCTCGGCACCCTCGGGCAGCCCTTCGGTACCGAAGCTCTCGAACAGGGCATCAGGGTCCTCGCCGACCGATTCGGCCATGGCGGCGGCGTCGCGGCTGAGCGCCAGCACCATCGTGCCGTCGACGGTGTCGTCGGAACTCACGTCGAGCTCTATGTCCATCTTCATGCAGCCGGTCAGCGCCATCGCCGCGACGGCCGCCACCAGCGCACGCACAGAAGTCGCACGTCTCATGGGCGCAGCCTGGCACAAGGTCCGCGGTTTGGGCACCTCATCGACACCTCCAATCCCCGGTTACGGTGATCGGATGCGGATCGTGTCGCTGTTGCCGTCGACGACGGAGATCGTCTTCACGCTCGGCGCCGGGGACGACGTCGTCGGGGTGACGTTCGAGTGCGACTTCCCCGAGGAGGCTCGGACCCGCCGGATCGTGTCCACCAGCGCGCTGCCGGAGGGCCTGCCACCGGCCGAGATCGACCGGGTCGTCGCCGCCCGGATGGCCGCCGGCGAGGATCTCTACCACCTCGACGAGGGCGCGCTGGCCGGCCTGGACGCGGACCTCGTGCTCACCCAGGACCTCTGCGCGGTCTGCGCCGTCGACGTCGCCGACGTGCGTGCCGCGCTGGACCATCTGGCCTGCACGGCGGACGTGCTCACCGTCGATCCCGCCGACCTCGCGGAGGTGATCGAGTCGATCCGCACGATCGGCGTCGCGACGGGCACCAGCCACCGGGCCGCCGAACTGGTGGACGCGCTCACCACCCGGCTGGCGGCGGTGCGTTCGGCCACCGCGGACCGCCGCCCCGTGCCGACGCTGGTGCTGGAGTGGACCGATCCGCCGTTCGCGCCGGGGCACTGGGTGCCGGACATGGTCACCGCCGCGGGCGGGATCAACGTGCTGGGCCGCTCGGGCGAGAAGTCGTACCGCGTCGGCTGGCCTGAGGTGACGGCGGCAGGCGCGGAGGTGGTGGTCTGCGCGCCGTGCGGCTTCGGTCTAGACGAGTCGGCGCGCCTGGCGGCGGCGCTGATGGAACGTGACGTGCTGCCGGCCGGCACGCCGGTGTGGGCGGTGGACGCGAACGCCTCGTTCGCGCGACCCGGCCCTCGGCTCGTCGACGGGGTGGAGGCGCTGGCCGCGGTCCTGCACCCCGAGGCCGTGGGCGACCCGGACCCGCGGCTGGCGCGGCGGGTGCGGTGACCCCTGACGATCACGGCACCCGGTCGGCCAGGATCTCCAGCGCCCGGTCGGCGTGCCGCTCCATGTCGAGCTCACTGCGGACGACCTCGATGACCCGGGAGTCGGTGCCGATGACGAACGTGTGCCGCTTGACGGGGATCGGCCCAAGGCGGCGCCGGACGCCGAACTGGGACGCAACCGTGCGCTCGGGGTCGCTCAGCAGCGGGAAGCCGAAGCCGTGGCGGCCGGCGAACTCCTGCTGCCGCTCCACGGCATCGGCGCTGATGCCGACCGGCTGGGCGCCCACCTCGGCGAACTGCGCGGACAGGTCGCGGAAGTGACAGACCTCTGCCGTGCAGCCCTTGGTCATCGCTCCCGGGTAGAAGAACAGGACCACCGGACCGGCCGACAGCAGCTCGCTCAGGCGCCGTGGTGTGCCGTCCTGGTCCGGGAGCTCGAAGTCCTCGACGAGATCACCAGCATCCATCGCTTCATCCTCGCATCCGGCCGGCCGCGAGCCGTTCGTGGATGTCGACGACGTCGCGGCGGTCACCGCGGCAGGTGCGCCTCGATGGCCTCGACGATCTGTGCGGACTCCGGCTCGGTGCGCGGACGGAACCGGGCAACGACCGTCCCCTCGGCGTCGACCAGGAACTTCTCGAAGTTCCACTGGACGTCGCCCGCCTTGCCGTCGGCGTCGGACACCGCGGTCAGCTCCGTGTACAAAGGCTGCTGGTCCGCGCCGTTGACGTCGGCCTTCGCGAACAACGGGAACGTCACGCCGTACGTCGTCGAACAGAACGTCTTGATCTCGTCGGCGGTGCCCGGCTCCTGGCCGCCGAACTGGTTGGACGGGAAGCCCAGGACGGTGAAGCCGCGGTCGGCGTAGCGCTCATGCAGCCGCTCGAGCCCTTCGTACTGCGGCGTCAACCCGCACCGGGAGGCGACGTTGACCAGGAGCAGCACCGTGCCCTTGTAGTCGGCCAGCGCGGCCGGCGCTCCGTCGATGGTCTGAAGGGGAATGTCGTACAGGCTGGTCATCGCGCTCCTCTGGACGGGCTGGCCGGTGCATTCGCTCGATGCAACCAGCGGGGTGCCCGGGTTCTTCCGGTCCCGCCGACACGGCATACTCGGGCGGGTGGAGATCCGAGACGCACGCCCGGAGGACTGGCCGTCCATCTGGCCGTTCCTGCGCCAGATCCTCGCGGCCGGCGAGACGTACTCACTCCCGCGCCATCCCACCGAGGAGTGGGCCCGCGCGATGTGGATGCTCGAGCCGCCGGGACGGACGGTGGTCGCCGTCGACGACGCCGGGACGGTGCTCGGCTCGGCCAAGTTCGGCCCGAACCACCTGGGTCCGGCGGGTCACGTCTCCACCGCCAGCTTCATGGTGGCGCCCGACCACGCCCGCCGCGGCGTCGGCCGCGCGCTCGGCGAGCACGTGCTCGACCGGGCGCGCACCGAGGGATATCGCACCATGCAGTTCAACGCCGTCGTCGAAACGAACGACCGCGCCGTCGCTCTCTGGCGCTCGCTCGGCTTCGAGGTCATGACCACGTTGCCGGAGGCGTTCGACCATCCGACGCACGGCTACGTCGGCCTGCACATCATGTATCGGCGGCTATAGCGCGGCTACCAGTAGTGACGACGGCCGGCGAGCGGGCGGCCGACGGCGCCGAGGACGTAGAGCACCACGCCGACGATCAGGAGGATGATGCCGATCGTCGTCAGGATGCTCAGGCTGGTGAACAGTCCGATGAGTAAGAGAACGACACCGAGGATGATCATGGGGGGCTCCGTTCCTCCGAGTGAATGGGACGTGCAGCGCATTCGTCCCATACCCGGTGGAATGACCTTCATTCTCGGCTGATCATGACCTCGTCCCGCTCAGGTCGCGGCGGCGCAGGTCGCTCAGCCACGCCTGGACCCGTTCGACATCGGGCTCGGCCGGCAGGAACGTCGTGGCCGCCGCCGCCTCCAGGCGCTGCTGCACCTCCATGCGCCACGACTCCACCTGGTCCCAGGGCAGTTGACCGGCGCGCACCTGGGTCAGCCGCTCCTCGTGACCGGCGACAGCTCCGACTGCGTCACCGGTGCGCAGCAGCGCGATCCCGGCCAGCAGCACGCGCACGAGGTCGGCCGCCAGCGCCCACCGGTGCTGGCTGCGATGCCGCTCGCTGGTCTCGAGCTGCTCGCCGAGCTCCAGCTGGTCGCCCTGCTCCAGCTCCTTGAACTGCTCCAGGACGGACGTGGCGTACCGCGGGGCGATCGACTGGGACAGGAACGCGAGGCGAAGGTCCCGGAGCTCCCGTCCGGCGTCGCTGACCCAGATGGTGCGCGGCGACCAGAGCAGCTCGTGGCAGGTGGGGTCGCCTTCGAGTGCGAGCCGGCAGAACGCCTCGACCTCCCACGACAGCCAGCCAGCACCCGGGCCGCTCACCTGCTCCGCCGGAGGGCTCAGCGACCACAACGTGTCGGTGGGCGCCTGGAAGACGCCGCGGACGGCCGCGGGCCGGTTGCCGTCGGCCGGGATCACGTCGGACCGGTGACCGACCTCCGCCGCCAGGATCGTGCGCTCGACGACCAGACGCTCCGGTGACGGGGTCGGCGCCGGCGCGGGTGGCGGGCTCGACCCGTGCCCGACCGTCATCAGCCGCTCGCCGGGTGCGTCGACCAGCCGCCCGTTGACCAGCGCGACGGTGTAGGCGCCGCCGGTGTCGTGGACGATGCGACCGGCGATGCCGCGGCCGGTGCCGGCACCCGCCGCGTCGGCCGCCTCGCCGGTGACCACCACGTGTGTGCCAAGCGGAACCCGGGGCGGTTCGTTCATCGCGGCACCAGCCCCGGCTCGGCGTGGAGCGACGACGATGTCCCGCACAGTCCAGACATGAGCATCATTGTCTCGCGCCGCCCGCGGCGGCGACCCGGGATTCACGCGCTTTCACCCGAATGGAGCAGACCGACCACGCCGGTAGGTTGAGTTTCATGAGCCAGGACCAGTGGAACGCCGTCGACCGTTACCTCATCGAGCACCTGTTGCCAGCCGACCCGCAGCTCGACGCGGCGTTGCTGGCCAGCGACACCGCCGGGCTGCCGGCCATCAACGTCGCTCCCAACCAGGGCAAGCTGCTGCACCTGCTGGCCCGCGTCGCCGGTGCGCGGCGCATCCTCGAGATCGGCACGCTCGGCGGCTACAGCACCATTTGGCTGGGCCGGGCGCTGCCCGACGACGGCCGCCTGATCACGCTGGAGGCCGATCCCGCGCACGCCGCCGTCGCCACCGACAACCTCGCCAGGGCCGGCCTGGCGGACCGGGTCGACGTGCGGGTCGGCAAGGCCCTGGAGACACTGCCGTTGCTGGAGGCCGAGAACGCGGGCCCGTTCGACCTGGTCTTCATCGATGCCGACAAGCCCAGCAACCTCGAGTACTTCTCCTGGGCGCTGCGGTTGTCGCGGCGCGGCAGCGTGATCGTCGTCGACAACGTCGTGCGCCGCGGCGCGATCATCGACGCCACGACCGGCGACCCGTCGGTCGACGGCACTCGCCGGCTGTTCGAGCACGTGTCCGCCGAGCCGCGGGTGACGGCGACGGCGGTGCAGACCGTCGGCGGCAAGGGCCACGACGGCTTCCTGCTCGCCCTCGTCACCGCGGACGTCTGACTCAGTGCCACGCCGTGGAGCTCCACATCCGCGACCGATGCGGAGCTGCGCGGGCCGTCGCTATCATCGTCCCGGCGATCGGAGGGCCACGTGTCTGACGACATCCCCAACCCCTACCTGGCGGCCCTGAGGGAGGCCCGGGACGATGCCGGGCCGGTCGCTGACGGCATCCGCGAGGAACTGCGCGGCGTCAAGGACGCGATGGATGCCGGCGCCTGGGTCAGTAGTGCGGCCGACGAGTTCTACACCGCGCTCACCACACAGAACACTCGGTTGGATGCCGCTGCCGACGAGGCCATCTCCGACCTCGACTCCGCGATCGAGGGCCGGCCGGAGATGGTCCCGCCGGACTCCCGCGACGGCCGGTGGAAACCGTAGATGGCTGAGGCGTCGATCGACATCGAGCAGATGTCCGCCCTGGTGTCGGCGATGGAGGCGGCCAGCAGCACCGTCGGGCAGAGCAAGCGATCGATGACAGACCTCCTTTCCGGGGTCGACGTCGACACGTCGTCGATGAACCGCCTCGACGACGTGGGGGGGTGGGTGAGCGACCAGCTGCCCGGCGTGCGGCGCCGGCTCGCGATGGCCGAGGCCATCGAGGCTCAGACGCCCGGGCAGCAGTTCGTGGTGACGATCGACGAGAGCCTGCTCTCCACCCTCAGCCCCGAGGAGGCACGCGAAGCGGCCCGACGCGCGGCCGAGCTGATCGCTGAGAACGACCTCGACCCGACCGTCTCCGACGAGCTCCTCGACCAGTACGGCCTGCCCCAGGAGCTGCTTGACCTGCTGGGCGACAACGCCCTCGATCCCTATTTCGCCCAGGAGCTCGCCCGCACCACCAGTCCCGAGGACGTCGGGGTCCTGGTCGCCGAGGTCGCCGCCTACCGGCAGCGCGTCGCCGACAGCCCGATCGAGCTCGTGTCGCTCGAAGACGTCGACGCGCAGTACGAGTCGCTGCTCTCCGGACTGGGTAGCTCCCTTGGCCTGGCCACCCGCACGAACGCGGATCTGCGCCTCCCCAACGACATCCGCGACCGGTGGGTGGAGGCCGTGTCCGTCCCGTACGGGGGTCTGGGCGACGACGCGTTCCCGGGGCAGGCCTCCGCGCTCGCGCTGGTGGTGTCGCGCGGCGACTGGAGCACGCCGTTCCTCTACGAGGCCGCCAACCAGATCTACGCCCGCGAGCACCTGCAGGGAGTCGGGGTGTGGGGCGATGAGATCCCGCTGGTCGCCCCGGGCGGCGACAGCTTCGGTGACCCGCTGGCCGGGGTGCTGGCGGCGATGGGGACCAACCCCGAGGCGGCGCAGTGGGTCTTCGACGACTCCACCACCCCCACGGTCGACATCGACGGCCACGAGGTCGAGCTGTCCGGGTTCCTCGAGTACGCCCTGCGCCGGGGCTGGCAGAGTGACGGCGGCGCCGGCATGCAGGCGGCGCTGCAGGCCGCCGTCACGCCGTTCGAGGGCGGCAGCACCGTCAGCGCCGACATCGCGGCCGAGGCCAGCGAGCTGATCGAGGCCATCACCACCGAGCAGCGGGAGGCCCAGGAGGAGCACGACCGCAACTGGCTCTCGCGGCTCGGACACACCGTCCTCGACATCGTCGGCCTGATCCCGGTGCTGGGCGAGCCGGCCGACGCGGTCAACGCCGCCTGGTACTCAGCCGAGGGCGACTACGTCAACGCCGGGCTGTCGGCTGCGGGCGTCATCCCCGTCATCGGGTGGTCGGCCGTAGGCGGCAAGTGGGTGCGCCGCACGCTGAGCGCCGACGAGCTGGCCGACATCAGCCGCCAGCTGGAGGCTGCCGGCCAGCTACCCGAGGGTGCCCGCGTCGTGAACGCCGACCCGAGCGCCGTCGTCCGGCTGACGACCGGTGGTGCACCCACCGGTGGCGTCTTCGTGAGGGAGAAGCCCGAGTGGCTGCGCAACATCCTCCGCGGCAACGAGTTCGAGCGGACCCAGACACCGAACATCCTGGCAGCGGGCGGCACCACACAGCTGCGCGTCCAGCAGCGGGCCATCGATCCCGACACCGGCCTGCCAGCCGTCGACGAGGCCGGCAACCCCGTCTACCGCGACAGCTACCCGTACAACATCGTCGACGGCTACATCGACGGTGACCAGATCATCGAGATCAAGTCGACGCAGTTCGCCGAGGTCACCGAGGAGCACGCGCTCAGAGAGATCCGGTCGCTGGGCAACAAGTACCCGCCAGGCACCCCCATCGCCGACGTGCCGTCGACCCCCGACGCGCTGCGCGGCACGAACCTGAACGGCCGGCCCGTCCTGCTGGTGCCGCCACAGACTGCCGACATACCGCCGAATGTCCTCGCCGAAGCGCGCAGACTGGGTGTGGAAATCCGCGACTCCGACGGAAGGATCTACACGTAATGGCCGCGACCATCTCGTACGGCAACCTCTGGAACCGCTCGAACAACACTGTCGGTGAGAGTCTGCCCGAGGACGAGGCCCGGCGGCGGCACGCGGACCGCGAGCGCTACTGCGCGGTGCTCGAGGAGGACGGCAGACCGGTTGTCGCACTCGACATCAACTTCCGGCCGCCGGTGGTGGACGTGTTCTTCCTCGACGAGCAGGCCCGGGCGGCCGGCCAGTACACGTTCGTGGCGCATCCCGACGGCGACGGGCTCTGGCTCGAGCAGACCCGCCAGCGCCGGTTCGTCGGGCCGCGTGAGATGGTCGCGCAGGACTCCACCTGGACCCGGCCCGACGGACGGCTACGCAACGAGGTCCGTGCCAAGAACAACCCGACGGTCGATGTCACCGAGGGACGGTTCGATCCGGCCGAGCACCCGGAGCTGCGCGAGCCGATGCCCGAGTTCGGCGACTACGACTCCATCGCGCGCTGGGAACGCACCTGACGCTCGCCATGGGGACCGGGCAAACGCCCTCCGACTCCCGCGCGAAGCCCGGATGAACCTCTGGAACGTCTCTATCGTGTCGTCCTGCCCGATTCCTACCGTGATCCACGACATCCACCGGTGCGGGAGACACGGAGGCTGGCATGCACGCCGAACACGACGCTGTCGCGACGGGTGACAACAGGATGGACGACGGCGGGACGGTCTCGCGCCGGACCCTCCTGGCGACGACGCTCGGCGGTGCGGCTGCCGCCGGTCTCGGCCTGCCGGCGGCGCGAGCGCTGCCCGCGACGGCCTCGACGGGCACGCCCGCCGGGGGCGCGGGGGGCATGCGGCCGATCAGCATGGCCATGCACATCCACGGCTCGTTCAGCGAGGGCACGGCCAGCTACGCGGCACACCTGCACCAGGCCCGCCTCAACGACGTCGACGTCATCTGGTGGACCGACCACGACTTCCGGGTCGCGGCACACGACCACCGGCGCGAGGTCCGGTTCGACGGGCTGCGCGAGGTCGTCAACACCATGGAGTGGACGTGGACGGAGTCCCGCGAGGGGGCCGTCACCACCGGCGGCGCGCAGTTCGTCGACGACCCCCGCTCCCCGGATGAGCCGGGCACGGCCATGCGGCTCACCGCGGCCGGCACCGGCTGGGGCATCCTGTGGTACTCGGCCGCGTCGTGGAACCAGACCTACAGCGGCTCGCTCGCCGACACCACGATCGACCTCGACGTGCTGACCGAGGCGACCGGGCCGGGCCGTGAGCTCGTCATCGAGATCAACACGTCGTACCACCCGGCCCACGCCGGCCGTCCCGCCGGCCGCTACCTGCTGCAGTACCGCATCGGCGGCGGCACCGACGGCCCCGTCGTCCACCGCACCGACGGACTGCGCGGCTACGTGGAGATCCCGGTCCCGGCGAGCCGGTGGCACCGCGTCACGTTCCGGCCGGTCGACGACCTGCGGGCGCTCTGGCCCGACCTCGTCGCCGCGGACAACTCGATGCACACGCTGCGCCTGGGTGTCCGGGTCGACGGCACGACCGAGACGCGCGCCGTCGTCGACCGGCTACGCATCGACTACGGCCGGCGTGACGGCGCGGGCGGCATCGGGCTCCGGCGCGACGTACTGGCCGAGTACGACGCGCAGTACCCCGACATCGCGCACCACGAGGCGTTCGAGGTCTCGTTGGTTCGTCACCTCAACTGGATCGGCGGGGACCTGGTGATGCCGGAGCTGCCGAGCCCGCCGCGGCGGGACAACGATCCGGACCTGACGGCCGAGATGATCGAGTTCATGCATGCGCACGGCGCGCTGGCACAGTGGAACCACCCGCTGGACGTCGAGACCGCGGAATCGCTCGTTCAGCTCATGATCGAGCGGAACTGCCTGGGCGCCGATCTCATGGAGATCGGCCGCAGCCCGGTCGAGGACCTGCGCCGGGTCTTCGACGCGGCGGCCCGCAACGCGCTGTTCATCACCGCGGTCGGCGTGAGCGACGACCACGGTGGCCAGAACTGGGCGGGCCTCGCCGACAACAACATCACGTACGTGTGGTCCCGGTCGACCGGCAAGGACGACCTGGTCGAGGCGCTGCGGGCGGGCCGCGCCTGGTGGGTGAACCCGGTGCGCTGGCGCGGGGCGATGGACATCGAGGTGGCCGGCCGCCGGGCGCTCGGCTCGGCGCTGGTGACGTCCGCGGCACGGCTGAAGGTCCGGCTCACCGCGACCGACCTGCCCGCCGACGGCGCCCTGCACATCGTCCAGAGCCCGGTGGACTACCCCGGCGCCGCGGACCCGACACCGGCCACGACCAGCGTCGTGATACCCGCCGCCGACCTGCTCGACGGCCGCCGAGACCACGTCCTCGTGCCCGGCGACGGCGCCTACCTGCGTCTGCAGGCGCGCGACGCGGAGGATCGCGTCGTCGGCGAGAGCAACCCGTTCTGGGTGCTCCGCGCCGAGCCGCCCCACGGCATCCCCGCGACCCGCCTGGTCCGCGCGTGAGTCAGGTGGACCGGAGGAACCGCTGGCCGACGTCGCGGAAGTAGGCGATCAGCTCCGGCGGGGAGACCACCTCGAAGTCCGCGCCGATCGACGCCAGCACGACGGCCGGCCACTCGAACGAGTCCACGTTCATGGAGAGGCGGGAGCTCGCTGCGGCGAGCGGCTCGACCCCGCCCCAGTTCCACACCGTCCGCCTGACGACGTCGGCCGGCGCGGCGACGTCGACCACAACCCGGTACCGCGTCGGGATGGCGGCGATCCGCTCGCGGACGAACGCTGCCGCGTCGTCGGCCGGCAGGTCGCGCTGGCGGAACCGGGCACCGGTCGCGACCGGGTCGGGCTGCACGTCGGCGGGGTTCTGCTCGGCCTGGCGCTGCTCGCGGTGATGGCCGTCGGGCTGGGCGCGCTGTCGTACACCCTCGCGCTGGCGTCGAAGAACACCGAGTGGCTGTTCTGGACCGTTCAGCAGACGGTGCTGTTCCCGCTCCTGCTGCTGGCCGGCATTCTGCTCCCGGTGGAGAACGGCCCCGGCTGGCTCCGGGCGCTGTCCGACGCCAACCCGCTCACCTACGTCGTCGATGCCCAGCGGGCGCTGTTCAACGGCGAGTTCCCGGCCGGGACCATCGCGGCGGCGGCGGCCTCCGCGACCATCGTGGCCGCCCTCGGCCTGGCCGTCGGCACCAGGGCCATGCGCCGGTCGTCCTGACCCATAGGCCCGTGATCATCAACGGTTGGCGACGTCATGGCGTCGCCGACCGTTGATGATCACGGGCGAGGAGAGTCGTCGGTGCGCTGGAACACCAGGCAGTAGTCGCCGGTGAGCCACTCCGGTTGGGAGTCCCAGCAGAGGAACACCTCCTGTCGGAACGTCAGGTGCTCGGCGAGCAGGCGGCCGACATCCCAGGCCAGCAGCGTCGGCACGCCGTCGTCGACCATGTTTCCGACGTTGACCACGAGGTGGCCGCGCGGCCGGAGCAGCTTGGTCACCTGGCCGAAGATGTCGCCCAGCTCGGCCAGGTAGGTCGAGTAGTCGCCGTCCAGGGTGAGGTACCCGTTCAGCGGGTTCTCCGGGTGGTCCGCGCGGCTCATGTACGGCGGCGACGTCAGGCAGAGGTCGACCGGACGGTCCACCAGCCGAGCCACCTGCCGGGCGTCACCGGTGATGAGCTCGCCGTGGCCGTCGAGCCGACGACGCACCAGCTCGGCGCGGTCGGGCAGCAGCTCCAGCCCAAGGCCGCGCCGGCCCATGCGCTCGGCGACCACCAGCGTGGTGCCGAACCCGGCGAAGGGATCGAGCACCAGCTGCCCGGGCAGTGAGTACTCGGCAATGACGGTCTCGGCCAGGTTCTGGGTGAAATGGACGTCCTCGTCGGCGTCGGCGAAGCGCTCGCCCTCCAGGTCGTCGCTCCACTGCTGCAGCCAGGGCCTCATCCGCACATCTTGCTCGACGCCGGCTGACGGCGCCCGCTCCACCCCTCGATTGCCGCCGCCCGTACCCTGCTGGCTGTGAGCGCACCTGGGACGAACTGGGCCGGCAACGTCGCCTACGGCGCGCGCCGCGTGCACACCCCGTTGTCGGTGTCGCAGGTGCGGGAGCTGGTCGCCGGCAGCCCGCGGATCCGGGCTCTGGGCAGCCGGCACTCCTTCAACGAGGTCGCCGACACCGAAGGCGACCTGCTCTCGCTGGCCGGCCTGCCGCCGGAGGTCGTAGTCGACGCCGAGGCGGGCACAGTCACCGTCGCCGCCGGGCTGCGCTACGGCGACCTCTGCCTCCCGCTGCACGAGCAGGGCTGGGCGCTGCACAACCTGGGCTCGCTGCCGCACATCTCCGTCGCCGGTGCCTGCGCGACCGCCACCCATGGTTCCGGTGACGGCAACGCCAACCTCGCCGCAGCGGTTGCCGCGCTCCAGCTGGTCACGGCCGACGGCGACCTCGTCACGCTGCGCCGGGGCGACGACGACTTCGCCGGCGCCGTGGTCGGGCTGGGCGCAGTGGGTGTCGTCGTCAGTCTGACGCTCGACATCGTCCCGGCCTTCGACATCCGGCAGGAGGTCTACGAGGGCCTCGCCCGCGAGACCGTGGAGAAGCGGTTCGACGAGATCTTCGCCACCGCCTACAGCGTCAGCGTGTTCACCGACTGGGCCGCGCCGACGATGCTGGCCTGGGTGAAGCGGCGCGTGGACGAGCCCGACGACTGGGCGCCGGACCAGGGCTGGATGGGCGCGCGGCCGGCCGACGGCCCTCGGCACCCGGTGCCGGGCATGCCCGCGACCTACTGCACGCCGCAGCTGGGCGTGCCCGGCCCGTCGTACGACCGCCTCCCACACTTCCGGCTCGACTTCACCCCGAGCAGCGGCGAGGAGCTGCAGTCGGAGTACCTCGTGCCGCGGGTGCACGGGGTCGACGCGCTGCGCGCGCTTGACCGCATCCGCGGACGGATCGCCCCGGTGCTGCAGATCTCCGAGATCCGCACCGTAGCCGCCGACGACCTGTGGCTCAGCGCCGCGTACGGCGGCGACGTCGTCGGCTTCCACTTCACCTGGGTGCGCGACGCCGCGGCCGTGCTCCCGGTGCTCCCGCTGATCGAGCAGCAGCTGGCCCCGTTCGACGCCCGGCCGCACTGGGGCAAGCTCTTCACCGTCGATCCCGAGCGGCTGCCGGAGCTCTATCCCCGGCTGGCGGACTTCCGGGAGCTGCGGCGCCGCTACGACCCGAAGAACACCTTCGGCAACGCGTTCACCGACCGCTACCTCGGGTAGCGCGGAACCGACCCGCGGCGGCCGGCGTCGAATCGAGCATGAGGCGGTGGTTTGCCGGCCTTGTCACCTTGGGCATGATCGCCGGCTGTTCTCTTTCCGATGACGACGACGGCGGCACCGGCGGCGGTCCGGTCGCCGTCATGGGGCTGACGTCCTTCGACGCCTGCGCCGATCTCCTCGACCATCTGAAGGCCGAGGCCCGGGACCGGGTCGGGCCGTGGGGGCTGGGCACCGGTGACATCGCGTACGCGGCCGAGGGAGGAGCGGTGGAGGACAGCGCGGCGGCTCCGCTCTCGTCCATCGCGCCGCAGTCGGTTCCGGACCACTCCACCACGAACGTGCAAGAGGCCGGGGTCGACGAGCCCGACGTCGCCAAGACCGACGGACGGCTGATCGTCAGCGCCGCCGGAGGCGACCTGCGCATCGTCGACGTCACCGGCGACGCGCCTCGCGAGGTCGGCCGGCTCCGCCTCACCGTCGACGACTACACCGACGCGTCGCTGTTCCTCGCCGGTGACCGAGTCGTCGTGCTGGTCCGGGAGAACTCGATGATCGCCTACGACGCGCCCGGCTCGTTCATGCCGCCGGCGACGCGGACCACCGTGCTGCTGGTCGACATCTCCGACCCCGCCGACCCGGCCATCGCGTCGACGCTCGAGGTCGACGGCAGCTACCTGGACGCCCGGATGGTCGACGACACTGTCCGGCTGGTCGTCAGCTCCGCGCCGTCGCTGGAGTTCCCGATGGACGAGGACGACTGGGAGCGGCCCGAGGCGGAACTGACCGAGCGCAACCGCGCCGTCGTCGAGGAGTCCACCATCGAGGACTGGCTGCCGTCCTACGAGTTCACCGACGGCTCCGCCGACCCGGTGACCGGCCAGCTGGTCGAGTGCGAGCGGATGAACCAGCCCGCGGAGTTCGCCGGCTTCGCCACGCTCAGCGTGGTCACGTTCGACCCCGCCGCCGGGCTGAGCGCCGACGGCACGGTCGGGGTGCTCACCGACGGCGAAACCGTCTACGCCAGCCCGGACCGCCTCTACGTCGCGACCACCCGGTGGGGCGAGCCGTTCCCCGTCGAGACCTCGCGCATCGGGCCACCCGATCCCGGTCCGGCCGAGCTGACCACCGGCATCCACGCGTTCGACATCGCCGGTGACGCGCCGGCCCGCTACCTCGCCTCCGGTGAGGTCGACGGGCGCATCATCGGGCGCTACGCGATGTCGGAGTTCGAGGGTGTGCTGCGCGTCGCCACCACGATGGACTCCTGGTCCGGCGACACCGACACCAGCGAGAGCCAGCTGGTCACACTGGAGCAGCGCGGCAGCGAGCTGGTCCAGCTCGGGCGGGTGGGCGGCCTGGGCAAGGGCGAGCAGATCTACGCGGTCCGCTACTTCGGCCCGATCGGGTACGTGGTCACGTTCCGCCAGATCGACCCGCTGTACGTGCTGGACCTGGCCGACCCGGCGGCACCGGCGGTCAGCGGCGAGCTCAAGATCACCGGCTACTCCGCCTACCTGCACTCCGTCGGCGAGGACCGGCTGGTCGGTGTCGGCCAGGAGGCGACGCCCGACGGCATGAGCATCGGCGCCCAGGTCTCGCTGTTCGACGTCGGTGACCCGGCCGCGCCGGTCAAGCTCGACGGACACGTCGTCCCCGGCGCCTGGGCACAGACCGAGTACGACCCGCAGGCCTTCCTGCACTGGCCCGACTCCGGCCAGGTCGTGGTGCCGATCGAGGGCATGTCCGGGTCCAGCGCGCTGGTCGTGCGGGTCGACGCCGACACCGTCACCGAGCAGGGCACCGTCACCCGGACCGAGCCGGCACCGGACGGCTACGCGTGGCTGCGCCGCAGCATCGTCATCGGCGACTCGCTGTACACGGTCTGGCAGGACGGCATCCAGGTGAACGACCTGGACGACCTCGAGCCGGGCGGCTGGCTGTCGTTCACCTGACCACGGCCGGTCAGGAGGACGTGGCGCTCGCGGCGGCCTCCGCGGCGCAGTCGTCGGCGAGGCTGGCCAGGTAGTCGGCCAGCGGCTCCAGCCCGACCTCGGCGCGCCGCTCCTCGACCCCCTCCGGGTCGGCGAGCCGCGCCGGCTGTGCCTCGCCGTCCACGCAGCCGATCTGGGTGCCGTACACCTGCTCACCGCCGATGTTGAGCGCGACGCGGTCCTCCAGGTACGCCAGCTCCGTGGGGTCCGCGGCACCGGCGGCGACGGCGTCGCGCATCAGGTCCAGCGCGTCCTCCTGGAAGGGCACGTCCAGGTCGGAGTGCTGGGCGATCACCCAGGCCGCGCTGGCGCCGTCCTGCCCGACGACGTCCCAGGTGGGCCAGCCGTGCTCGTCGATGATCTCGCGCAGCCGGTCGGTGCGCTCCTGGTCATTCCACTCACCGGCGACCTGGCCGGTGCGCTCGGCCTGGTCCTGCTCCTGCATGGCCAGCAGCTCGTCGCGCAGCTCCGGCTCGGTGACGCCCGGCTCGACCGGCCCGGCGGCCGTAGTGCTGCCGGACCCTTCGCCGTCGTCGGGCTCGGAGCTGTCGTCGGGCCCGGAGCAGCCAACCAGCAGCAGACACACGAGCACGATCGCCGACCTGATCATCCCGACAGTATGGCGACCGGAGGCCCGTAGCGGAACAGCTCAGCAGGAGCGGGACCGCAGGGAGGTCAGCGGTCGGTGTTGGCGCCGCACAGCACGATGCACGGCAGCTCGCCGGGCACCCGGCCGGCCAGCCAGGCGGCGAACGGCACGGCCGCCGCCGGCTCGACGAGCAGCCGGAACTCCTCCCACAACCGGTCGCGAGCGGCCAGCAGCTCGTCGTCGCTGACCAACACCGAGCGAGTGTCGGCCGCGGTGAGCACCGCCAACGGCAGAGTGCCGACCCGGGTCGCGCCCAGCGCCGACGACGCGACCGAGTCCACCGGGGAGTCGACCGGCTCGCCCGCCTCGAGTGCCCGGTGCAGGGCGCAGCACCCCTGCGGCTCGACGGCGACGGTGACGCGGCCGCCGATGGCCAGCGCGGTGCCGGCCGCCAGGCCGCCCCCGCCGACGGCGACCGCAACCGCGTCGACGTCGGGCGCCTCGGCGACCACCTCGGCCGCGACCGTGCCCTGCCCGGCGATCACCGCCGCATCGTCGTAGGCCGGGAGGTACCGCACACCCGGCCGCGCGGCCACCGCGGTGGCGGCAGCGGCGGCCTCGGCGTACGTGCTCCCGTGCCGGATCAGCTCGGCGCCGGACTGCTCGATGCGCCGGGCCTTGCCCTCCGGCACCGTCTCCGGCACGAACACCGTCGCCGGGAGATCGAGCAGCTTCGCCGCCGTGGCGACGCCCAGGCCGTGGTTGCCGCCGGACGCGGTGACGACGCGGTCCGGACGCTCGCCGCCGCGCAACGCGTTGAGCGCGCCACGCAGCTTGAACGAGCCGCTGCGCTGGAGGTGCTCGAGCTTGACCACCAGGGGTCGCCCGTCGACCTGCGCCCTCATCAGCGGAGTGTGCCGGACGTACTCGGTGATCGTCGCCGCCGCGGTGCTGACGTCGGCGACGGCCGGCAAGCCGGTGGAGGTGGTCATGGGTCTACCCTGGACGCCTGGCGGGCGATCGGCAAAATCGATGCTCAGACCCGGCTGGTCTCGACCCGGGCCGGTCGGCCGAGGAACTCGCCGTGTGCGTCGGCGGCCATTTCCAGGGCCCGCAGCTCCGCCTCGTCGAACGGGCGGTACAGCACGGCGTGGACGGTGACGGCGTCGGCGGTGGCCGTGCGCTTCCACCGCCCGGCGACCTGGGTGTCGACCACGATGACGCCGTTGGGCAATGCCAGCTGGTCCGGTGCCGCGGCGACCAGACCTTCGATGTCGAGCAGATGCTTGCTGCGGGTGTAGCCGACGATGTACTCGTCGTAGGCCTGCAGCAGGTGCACGGCCGGAGACCGCACCGGCGGTACGGCCGGGCCGGGCGCGAACCAGTAGGTGGCGCCGTCGACGTCGATGCTCTCCAGCGCGTCGCCGGCCAGCGACAGGCCGGTGGCGATGTCGCTCATGGTCAGGCTGGACCACCAGGCGATGTCCTTCGCCGTCGCCGGGCCGTGGCTGGTGAAGTACCGCCGGGTCAGCTCGGCCAGCGCCGCTTCGCGGTCGAGGCTCACCGCACCCGGTGCACGTTCGTCGAGCAGGGCGTAGGTGTGCTGCTTGCCGTGTAGCGGGCCACTGCAGATGACCCGCTCCAGCTCGGCGTGGATGAGGATGTAGCCGAGACGGACCCGCACCGCCGCGATGCCGTGGCCGTCGAGCATGGCCGCCACCTGGGCGCGGGTCAGGTGGTTGCCGCCGGCAACGGCGTCAGCGATGAGGTCCGCGGTGCGTGTGAGCAGGTCCGCGCCGAGGCCGGTCTGCCGATAGGCGTACGCGTTGAGCGCGTGCACCCGTGGCGCGGTCAGCTCCAGCAGCCAGCGGATGTCGGCCGGCGTGACGAAGTGCCACGTCGGCCGCAGCACGTGGGTGCGCAAGAAGACACCGTCGTCGAACGCGCGGTCGAGGTCCTGGTCGGTGAGGCCGCCGCCGAGGCGCTGCGCGACCGCCCACGTGGCCGGATGGTAGTCCTGCGACTGCACCGCGCCGAACCAGGCCACGACGCCGGCCGCGTCGCCGAACCGAACCGGCGGCGCGGCGCCCAGACCGACCGTGCTCACGCGCCGGTGCGCGAGCTCGCGCTCGTCCACCGTCAGCCCTGCCCGTCGACCCAGGCGCGCACGACCTCGTCGAGCACGCCCATCGGCAGCGCGCCGCTGCCGAGCACGACGTCGTGGAAGGCCCGGATGTCGAAGGCGTCGCCGAGCGCGGCCTCGGCGACGGCCCGGATGCGCTGAATTTCCAGCCGGCCGACCATGTACGCCAGCGCCTGGCCGGGCGCGGAGATATAGCGGTCGACCTCCGTCTCGATCTCGACCTGACTGGTAGCGGTGTTGGCGACCATGAAGTCCACCGCCTGCTGCCGGCTCCAGCCCTTGGCGTGCAGGCCGGTGTCGACGACCAGCCGGCAGGCGCGCAGGGAGTCCTCGCTGAGCATGCCGAGCCGGGCGACGTCGTCGGAGTACAGGCTCATCTCGTCGGCGAGCCGCTCGGTGTAGAGCCCCCAGCCCTCGTCGTAGGCCGTGACACCCATGAGGCGGCGCAGACGCGGCAGGTGGGTCAGCTCCTGGGAGATGGTGATCTGGAAGTGATGGCCGGGCACGCCCTCGTGGAACGCGACGGACTCGGCGCTGTAGCGGTCGCGCTTCTCCGCCTCGTGGGTGTTGGCGAAGTAGGTGCCGGGGCGGCTGCCGTCGAGGGCGGGCTGCATGTAGTAGGCGCCAGGCGCCCCCGGCGCCTCGGCGGCCGGCACCGCTTCGACCACGCAGCTCTGCGACGGCAACCGGCCGAACCACCGCGGCGCGACCTCCTCGGCGCGCATGATGGCCGAGCGGGCCGCGGCCAGCAGCTCGTCGCCGTCCTTCCAGCGCATGGCCGGGTCGGTGCGCAGCCGGCCGAGGATATCGCGAAGGTCGGTGGTGCCGAAGACCCGGCTGCCGACCTCCGCGTACTCGTCGGTCAGCCGGGCCAGCACCTCGAGCCCGGTCTGGTGCAGCTGGTCGGGGGTGCGGTCGGTGGTGGTGTGGCCCCGCGCCAGCCGTGCGTAGAAGTCGTCCCCGCCGGGGAGCCAGGACAGGCCGGGGCGGTCGTCGGGCCGGCCGTACGGCACGACGTCGGCGGCCACGGCGTCGCGGTAGCGGCCCACGGCCGGGTACACGACATCGGTGAGCAACCGGTCGCGCTCGGCCCGAAACGCGCCGGTGTCGGCGCCGCTCCCGGGCGCCGGCTCCGGGCGTCGCAACGGGTCGTCCGCGGGCGCGGCGAGGTACCGCTCGAAGTGGGCGACGGTGGCCTCGGCCAGCCGCCGCACCGGAAGCCTGCCGGCCGCGACGCCGGAGCGGTGCCGCTCGGCGATGGCCGCGAACAACGTGGGCAGGGCGGCCAGCCGCGCCAGGTAGCCGTCGGCGTGCGCCTGCTCGGTGATGCCGACGAGCGGCAGCTCGGAGAGCGTGCCGACGGCCGGGGCGAAGAAGGAGTTGACGACGGTGTACTCGATGCCGCGGGTGGCCAGCCGGTCGCGTTCGATCTCGATCTGCCGCAGGACGACGGACCGGGTCACGCGGTCGTCGGGGCTCAGCCCGGCCGGGTCGACCGCGCGAGCCCGCTCGGCGAGCTCGGCCAGGCGTCGGTCGACCGCGGTCTCACCGGCCTCGGTGTAGTCGGTCAGCCGGTCCTCGCGGTCGCGGATGCCCAGCAGCGAGGCCTCCAGCGGTGCGGCGTCGAGCAGGACGTCCAGGAGCTCGTCGGCGAGCTGGGCGATGGTCATGGCATCTCCCGCGGTATCGGCTGGTGAGCACGACCGTACCGGTCGGTGCCGACAGGCACCTGCGAATTCCCGAGCGGCCTGATGCCCGCCGCACGCACCCGGCGGGCATCAGGCCGCGGGGCCCTCCGTCAGCGTGACCGTGGCGGTCTGCGTCCCGCCGTCGGTGCTGGTCCACGTCAGTTCCACCGAGTCGCCCGGGTCGTAGCCGTCGAGGATCTGGCGCAGGTCGTCGGCGGAGCCGACGGTGACGCCGTCGACGGCGGTGATCGTGTCGCCGGCACGCAAACCCGCCGAGGCCGCCGGCCCGCCGTCGACAACACCGGCGATCGCCGCACCCGCCGCGCTCTGCTCGGACCATCCGCCCCGGCCCATGCCGCCCGGCACCGATCCGGAGTTTCCCGTCGCGAGCTCGACGCCGAGGAACGCGGGGTAGCCGATGGTGACGGTGTCGGTGTCCTGGCCGGCCAGGATCGTGTCGACCACCTGCATGGCGTCGTCGATCGGGATGGCGTACCCGGCGATGTCGGTGCCGGCGGAGTACGCGGCCGGCATGCCGTTCGTGTCCGTCGCCGCGGTGTTGACGCCGACCACCTCGCCCTCGTCGTCGAGCAGCGGTCCGCCGGAGTCGCCGGCGACGATGTCGGCGTCGACCTCGATCAGCGACTGGAGCGTCTCGCCGGCGGCACCGTACGACGTCGACGCCGTGATGGTCTGGTCCAGCGCCGTGACCGTACCGGCGGCTGCCACCAGCTCGCCTTCGCCGTAGGCGTTGCCGACACCGGTGACCTCGTCGCCGACACCCGGGTCGCCGTCGTCGTCCAGGTCCGCGACGTCGAGGCCGCTCGCGTCCTCGAGCTCGATCACGGCGATGTCCGCGGTGGCGTCCCGCCCGATGACCGTGGCCTCGTACGTCTGGCCGGTCGCCGGCACGGTGACCGTGATCTCGGTCGAGCCCTCGATCACGTGGTTGTTGGTCAGGACGAGGCCGTCGGAGGTCAGGACGATGCCGGTGCCGGCAGAGACCGAACGGGAGTAGCCGTTCGCCGCTTCGATGATCACGACGCCCGCCTCCTGCTCGTCGGTCGCGTCGGTGACGTCGAGCGTCGCGGTCGCGGATTCGTCGGGGGCGACCCCGCCGCCGTTCGGTCCGCCCGGCCCAGCCGGACCGAACGGCGAACCTGAGCCGCGGCCCGCACCCGGCTGGAGCGCCACGCTGTCCGCCGGTGCCCACCCCTCGTCGCTCGTGACGGCGAGTGCGGCGCCGGCGGCCACCGCAGAGATCAGCAGCGTGCCGCCCAATGTGGCCGACACCAGCCAGAGCCGCCGCCGCGGACGCGTGGCGTCCTGGCCGCTGGGTGCGGTGATGTCGCTGGACTCGTCACCTGTACGGTTCATCGTCGGTTCCTCCCGTGATCGCCACCTTTGATGACGTCGAGCAAACCGGAGGAACCCGAGAGCGGACTGAAAGGCACCTTAAGCGCTGCGAAGAATCCGGCGAGGTCAGATTCGCCGCCGGGCCAGGGCGAGGACGAGGACCACGAGCACCGCCATCAGCGCCGCGCTCACCGACGCGGCGACCGTCACGCCGGAGACGAACGCCTCGCGGGCCGCGCAGAGCACCGCGAGAGCGGCCCGCTCACGGCGGCCGGCGCAGTCGGGTACGGACGGAGAGTCGACAGCTTGGCTCGAGGTCACGGGACCGAGGATTCAACCTCAACCGTTTTTGAGGTCAAGCGTCGAGCACATCGTCTCGCCCTGGACGGGTACCACTACCGCGATGAGACGACCCCCGCGAGGACCGCACTGACGTGCAGACGTTTCTGCCGTACCCCGAGTTCGAGGAATCCGCGCGCGTACTCGACCAGCGCCGGCTCGGCGGCCAGCGCGTGGAGGCTCTGCAGGTCCTGCGCGCTCTCACTCGGCCCGGCTACGGCTGGCGACACCACCCGGCGGCCGCCATGTGGGCCGGCTACGAGGAGGCGTTGGCGCGCTACGGCTTGGACATCTGCGCACGCTGGCGCTCACTCGGGCACGGCGACACCGTGGCCGTCACGATCGATGCCGATCTGGCGGGCGCCACCGGTATCACGCCGGCTCGCACCCAACTCGAGCTGGCGGCGGCGGGCGAGCTGCCGCCGTGGCTCGGCGACCCGGAGTTCCACCGCTCCCACCAGTCCGCCCTCGTGCGCAAGAACCCCCAGCACTATCGCCGCTGGCTCCCCAACGTCCCGCCCGACCTGCCCTACGTGTGGCCGCGATCGGACCGGCCACGGCGGGTCCCGCCATGACCCGCGCCCCCGAGCTTGGTTACGAAGACCGGGTCCAGCCCGGTAGGTCCACGAGCTCACGCTGACTCGGCCGCGCGCCGGCGACGTACCTGCCGTACAGCGGCGCCAGCAGCGAGTACCGCGCCTGCGCCGCCCACCTCGTTCGGCGCTTCGCGCAGATCGCTCTCGAGAGTGAGGACGACGGGTGGCGTCGAACTCGATACTTGAGCCGTGGCGAGAATCGGCGAGGCCGTGCGGCGGCTGGCGGAGCGGAGCAAGGACCTGCCCGCCGCTGCCGTCGATGCCGCGATCGCGGTGGCGTGCTGGTCGTACGTCATGTTCGACGCCGGGGTGGACGGCACCTTCGCCTGGTGGGTGCCGCTGGCGGGCGCGCTCAACTGCCTCCCGCTGCTGTGGCGGCGGCGCTTTCCGTTCGCCGTCGCCGGCATCACCGGCATCACCACGACGTGGCTGTCCATGGTGAACGTGCTGAGCGACGTACCGGCGGCACAGCTCGTGGCCACGTACACGTTCGCCGCGTTGTCGCCGCCGGTGAAGCGGCTGATCGCGGTTGTCCTGACCATCATCGGGATCTCGGTGTCGATCCTGCTGCCCCGCGACGAGGCGCTCAACCTCGGCGTCATCGGCATCATGTTCGCGGCCGCGTACGTGCTGGGCACGTCGGCACGCGCCCGTCGCGACCGGATCGCCATGCTGGAGGAGCGAGCGCTGCGGCTCACCCGCGAACAGGAGACCGCCGCCACCCGGGAGCGACAGCGGATCGCCCGCGAGATGCACGACATCCTGGCCCACTCGATGAGCCTGGTCGCCATCCAGGCGGAGGCGGGGCCGGTGGTGGTGCGCAGCGACCCGGACAAGGCCGCGCAGATGTTCGACACCATCGCCGCCACGTCCCGCGACGCGCTGGCGCAGCTGCGCCGCTCGCTCGGGGTGCTGCGGTCCGCGGCCGAGACCGACCGGGAGCCGCAGCCTGGCATCGAGGCGCTACCGGGACTGGTCGAGCGGGTCCGTGCGGCCGGAGTGGACGCGACGCTGCGGCAGGAGGGCGAACCGCGGCGGCTGCCGCCGGACCTCGCCGCCACCGTCTACCGGCTGGTCCAGGAGTCGCTGACCAACACCGTCAGGCACGCCGGCGCCAGCCGGGTCGACGTGCGGCTGGCGTGGACGGCCGGCGCGTTGCGGCTGGAGGTCACCGACGACGGACGGGGTCCCGGCCAGGCCCCGGCGAGCGGCGCCCTCCCGCCGTCGACCAGCGCGAACCTTAGCCGGGACGGCGGCGGTCACGGGCTGGTCGGCATGCGCGAACGGGTGGCCGCGGTCGGCGGCGGTCTCGACATCGGACCCGGGCCGGGCGGCACGGGCTTCCGCGTGGCGGCCACCGTGCCCTTAGATTGACCCGTGCCCGATCCGATCCGCGTACTGATCGCCGACGACCAGGCGCTGGTCCGTGACGGCTTCTCGATGATCCTGGGCGCGCAGCCGGACCTCGTCGTCGTCGGCGAGGCCGCGGACGGCGCCCAGGCCATCCAGGCCGCCACGGAGCTGCGTCCGGACGTCGTGCTGATGGACGTGCGGATGCCGGACGTCGACGGCATCCAGGCCACCGAGGCCATCTGCCGCGACACCGCCGCGAAGGTGCTGGTGCTGACGACGTTCGACATCGACGAGTACGTCTACGACGCGCTGCGTGCCGGTGCCAGCGGGTTCCTGCTCAAGGACATGCGCCGCGACGAGCTGGTCGACGCGGTCCGGGTGGTCGCGAACGGCGAGGCCCTGCTGGCGCCGTCGGTCACCCGGCGGTTGATCGCCGACGTCGTGGGCCGGTCCCGGGCGGCGACGGGGACGAGGCACGGGCCACGCCCGGACGACCGGCTGACGGCCCTCACCGCCCGTGAGACCGAGACGCTGCGCCAGGTCGCGCGGGGACTGTCCAACGCCGAGATCGCCGCCGAGCTGTTCGTCACCGAGCACACCGTCAAGACCCACGTGAGCAGCGTGCTCAGCAAGCTCGGTCTACGTGACCGGGTGCAGGCCGTCGTGCTGGCGTACGAGTCCGGGCTGGTCCAGCCGGGCGAGCCGCAGGGCTGACCGGGGTCGCCGACTCACTCCTGAGAGCGAGACGGCCACTCCCCGGAGTGGTGCCGTAGTCCGCTCTTCACGGCGATCCGCCCGAGGGGGTCTCGGGAGAACCATCGAGGCAGTCATCAGACCCCCGATGGGAGGCAGTCATGTTCCGCATGATCTCAGGGTTCACGATCCGCCGGCCGCTCGTCGTCGTGCTGGCCTGGGTCGCCGTCATCGGTGCCGGGTTCGGTATCGGCACCGGCGTGTTCGAGCGGCTCATCTCCGACGTCGGCACCGTACCGGGCAGCGAGTCGATGCGCGTCGAGGAGCGCCTGGACGACCTCGCGCCGCAGCCGGAGACCATCACCGCCGTCGTCGCCGGCCCGGTCGACGACGCGGCCCTGGTCGAGCAGGTGGCCGCCGCCGTCGACGACGTCCGGGCGCTCCCCGGCATCGCCGAGGTGAGCGAGCCGCTGCCGTCACCGGAGACCGGCGAGGCGTTCCTGGTCGAGGTCGGGCTCACGCCCGGCGACACCGAGGAGGACGCGGCCGAGGACGCCGCCGACCGGCTGGGCGAGATCGACGCCGGCACGGTCACCGTCGCCGGCGGGCCGCTCTCGGAGGTGGAGTTCGGCGAGCAGGCGCAGGAGGACGTCGCCCGGGCCGAGCTGCTGAGCATGCCGGTCGTGCTGGTGCTGCTGCTCCTGGTGTTCGGCGGCTTCCTGGCCGCCGGGCTGCCGCTGCTGATCGCCGGCGTTGGCGTCGGCGGGACGTTCGGCATCCTCTACGCGTTCAGCATGGTCTCCGACGTGTCCGTCTACGCCGTCCAGATCACCACCATGCTCGCCGTCGGGCTGGCCGTGGACTACGCGCTGCTGATGGTCAGCCGGTTCCGCGAGGAGCGCCGCGCGGGCGGAGAGGTCGCCGAAGCGGTCGCCCGCACCGTCGAGACCGCCGGGCGCACGGTCGTGTTCTCCGGGCTGACGGTCGCGGTCGCGCTGACCGGGCTGGTCGTCTTCCCCGACCCCTTCCTGCGCTCGATGGGCCTGGCCGGTGCCGCCGTCGTGCTGGTCGACATGGCCGCCGCGCTCACCCTGCTGCCGGCGCTCCTGGGCCGCTTCGGCCACCGGATCTCCCCGGCCAAGGAGCGGACCGGCGACGGCGTGTTCGCCCGGGTGGCGCGGCTGGTGCAGCGGCGGCCCGTGCTCACCCTGGTGGTCACCGGCGCCGCCCTGGTCACGCTGGCCGCCCCGGTCGTGACGATGCACATCTCGCAGGGCGACCCGCGGATGCTGCCGACCTCCACCGAGACCCGCCAGCTCTGGGACGACCTCGGCACGCACTTCCCCGAGCAGGCGCGCTGGCTCGGCGACATCCAGGTGATCGCGGACGCACCGGCCGACGACCCCGCCGTCACCGAGCTGGGGAACTCGATCGCCGCGATGCCGGGCACCGAGTCGGTCGAGGTCGAGGCGCTCACCGACGGGCTGGCCGGTCTCGACGTCGTCCCGTCCGGCTCCGTGGAGGGCCAGGCCGCGCAGGACGCCGTCCAGGCCATCCGCGAGCTGAACGCGCCGTTCGACGTCCAGGTCACCGGCGACACCGCGATGCTGGTCGACTACACCGCCATGCTGGGTGAGCGGCTGCCGTGGGCGATCGCGGTCGTGGCGCTGGGCACCCTGGTGCTGCTGTTCGCCTTCACCGGCTCGATCGTCCTGCCGCTCAAGGCGATCCTGACCAACCTGCTCAGCATCGGCGCAGCCCTCGGCGTCGTGGTGTGGGTGTTCCAGCAGGGCAACCTGGCCGGCGTCGTCGGCGCCGACGGCCTCGGCTACCTGCACCTGACCGTCCCGATCCTGGTCGGGGCGATCGCGTTCGGGCTCTCGGTCGACTACGAGGTGTTCCTGCTGTCCCGCATCCGCGAGCGCTGGCTGGCCGGCGCGGGCGCCTCCCGGTCGGTCTCCGAGGGACTGCAGCGCACCGGCGGCATCGTCACCGCGGCCGCCCTGGTGATCGCGGTGGTGTTCGCCGGGTTCGTGGCCGGCGGGTTCGCTCCGATCAAGGCGATCGGGCTCGGCCTGGTCCTGGCCATCGCCCTGGACGCGGTGGTGGTGCGGATGCTGCTGGTTCCGGCGACGATGACGCTGCTGGGCTCCCGGAACTGGTGGCTGCCGCAGCCGCTGCGCCGGCTGCACTCCCGCATGGCCCTGTCCGAGGCCGCGCCGACGCCGTCTCCCGCCGTCATCGAGCGCGTCCCGGCGACCGCGCCGGAGCCCGTCGCGTGACGCCGGCGCCGCCACTGGATCCGTCTACCGCGCCGGCTCCGCGGGGTCAGCACCACCGACCTCGCGGAGCCGGCGCCGCAGCAGGCGCCGCTCCGGCTCGGTCCCGGCCGCGTCGATCGCGACGACGTAGGCCGCGGCGGCCTCGCGGTAGCGACCGGCCCGGCGGAGAAGGTCGGCCCGGACCGCGGGCACCAGCGGGTAGTCGGCGAGTCCGCCACCCGTCTCCAGCTCCGACAGCTCCGCCAGGCCGGCCTCGGGACCGGCCCGGAAGCCGACGGCGATCGCCCGGTTCAACGCCACCACCGGCGACGGGTTCAGCGCGAGCAGCGCGTCGTAGGCCATCACGATCCGCACCCAGTCGGTGTCGGCCGGCGAGGCCGCAGTGGCGTGCAGCGCGGCGATCTCGGCCTGCAGCCGGTACCAGCCGGGCGGGCGGCCGGTGGCCCGCGCCGCCGCCAGGCTCTCCAACCCGGCCGCGATCTGGGCGCCGTCCCACCTGCCGCGGTCCTGCTCCTCCATCGTGACCAGGTCGCCGACGGCGTCCGTGCGGGCCGCTCGCCGGGAGTTCTGGAGCAGCAGCAGCGCCCGCAGCCCGTGCACTTCGTCGTCGCCGGGCAGCAGCTCGGACACCAGCGCGGTGAGCTGGATCGCCTCGGTGGCCAGGTCGTCGCGGAACCGCTCGCCCTCGGTCGCGGCATAACCCTCGTTGAAGACGAGGTAGATGACCGCGAGCACGGACGCGGTCCGCTCGGCCAGCCGGTGCGGCTCCGGCACCCGGAAGCCGATACCGGCGTGGGCGATCTTGTTGCGGGTGCGCAACAGCCGCTGACCCATCGTGGCCTCGCTGACCAGGAACGCCCGGGCGATCTCGCGTGTGGACAGCCCGGCCACCGACTTCAGCGTCAGTGCGACCCGGCCGGCCATCGGCAGCGCCGGGTGGCAGCAGGCGAACAGCATCCGCAGCCGGTCGTCGCCGTACGGGCCGGGGACGTCGTCGCCGGTGACGTCGCGCTCCAGCTCGGACAGGGCGTGCAGCTCGCGCAGCTTCTCGCGCTCGGTCTGCCGGCGGCGCAGCACGTCGACGGCACGACGCCGGGCCGCCGTCGTCAACCAGGCCGCCGGGTTGGCCGGGACCCCGTCGTCTGGCCACCGTTCCAAGGCGCGGGCGGCTGCGTCCTGGACGCAGTCCTCCGCCAGCTCCCAGTCTCCGGTGATCCTCACCAGCGACGCGACGATGCGCAGCCGCTCGGCGGCCACGGCGTTCGCGACAGCCGCCGAGCTGCGCGCGTGGGGCGGAACCGTCACTCGTCGCCCAGCGGCCAGAACGGCCGCAGCTCCAACCGTCCGGCGTAGGCCATCGGATGCCTGGACGCGACCTCGATCGCTTCGTCCAGATCCGCGCACTCCAGCACGTCGAATCCGGCGATCCACTCCCCGGCCTCGGCGAACGGACCATCGGTGACCAGCAACTCGCCGCCGCGCACCCGCACCGTGGTGGCGTCGGCGGCCGGCCGGAGCCGGTCGCCGATGACGTGGCTGCCCCTGCCCTGGACGTAGTCGGCCCACTCTTCGATGTCCGGCGCGGCCGCGGCGTCGGACTCGGTGTGGTCGGAGTCTGTGGTCACGAACATGAGGTACTTCACGGGTCTCTCCTTCGCTCGTCGTCTCGGAACACCCCTACGACGAACGGGAGTCTCCCGATCCGACATCGTGGCCGCGACCGAAATCGATGCGCATGACCACCCGCCGAGGCGTGGGATGCGAAACCTCGGTGAAGCCGGCCTCCTCGAAGACCTGGCGGGCGCCCACGTTGAGCTCGCCCCACGTGATCTCCTTGCCCGGCTGCGTGATCATCGGATACGCCTCGAGCGCGCGGGCACCCCGGTCGCGCGCGTAGTCGACGGTGGCCCGCGCGAGCGGGTACGTCAAGCCCCGCCCGCGATAGCCCTTGCGGACGATCATGCAGGTCACCGCCCACACGCCGTCGTCGTCCTTGTCCTCGTCCCGGCCGCTCCACGGCAGCCGCGACCCCCGCAGCTTGGGGTAGGCCGGGCGCGGCTCGACCGCCACCCAGCCCGCCGGCTCGTCGTCGACGTAGCCCACCAGGCCGCTGGTGGCCGGTGCGCCGGAAACCCCGCAGGCCGTCTGCACCCGGAGCATCGCGACCCGCTCCTCGTGTGTGGAGTCGCGCCAGATCCAGCCGGCGACCTTGAGCCGCTGGCACTGGCACCGCGCGGCGTAGTCGGCGGTGCCGAGAACCGCCTGCAGGTCGTCCCACGACGCCTCGTTGGCCGGGACGACCGTCAATTGATCGTCGGTGACGATCGGCTGCACGCTCGCCATCATGGCTGCGGCGGGTCCTCTCCAACCAGCCCGTCGACTGCTTCGCGCAGCAGGTCCGCGTGCCCGGCGTGCCGGATGTAGTGCTCGACCCCGTCCACCAGGACCCGCCGGAGGTTGGGGTGCTCGCCGTCGCTGGTCGTGAAGATCGACGGCTGGTCGAGTCCCCCGTCGGCGAGCACGCGCGCCCAGGCCGCGCGCGAGCGTTCCACCGACCCACGCCATAGCGTGTACAGCTCCTCCGGGGTGTCGTCGGCCGCCGAGTGCCATTCCCAGTCCGGATCGGCGTCGAAGTTCTCCTGCTTCCACGGCGACGGCATCGGGTCGCCGGTCAGGTACTCCGCGATGCGCAGGTCCTCGGCAAAAGCCGCGTGCTTGAGCAGGCCGCCCAGGGTCATCGTCGACGGTGGCAGCCTCCTGTTCAGCCCGGCGGCATCCAGCCCGCCGCACTTCCAGGCGAACTGCGCCCGGGCCCGGTCCAGGGCGAACATCAGCATCTCGACCTCGTCGCCGGCCAGCGACTCCTTGATCACGGTCAGGTCCTTGAGCTCCATGACTGGCACGCTAGAGTCGATTCCGGACGTTCGGCTTCCGGAATCGAGGTGTCGTGGCGATCGACACGAGTCCGACGGCGCGCGCGCTGCTCGCGTTGCAGCTGATCCAAAGCGGCCAGGGCATCACCGCGGACCGGCTCGCCGACAAGCTCGGTGTCACCGAGCGGGCCGCCCGCCGCTACGTCGGCATCCTCCGCGAGGCAGGCATCCCTATCGAGTCCATGCGCGGCCCGTACGGTGGCTACCGGGTCGGACGCGGGGTCCGGCTGCCGCCGCTGATGTTCACCGCCACCGAGGTCCTCGGACTGGTCATGGCTGTGCTCGACGGCCACCACGACGCCGCCGACACCGCCGACCCGGTCGGCAGCGCCCTCGGCAAGCTGCTGCGCGCCCTGCCCGAGCCGATCGCGCGCCAGGCGGCCGCGGTCCGCCGTACGACCGCTCCCGCCCCGGACCGCGCCGCCGCCCGGCCCGACCCGATGACGGCGACGACGCTCGTGCAGGCATCCATGGACCACCGCGTCGTGCGGCTCGGCTACCGCTCCGAAGCCGGCTCCGAGTGGGTGGCCGAGGTCGTCGTCGACGCGCCGGCCTCGACGGTGATCCCGTGTGTCCCGCGGGTCCTGGGTCTCGTGGAGCCGATCGACGACGACACGTGCCGGCTGGTCGGCAGCACCAGCAACCCCTGGTGGTACGCCGAGCAGCTCGCGGCGCTCCCGGCGCCGTTCCGGATCGTCGGCGGACCGGAGCTCCAGGCCACCGCCCGCGCACTGGGCCAGCGCCTCCTCGCCGCCGCCGACCCGCGTTGGCCTGAGTCTCCGGTGGCCGGGTGTCCACCCGGGGCGAGCGGGCGGTACGCACGTTCACCTCGGTCATATGATCGTCGCCAATGATCGGCTCGAGTCGGACGGGGCGCCGCCGGGTTGTCGAACAGCCGGATCCCGTCACCGAACAGGATCGGCGCCATATGCAGGTTGATCTCGTCGATCAGTCCGCGCTCGAGCAGCGACCGACGATGTCGGCGTCACGGAGGCTGCCGATCGGCTCTGGCTCGGTCGTGGTGTGATCGGCACGGTGACACCCTGGTCGGCTCGGTTATTGTGACGGCGACCCGGCCGGCGCACCTGGCACCAAGGATGCCGCTGGGGTTGATCATCAACGATCGCGTACATCACCAGGGGCGTGTGTGCTTCACCAGGCTTGCATCCATGGTGAAGCGTGGGAACGCCTGGTGATGGGCCCACCCGCGGCGGGTTCGTCGTCAACCCCAGTGACGCCGTCGTCGTCATCGACGATGACGACGACGGCTAACAGCTACGGCGTTACCCCAGGGCCTACGACGGGCTGGGGTGTCGATGAACACCCTGGTGAAGGTATAGCAGGGACAGACGCATGACCCTGGCTATTCAACGTGGCGGCGGTATACCGTGCGGTTGTCGATCACCGTTGATGACGTGATCCGTTCCGCACTGCACACGCCGCTGCCGCAGGAGGTTTGTGACAGCACTAACCAAGTCGAGGATTACCGCGCTGACACTGACCATTCCCACGCTCAGACGCGGCGTGCCTCCACCTTCAACTACGAAGAGGCTTCTGATTCCGGGCCTCACCCACCGACGAACCGGTGACGAGTGTCGGTTCCATGGGGGAGAACTCGTCGGGCTCCCCGCCACGAACCATGGCGGCGATGTAGTCCGTTGCCGCCCGCGCATGAGCCGCCAGGTGGACATCCACGGTGGTCAGGGCAGGCGAAGAATACAACGACAGACGCGTACGCCCGAGCCCCATGACCGAGACGTCCTCCGGAACGCTCTTGCCGACGGACTGCACACCGCCGATGGCGCCGACCGCCATAGAGTCGGCCGCTGCGAGGATCCCCGTGACCTCCGGCCTTTCCGTCAACAGTTCCGCGGTGGCCTCACTTCCCGATTCCGGGGAGTAGTCGGCGTGTTTCACGTGCACGTGAGCACCGGCATCGCGCAGAACGTTCTCCATGCCGCGTAGGCGCTGAGTGGTCGTCTCACTGTTCGGCGGACCGGTGATGATGCCGACCTGCTTGTGCCCGTATCCGACCAGGTGATTGGCCATGAGAGCGCCGACTGCGCCGTTGTCCACCGTGAACGACGGCACATCCACCAAACGAGGAGACAAGGTCACGACGACCACACCCGCGGCGGTTATCTGTTTGACCAACGCGGTGAACTTCTCCGCATGAGTGCGCTGATCAAAACCTCCGCCAGCGATGATCAATCCGTCGACGCGCTGCTCCCACAATTGCCGACAATGCTTGAGCTCTAACTGCGCCGACCGCTGCATGTTGGACACGATCGCCATCATCGAGTGCGCTTCTTCGGCCCGCACCGTCACCGATTCGGCGATTTCCGCGAAGTACGGATCGAGCATTTCGCCGATCACACACCCGATCGTATTCCCGCTACCACGACGCAGGTTACGAGCGACCATGTTCGGGACATAGTTCAATTCCGCGGCGGCTTTGTGAACCCGTTCTGCCAATACCTCGTTGACAGACGCCTCCGAACGCAAGACCCGGGCCGCGGTGGCCAGCGATACTCCGGCCCGCTCGGCCACATCGGTGACCGTCGCCTGCCTGGTGCCACGACTACGGCGTGCCATCACCAACAAACCCCCATGTAATCCCACAAAGCCACACCAGAGCCTAGCTTCTCGCACCTCAGCGACCCTTGAACTGCGGCACTCTCCCCTCGGCGAAGGCACGACGCCCCTCCACCCGGTCTTCCGTGTCCCGCAAGTTTCCCCACACGAACTGCTCGAACTGAAGCGCTGAGGCCAACGGCATCGCCATGCCCTCGCGGACGACGCGCTTGATGGCACGTACCGCCAGCGGACCGTTGCGCGCTATTCGGTTGGCCATCTCTCGTGCCCGCGGAAGCAGCCCCTCTGGTGTTTCCACCTCGCTCACCAAGCCGGATTCCAGCGCCTTGGCCGCATTGATGCGGTCGCCGGTCAGGAGCATCTGCATCGCCAGCGACTGAGGAACGGCTCGCGGCAGGTGCTGGGTTCCCCCTCCGCCTGGAATGGTGCCATGCCGCACCTCTGCCAAACCCAGCTCGGCATTGGTTGATGCCAATCGAATGTCGCAGGCCAGTGCCATCTCCAGCCCACCGCCGATGGCGTAACCATTGATCGCGCAGATGATGGGCTTGTCCGTATTCATGCCGGTCAGCAGGTGTTGAGACCTGGTCGAGTTGAACGTCAGCTGCGCGAAGCTCTCCTGAGGCGGCATGGTGCGCTTCAGGTCGGCGCCGGCGCAGAACGCCTTGGTGCCGGCGCCGGTCACCAGTGCGACGCGGATCTCCGGATCAGATCCGACCCGCCGCCACGCCTCGTGCAAACGCTCGCGCATCTCCGCATCAATCGCGTTACGCGCCTCGGGGCGGTTCAAGGTGATCTCGGCGACGCCATCGGTCACCGACACATCGACGGGCACGACACTTCTCCTTCATTCCGATCGGACCAACCAACGCAAGGACCTGCGCTGCGGGATTCAGGCACTTGCTGTACCGACACCGTCGCCTTGCATGAGCCCGGCGCGCACCAGAGCGTCACGGATAGCCAGCTTGCGCTGCTCCGACACTTCCACCGAAGGCAGCCGAACCCGCGACGACGGAATCTGACCCAGCTGGACGAGCGCCTCCTTCGTCGCGCTCGCTTCACTTTCCATGCCCCGGGGCACCTGGTTTTCGAACACGGCATCCATCAGCGGCAGACACGAACGAACGAAAAGGTCCCGGGCATGCTCCAACGGGCTCTCGTCGACAAGCCGCAGGAACTCGGCCCAGAGTGCTGGTTCGATCGCGGCAATACCGATCAGGGCGCCGTGCGAGCCGTGAAGAAGCATGCCGAGTAATCCCGGCGCATCCGTCGCCACCAGCACGCGGGTCTTCTCCGACAACGTGTCCCACAGTTCCGTGTACGTCGAGATGTCGACCGACGCGGCCTTGACGGCGACCACGTGCTCGAGCTCGGCAAGCCGAGACAAGACCGCGAGCGGATACGCCGCCCCGGTGAAGTCCGGATACTGGTGCACAACCATCGGCAAGCCGACCCGCTTGTCCAACTCGGCGAAGAAGTGCAGCACCGAGTCCGGGTTGGCCGCCAGCCGCCGGTACGGTCGCACGTCGATCGGAGGCAGCACCAACAGGCCGTCCGCGCCAGCCACCTTGGCCCGCAGCCCTTGTTCCACCAGATCCTCGGCACGGTAGCCCACGATGCCGGCGTAGACGACCTGCCCATTGGTACAGGTTGATTTCGCTACTGACACGATGTCGACTCGTTCTTTCGCGTCGAGGGCGAGGATCTCGCCGAGGTGGCCGTTCACGACCAACCCGCGGATGCCCGGAGCCGCCGCAGTTGCACTCAAATGCGCTTCGAGTGCCGGGAAATCGATCTTCATGCTACTGGCGAACGGCGTCACGGTCGCCGGATAAAGGCCCGCAGGCTCTGCCGCGTTCATTATGGAATGAGCTCCTCACCCTTGTTCATCGGAACGTGTCGGCGCGACGGTGGTGTCGGCGCACGAGGCGTCATGCTGGAACCGCAAAGGTGGCCGCTTCGTCTACCGAAGCGCTCCGATCCGCTGGCAAGCGGCCGGCGACCACGCGGCACACGTCAGGCTGCGCGGTCACGAAGACCCGCTCGCCCTGTGTCCGGCCCCGCGTCGGAGCGGTGGCGATCAACCGGACCCTGCCGACCCGCAGTGCGTATATGACCTGGTCACCGAGGTATGTCATACCTTCGACCCGTGCTTCCCAGCAATTGGCGCCGGGCTCTCCGTGGGTATCGACGACCAGAGACCCGGGACGGACGAGTACCGACGTCTCGCCCGCGCTGCCGACGGCACCGAGCTGCGGAAGCGATGAGTCGGCGCACATGACCTCGCCAATTCCGGTCACGGCGACGACACCACCGCTGGAACGGCGCAGCTCGGAAATGGGAAGCAGGTTCACCGGCCCGATGAAGTCGGCGACGAACACGTCGGTAGGCTGCTCGTAGATCTCCTCGGGCGTACCCGCTTGAATCACCACTCCGTCGCGCATCACCAGTATCCGATCGGAGAGCGACAACGCCTCTTCACGGTCATGCGTCACATACAGCGCAGCGAACCCGAGCCGCTGTTGCAGTTCTCGCAGTTCGAGCCGCATCCGCTCCCGCAGCTTCGCATCAAGGTTGCTGAGTGGTTCGTCGAAGAGGAGAAGGTCCGGTTCGTAGACCAGGGTGCGCGCCAGCGCGACTCGCTGCTGCTGTCCGCCACTGAGCTCGGACGGGTACCGACGCGCAAGGTGGGCACAGTCCATCAATTCAAGTATGCGTGCCACCCGGTCGTCGATTTCGCCATGCCGCGCCTTGTCTCGTTTACCGATGCCGTGGCGGAGCGGAAAACCGACATTGTCGGCAACCGTCATATGGGGCCATACCGCGTACGATTGGAACACCATCCCCAGCCCACGGCGTTCGGGCGGAACATACGTACCGGCCTCCGAGGAGTAGACGATCTGGCCGGCGATATCGATCGTGCCGCCGGTCGGCGCCTCCAGACCGGCGATGGCACGCAGTGTGGTGGTCTTTCCACAGCCGCTGGGCCCGAGTAGACACACGAATTCGCCGCGCTCGAGCGTCAGGTCCAGATTGTCGACCGCCACGGTGGTGGCACCGTGTGAGACGAACTCTTTGCTGAGTCCTTCGACGCGGACTACCGACATATCAGGCTCCCTAGATTGATGACACGGGCCGGCTCAACGCTGGACCCCACTGGACGACGGTGAACTCCAGAGACGAGCCCGCCTTGGTGAAGCGGGCGGACAGCGGCATGTCCATCGCGATATCGTCGGGCTCGACGCCCACCACCGTGCCCATCAGCCGCACCGGAGCGTCATCCAGCGCGATGATGCCTACCGTGTATGGCACCTCTCGATAGCCGGGCGCAGTGGCACGACCGACAACGGTCCAGCTGAACAGGGTGCCGCTTGGTCGATGCTCTTCCCACTCGAATTTCAGGCTTCGGCAATGCGGGCACATGGCCCGGGGCGGCCAGTTCATGCGTTCACAACCGCTGCACCGAGGCAGTATCAGCTTGCCCTTGGCAGTGCCCGCCCAGTACCCCTGAAAAAGCGGATCATCGAGATCCGGCGCCGGCACGTCACGCAGGTCCATCGTGCCTCCCGAGAATGGTGATGGATCCATCGCCGAGGTTTCCCCAGCCCGTCACGGCGATGTGCCGCGCGCCCGGTACTTGCCGTGGGCCGCATTCACCCCGCAACTGGCGAGTAGCCTCCACGATGTGGTTCAGGCCCACCATGTGCCCCTCCGACAGCAGGCCACCGTGGGTATTGACCGGTAGCTTCCCGCCCAACCGGATGCCGTCCTCGAGGATCAGACGCCCGATGGTGTCGGGCGTGGCGAAGCCGGCGGCCTCCAGCTGATGGGCGACCTCAAAGGTGAAGCAGTCGTAGACCATTGCCGCATCCATATCGTCGGGACCCAGCGAAACGGCGTTCCACAGCCGAGCCGCCGCCTTCTCGAGTCCTACATGCAAGAACGGATCGCGGTTGCTGATGTCGTCGGGCGGATCGGCGTGGCCTTCTTCCGTCGCGAGGATCGCAACAGCCGGTCTTTGATCGTCACCTCCTGGTTGAGCCGAAACGATGACCGCGCAGGCTCCGTCCGATTCCAGACAGCAGTCGTAAAGCCGGTAGGGGTCGGCGATCACTCGGCCCGAAAGATATTCCTCCAGTTCCAGCGTCCGTTCGTACATCTGAGCATCCGGATTGAGGTTGGCGTGCCACCGGGCGGCCAGTGCTATCTCCGCCAGGTGCTCCCGCGTCAGACCGTGCTCGTGCATATAGCGCCGGCACAGGAGGGCGTACCGCTGCGACGGCGTGTTGCAACCGGCGACGTACTCCAGCTGGGTACGGAACTGTTGCGAGGGAAGGAACGACTTCCTCTGGGCCTTGCGCGGGCCCGAGTTCCCCTTGATACCGCGCACGAGAATTACATTCCTTGCGACACCGCCGAGAACGTACAACGACGCCATTTGAAGGGCGGCAACGGCGCTCGCCCCACCGATATCGACAATGGCACGCAGCTTGACGTCCGGCAATGCCAGCTGGGCGATCACTTCGTCGGTCCCGATATGTCCGTGGTACACGATGATCCCGTCGATCTCGGACACCGGGATACCCGCGTCGGACGCGGCAGCATCTATCGCCTCGACGGCGAGCGCTTCCACCGAGCGCTCTGCTTTCTTGACGTACTTGGTGTTCCCCACGCCCCGGATGTAGGCCACCGTTTCGCTGTTCACACCGGTCACCTCTCCCAGACCGCGCGCGCGTCGACCGCCACCGCTGCGGCGCCGTTAACCATGACGGGATTCACCTCAGCCGCCAGGAGCTGGTCGCCATGGGCCGTTCCCCACTCGGCGAATCGCCGCAGCACCTCGATGAGCGCACCGCGGTCGGCCGCCTCGGCGCCGCGATAGCCAGCCAGTAGCCGATTTAGCATCGGGTGAGAACCGACCATCGACGCCAGTCCGGCATCGGTGGTAGGAAGAACGACGGCGTTCACATCCGGAAAGAGTTCCGCCCGGACACCACCCACCCCGAGGACAAGCAGCAGCCCGAAGGCCGGATCCCGCTTCAGTCCCACGAGGACTTCGATACCGTCGACCATCCTCTGAACCAGGACCCGTGGCGAGTCCAGCCCGTCGTGCTTGGCGATATCCGCCAGCCGGGCGAGCTGGACCTCCAGCTGGTCGGCATCCGCGATCCCGACCGCCACAGCGCCCTTATCCGTCTTGTGGCTCAGCGCCGGTGAATCCAGCTTGATGGCCAGCGGATAGCCGACCTCGTCCGCAAGATCTTCGACCTCCTGCAGGTCGAGGCCGCGGGACAGTCTACCGGGAGCACATGGCACGCCGGCCGCTGCCAAGGAGACCAGCATTTCGCCCGCGGTCGACGTCGTTCCCGGACCGTTCCGACCGGTTTCGGTCCGGACATGAGCACACGTGCCCTCCGAAAGGAGCTCCATCAAGCTGGATGCCGGCTGGATGTTCTGCTGGTTTTGCCGGAATCGTGCGCTTGCCTCCGCGGCATGGGCCGCTCGCGCCGGGTCTGGAAAGGCGCTGATACCCGCATTGCCAAGTACCGCGGCCACTTCAGCACTCATCCCGACCCAGCCGACATACAGCTCCTGGGGAATCTCCTCGCGAACCGCGGCCAGAGCTTCCGCGACCGGGAGGGCGAGCGTTCCGCCGGCACCGCTGGCGATGACCACCGCGTCGATCGTGGTGTCTTTGGACATCGCTAAGAGCAGCGCCGGCAGCATCTCCGGTTGCGCCCACGTCCCGGTAACATCGACCGGGTTCTGGAGTCCGTTCTGGCCCGAGATCGATTCGATGTCCTGTTGGATCTCCTCCGAGAGCGGGGGAAGACTCCAGCCGAGGGCGCTGAGGTGGTCTGCCGTATACGCGCCCGCTCCCCCAGACGTCGTGGCTACCATGGCGCGCCGGGCGTGCTCGTGGTCCTTACGCGGCAACGCCTGCTCGACCATCGACGTGGCGATGTCGTAGAGCCGCTCGAAGGTCGGCACCCGGACGATTCCGCTTTCCTCCGCGACCGCTTCGAACGCCTTCTCTACCCCGGCCAGCCGACCGGTATGGGTCTGTACCGCCTCGCGGCCGACGGTGGACACGCCTACCTGAAGCAAAAGGACCGGCTTGCCCAGCACTCGCGCCCGTAGGGCCGCTCGGCGGAACCGCTCGCCATCCGCCACGCCTTCGACGACGAGCAGAATCACCTGCGTGTCCGGATCCTCTACGACCTGCTCGAACAGTGCCTCAAGCGAACAGACCGCTTCGTCGCCGGTGCTGATGAGCCAGCTGTAGCCGATTCGAGTGCGCTGAAGCAGTTGCAGGAGATACGAGATCGCCGACCCACTCTGCGAGACCATGGACAGTGAGCCCGGCTTCAGACCACCATCGTGCGCTCCGGAGGCGAAGCTGCCGTTGACCATCGCCGTGCCACAGAAGACACCCATGGAGTTGGGCCCGATCACCCGCATGGAGTAGCGGAGTGCGACGTCTCGGACCTCCCGCTCAAACGCTTTGCGCGCACTCGGGCCACGAGACTCTCGTGTCAAGACCACACATGTCTGTACGCCGAGCTCGCCCGCCTCGGTGAGCACGTCCACCACCGCCGCGGCAGGTATGGCGATGATGACCAGTTCCGGTGGTTCGGGAATATCCGATAACGTGCCGAACGCGTCTGCGCCCATGACCTGCTGACCGTGGTACCGGGGGTTCACCGCGTATACCGCTACATCGGTGGCCGAGTCGACCAGGTTGCGCATCACGCGAGCACCGTAATAGTTTGTCCCGCCAAGCTCGGACGCACCGACCACCGCTACACTGCGTGGCGCGACCAGCCCTCCGCCATCACTCATCGAGCACGCTCCCTATTGTGACCTCGCGCATATCCGCCGTAGTGCCTGGGACGATTGGATCCACGACTGCCTCCCTAACCGGAGCGGCCGAGAAGATCCATGATCAGGTCATAGTTCTCAGCGGTCTCGTGAATGTCTGGCAGGTACATCTCTTCCGGATTTTCGATGGCATCGGGAATATCCAGTAACGAGTTGCCTCGCCCCTCACCGGCGATAGCGCGCTGGCCGTCTTCGCTCAGGGCATAGTCGAGAAACACTCGCGCGGCGTTCGGATGTGGCGCATCACTCGCGACGAAGGTCGTGTTCATAAAGGTAGGCGCCGGCTCGAGAATGACGTAGTCCAGCGGCGCACCGTTCTTCTTGAGATCCTCGGCCTTGTGCGTGAAGGCCGGGCCGATCGCGGACTCCCCGGCTGCGACGCTCTCAGCAAGTGAGTTCGCATTGTCCCAGACGCGCGGGTCAAGCTCAGTGATGTCGGTGATGAAGTCCTCGCCGAACTCTTCCAGATACAGCTGATACAGGTTCGTGTGTGAGTCGGTGTCCGGTCGCGGCTCAAAGATCGCCATCCGGTCCGCCCACCGGCTGTCGGCCATCTCTTCCCAGCTCGTGGGCACTTCATCCGGATCGACCAGGTCGGTGTTGTAGGCCACGCACAGCACAGTCGGCATCAGCACCATGGTGCCGTCCTTCCAGTACTCCGGATCCCACCCTTCGGCATGGGGCACGTCGACGTCGGTCGCCACGATTCCTCTGTCGAGGGCGTCTTCCAGCCACAGCGGTGCCGCCAGATCCACAACGTCTGCGACCCAGGATTCGGCGGCCATGTCGTTCTCCATCCGCTCGATGAGCGTGGCGGATCCACCGGTGGATCGGTATACCTCAACGTCGATCTCGGGATACTTCGACTTGAACCCTTCGCTAAGGTTGTCGATCACATCCTGCCCGATCGAGAAGTACAGCTGAACAGTTCCCTCTTCTTTGGCTGCCTCCACTACCGCGTCCCAATCGTCTGGGACTTCGGCACGCACGCCATTGGTCGAGTCGCCGCCTCCGCACGCCGTAAGCGCCAGGCCCGAGACGACACCGGCTGCCACCAATAGACGAAGTGGCCGCGCTTTCACTAGGCGATACTTCATCGTACACCTCCTAGAAGCCGAACTTTCGTCAATCTTTCCGGCCGGACAATTGAATTGTGCCCAACCTCACCGGGCCGGTCGGACTATCGCGCACCACCGCGATTCCCCACGCGCTGCACCACCATCGTGAGAATCGCCGATAACACGAGAACGACCATGCTGACCGCCGCCAATTGCGGCACGGATCCGTTGCCCCAGAGGTCCAAGATCACGACCGAGACCACGGGTGTCGACGGACTGGCGATCAGCACCGACGCCGACAGTTCACGAGACATCAAGACGAACAGGAACAACCAGCCGCCTGCGACGATGGGGCCGATCAGCGGCACGGCAATGCGACGGAACGTCGTCGGCCACGACGCACCGCAGACGTACGACGCCTCGTCCATCTCCGGGCTGATCTGGTGGAACGCAGCCGTGGCCGTGCGGGTGCCCTGCGGCAGGAAGTGGGCCACGTAGGCAATCAGCAGAAGGACGTTGCTGCCGTACAGTGCGATGGGCGGACCCAGGTAGATCATCAGCAAGCCCGCGCCGAGCACGGTGGCCGGAACCGCCGACGGGAAAGTCGCCAGGTAGTCCAACACGCTGCGGCCCTTCAGCCGGCTGCGGACCACTGTGTAGGCGATCAGTACTGACAGCAGCATCCCGATCGTGGCTCCGATCACGCTGAGGCGACCGCTGTTGAGCATCGACTCCGTCGCGAGGTTGAAGCCGTCCGTCAGCCATGTGAAATTGTCAAGTGTGACGCCCTCCAGGCTGAGCGTTGCGCTCCAATGCCTCCGCACCGAGACGTTCAACAGCGCAAAGGCCGGAAGGACGACCGTGATTAGCACGTAGAGGACGATGCCCACGAACAGCGGCCACCGCCACGAGCCCAGCGACAGCCGGGTACGGCGTAGACCCTTACCGCTCATCGTCACGAACCGAGAGCTGCGTCGAAGCAGCCGACGCTGGTACCACAGGACGCCCATGGTGACGATGACCATGATGGAACTCAGGACGGCGGCCGAATCCAGCTGTCGCGGGTAGCTGCGCAGCATGTCGTAGATCAACGTCGTGTAGACGTCGACGTCGCCGGTCTTTCCGATGATGGCGGGGATGGAGAACTGGGCCAGGGCCGTGATGAACGCCAACATCGCGCCGGCCATGATGGCCGGCCGCAGCAACGGGATGGTGATCCGGGTCAGTACCGTAAGCGTCGAGACGCCGGCCGTACGAGCTGCTTCCTCATAGGCGCCGTCATATTGCTGGAAGGCGTTGGCGATCATGAGGTAGACGTATGGGGTGATATAGATACCGACGACCCACGTCACACCCCACACGTTGTAGATGTTCACCGGACCGACCGCGCCGCCGGTGACGGCGCGGAGAAATTCGTTTATCAGTCCGACCTCGGGGGCCAACAGCAGAACCCACGCCACGGCGCCAACAACGGGCGGAAAGAATAGCGGCATCACCGGCACGATGGTCAGCACACGGGCGAACGGAATGTCGGTACGGGACACCAGCCACGCCAGCACGACGCCGCTGACAAGCGCGATGGTGGTCGCCCCTACGACCACCATCGCCGTGTTGAGCGTCGCCGACAATACGCCCGGCGATGTCAGTGTCTCTCGGTACCAACGGAGGGTGAGTCCCGACCCGGACTCGAAGAAGCTGTTGCCGAAGATTCCCACACTCGGCGCCACAACCGAAAACGCGATGAAGCCGGCGACGATGACGAACACGACGACCGGCCATCGGTGTGATTCCAGTCGTCCCCTCAGGGATCGGGTTAAGGCAACGTCGGGCGATTTCACTTCGGACACAATGGCCGTTCTCCTTCCCTGACTCGGGACGTTCACCTGCCATCAGGCACGTCTGGAGAGCACCACGCGCCAACATGGAGACAACGTTGTCCGGAAGTACAGCACGGAACCGTTCCTGCCGTCAACCCCCACGGTTACAGTGCTGTCACCTGCATCGATCCGTCGGACGGCTCGGCGAGGGCCGCCAGTCGGCCGACACGCGCCGATCGATCTCGATCGCTCAACTGAGCACGCCCGGCGCCCTGCACGTGGTCACCGTCTACGGCGACGGCACCGCGAAAGTCGACGACTGCGGTGGGCTACCATCCGAGGTCGTTTCCGTCATCCAGTCGCGATGGTGGGTTCTTGACAAAGTGACAATCCGCCCCGACTATCGGGCCCACGAGACACCCGGCCACCGAGGCGATCGTGCGTCATAAACGTCAGGCTGTCGCCGGCGAGTGCGAAAGAGGTGCTGTCGCCAGCGTGATAGCGACGTATGGGTGCACGACGACGTGAAAGGAACGCCCGTGATCGAGCGATTCAGACGCCCGCGCAAGGCAATTGATGTCGAGCACAGCATCGTGTATCGGAACGACGATGAGTTCTGCGGCATGCCGTTCCTTTTCGGGCTGTGGAAAACCAGTGACAGCTCGCTGCTCGCGTCGTTTCGACGCGCGTCTGTGAACTACAATAATGCCGACGATATTCATCACGACAACCTGATGGTGGCGCGTGGCAATGTCGTCTCACTGCGGTCAACCGACAACGGTTCGACATGGGATCCGGAAACCATGAACGAGGTCATCGACCTCTCGACGAGCCCCGATCAGATCACTTGTGGCGGGCCCGCGGATTACTCCCCGGAAGGGCCGGTCGATTTTCAGGACGAGGACGTCTTGGTGGCTAGCGGCGGGGTGCCAGCGATCTTCGTCCCGAATGCCCGTCCGTGGATCAGGATCTCCACCGATGGCGGCCGGGCCTGGAGACGCCCGATCCTCCTGCCGATGACCGGGCTGAGCTCGTTGTCCGGCCAGGGATCAGCGGTCGTACGTGCCGATGGCATGTGCCTGGTCGCGTTGACGTCCGTGACGCCGGACGGGTGGACTCGCCGGCCCTTGGTCTACGCCAGCCCAGACGGCGTTCATTGGAACTTTCTCTCGTTTATGACTCCGATCAGCGATGACGGACAAGCGGTGAGCGAGAAGGCCGGTTCTCCGCGCTTCGGAGCGCACCGCTACTTCTACCCACGGCCCCTGGCGTTACGCAGCGGCCGCTTGATCGCGACGGTACGGTGCCAGCGCGATCCGACCAGCGTGTTGTGGACGGAGCTGTTCGAGAGCATGGACGGTGGGCGCACATGGCAGTTCCTCTCACGCGTCAACGATTGGGGCGCACCCGGTGATATCTGCGAGCTCAGCGACGGGCGCATTGTCTGCGTGTACGGCTATCGGTTGCCGCCGTATGGCATTCGCTATCGAGTCAGCGACGACGGTGGGCGTACCTGGGGCTCAGAACTGATCCTGCGCGACGACGGGGGTAGCTGGGATCTGGGCTATCCCCGCGTGTTCGAGGTGGATCCCGGCAGGTGCCTGGCCATCTACTACTTCAACCGGAAGGACGATCCCATCCAGATGAACGGCGGAGTGCGCCATATTGCGCAGTCCGTGTTCACTCCGGAGTAGTCCCGTTCCGCATCAGGACCCGATGGCGGCCAGCTGCTCGGCGGCCTCGGCCAGCAGTAGCGGCAACTTCCCGAGCAAGGCCTCATCGACGAGCCTCCATCCGCCCAGGTCGAGGCTCTTCATCGAGCGCAGCCTCGGCCCGAGCGCCTTCACCGATTCGAACACGGCGTCGTAGTAGTCGGTTCGCAGCCATTCGCGAACCTTGTCGTGCACCGCCTGGTGCACGCCACGGGCGGCCAACTGCGCGAAGCCGCATCGCCCGTGTCGGGGCCTCATTGTCGGTCGGTGCCCTCGTCGCACGCGCGACCTTGCCGTCGGGTCGAATCGTCAGCCCCGACAACGACAACGCCAAGTTCAACGCGTCCCTGGCGACCGCGGCCCGTGAGGCTTCTATCGACGTACGGGCCGGCAATATGGCCGCGGACACCAGTACTACCGTCGCCTTCTCGTTCTGGTGCTGGTTCTGATGGACCACCACGGCGTTGTAGAGACGCGCCCACGTGGTCGCACCCTCGCCGAGCTCGTCGTGAGGCCTTGCCGCCGCGAGGACCTGGGCCAGCCACGAGCCGGAGTAAGACCCACTGATCGCCCTTGTCACGCAGGTGATCGCGGCATCGTCGAACAGGATGGGCGGTTGGCTCATGGCAGCGCTCTACATGAAGTCACGTGCTGAACAATCCGTCGGGGTTGTCAAAGGTCGCCCCATCTCGACATCGGACGAGAGCGGCTACTGCGCCATGTCGACGAAGCGGCTGTAGTGGCCCTGGAAGGCCACCGTGATGGTGGCCGTCGGCCCGTTGCGGTGCTTGGCCACGATGAAGTCGGCCTCACCGGCCCGCGGCGACTCCTTCTCGTACGCGTCCTCGCGGTGCAGCAGGATCACCATGTCCGCATCTTGTTCGATGGATCCCGATTCACGCAGGTCAGAAAGCATCGGCTTCTTGTCCTGACGCTGCTCGGGGCCACGGTTCAGCTGGCTCATCGCGATGACCGGGACCTCGAGCTCCTTGGCCAGGAGCTTCAACGCACGGGAGAACTCGGCGACCTCCTGCTGCCGGCTCTCGACACGCTTGCCGCTGCTCATGAGCTGCAGGTAGTCGATGATGACCAGGCGGAGGTCGTTGCGCTGCTTCAGCCGCCGGCACTTGGCCCGGATCTCCATCATGGTCATGTTCGGCGAGTCGTCGATGAACAGCGGAGCGCTGGACACCTCGCCGGTGCTGCGGGCGATTCGGTTCCAGTCGTCGTCGGTCATCTGGCCGGAGCGCATGTGGTGCAGCGGCACCTTCGCCTCGGCCGAGAGCAACCGCATGGTGATCTCGTTGCGGCTCATCTCCAGCGAGTAGATGACCGACGTGAGCCCGTTCTTGATCGAGGCCGCACGAGCAAGATCAAGTCCGAGGGTCGACTTGCCCACCGCGGGTCGCGCGGCCAGGATCACGAGCTGACCGGGGTGCAGGCCGTTGGTCAGGGCGTCGAGGTCGGCGAAGCCGGTGGGCACGCCCACCATCTGCCCGCCGCGGGAGCCGATGGCCTCGATCTCGTCGAGGGCGCCCTCCATGATCTCCGAGAGCGGCAGGTAGTCCTCGGACGCGCGCTTCTCGGTGACGGCGTAGACCTCGGCCTGGGCGCGGTCGACGATGGCGTCGGCCTCGCCGTCCTGGGTGTAGCCCATCTGGACGATGCGGGTGCCGGCCTCGACCAGGCGGCGCAGGATGGCCCGCTCGCGGACGATCTCGGCGTAGAAGCCGGCGTTGGCCGCCGACGGCACGGAGGAGACGAGGGTGTGCAGGTAGGGCGCGCCGCCCACCCGGCCGAGCTCGCCGGTCTTCTGCAGCTGGGCGGCGACGGTGACGGCATCGGCCGGCTCGCCGCGGCCGTAGAGGTCGATGACGGCCTCGTAGACGGCCTCGTGCGCAGGGCGGTAGAAGTCGTGCCCGCGCAGCACCTCGACGACGTCGGCGATGGCGTCCTTGGACAGCAGCATGCCGCCCAGCACCGACTGCTCGGCCGCGACGTCCTGCGGCGGCGTCCGACCGTAGTCGGCCGGTGCCTGGTCGCGGCGGTCGGGGAGCTCAGCGACGCTCACAGAACCCCCTCCGGCACCAGCTGACCCATACGTCTGTTCTAACAGCCCGCACCGACAATCCCCTGGACATCGGCCGCTCCCCCCGACGGCTGTCGCGAACCTACGGGCCGGCGACCCGGTCCGCCAAGTCGTCCGTCCACAGGCTTTGTGGATCATGTGTGGACGGCTGTGGTCACGCGCGAGGTGGGCGGTGAAACGATCATCCCCAGCTGTGGACAAGCCTGTTGACGACGCGGCCGGCGGTTTCCGGCAGCGACGGCGTTCGCGCAGGTCACAACCGAAACCGCTCGTCCACTGGCTGTGGACGCGAATCCACAGCGCAATATCTCAGATAACGAGACGACCATGCCTCGATGTCAGGGGTAACACCTACCGTCGGTGCTGCCATGTCTCCACGCCCGCGCGGTCCGTTCCGCCGTCACGACGCCGACGGCGAGATCCTGCGGCTGGCGCTGCCCGCGCTCGGCGCGCTGGTCGCCGAGCCGCTGTTCCTGCTCACCGACTCCGCCATCATCGGTCACCTCGGCACTCCGGAGCTGGCCGGCCTCGGCATCGCCTCGACCGTTCTCGGCACCCTCGTCAACCTCTCGATCTTCCTCGCCTACGGCACGACGGCGGCCGTGGCCAGGATGCTCGGCGCCGGCGACACCGCCGGTGCCTTGCGCGCGGGTATCGATGGCTGCTGGCTCGCCGTCCTCGTCGGTGCCGGGACGCTCGCCGTCGGCTGGCCGCTGACGCCATGGGTGGTATCGCTGTTCGGCCCGGACGCCGACGTCGCCGACCACGCCGAGACGTACCTGCGCATCAGCCTCATCGGCATCCCGTCGATGCTGCTGGTGCTGGCGGCCACCGGCGTGCTCCGCGGCCTGCAGGACACCCGCACACCGCTCTACGTCGCCGCCTCCGGCGCCGTCGCCAACGTCGTGCTCAACCTGGTGCTGGTCTACGGGCTCGACCTCGGCATCGGCGGCTCGGCGCTAGGCACGGTGATCGCGCAGACCGCCATGGCGGCTGTGTTCGTGCGGGTGGTGGCCCGGGCCGCGCGGCGCGACGGCGTATCCATCCGGCCGCACCTGCCGGGCGTGGGCCAGGCGTTCGGCGCCGGCGTCCCGCTGATCGTGCGCACGGGGGCGATGCGCGTTGCGCTGATCGTCATGACCGCCGTGGCGGCGGGCCTCGGCACCGCCGAGCTGGCCGCCCACCAGGTCGCCTTCACCACCTGGACGCTGCTCGCGCTGATCCTCGACGCCGTCGCGATCGCCGCCCAGGCGCTGGTGGGCCGCGCGCTCGGCGCCGGTGACGTCGCCGGCGCCCGGTCGATCACCCGGCGGATGGTGCAATGGGGCGTGCTGGCCGGGTTCGCCCTGGCCGTGCTGGTGCTGGCAATCGGCTCGGTCTACGCGCAGCTGTTCACCTCCGACCCGGACGTGCGCCGCCTGCTCTTCGCGGCCCTCGTCGTCGCGGCGCTGCTGCAGCCGATCGCCGGCTGGGTGTTCGTGCTCGACGGGGTGCTCATCGGCGCCGGCGACGGGCGCTACCTCGCATGGGCGTCCGTGGCCTCGGTCGCGGCATTCCTGCCGGCGGCGTGGGTCGTCGCCGTCGCCGACCTGACCGGGACCACCGGCATCGCGGCGCTGTGGGCGGCCATCGGCGTCTGGATGGTGGTGCGGCTGGTCACCTTGGCACTACGGGAGCGGCAGGACACCTGGATGGTCACCGGCGCCATCCGCTGAGCGCGCCCACCTCCCC
>NZ_SMKZ01000016.1 GCF_004349065.1 Jiangella asiatica
GGTTTGTCGTAGGTGTGGCCGGTGGGGCTGGTCCATCGGGTGGTGGCGGTGGGCAGTCGGGTGATCGCATAACCGGTGTGGTGTTTGAGTAGGTGGTGGTGGCGGCACAGGGGTTGGCAGTTGCAGGCGCTGGTGGGCCCGCCCGCACCGTGAGCGACGCGGTGGTCGATGTCACAGCCGATGGCGCTTCGGTGGCAGCCGGGGGTGCGGCAGGTCCGGTCCCGGAGGACGACGTGGTCGATAAGTGACTGCGTCGGTCGGTATCTCATGCGGCCGTGATCGAGGACCTGGCCGGTGGCGGGGTGGGTGCGGACCCATTGCCAGATCCCGGCGGCGGCGAGGTGGCCGGCGGTGTGTGCGGGGATGGGGCCGTAGCCGTCCAGGTGGCCCGGCTCGTCGGTGAGCCCGATCAGGGAACGCAGCGGGAAGGTGACGTGCACGGTGACCGGGCGGCCCTGCGCCGAGGCGAGCGGGATCGGTGCCGCACCCCCGCGACCCGCACCGGCGCCGGTGCCGGTGTCGGCGGCGTGGTCGCTGCCGGCGGGGGCGATGGTCTGGGTGTGCAGGGTTGTCCAGGCCAGCGCGGCCAGGGCGTCGGCGCGGCGCTGGGCTGCCGTGCGCGGCTGGTGCCCGGCCGCGATGTCGTGGCGTTTGAGGCCGTGGGCGGCGGCATCGAGCACGGTTTTGACCGCGATGGCGTCCTCGGCGGGCAGGTGCGCCTCCAGGTAGGCCATGGCGTCCGGGGCCGCGGTGATGGTGACATCGCGGCGCTCCCGCGCGGCCTGGCAGCGCTGCTGGGTGCTCACCGGGGCGAGCTCGTGCAGCAGTTGGGTGATCCTCCGGCGCAGCATCACCGAATCCAGGCCCGGCGCCACCGGCAGCACCGCGGCCTCGACCCGCCGGCGGACCTGCCGGTCCTCCCACCCAGCTCACCGGTGATCACTTTCGCGCGCCGCTCATCGATCACCCCGGCCGCCAGTGCCAGATGGGTGGCCGGGAAGTCGGTCACGAGTTGCACCGCATGCCCGACCAGGTTCTCCGCCTGCCGGGTGGTCGTGACCGTGCGGGCGGCCACCTCCACCGCGGTGATGGTGACCGGGTTCACCGACCGATACCCACACCGACCGGGCCGCAGCTGCGGGCGGGTACTCAGCTCGGCCAGCACCCGGGCCTGCCCGGCCTGCGCCCACGAGATCAGCCGCGCCCACCCAGCAGCGGCCTCCACCACGTCGTACGTGCAGGTCACCGACAGGTCCACCGCGGCCAGACGCACCGCCAGCTCCGGCCCCGGCGCCACCGCCTCGAACGATCCGTCCGCGGCCGGGTCGTCGCGCAGGCCGGCGTCGAGCAAGGCGGTCAGCTCGGCGCCAAGGAATCCGTCGGGAACCAGCCCATGCGCGGCCGGCAGGTCGTCGGGAAGCTCCCAGGGTTCGTAACTGACCCACACACCGGTCCGCGGGTCACGACCGACCAGCAAACCAGCGGACAAACCAGCAGCCAGACCCTCTTTCTCGAACATGTGAACCACCCTACCCCGACCCACCGACAAACGTCAGACCAGAGGCCTCACGGCGGGAACGCCCGTACGGGGCGCTTCAAGCGTCGCCAAACACCGTCATCGACCCCGAGCGTGCCGATCGACTGGCCCTCCAGCTGGCGTGGCCGTCATGGTGATGCCCGCGTCGTCATCGGCGATGACGGCCGATGGTCAGCCGGGCGCGCGCTCCACGTAGGCCTGGTACATCGTCGTGGCGAGGAAGTTCCAGTTGAGGAACCCGGCGCCCTGGATGCCGCGGCCCGTGTCGGGGTCGTAGTACTCGTGCAGCGTCCCGGTGTGCTCCAGGTCGTCGGCCAGCATCACGAGCGTGCCGGTCAGGATGCGTCGCGCCTGGGCGACGTAGCCGTAGTCCAGCAACCCGGCGAAGGCGATGTAGTTGGCGACCACCCAGACCGGCCCCTGCCAGTTCGACGGGTTGCCGCTGGCGGCCAGGTTGTACAGCGGCTCACGGGGCGACAGGGTGCGGATGCCGGCATCGCAGAAGAGATCGCTGGCATCGACCATCGCGGCCGCCTGCTCCGGAGTGGCCACACCGGACCACAACGCGTAGAAGCCGACCCACGACCGATAGCGCAGCGGAACGAACCAATCGGCGTTCTGCCTGGTCCCGGGCGGGGTGGTGGTCAGCGTGTCGGCGTGGCAGAAATCCGACATCACCGGGTCCCAGAGCAGGCGTCGCACCCGCGCCGCGAGCTCGGCCCGCCGCTCGGCGTAGTGGCGGGCACCGTCCAGGTCGCCGACGGCGGCGTGCAGCTCTGCGAGCGCTCCGTACTCGGCGACGAACAGGCAGTTGAGGTCGACGCCGGCGGTCGAGTCCCGCGGGCGACCGTAGACCCCGGGGTGGTTGTCCGCGCCGCTCCCCCGGTGGCTGCGCCAGCAGAAGAGGCCGGAGTCGTGCAGCTGGGTCTTCTGCCAGTGCGCGACGTGCCGCCGCAGCCCGGGCAGCGCCGGCCCGGCCCAGCCCGCCGGGTCCTCCGTCAGCAGGGCAAGCTGGGCCAGTACCGGCTTGGCCGAGTTCATCGGCGACTCGCGTGCCCGGTGATCGGGGCCGTCGGCGTCGTGGGCCCCGATGACGTACGGGATCGAGCCGTCGTCGCGCTGGTGGTCCAGGAAGTTCAGCACGCAGTCGCGCGCCAGCGTCGTGTCGCCCAGGTGCGGTGTCAGGGCGAGCAGCGTGAAGTAGGCATCCCAGTCCCACAACTGCCCGCGGTACACCGAGGCGGGGTCCACGTACGGTCGGGCCAGCACACCCTCGGGCGGGCGCGCCGTGCGCGGGCGCTCGCCGGCCAGGTACGTCTCGACGACCCGGTATGCGGCTTCGGTTCTCGCGTCGAGCCTCACCCCTGGCTCCGGTGCGGAGTGTCGCCGACCGCCGCCTGCTCGCGTGCCAGCACCGCCGTCAGCTCGTCCCGGACCTGCCGGTAGGACGGGTCGTTCCAGACGTTGGCCAGTTCATCCGGGTCGTCGGCCAGGTCGTAGAGCTCCCAGCACGGCGCCGGCGAGCTGGTGCCGGTGCCCGGCAGCGCCATGCCGTCGTTGTAGAAGTAGACGAGCTTGTAGCGATCGGTGCGCACGCCGTAGTGCGCCCAGACGCCGTGGGTCGGGTCGTCGTGCTGCCAGTACCGGTAGTAGACGGCGTCCCGGGGCGGGTTTGAGTCGCGTCCGGACACCAGCGGACGAAGGCTGACCCCCTGCATGCGCGCCGGCGCGTCGACGCCGGCCCAGTCGAGGAACGTCTGCGCGAAGTCGACGTTCGCGACCAGGTCCTGGCAGACCGATCCCGGCCGAATCTCCCGCGGGTAGCGGATCAGCAGCGGCATCCGCAGGGAGTGCTCGTAGATGAACCGCTTGTCGAACCAGCCGTGGTCGCCGAGGAAGAACCCCTGGTCGGAGGTGTAGACGACGATCGTGTCGTCGGCGAGGCCGGCCTGGTCGAGGTGATCGAGCACGCGCCCCACGCTCTCGTCGATCGCGGCGACGCAGCGCAGGTAGTCGGTGATGAACCGCTGGTACTCCCACGACCTGCGGCCCGCGTCGTCGAGCCCGGGCGGGACGTCCTCCTTGAGGTCGCGCGGCTTGAGGTGCTCTCCGACGCGCATCCGCGCGGCTTGCGCCGCACCGCACCGGGTGGCGTAGTCGTCCCGGAACGTCGCCGGCTCCACGAAGACCTCGCCCTGGTAGAGGTCGCGGTGCCGCTCGGCCGGCAGCCACGACCGGTGCGGCGCCTTGTGGTGCAGCAGCAGGCAGAACGGGCGATCGCGATCGACCGAGCCCAGCCAGTCCACGCTCAGGTCGGTCAGGATGTCGGTCACGTACCCATCGTGCTGCTCGTCGCCGCGGGGCGTGCGGAGCACGGGATCGTAGTACTGGCCCTGGCCGTAGAGCACCCGCCACTCGTCGAACCCCTGCGGGTCGTGGCCGGAGCCCTCGCCGAGATGCCACTTCCCGAACAGCGCCGTCTGGTAGCCGGCGTCACGCATCAGCGCCGGGAACGTCGGCTGCGCCGAGTCGAACGGGCTCGCCATCGCCATCACGCCGTTGACGTGGTTGTGGGTGCCGGTGAGGATGACCGCCCGGCTCGGCGCGCAGATCGCGTTCGTGCAGAAGCAGTTGTCGAACCGCATCCCCTCCTCGGCGACGCGATCCAGCTGGGGCGTGTGGTTCAGGGCGCTGCCGTAGGCGCTGATCGCGTGTGCCGCGTGGTCGTCGGACATGATGAAGACGATGTTCGGCCTGTTCTCAAGCAACGGCGATCCGTTCGTACTTGCTCGCCTCGCGGCGGATCTCGGCGTTGAGGAAGCGGTGGCTGACCTCGGCCCGCAGCTCGGCGTGCGACGGGTCGTCGAACAGGTTGCGCAGCTCGCCCGGGTCGCGCTGAAGATCGAAGAGCTCGCCGGCGGGCTGGTCGCGATAGAGGGTCATCTTGTAGCGCTCGTCGACGTACGTGCGGATGTGCACGGCCGTCGGCTGGTGGCGGTTCTCCACCAGCACGTGCTCGCGTGCTGGCTCCCGCGTGCCGCACCAGACGTCGAGCTGATCGACCCCCTGCATGTCGCCCGGCACCGGGAGCCCTGCCGCCCGCAGGAACGTGGGCGCGAGGTCGATCAGGCTCTGTAGGGCCGTCACCTGGCTACCGGCGGGGATCCGGCCGGGATAGCGGGCCAGCATGGGGATCCGGATGAGGTCCTCGTAGTGGAACGGGCCCTTGGCGGTCAGCCCGTGCTGGCCGAGGAAGTGGCCGTGGTCGGTGGTGAAGACGACCAGCGTCTCCCCCGCCAGTCCCTGACGCTCCAGATGGTCGAGCAGGCGGCCGATCCCGGCGTCGACCAGGCTGATCATGCCGTAGTAGACCGCCAGGTCCCGGCGCAGCCGGTCCGGCTCCACGCGATGGCCGACGAAGCCGTGGTTGGCGTGCTCGGTCTCCTGCCAGGCCGAGAAGTCCGGGTCGTCCTCCTGAGTCAGGCCGAACCATTCCGGCATCGCCTCGAGCTCGCCGTCGGCGAGGGTGCCCGGCTGGACGTCGTCCGGGCTGTACATCGACGCCCACGGCTCGGGGACGAGGTATGGCGGGTGAGGATCTTGGAAGCTCGCCCAGGTGAAGAACGGCCGGCCCGCGCCCACCGCGCTGTCCATCGCGGCGATCGTGCGCTCGGCCACGAAGTGCGTGTAGTGGCTCTCCTCCGGCAGGTCCCAGACGTGCTCGCGCGGTGTGTAGTGGGATCCGCCGCGGAAGAACTCGCGCCAGTTCGCCAACCCGTGGCTCTCCATCCACAGCGCGTAGTGCTGGCCGGCCCACCGCTCGTCGGCGTGGTTGCGGGCGAGCTCGATGTGGTCGAAGCCGTAGTACGGACCGTGGAACCCGGCCCAGAACGCCAGGTCACGCAGCAGCTCGGCGCGTTCGAGCGACGGCTGGTCCGGCGTCGCCGCCAGCGGCTCGAAGTGGGCCTTGCCGATGAGCGACGTCGCATACCCGGCTGCCCCGAGCAGGTGGCCGACCGTGCGCGACTCGCGGTCGAGGCTGGTGCCGATCGTCCAGCAGCCGTGTGCGGACGGGTACCTGCCGGTGATCAGGGATGACCGCGACGGCGAGCACAGCGGGTTGGGGCAGTAGGCGCGGTCGAACCTGGCTCCCTCGTTCGCGATCCGGTCGAGGTGAGGCGTCCTCAGCACCGGGGTGTGGTGCCCGAGGGCCCGGTGGTGGTGCTGGTCGGTCGTGATCAGCAGGATGTTGGGAGTATCGGTCACGTGGTGCTCCGTGGACGCAGGACCGCCTTGACGTCACCGCGTACGTACAGTGGGTCGCCGGTCAGGGTCAACGACACCGAGCCTCGGTACGGAGTGATGGTGCGGGTCACGCCCATCGTGTCGGTCACCTGGATCGGCTTGTTGGTCATCAGCCTGACCGGCGTGTCGGCGTCCGGCGCCCACATGGTCCGCACGGTCGTCGTGCCGTCGCCGAAGCGGTGACTGCGCACACCGTCCGGAGCCCGCTCCGGACCTTCGTAGGACAGCCCGGACAGCTGCGCGGTCATGACGCCGTAGGCGACGTAGGACGGCTTCGGCGTGTAGTCGCCCCGCGGGTCGCCAGGGCGCCGGAGCAGGCCGAACGGGCCGCTGTTGTGGTCCATGAAGTTGTACCAGTAGAACCGCTCCACTCCCGCGGAGAACGCCAGGACGTACGACCGTGGCAGGTACTGCGCCTGCGCCCGTTCGGTCGTGTGCTCGGACTTGTCGTTCGTCGGCCAGCCGAGCTCGCTGAACCAGATCGGCGCGTCGGCCGCGCCGTTCTCATCCATCAGGCGGCGGACGTCGGCGATGTCGTCGGGCAGCGTCTCCGGCGTGCAGCAGGCCCGGTAGGGATGCAGAGAGACGACGTCGAGCGCGTCGGCGCCGCCGGCGCGAAGGTATTCCTCCAGCCACGGCAGGCCGTCGGCGAAGTCCTGCGTCTTCGCCAGCAGCTCGGGCGCGACGACATTGACGTCAGGCCGCACCTCCTGGACGGCTTCGTACACCGCTTGGGCGAGGTCGGCGTGATAGTCCGGACGGGCGTCGGCCGGGCCGTCGCCGCGGTCGCCGAACTTCAGGCTGTTGGGTTCGTTGTAGACGCCGACCTGGCCGATCTGGTCGCCGTAGTGGGCCAAGACCTCCTGGACGAACCTGGCGAAGGCCTGCCGTCCCTCTTCGGTGTAGGGGGTGGCACCGCCGTCGTGGTTCGGGTTGTACAGGCCGAAGTTGATCAGCGGCTCGACGGAGTGCTCGGCGAGCGCCTCCATGTACTCCTCGAACCGGCCGTCCTCGACGCCGAAGTCGTAGCCTCCCGGTGACGTCTCGATGAGCTGCCACTGCTGTGCGTCCCGGACCGTCTGCACCCCGATGTTCGTCAGCAGCGGGACGATGATCCCGGGATCCCAGCCATGGGCGAAGTGGGTCTGCACCCCGAACCGAACGGGGTCGGTCGCGGATCGGCTGGCGGGCGCCAACACCGCGAACGACGTCTCGACGGCCTCGGCGGCCTCGGTGTCCGCCGCCTCCACCCGCAGCTCGAAGTAGCCGGGGACGTCGACCTCCACCCGCAGGTGCGCGTGACCGTCGACCGTGGGCGTGGTGCCGGTCGCGACCTCCTGTCCCCAGTAGTCGTGTGCGGTCCAGGACACCTGCGGCGCTGCTGTCGACACGTCGAAGCTCGGCACGGCGTCCGAGGCGAAGACGTTGCCGGGCGTCGTGTGCCCGATGGTCACCGTGACCGGTTCCGCGGCCGCTCCGGGCGCCGCCATCGCGGTGGTGGCCAGCGCTAGCACGAGGGCAAACTGGCTCCGGGCGCGCGTCGAGGACCTCGTCGTCCGCTGCATCAGTTGTACGTCCGGACCCAGTCGTGCTCGGCCACCTTCGGGAAGTCCAGGCCGGGACCGCCCGGCGGGTTGCCCTGGGTGCTGAGGATGAGGTGACGCGCCTGCGTGATCAGCGGCGAGTCGGCGGGCAGCTCCTTCGTCCACGTCGGCCGCCCGTCGAAGTAGAAGGTCAGCAGGCCCACTGGGCTGCCGTCGACCTGGACGATCTCGCGCCGGACGGCGTAGGTGTGCATGGCGTCGGTGAGCATGCCATCGCCCAGCGGCTCGGTCTCGCAGTCGTCGATCGTGCCTGCCGGGTCCTCGGTCTGGTCCGCTCGCCCGGTCCGGCAGTTGTCGACCGCGGTGTGCTCGGCCGGCGTCGGCGATTCCGGTGGCGGCGGGGACTCCCACAGGTGCAGGGCCATGTGCATCTCGTCGGCCCAGAAGAACTCCTGGATGTCGATCTCCGGGTTCGGGTTCGTCTCGTGGCTGGGCGGGCGGCTAGTCATCCATACCGCGCTGAACACGTTCTGGTCCCACGCGTTGTGGCTCGCGACGTTGGCGGCGAAGCCCTGCGTGCGGACCTCGACGCAGCTGGCCCGGCGCTCGGTCGCGCCCGGGACGTCGAACGTCGACTCGACTCCGCCGGCCGGGTAGTCGAGGCTGCCGTCGCCGTCGACGTCCTCGGGCTCGTCGACGATGCTCAGGCTCAGGGTGCCGTCGTCCATGCTCACCATGTCGGTTCGGTAGTACAGCTCACCCGATCGCCTGCCCGGGGTGCCGGTGGTCAGCGACGTGTCGTAGTAGTCGTACAGGCGCCACTTCGAGCCGAGGCGGCGGTCGAACTCGTCGCTGGCCTTGGGCACCAGCCGCAGCCCGCTGTTGCACAGCGTGGGTACGTCGTGCCACCCCGGCGACGCGCTCACCTCGTTGTCGTCGGGCTCCGAGACACCGAGGGCGGCGTTCGCCGTCACCGCCGCGCTCGCCACGACCACCGAGAGGGCGCCTCTGCGGAGTCCTTCACGTCCGACCATGATTGACCTCCATCAGGCGTAGGTACGGACCCAGGCGTGCAACGCCACCTTCGGGAACGGCGGACCGGGGTCGCCGGGTGGGTTGCCCTGGGTGCTGAGAATGACGTGCCGGTCGTCGGTGACGAACGGGCTGTCAGCCGGGAACTGCCTGGTCCACGTGGCGATCCCGTCCACGTACACGGTCAGCAGGCCGGCCGCCTCACCGTCGATGACCGCGATCTCGCGCCGCAGCCCGTACGTATGCTGGGACGCGGTCAGGTCACCCAGCCCCAGCGAGGCGGAGTGACAGTCGTCGATGCCCTCGCCGACGGGTGAGGTGTCGGGCTTGCCGGTGTGACAGCGGTCCGGGTCCGTGCGCGTGGGGGTCTCGTCGTCCGCTGAGTCGAGCTCCCAGGTGTGCAAGGCGCTGTAGACCTGGTCCGTCTGGATGAACTCCTGGATGTCGATCTCCGGGTTCGGGTTCAGCTCGTACCGGGAGGGCCGGTCGTGGAGCCAGACCGCGCTGAAGACGTTCTGGTCCCACGTACCCGGCCGCGCCACGTTCGCGGCGAAGCCCTTGGTGCGGACCTCCACGCAGCTGGCCTGTCCCGGGCTCGCGCCGATCACGTCGAAGGTGGACTCGACCGCGCCGGCCGGATAGCCGTTGACACCGTCGTCGGGGTCGTCCGCCCGGACGTAGAGCCGGAGGACCCCGCCCGAGACCTCCACCATCTCCGGCAGGTATGCGAGCTCGGCCGAACGATCGCCGTTCGCGACGTCGTAGACCCGCCAACGCCCGTCGAGCGGCTCGTCGAACTCGTCGCTGGCCGAGTCCACCTTGCTCAGACCGCTGGCACAGCTCGGCGCCGGAGTCCACGACTCGGCCTCGTTCTCGTAGTCAGGCTGCCCCGGACCCGCCACCAGGGCGCCGATGAGGCCCGTAAGGACCAGTGCGACCGTACGCATCGGCCTCGACTCCTCACGATCGGGACTCTTGAGTTTACTCGTGTTGTACACGCGTCTTAGCGCTGTGAAGTGCAAAAACAACGTGTTTTCGATCCCGCATCGGCGAATCTGTTTACTCGTGTCACCGCGTGAGCCATACGGAATCAGACCGACCGGAGGATGTCAAGGGGTACCGCGATCGCCGATCGGTGTGAGATCACCGCGTTGGAGGTGTGCGACCGCCGCGGCGGTGGTGGCGCCACCCTCACTTCGAGCGCCGTAGCGTACGACCTAGCTGTTCTGGAATCGTTCCCGAAATCTGGAACAACCCTTGATATGGCACCATGTGCGCACTAGTTTGCTGGAATCGATTCCAGAACTCGGCTGGAGTGTGATGTGACCAAGCTCAGGATGAACCAGGCCGTCTCCGCGGCATTGGCGGATGCGATGCGTGAGGACCCCGCCGTCGTCGTGATCGGCGAGGATGTCGCCGTTCCGGGCGGGGTGTTCAAGGCCACCGACGGGCTGCTCGCCGAGTTCGGCGTCGGCCGGGTGCGCGACACCCCGATCTCGGAGATGGGCTTTCTCGGCGCCGCCGTCGGTGCCGCCGCGACGGGGCTACGACCGGTCGTGGAGATCATGTTCGGAGAGTTCCTCGGCGTGGCCCTCGACCAGCTGGTGACCGAGGCGGCGAAGCTCCGGTACCTCTCCGCCGGCCAATACGGCGTGCCGCTGACGGTCCGCGCATCCGTGGGCGCCGGGCTGGGGTTCGGCGCGCAGCACTCCCAGTGCCTCGAGACGTGGTTCTACGCCACGCCGGGGCTGAAGGTCGCCGTGGCCTCCGGCCCGCAGACGGCCTACGGGTTGCTGCGGGCCGCCGTCCGTGACGACGACCCCGTCGTCGTGCTCGAGCCGCGCCGGCTCTACGGCGGACGGGCCGAGGTCGTCACCGGTGACGACGGCATCATCGCGTTGGGCAGCGCCGAGGTCCGGACCGCCGGCGACGACGTCACGCTGGTCGCCCTCGGCGGGACGGTGCCGGTGGCGCAGGAGGCGGCCGACGGCGCCGGCTGGGGCGCCGAGGTGGTCGATCTGCGCACGCTGGTGCCGTGGGACGTGGCCACGGTGCTGGACTCCGTGCGCCGCACCGGCCGGCTGGTCGTCGTCGAGGAAGGACCGTTCAGCGGCGGCTGGGGCACCGAGATCGCCGCCCGCGTCGCCTCGGAGCTGTTCGGTGAGCTGCGCGCGCCCGTGCACCGGGTCACCTCGCCCGATGTCCCCGTCCCCTACGCCAAACCGCTCGAGACCCGCTACGTGCCGACCGTCGAGTACGTGCGCGAGCAGGTGGGAGAGCTGATCGAGACCGGCCGGACGCCGCGACCCTGGTGGTCGCGGGAAGGAGCGCACCGATGAGCACCAGCCTCGACCGCCGCGTCGCGCTGCGCGACCCCACCGCCCGGCTGGAACGGATGATGGAGATCCGCGAGTTCGAGGGTCGCGTCAAGGACCTGTTCTTCGAGGGCGTCGTGTCCGGCACCACACACCTGTGCGAAGGACAGGAGGCGGTCTCTGTCGGGCTGGCTGCGACGCTGCGGCCCACCGACCACGTCACCTGCACCTACCGCGGCCACGGTGTGGCGCTGGCGCTGGGCTGCGAGCCGTCGGCCGTGCTCGGCGAGATCATGGGCCGCACCGTCGGCCTGGTCGGCGGTGTCGGCGGCTCGATGCACCTGAGCGAGCGCGCCGTAGGGCTGATGCCGACCTTCGCGATCGTCGGCGGCGGCATCCCGGTCGCGGTGGGCGCCGGGCTGAGCTGCCAGGTGCTCGGCGGCGACGACGTCGCCGTAGCGGTCTTCGGCGACGGCGCCACGAACATCGGCGCGTTCCACGAGTCGCTGAACCTGGCCGCGGTCTGGAAGCTGCCGGTCGTGTTCGTCGTCGAGAACAACCTCTACGGCGAGTACTCCCCCATCGCCAGCACCACCGCCGTCACCGACCTGGCCGTGCGCGCCGGCAGCTACGCGATGCCCGCCGAGACCGTCGACGGCCAGGTGGTCGACGACGTCGCGGCGGCGGTCCGGCGGGCGGTCGAGCGGGCCCGCGGCGGCGACGGGCCGACCCTGCTGGAGATGAAGACCTACCGGTACTCCGGTCACTCACGCGCCGACACCGGCCCCTACCGGCCCGACGGCGAGCTCGAGGCCTGGCAGGGCCGCGACCCCATCGCGCTCTACGCCGACGCGTTGGTCGCAGCCGGTACCGTCACCGCCGGCGAGGTCGACGCGTTGCGGTCCGCGGTCACGGAGCGGATCGACGAGGTGGTCGCCGAGGTGCGGCAGGCACCGGAACCGGACCCGTCGGCGATGTTCGGCCACATCCACGCCTGACCAGGAGGCACGAATGCGCGTGACGGTCAAGCTTCCCCGGCTGGGCGAGACGGTCGACGAAGCCGTCGTCCTGGAGTGGTACAAGCAGGTCGGCGACGAGGTGGCCGAGAACGAGCCGCTGCTCGCGGTCGACACCGCGAAGGTGCAGAGCGACGTGCCGGCACCGGTGCGCGGTCAGTTGACCGAGCAGCTGGTGGCGCCCGACGACGAGGTCACCACCGGCACGCCGATCGCCGTCATCGTCGTACGCGAGTAGGAGCGCTCAGCGTGGCGGGCCGCAACTGCGGCCGGGTGCGAACATCGACGGCAGCACCGCGTGGTGCGGCTGGTCGCCGCGCAGCCGCCCCAGCAGCAGCTCGGCCGCCCGCTGCCCGATGCGGAACGGGTCGCGGACGATGGTGGCGATGGGCGGGTCGTACAGCTCCGACAGCGGCACCTCGTCGCAGCTGACCAACGAGATGTCCGACGGCACCGACAGCCCTCGGGCCCGCAGCTCGCGCAGCACCCCGATGAGAATCTGGTTGCCGCCGGCGACCAGGGCGGTAGGCGGGTCGGCACCGTCGAGCAGCTCGGCCGTGGCAGCGGCGCCGTGCGCGGCCGTGAACGATCCCGGCCGCACCACCGCGCCCACCTCCGGGTGCTCGGCGCACACCGCACGCAGTGCGGCCTCGCGCTCGCGGCTGGGCCGCAGGTCGATCGAGCCAGTGATCATCCCGATGCGCCGGTGACCCAGCTCGATCAGCGAGGCCGCGGCCGCGCGCATCCCCGACTGGTGGTCGGACAGCACCGCGCTGGCCGCGACCGCCGGCGGCAGGTCGCGGTCGATCAGCACGATCGGGGTCTCCAGGCCGGCCAGCGCCTCGAGCGTCTCGGTGTGGTTCTCGCTGGCCAGGCTCAGCAGCAGGCCGTCGACACGACGCTGCTGGAACAGCCGGATGTGCCGAGCGTCGAGCACCGGCTGGTTCTGCGAGTTCGCCAGCAGCATCGAGTAGCCCTCGCGCTGCAGGCTGACCTCGGCGCCGAGGGCGATCTGGGCGAAAAGCGGGTTGGAGATGTCGCCGACGACGAACCCGACGGTGAGCGTGGCGCCGCGGCGCATGCTCTGCGCCAGCCAGTCCGGTTCGTAGCCGAGCTGCTCCACCGCCTCGAGTACTCGCTTGCGCATCCGGGCGCTGACGTCAGGGTGGCTGGTGAGCACCCGCGACACCGAGGAAACGGAGACCCCGGCACGGTCGGCCACCTGGCGGATCCCGGCGCGCTGCGACCGTCCCAGTCCAACTGTCATGCATCGCCTCCGAGAGCCCGCGCCGCAGTGATGATGCCCACGAGACTAGTCGCGCCACCGGACCTTGACCGGCCGCCCCGGATCGGGCACCAGCTCGATGAGCCCATAGGCCGCAAGCCGCTCGAGATGCCCGCTGAGCGGGAAGAACAGCGCTGCCGCCGCCTCCTGCGGCCAGCCGCCGAGCTCGGGGCTGAGCTTCTCGGTCAGCTCGCGGACCGTCACCGCACCGCCGGCGCCCCGCAGCTCCGCGCGCAGCGTCTGCTCGGTCCGGTCGACGAACGCCTGGCTCTCGGCCAGGAACTCGGCGACGGCCGGCCCGCGCTGGATCGCGTAGTGGCTGGTCAGCAATGTCTGGGGCGCGAGGGTGCGCATCGCGCGGATGGTGCTGACGTACGTGTCGACGTAGCGGTAGGTGGGTGGGAACGCCGGCTCGCCCTCGGCGGTGACCACGGCGTTCCCGAGGACGGCGTCACCGACCACCAGGGTGCCGCTGCGCGGGTCGTGGACGCTGATGCTCCCCCACGAGTGCCCCGGGGTGTGCAGGACCGTGACTCGCCAGCCGTCGCCCAGGTCGACGACCTCGCCGCCCTGCAGGCCGACGTCAACGGGGGTCGTGCCGGTGGCCGCGCGGATGGCGGCCTTGGTGTCGTCGGTCTCGTCGTGGCCGTGGTCGGCGCTGAACTCGCCGTACCGCCCGGTGATCATCAGCTCGATGTCCTCGATCATCGGCCGGTCCAGCTCGTGACAGACGAACGCCGCCGCGGGCGCGTACTCGCGCAGCGCGGCGTTGCCGGCCATGTGGTCGTAGTCGGAGTGGGTGGTGAGCACGTAGCGCAGCCGGTCCGGGCCGACGCCGGCGTGCTGCAGGTACGGGATGACGTGCGAGCGCGCCGTCTCGTCCGTGGCGGTGTCGACGAGCAGCGACCCGCGACTGCCGGCGAACAGGTAGACGGCGTTGACTCGCGGCCCGAACGGCGTCTCGATGCGGTGGAGACCTGGGGCGACTTCCATCTGCGACCTCCGCTGGTGTCAAGTGTGGAACTTGGCGCCGAGCCCGCCGTCGACCGCGACGTCGGCGCCGGTCATGAAGCTGGCCTCGTCGGAGGCGACGAACGCGACGACGTTGGCGATCTCGGCGGGCGTGGCGATGCGGCCCATCGGATGGACGCCGAGGACCTCCCGCTCGACCCGCTGCGGGTCGTCCTGCTGCTCGAAGTACTCCTGCACGAGCTGCGTGCGAACGTACCCGGGCGAGACGGCGTTCACCCTGATGCCGCGCGGCCCCTCGTCCAGTGCGAGGCTGCGGGTCAGCCCGAGCACCCCGGACTTGGCCGCGGCGTACGGGAACATGCCGTGGGTGGTCATCCGCGCGTGCAGCGAGGCGATGTTCACGATGCTGCCCCGGCCGGCCGCGCGCATCGCCGGCAGCATGGTCCGGGTGACCAGCCAGACCCCTTTGAGGTCGACGGCGAACACCCGCTCCCAGTCGCTCTCGTCCATCTCGGCGGCGTCGAAGTAGGCGCTGATGCCGGCGTTGTTGACCAGGACGTCCGCCGGCCCGTGCGCCGTGGCGAGCGCCGCCACCGCGGCCTCGACCTCGGCCCGGTCGGTGATGTCGCAGTGGCGGTAGGCCAGCTGGTCCGGCCCGGTGTCGGTCTCGCGCAGGACGGCGTCGGCGTGCTTGTCGTCGACGTCCAGGAAACCGACGCGCGCGCCCTCGGCCAGCAGCTTGGCCACGATCGCCGCGCCGATGCCCTGCGCGCCGCCGGTGACCACGGCGGTCCGGCCGGCCAAGCGCGGTGCGGTCATGCGTGTCCTCCTCAGGTGTCCAGGCGGTGACTGTCGATGTAGTCGTGGTTGAGGACCCAGCCGAGTCCCGGCCCGGTGGGCAGCGGCAGCTCGCCGCCGTCCAGCTCCGGCCGGTTGGCGATCAGGTTCCACCAGAACGGGTCACGGTCGGGGTGGAAGCACTCGACATAAGTGCCGTGCGGCTGGCTGGCCAGCAGGTGCGCGGCGACCTGGGGTTCCTCGTGGTGACCCATCTGCACACCGTAGGCATGCGCGATCGCAGCCACCCGCCGCCACACCGTCGGTCCGCCGGACCACGAGGCGTCGAAGTTGCACACGTCGATGGCGCCGGCCTCCATGAGGTCGCGGCAGCCGCCGGCCGACAGCTCGCTCTGCCCGGCGCACACCGGGACGCCGCCGCGCATGCGCACGTCGCGCAGGCCCCGCCGGTCGTTGCTCCAGCCGACCGGTTCCTCGAACCAGCGCACGCCCAGGTCGGCGATGCGCCGGCACAACTCCAGCGCGTCGGCGACGTCGTAGCCCTGGTTGGCGTCGATGGCCAGGATGAAGTCGTCGCCAGCGGCGGCGCGGGCAGCGCGCACCCGCTCGGCGTCCTCGGCCGGGGCTCGGCCGCCGACCTTGAGCTTGCAGCCGGCGATGCCCATGCGCTTGTACTCGAGCATCTCCTCGCCGAGGGCCTCGGGCGTGCTGCCGTAGTAGCCGCCGATGCAGATCATCGGCAGCCGGTCGCGGTAACCGCCCCACAGCCGCCACAAGGGCTGGCCCAGCGCCTTGCCCACGGCGTCCCAGACGGCCGCGTCGACCCCGGCCAGCGCGACGAGGCCCAGCCGGCGGTCGCGCAGGATGTCGTAGGTGACCGGGTAGCCGGCGGCCCAGCACCGCTCGGTGGCGAAGGCGTCCAGCCCGACGAGGGCCGGCGCGAGCTCGTCGCGCACGATACCGGCGATCGCCTGGAGACTCTTGTCCTCGTCACCGGCGTAGGCTTCGCCGACGATGCCCTGGTCGGTGATCACCCTGGTGATCAGGGTGGCCCGGTGGGTCATGCGGTAGTAGCTGCCGCGGTACTCGCGGGCCAGCGGCGCCATGACCGGAATCGTCTCGATCGCCCGGATCGTCAGGGGCTCCAGCCCGGCCGCTTCGCTCAAGTCCACTTCACCACCATCCTGGCAGATTCTGGGAACGTTTCCGGAAACGTCGCCATCTTGCGCCACCCCGGCGTTCCACGTCAAGACATTCCGGATAGCACCAGGTCTTGACGGGCGTGGGTGACGACTTCTACCTTCAAGAATCGTTTCCAGTCCATGAAGCAACCGACGGACTCGTTCGGTGGAGCGTGAGCGCATGACCAACAGCGGCCGAGACGGTGGCCGGGGCATCAACGGCAGCGTGATCCGGCTGGCCGGCCGCGGCGCCGAGCTTGTCGTGCATCCGGACCGCGGCGGCGAGATCACCCGGGTCGGCCGCCCAGGCGGCGCGAACGCGCTGTTCCACGACGGCGCGCGCACCCCGTTGCGGGCCAGCGGCTCCACCAGCTACGGCTCCAGCGAGGCCGACTGGCTCTCGGAGTACCGCGGCGGCTGGCAGGAGCTGTTCCCCAACGCCGGCGCCCCCTGCGAGGTCCTCGGCGTCCCCCTGCCGTTCCACGGCGAGGTCTCGTCGGCCCGATGGACCGTCACCGAGGTCTCCGCGACCTCGGTGGTCATGAGCACCCCGGCGCGGCTGCCGTTCGTGCTCGAACGGCGGATCGACGTGCACCCGGACGACCCCGTGGTGCGCCTCACCGAGACCGTGCGCAACGAGTCCGACCTGGAACTGCCGTACCTGTGGGGTCACCACCCCGCGTTCGACGCGGTGCCCGGCAGCCGGATCGACCTTCCCGGCGCCACCGTCCACGTGCCCGGCGACTACGACCCGCCCGACAACGACCTGCGGCCGGACACCACCGCGCCGTGGCCATTCGTCCCAGGCAAGGACGGCACCGAGGTCGACCTGCGACTGGTCCCCGGCGGGCCGCGCGAGCGGGTCACGTACCTCACCGACGTCACCGCGGGGTGGGCGGCACTGCGCGAGCCCACCGGGCTGGGCATCGCACTGGCGTGGGACCTGGCCGCCTTCCCCCATTTGTGGTGCTGGACCGAGATCGGCGGAACGGACTTCCCGTGGTTCGGCCGCTCGCGGATCATCGCGCTCGAGCCGGCGACGTCCTGGCCCAACGACGGTCTCCGCAGCGCGGTGGAGCGGGGCCGTGCCCGGTACCTGGCCGGCCGCGCCACGGCGTCCAGCTGGCTCACACTCACGCTGTTCGACGCCGACGAGCGGCCGGTCACCGGTGTGCACCAGGACGGCCGGATCGAGCGCCACACCGATTGACATCGTCACGAGGGAGAGACCCATGACCACACGACAGGCACTGCTCGTGGCCCTGGCCGCCGGTTCGGTCGCGCTGACGGCGGCGTGCACGAGTGCGAGCGAAGCGAACGGCGGCGACGACGCGACCGGCGAGCAGGTGTCGGCCGACGACCTCGTCCTTGCCTATCTGCCCAAGCGGATGGACCAGGGCTACTTCCAGTCCGAGGCCGCCGGCGTGGAGGCCAAGTCCGCCGAGCTCGGCGTCGAGACGCTGATCCTGGACGCCAGGTTCGACGCGAACACCATGTCGTCGCAGCTGGACACGGCGATCAACCAGGGCGCCAAGGGGGTCATCCTCATCACCGTCGACCAGCAGATGGGCCCGTCGCTGATGACCCGGGCCGAGCAGGCCGGCGTCACCGTCCTCGCGCTGGACGACCCGATCGAGGACGCGTCCGGGCAGCCGGTGCCGTTCCTCGGCTACGACTTCGAGCAGATCGGCGCCGACGTCGGCGCGCAGCTGGCGACGCTGGCCACCGAGCGCGGCTGGCCGGTCGCGGACCTGCGGGTCGCCGCCCTCACCTTCGACGAGGTCACCAGCTGCACCACCCGCACCGACGCCACCAAGCAGGCGCTGCTCGACGGCCTGGACGGGCTCCAGGAGCAGCAGATCCTCGAGACCAACTACGCCGGCGCCAACACCGACGGTGCCCTGCAGGCGATGCAGGGGCTGCTCACGTCGAACCCGGGCGTCCAGCACTGGCTGGTGTACTCCTGCAACGAAGAGGGCGTGGTCGGCGCGGTCCGCGCGCTGGAGGCGGCCGGCGTCGACGCCACCTCCTGCGGCGTGGGCATCGGCGACGGCGCCCTGGCCGGCATCGAGATGCTCAAGCCGGAGGAGAACGCCTACTGCGGCAACCTGTTCATCGACGGCGAGGCGAACGGCGCGCTGGCGGTGCAGCAGCTCTACGACGCCCTGGTGAACGGCGAGGAGCTGCCGGCGCAGACGCTGTCGCCGGGCGTCGTCGTGACCCGCGAGAACGCCGCCGAGGTCTTCGGTGGCTGACGCAGGCTCGGTGGTCGCCGCGCCGGCGGTGGAGTTCCGGGAGCTGAGCAAGCGCTTCCCGGGCGTGCTCGCCCTGGACCGGGTGTCGTGGACGCTGGCCCCGGGCGAGATCCACGCGCTGCTCGGCGAGAACGGGGCGGGCAAGTCCACGCTGCTGCGCATCCTCGCCGGCGACCACCGGCCCGACGGCGGCGAACTGGTGCTGCCAGGCACCGGCGTCGACGTCCGCACGCCGGCCGACGCCCACGACGCCCGGGTGCGGGTCATCTACCAGGAACCGAACCTGCTGATGGACCGCAGCGTCGCCGAGAACGTGCTGATCGGCGCGCTGCCGGCACGCCGGCACCTGGTGGACCGGCGGCGCCTGCACGAGCTGGCGGCCGAGCAGGCCCGGCGGCTCGGCGTCGACATCGACGTCACCACGCGGGTCCGTCGCCTCGGCCCGGCCGCACGGCAGCTGGTCGAGATCATGAAGGCGCTCGCGTCCGACGTGCGGGTCCTCGCCCTGGACGAGCCGACGTCGTCGCTGTCCGGCCGCGAGACCGAGCGGCTGTTCGCGATCTTGCGGACTCTGCGCTCCGACGGCGTCGGCATCGTCTACGTGTCGCACCGGCTGGAGGAGGTCCGTGAGATCGCCGACCGGGCGACGGTGATGCGCGACGGCCGGGTAGTCGGCACCGTCTCCGTCGCCAGCACCACCGACGCCGAGCTGATCCGGATGATGATCGGCCGCCAGATCTCCACCGTCTTCGCCACCCCGGACACGCACGGCGACGGACGCGGCGACCGCGGCACGCCGCGGCTGGCCGTCACCGAGCTGCGGACCGGCTCGGTCGGGCCGGTGAGCCTCACCGTGCGTGCCGGCGAGGTGGTCGGGATCGCCGGGCTGGTCGGTTCCGGGCGCAGCAAGCTGGTCCGGGCGCTTGCCGGCGCCGAGCCACTGACCGGAGGCGAGGTCCGGGTGGACGGCCGGCCGGTGCGGTCCCGCGGCCCGTCCGGCGCGATCGCCGCCGGGATCGCGGTCTGCCCCGAGGACCGCCGCGCGCTGGCGCTGGTCCCGGACCGCAGCGTGCGCGAGAACATCCTGCTCGGACACCGCACGGTCCGCCCACGGCTGGGGTTCCTGCGGGTGCGCCGCCGCGAGGTCGACCGGGTCGAGCGCTACCTGCGGCTGCTGGACATCCGTCCGGCCGACCCCGAGGCGCGGGTGCGCACTCTGTCCGGCGGCAACCAGCAGAAGGTGGTGCTGGCCAGGTGGCTGGCGCGCGAACCGTCGGTGCTGATCCTGGACGAGCCCACCCGCGGCATCGACGTCGGCGCGAAGAGCGAGATCTACGCGCTGATCCGGCGGCTGACCGCCGACGGCCTGGCCGTCCTCGTGGTGTCGTCGGAGCTGGTCGAGGTGATCGGTCTGGCCGACCGGGTGTACGTCATGCGCGGCGGCCGGGTCGCCGGCGAGGTGCCGCGCGCGGAAGCGACCGAGGAGAGCCTGCTGACGCTCGCCCTCGGCACGAACCAGAGGAGCCGCCCGTGATCCCAGCCGCCCGGCATCTCCTGCGGCCCACCCGCATCGGCGTCATGCTGGCGCTGGCCGCGCTCGTCGTGTCGCTCAGCATCGCCTCGCCGTACTTCCTGACCACCAACAACGTGCTGAACATCGGGGTCGCGGTGGCGCTGGTCGGCGTCGTCGCCGCCGGCAGCACGCTGGTGATGATCGCCGGTGGCCTGGACGTGTCGGTCGGCTCGACCGTGGCCCTGGCCGGGGTCAGCGCGGCCAGCGTGCTGTCGTCGACGTCCAGCGTCGCGCTCGCGATCGCCGCGGGCGTCGTCGTCGGCGGGCTGGCCGGCCTGTTCAACGGTCTGATCATCACCAAGCTGAACATCAACCCGCTGATCGCCACGCTCGGGACCTTGTCGGTGTACCGGGGCCTGACGTTCATCGTCAGCGACGGCGTGGCCATCGGTGTCACCGAGGCTCCGTTCCTCGACATCGGCTCCGGCCGCCTCGCCGGCATCCCGAACCCGCTGGTGATCCTGCTGGTCGTGTTCGCCGTCCTCGCCGTCGTGCTGCACGCCACCGACATCGGCCGCAACGTGTACGCGATCGGCGGCAACGCCGAGGCAGCACGGCTGGCCGGCATCCGGGTCGACCGCTACCGCACCGGGCTGTACACGCTGAACGGGCTCCTCGCCGGGCTGGCCGGCGTGGTGCTGACCGCCCGGCTCGGTTCCGCGCAGCCGCTGGCCGGTGCCGGCCTGGAGCTCGACGCGATCGCCGCGGTCGTGCTCGGCGGCGTCGCGCTGGCCGGCGGCATCGGCACGATCGGCGGGACGGTGCTCGGCGTGCTGGTCCTCGGGGTGCTCAACAACGGCCTGACGATCCTGGCGATCGACTCCTTCTACCAGTACGTGGCCCGTGGCGGCGTGCTGCTGGTCGCGGTGGCGCTGGACCAGGCCGGGCAGGCGCGGCGGGAGCGGGCCAGGGCGCGGTCGACGCCACCGGCCTCGGCCCGCGCGCCCTCCTCGACCGATCCACCCGGCGACGACGGCGACGCGGACCGCACGCGCGCTCCCCATCTGACGGGAGGATGAGCGGATGGACGGCGCGGACCCCGACGCTCGGCTGGCGGAGCTGACCTGGCTGACGGTCACGATCGGGCTGCCCCGGCCGCTGCGGGTGGGGTCGCTGGTCATCGACGCACGGCAGTACTGCTGCGTGCGCGCGACGCTCGCCGGCGGCGCGGTCGGCGAGGCGTTCGTGATGACCCGCGGGCTGGACGTCGCGGGGACGCTGAGCACGGTGCTCGCACCACAGCTGTCCCGGCTGCCGACCGGCGGCGGTGACGACGAGGCCGCGCTGCGGGTGCTGCTGCGCAACAGCGGCTGGGACGGGCCCATCTCGCGAGCGGCCGCCGCCGTCTTCCTGGCCGCCCTGGACGCCCGGGCCCGCGGGCGCGGGGTACCGGCCTGGCAGCTGGTCGGGTCGCCGGCGGGGGGACCGCCGCCGCGGATCGTGGCGGCCATCGGCTACACCCCGGTTGGGGTCGACCCGGCCGAGGCCGAGCTGGCCGAGGCCGCCGCGGCCGTCGAGGCCGGCGCCGACGCCGTCAAGTTGATGGGCGGCTTCGGCCCGCCGTGGGTGGACCTGGACCGGCTGCGCCGGGTCCGGGCCGCGGTGGGCGACGGGTGCGCCGTCGCCCTCGACGTCAACGGCAACTGGTCGCGCGACGCGGCCGTCGAGCTCCTCCCCCGGCTGTCCGACCTCGGCGTGGACTTCGTCGAGGAGCCCTGGCCGTTCGAGCTCGGCCTGGCCGGGCCGTGGGCGAACGGCACCGCGCCCGCCCTGGCCGTCGGCGAGGTCGTCGCGTCCACTGTCGAGCTCGAGGCGCTCGCCGCCACCGGCCAGGTGCGGTACCTGCGCCCGGACGTCACGGTGCTCGGCGGGCCCGGCCGGTTCCTCGCCGTGCTGCCCGCCGTGTGGGCCGCCGGCAGCGAGCTCATGCCGCACTTCTGGCCAGAGGTGCACCGGCACCTGATCCGCGCCTACCCCGGCCCGAGCTGGGTCGAGGCCACCGTGGCCGGCAGCGGCGGGTTCGCCCTGGACTCGTTCGTCGACGGCGCCCTGGACGTGGGGCCGGAGCTGGCCGCCACGCCGACGAGGCCGGGCTTCGGCTACACGCTGGACTGGGACCGGCTGCGCGCCACCGCCGACGGGCCCGCCACCACCGTCACCCTCACCCAGGCCGCCGGGAGCTGACCCGGCCGGCCGCGACGAAGGAGAGCGATGCGCACACTCGTGGTCACCGGCGGCGCCAAGGGCATCGGGTTCGGCGTGGCCGAGCGGTTCGCCGGCGAAGGCTGGCACGTCGTCGTCGCCGACTCCGACCCACAGGCGAGCGCCGACGCCGCCGAGAAGCTCGGCGCCGAAGCGGCCGTCGTCGACGTCACCGACCGGGCCGGCCTGGTGGACGCCTGCCGGGCCGCAGCCCTGCGCACCGGCGGCATCGACGCCCTGGTCACGTCGGCCGGGATCACCCGGATCGGCCCATCCGCCGAGCTCGCCGAGGACGACTGGCGCGCCGTCGTCGACGTCGACCTCACCGGGACGTTCCTGTCCTGCCAGGCCGCCGCGCCGCACCTGCGCGACGGGTCCGCCGTCGTCACGATCGCCTCCACCGCGGCGTTCCGCGGCATGCCCGGCCGCGCGGCCTACTGCGCCGCGAAGGCCGGGGTCGTCGCGCTGACCCGCTGCCTGGCAGCCGAGTGGGCGCCGCGGGTGCGGGTCAACTCCGTCGCGCCGGGATGGGTGGACACCCCGTTCCTGCGCGACGCGGCCCGCCGCGGCCACGTCGACCTTGACGAACTGGCGGCACGACCACCGATGAAGAGACTGTCCGACGTGACCGACGTCGTCGGCGCGGTCCGTTTTCTCGTGTCCGACGAGGCCGGCTTCGTGACCGGCCAGACCCTCACTGTCGACGGAGGTTGGGTATGGGCCAGCTGACCACGATCCTGCGCGCGGCCGCGGCCGCGGTCCTGCTTCTCCCGGTGGCGGCGGTCTCGGCGCCCGGTGCGGCCGCCGGGTCCGGAGCCGCCGAGCACGTGCGCCCGATCGACTGGGAGCGTTTCGACGCGCCAGCGCCGGACGACGAGAACGCGACGATGGTCCGTTCGGCGCTGCGCAACGCCACCCGCTACGCGCTGACCACGTGGTGGCAGGAGCGCTACGGCGGCCAGACCGGTCGCTACCTCGAGCTGGGCGGCGTCGCCGAGCAGCACGTGCGCCAGCCCGCCGCGCAGGCCTATGCGATCGCCGTCGCGCTGCGGACCGGCGGCTACGACCCCGAGGCGACCGGCGTCAGCGCCGAGCAGGCCCGCGCGGTCGCCGTCCGGCTGGCCGCCTCCATCGCCTACCGGCACCGCGCCACCTCTGCCGGCGGCTGGGGCGACGTGTGGCAGTCGGCGCTGTGGGCCTACTACGCCGGCAATGCGGCCTGGCTGCTGTGGGACCACCTGGCAGAGGGCGACCGCGAGCACGTCGCGTCGATGCTCGAGTTCGAGGCGGACCGGTTCCTGGAGTACGACGTGCCGTACTTCCGCGACCGCGACGGCACGGTGGTGTTCCCCGGCGACAGCAAGGCCGAGGAGAACGCCTGGAACGCCAACCTGCTGCAGCTGGTGACCGCGATGATGCCGCGGCACCGGCACCACGCGCAGTGGATGACGAAGAACGTGGAGCTGATGCTGTCCGCGTTCGCCCGCCCCTCGGACCTGAGCGACAACCGGGAGCTGCACGGCCGGCCGGTCGCGGACTGGCTCGGCGGGTCGAACATCGCCGAGGACGGCACGCTGGTGAACCACGGCTTCGTCCACCCCGACTACATGGCCACGGTCGCCATGAACGCCTCCGGCCCGATGACCTACGGACTGGCCGGGATGCGCACCCCGGAGGCTTCGCGATTCAACGCCGACGTGGTGTACGCGGCCCTGACCGCGGTGTCGTTCCCGAGCCCGCCGTACCGGGCACCGGGCGGCACCATCTACGTCCCCGACGCCGCCGGCGAACCGGGGCCGGGCGTGTACTACCCGCAGGGCAACGACTGGGGCACGCACCGGCGCGCCCACCTCGTCGTCGCCGACGCCGCCGCGCACCTGTTCGGCTTCGACGGCGACACCGCCGCCGCGGCGTGGGAGCGCCAGCACGTGGGCACCCTGCTGGAGATGCAGGCCCGCGGCACGGACGGACGCACCTACCAGGCGCCGGGCGAGGACACCTACGCCGGCCGCGAGTCGTGGGTGTCGGTGGAGATCGCCCGCGCGCAGCTGGCGCACTGGCTCGCCGCCCAGGACGCGGTGCGCTGGACCGACCAGGCGTACCCGGTCCTCGAGGTGGCCGCCGAAGGGCCCGACCTGCTGCCCGCCGGCGACACCGCGACCGTGACGGCGACGCTGCGACCAGAGCTGACCGACGCCTCGGCGGCGCGCGTCGAGCTGTCCGTGTCGGCCGGCGACGGCGTGACGGCGACCCCGACCGGCCCGAGCGCCTGGGCCGTCGTCGGCGCCGCCGGCGTCACGACGACGGTGCGGCTGGCCGCGGCTCCGGACGCCGCCGGGACGACGACGGTGACGCTGCGGGCCCGGTACCGGCTCCTCGGCGCCTGGCACGAGACCGTGACGACGCTCGCCGTCCCGGTCGTGCCACCACCGCCGACGGCCGACACCTGGCTGTCGGACCTGCCGTGGGTGTCGGCGACCGTCGGGTACGGCCAGGCGCCGCTGCGCGACACCAACTACTACGGCGACCCGATCGCCGTCGGCGGCACGGCGCACGAGAAGGGCCTGTGGACCCACGCGCCCGCGGCGCTCACCTACCACCTGGGCGGCCGGTGCGCCGAGCTGACCGCCGTCGTCGGGATCGACGACGCCATGCACGAGCTCGGCCCCGACCGCGGCTCGGTCGGCTACCGCGTTCTCGTGGACGGCGAGCTGGTGCACGACACCGGCCGCATCACCGGCTCGACGCCGCCGGTCCCGATCGCGGTCGACGTCACCGGCGCTCGCCTCCTGCGGCTGGAGGTGACCGACGCCGGCGACGGCAAGAGCTACGACCACGCCGTCTGGGGCAGCGCCCGCGTGACCTGCGGGCCCTGACCCTCTTCCGGCCCCGCCGTGCCTCTTGATCATCAACGATCGCTGACATCAGTAGGACTGTGTGTGCTCCACCACGCCTACACGCCTGGTGAGGCGCGAGAACTCCTGGTGATGTCGCGGATCGCTGATGATCACGGGGCGCAGCAGGAGATCTCCTTGCGAGGGCGAGGTGACCGGTGAGTCGTCGCCGTCGAGCTGCGCCCACGGCACGACGAGGCGATGATGACGTCGCGTTGCTCGCGACGACGCGCCGATGTGTCCTACGATGCGGTCCCCACCCGATGCGAGCCGGCAACGACGACGAGGTGACCAGATGTCCGACCATCACGTCCTGGCGCCACTGCGGCGCTGGCTCATCGACTCAGGTGCGCCGCAACGGCTCGCCGTCAGCCTGCTGCTCGCGGTCATGATGATCGCCACCGCCCTCGTGCTGCTGAACAGCACCGGCGAGAGCGACCGATCCGAGATCATCGAGATCGAGAACGCACGGCCCAGCGGCTGAGCGCGTCAGCCGCCGGAGTTCGGGCTCAGCCTCGTGTCGGTTCCGCTCTCCGCCGCCGCGGCCTCGGCCTTGGCGTCCTGAACGGCCGCCTCCGCCTGCCGGGCCACCTGGTCGGCGGCCGCTTCGGCGTCGGCGGACAGCGGCTCACCCGGCGTCAGCTCACGCCCGGTGGGCGTCTCGTCGAGCTCCGGACGCCGCTCGTCGGGAGCCCGGTCGGCGGCCGGCCGCGCGGGGGGCGCGCCTGTCCGGGCGTGGTCGCCGAAGGCGCTGGTGACCGAGCGGATCGCCTCGGTGAGCTCGCCGGGGATGACCCAGAAGGTGTTGTTGCCGCCGTCGGCGAGGTGCGGCAACGTCTCCAGGTACTTGTACGCGAGCACCTTCGGGTCGGCGTCGTTGTCGTGCACCGCCTGGAAGACCCGCTCGACGGCGCGGGCCTCGCCGTCGGCGCGCAGGATCATCGCCTGTTGGTTGCCCTGCGCCTCCAGGATCTCCTGCTGGCGGGTTCCCTCCGCGGTCAGGATCTTGGACTGGCGCTCACCCTCGGCGTGCAGGATCACCGCACGCTTGTCGCGCTCGGCCCGCATCTGCTTCTCCATCGCCTCCTTGATCGTGGAGGGCGGGTCGATCGCCTTGATCTCGACCCGGTTCACCCGGATGCCCCACTTCCCCGTCGCCTCGTCGAGCACCGTGCGCAGTTGAGCGTTGATCACCTCGCGAGAGGTGAGCGTCTTCTCCAGGTCCATGCTGCCGATGACGTTGCGCAGCGTCGTGACCGTGAGCTGGTCGATGGCCTGCAGGTAGTTGGCCACCTCGTAGGCAGCCGCGCGCGGGTCGGTGATCTGGTAGTAGAGCACCGTGTCGATGTTGACGACCAGGTTGTCCTCGGTGATCACCGGCTGTGGCTGGGACGAGAACACGTGCTCGCGCACGTCCAGCTTGGTGTTGATCCGGTCGACCATCGGGATGATGAAGTTGAGTCCCGGCTGGAGGGTGGTCCGGTAGCGCCCGAACCGTTCGACGTTGTAGCGGCGGGCCTGTGGGACCACCCGGACCGTCGACGCGACCGCGAACACCACGACCGCCGCGATGACGACGATGAGCACCAGCAGTTCCATGTCTCCTCCGTCTTCGATTCGGTGGCCGTGCGTCAGGGCAGGAGCTCCCGCGGGTAGACGATGGCCGTGGCGCCCTCGATCTCCATGACGTCCACGACGGCCCCTGCCGGGATCACGTGGTCGTCGTCGAGGGCGCGCGCCGACCACGTCTCGCCGGACAGCTTGATGAGACCGCGCTGGGCGGTGACCTCCTCGAGGACCACCGCCTTCTTCCCGACCAGCGCGTCGCTGCCCTCGCTCGTCAGCGGTGGATGACTCATGTGCTGACGCGCGACCGGGCGGACGATCAGCAGCCCGGCCGCCCCGGCGACGGCGAACGCCGCGATCTGGAGCAACCAGCCGCCGCCGACACCGGCGACGACGCCCGCCACGAGCGCCGCCCCGGCGAGCAGGCCGAACGCGAACGTGAGCGTGAAGAACTCCACGGCGCCCAGCGCCATGGCGATCAGCAGCCAGACGATCCACGGCATCGAAGCGACCTCCTGTTCAGGAAGGTCCCTTCAATCTAGCTCGCCGGACGCCGATCCAGAACGGCCCGGCGCCTGTCGTCGTCGGCCGACAGGTCGCGTAGGAGCCGCGAGACGTGTGATCGGCCGGCGGCCTCGGCCAGCACGGGGTCGCCGGACTCCAGCGCGTCGACGATGCGGCGATGCTCGGTGACCGCGAGCGGCATGCCGCCGGGCGAGCGGTGGGTCGTGTACATCGCGAGCCGGATCTGATGCTGGAGGAGCTCGAGCTGGGCGGTGAGCCGGGTGTTGCCCGCGAGCTCGCGGACCCGGGCGTGGAATCGCATGTCCAGGTCGTAGTGCAGCTCGACGTCGCCCGCCTCGACCGCGGCCGTGTGCTCCGCCACCAGCTCACGCAGACCGGCCACGTCGTCGGCGCCCATCCGCTGGCTCGCGAGCCGGCAGGCGAGCCCTTCGAGTGCCTCCCGGACCTCGTAGATCTCGAGCAGCGACTCGGCGTCCAGGTCGGCGACGACGGCGCCCTTGTGCGGCTCGAAGTGGGCCAGGCCCTCGTAGGCGATGCGGGCGATCGCCTCGCGTGCCGGGCTTCGGCTCACCCCCAACCGCTCCGCCACGTTGGGCACCGACAGCCGCGTCCCTGGCGCGAGCTCGTGCTCGAGGATCGCCTTGCGCAGTGTGAGGTACGCGCGTTCGGCGAGTCCTTGCTCGCGGGCACTCGTCTCCGTGGTCATCGAACCTCCACATTGATTACATGTAACCGTAGCGTCTCGACCCTGACTTGAGCCATTCGATCCGGAGCAAGCCTTGAAATTACATGCAATCCTTCGTAACGTCGCGGACACAACGTCGACCGAAAGGGCGCGTAGATGACTTCGACCACCGTCACTCGCTCCGCCCCTCGACGCCGCCGGCCAGCGACCGGAACCGTCAGCGGCACCACCCGGAGGGTCGTACTCGGCGTGCTCGGCGCCGTGATCGCCGTCGGGATCTGGTACCTGGTCGCCGTCTCGGGCATCGTCTCCGGGCGCGGCGTCCCCGTCCCGACGAGGTGCTGTCGGCCGGCCGGGTGCTGTTCACCGAGCAGGATCTGCTGTTCGACGTCCGGGTGAGCATGACCCGGGTCTGCATCGGCGTCGCCGTCGGCTCGCTGCTGGCGCTTCCCGTCGGCTTCCTGCTCGCCTGGTATCCCACCCTGCGCGCCATGGCCGAGCCGCTGGTCAACTTCTTCCGGGCGCTGCCGCCGATCGCCCTCGTGCCACTGGTCATCGTCTACTTCGGCATCGGCGAGGACGCCCGGATCTCGATCCTCGTCTACGCGTCGTTCTTCGCGGCGGTGATCGTGCTCTTCGAGGGCATCTCCAGCATCGACCCGCTGCTGGTCCGGGCGACCCGGGTGCTCGGTGCCAACCCCTGGGAGGTCTTCATCCGCACCGTCGTGCCGGCGTCGGTGCCGCACCTGTTCACCGCCGTTCGCGTGGCGCTCGGGGTCTCCTGGGCCACGGTGGTCGCCGCCGAACTGGTCGCCGCCCAGCGCGGCCTGGGCGCGGCCATCCAGGACGCCGCGACGTTCTACCGGATCCCCGACATGTACGTCGGCATCGCGATGATCGGTGCCACCGCGCTGCTCATGGACCTCGTTCTCAAGCTCATCCAGTCCCGGCTCACCACCTGGCAGGAGAAGACGCGATGACCCTCACCGCAGCGGCGAACCGCCGGACGGCGTCGGACCGCATCGTCTTCGACGAGATCGGCAAACACTACGTCCGGGCCGGCGACCAGCTCCAGGTACTCGACAGGTGCTCGTTCACCGTCGAGCCCGGGGAGTTCGTGTCCGTGATCGGACCGTCGGGCTGCGGCAAGACCACGCTGCTCAACATGGCGGCCGGGTTCACCGCGCCCGACGACGGCTCCGTGCGCGTCGGCGACGACGTCGTGACCAGGCCGCATCCGTCGAGAGGCGTCGTGTTCCAGCAGTACGCGATCTTCCCGTGGCTCACCGTGGCCAGGAACATCGAGTTCGGCCTGACGCTGCGGGCCAACCGCCGCCCGCGCGGCGAGCGCAAGGACGTGGTGCGCCGCTACCTCGAGCTCATGGGCCTGGAGCCCTTCGCGTCGGCGTACCCGAAGGAGCTGTCCGGCGGCATGCGGCAGCGGGTCGCCATCGCCCGCGCGTACGCCACCGACCCGCAGGTCCTGCTGATGGACGAGCCGTTCGCCGCACTCGACGCGCAGACCCGCGAGCGCATGCAGGAGCTGCTGCACGAGACGCAGCTCACCGAGCGGCGCACGGTCCTGTTCATCACGCACAGCGTCGAGGAGGCGATCTTCCTCTCCAACCGCGTGGTCGTGCTGTCCGCTCGCCCGACCGGCGTGCGCGAGGTGGTGGACATCGGCATACCGGCGCCCCGGTCGCCCGAGACGCGGCTGTCGCCTCGCTTCGTCGACCTGCGGCGGCGTCTGGAAGGCCTGTTGCGCTCGGCGTCGACGGACGAGGCGGGGGCGAGACGATGAGGATGCCTGCGATGGGGAGGGTACGTTCGGCGATCGTCGCCGCGGCGGCGGCACTGACCGGCGCGGCGCTGCTGGCGTCGTGCGCCCTGGAGGACAGCGGCGCCACGGTGAGCCGCGACGGGCTGACCGTCGTCAGGGTCGGCTACCTGCACACCGTCGCGGTCGACTCGCACCTGTGGCTCGGCGGCGAGGAGGAGATCTTCGAAGAGCACGGGGTGCAGCTGGAGCCGGTCGCCTTCGACACCGGCACGGCGCTGAGCCAGGCACTGTCCGGTGGCTCGGTCGACGTCGCGATCATGGGCGCTGTCCTGTCGAACTTCCCGGCTCAGGGCGCCGGCACCGTCTTCCTCGCCAACGACGTCGAGTTCGACACCGCGCAGCTGTGGGTCGACCCGGCCTCGGGTATCAGCTCGGTCGAGGACCTCGCCGGCCAGCAGGTCATCACGGCCACCGGTACCACGGCGCATGTGTTCCTCCACAACGCACTGGAAACGGAGGGCGTGGACCCGGCCGACGTCAAGGTCATCAACTCCGACATGCCGGCCGCGGTCACGGCGTTCGTCTCCGGTCAGGTGCCGGCCGTCGTACTGTGGGTGCCGTTCGACGAGACGGTGAAGAGCGAGCTTCCCGGTGCCGAGCTCATCAGCTCGGCGAAGGACTACTACCCGGAGTCGTCCATCATCGGCGGCTGGGTTGCCAACAACGACTTCCACGAGTCCGAGCGGGACACCCTCGTCAAGATCGCCGCCGCCTGGCTCGACGTGAACCACCGGCTCGTCGAGGACCCGCAGGCGGCGATGACCACCGTGCACGAGGCCGCGTACGCCGACAGCCAGGACCTGGACGACACGTTGCGCCAGTTCGAGTTCGCACGGCTGTACCCGAACGACCAATGGGCGGGGATGTACGAGTCCGGCGAGCTCGAGGCCAGCATCGGCGGCGTCGAGCAGATCTTCGTCGAGCTCGGCGGCATCGACGAGTTCGTCGAGCCGAGCGAGTTCGTCGACACCGGGATCTTCATGGACGCGTACGCCGAGTGGAAGGACCAGTGAGGGAAACCGTGATGACGCAGAAGATCCGAGTCCTCGGCCTGGGGACCATGGGTGGGCGCAGTGCCGCGGCGGCGGTCGCCGCGGGGTACGACGTCCGCGGGTTCGACCCGTCGCCCGCGGCCCGCGAGGCGGCCGCCGCGGCCGGTGTCCGAGCCAGCGACGACGCCGCGTCGGTCGTCGCCGACGCCGACCTCGTGCTGGTCTCCGTGCCCAGACCCGAGCACGTGCGCGCACTCGCCACGGAGGTGCTGGTCAAGGCGCCGGCGGGCGCGATCGTCGTGGACCTGTCCACCATCGACCCGGCGACGGCGCGGGCCGCCGCCGGCCAGCTGGCCGAGAGCGGCGTCACCTACGTCGACGCGCCGGTCCTCGGCCGCCCGGCCACCTGCGGCTCGTGGACGCTGGTGTGCGGCGGACCGGCCGCGGCCATCGACACCGTCCGGACGCACCTCACCGCCACCGTCGCCGCGAAGGTGATCCACGTGGGCGAGACCGGCGCCGGCTCGGTCGTGAAGATCGCCAACAACCTGATGTTCGGCGCCATCAACGCCATCACGGCCGAGGCGATCACCCTGTGCCAACGCAGCGGCGTCGACGCCCGGACGTTCGTCGACACCGTGGCCGAGTCCGGCGCCGCGACGGTGTCGAACCTGTTCAGGGAGATCGCGCCGAAGATGGTGACCGGCGACGACGACCCGGCCTTCGCCCTGGAGCTGCTCGCCAAGGACAACCAGCTGGCGCTCGACCTCGCCGAGGCCTCCGGCGCGCCCGCGCCGCTCGCACGCGCCGTCGTCGACGTCAACGAGATCGGGCTCGGCCAGGGCCTGGGGCCACGCGACAGCGGCGCGGTGGTGAAGGTGTACGCCGAGCTGGGTGGCGCCCGTTGAGTGCTGGCGCGGTCCTGCCGATCGAACGGCTGCGGGTCACCATCCTGTCCGCGCCGATCACCGGCGCGGTCGCCATGGCGTTCGGGCAGCTCACGGACCGGCGGGTCTGCCTGGTCGAGGTCGAGGCGGGCGGGGTCACCGGGCTCGGCGAGAGCTGGATCAACTACCCGTCGTGGGCGCACGCCGAGCGGCTGAGCACCTACCGCGACGGCGTCGCCCCACTGATCCTCGGGGCCGACGCCACCGATCCGGCCACGGTGCAGCGCCACCTCGCAGCGCGGCTGCTGCCGATCGGGCGCCAGGCCGGCGCTGCCGGGCCGATCTGGCAGGCCATCAGCGGCGTCGACATCGCACTGTGGGACCTGGCCGGCAAGATCGCCGGTGAGCCGGTGCACCGGCTGCTCGGCGGCACCGCCACAGCGGCCCGGGTGCCCGCCTACGCCAGTGGCATCGGCCCCACCGACGTCGAGGCGCTGTGCGACGCGGCCCTGGCCGGCGGCTACCTCGCGGTGAAGACGAAGCTCGGCTTCGGCACCGCGCGCGACGAGCGGACGCTGTCGGTCACCCGAGCCCGCGTCGGGGACGAGGTCGAGCTGTTCGCAGACGCCAACCAGGCCTGGGACGTGGCGACGGCCATCGAGGCCATGCCCATGCTCGCCGCGCACGGGGTGCGCTGGATCGAGGAGCCGCTGTCCGGCGACCGGGTCGACGACCTGCAGAAGCTGGCCGCCGACAGCGCGCTGCCCCTCGCGACCGGCGAGAACATCTACGGCCTCGCCGCGTTCGAGGCGTGCATGGACTCCTCCGCTGTCGCGCTCATCCAGCCCGACCTCGCCAAGTCCGGCGGGTTCACCGTCGGCCGTGCCGTCGCCGAGTACGCCGCCGGGTCGGGCCTGCGGGTGGCACCGCACTGCTACTCCAGCGCCGTCGGAGTTGCGGCCAGCGCCCACCTGGCGGCCGCCTACGACCACGTGGACTGGGTCGAGGCGGACGTCCGGCCCAACCCGCTGCGCACCGACCTGCTGACGGCCCCACTGGGCTGGGCCGGCGGCGCGTTGGACGTGTCCGATGCGCCCGGTCTGGGCATCGAGCTGGACTCGGACGCCGTCGCCCGGTACCGCATCCACGAGGAGGAACGAACCATCCATGACCGCTGAGCCCCGCACTTTCATCCCCACCTCCGCCGCGCCGACCGGAGCGCGGATCGCCGGCGCCGGCGTCGACGGCGACCCGCACGACCTGCCCGACCCGGCCACCGGCGAGACGCTCGCGACCGTCGGCTGGGTCGATCCGGCGACGGCGGAGGACGCCGCCCGTGCCGCGCACGAGGCGCTGCCCGGCTGGGGCGCGACCCCGGTCCGGGAACGCGCCGCCGCCCTCCGCGCGATCGCCGCCGACCTGCGCGCCGACACCACCGCGTTCGCCGCCGTCATCAGCGCGGAGTCCGGGAAGCGGCTGAGCGAGGCGACCGCCGAGGTCGGCTTCTCGGCCCAATATCTCGACTGGTTCGCCGACGCTGCCACGATGCCGCGCGACGAGGGCGTCGTCACACCTCAGCGGCGATTCGCGGTGACCCGTCGGCCGGTCGGCGTGGTCGCCGCGGTGAGCCCGTGGAACTTCCCGCTGTCCATCCCGGCACGCAAGGTGGCGCCGGCATTGGCCGCGGGGTGCACCGTCGTCCAGAAGGCGTCGGAGCTCACCCCACTCACCAGCCTGGCCTTCACCGAGATCTGCGAACGCCACCTGCCCGCCGGCGCGGTCAACGTCGTCGTGGGCGACGGCGAGAAGCTCACCACCGCTCTGGTGGACTGCGAGCAGGTGGCCGCGGTGACGTTCACCGGCTCCACCGCCGTCGGCGCGTCCGTCGCCGCCCGTGCCATGCGGTCGATGACCCGCGTGACGATGGAGCTGGGCGGGAAGGGCCCGTTCATCGTCACCGACCACGCCGACCTCGACGTGGCGCTGGAGGCGCTCCTGGTGGCGAAGTTCCGCAACAACGGAGCGTCGTGCATCGCGGCCAACAACGTGTTCGTGCACCAGGCCGTCTACGACGAGTTCGTCGCCGCTCTCCGGTCCCGGATCGAGTCCCTGGTGTGCGGCGCGCCCTCGGACCACGCCGTCGACGTCGGCCCGATGCTGCGCCCCGCACACGTGGAGAGGCTGGAACGACTGGTGGCCGAGGCCGAGGCCACCGGCTGCGCGGTGTCGCGCGCGCCGCTCACCACCACGCGAGGCTTCTTCGTGGCGCCGACGCTCGTCGAGGCCAGCGCCGAGCTGCGGCTGTGGCACGAGGAGATCTTCGGTCCGGTGTGCGCGGTGCGCCCCTACACCAGCGAGGACGACATCGTCACCGAGATCAACGAGTGGCGCTCCGGGCTCGGCGGCTACGTGATGTCCGCCGACGCCGAGCACGCCGCCCAGCTGGCCGGACGGCTCGAGATCGGGATCGTCGGCGTCAACAACGGCGCGCCCAACACCCCGGAGGTGCCCTTCGGCGGGTTCGGCCGCGCCGGGCTCGGCCGCGAGGGCGGGCTGAGCGGTCTCCTGGAGTTCACCGAGGAGCAGACGGTGTCATTCGCCCGCTGACGGACCCGTCGGCGTCGCTGCGGCTTGTACACTGCGGGGACCTCACGCGACGACTCGGTGCGGGTCTTCGTGACCCGGGGCATCGTGGTCTACGTGGCCGCCGCGCTCCTGGTCTACGAGGTGGCCGGCCGGGACCTCACCTGAACGGCACCCCGGCGGATCGGGGGATTCACGCCGGGGTGCCGCTACGTTGCCCCGGCGAGCCCGGACGGGCTCACCGGGGCAACGCGCCCTCCTCGCCGTGCAGGAGGTCGATCGCGGTGTCCAGGGCCCGGTCCTCACCGGCGGAGAGGTCTTCCGCGGTCGGCGGCGAGACGTAGTGGTCGGGTGCCACGCCGATCTCGTTGATGATCTCACCGTCGGGACCGACCCCGCGGTCGCGCGGCAGCAACATCTGGCTGCCGTCGTCGAGGACGTAGGGAACGGACTGGCCGGAGACGACACCCGCGGTCCGGCTGCCGACGAGGACGCCGAGGTCCAGGTCCTGGACCGCGGCGGCGAAGGCGTCGCAGGCCGAAGGGCACTGGCCCGAGGTGAGCAGGGCCAGCGGCAGCCCGAGCAGCTCGATGCTGTCGTCGGTCATCTTGGGGGTGCACTTGGCGTAGTCAGCGTCGCAGACGTAGCCGTAGGGCGTGTCGTGCACGAAGGCGCCGAGCAGCCGGGCGACCTCGGCGACCGATCCGCCCGAGTTCTGCCGGACGTCGAGGACGATCCCCTCGAGCGGGCCGTCCTCTTCCAGCTCGGCGATCTCCTGCAGCATCTCCTCGGTCCCGCCGTCGGTGAATGCGCGCAGGGTGACGAGGGCGATGTCGTCGGCCACCCGGGTGACCGTGACGTCGTCGCCGGGGCCCGGGCGCGACTGCGCCGGCGTCAGGGTGACGGTCCACGTCTCACCGGTCGACGGGCGCTCCAGCGCCAGCTCCACCGGCTCCGCGGACGGCGCGTTCAGCCAGTCGATGACACCCTCGACCGGTTTGCCGTTGATGTGTGTCGGGAGGCCGTTGACCGAGGTGATGATGTCGCCGGGTAGCAGGTCCTGGTCGGCCGCGGGTGCGCCCTGCACGGACCGGATGAACACCTCCGGGTACGCAGACGGGTTCGCGACCGTGATCCCCAGGCTGTACGACGTGGTCGGCTCCGCGGGCGGGGCCCAGCGAGTGTGGTTGTCGTGCATGCCCTCGACCATGGCGAGGATGCTCGCCGAGGCCAACGCCTCGTGCAGCTCGGCGTCGTCGGGCAGCTCGGCGAGCACCTCCTCGTAGACGTCGCTGAACCGGTCCCAGTCCTCGTCCCGCTTGCCGGTGAGGGCGGGCATCGTCGCCGTTGCGAGGTCGAGCCCTCTGCTGTCCAGCTCCGCAGCGAGCCCGGAGAACGCGTCGGCCAGCAGGGTGCGGGTGTTCAGATCATCACCGTCCACGTGGTTGTCGATGATGCAGTTGTAGGCCTGCTCGAGCGTCGCGATCGAGGTCGGCACCGACGACGAGGCCGACTCCGTCGGTTGCCCGGGCGACAACTTGGTGCACGACGGACGGTCGTGCCCGCTGGCGGTGTCGGACGCCGAGACGCTGGCACCGCCCAGCGTGAACGCCGATGTGGCCAGCACGGATGCGATGACTGCGGGTACAACGAACCGTTTGTTCTTCATAGTTGACATGGTGCCGATGCGGGTGCCCGCGCCGGGAGCGGCGAAGGGCGAGGCCTCACCGCCGGTGTGGATGACCGACCGTGTCGTCCAGATGGCTGACACCGCCGTCGGTGCCGAGCGTGATGAGGTGCTGTGCGAACGCGACGGCGACCGCGGCCGTGCGGTCGGCCACGTCGAGCTTGGCGAAGATCCGGGCGAAGTAGGTCTTGACCGTGGCTTCGGAGACGGCGAGTGCGCTGGCGATGCGCCGGTTGGTGGCGCCCTGGGCGGCGAGGGTGAGAACCTGTCGCTCGCGGGTCGACAGGGGTTCGGGCCGGGTCGCGTGCTGGTGACGGACGAGCTTCGTGGCGACGGACGGTGCGAGCACCGCGTGGCCCTTCGCGGCGGAGCGGATCGCCTCGAGGAGCTGCAGGCGTGGGGTGTCCTTGAGCAGGTAGCCGATCGCGCCGGCGGCCGTGGCCTTGATGATGTCGGCGTCGGCGTCGTAGGTCGTCAGCACCAGGACGCGTGGCGGCGGTGTCAGGGCGGTGATCTGGCCGATCGCCGTGATGCCGTCGCCGCCCGGCATGCGCAGGTCCATGAGCACGACATCGGGGCGCAGCGCGATGGCCAGCCGCGCGGCGGTGGCGCCGTCACCGGCCTGCCCCACGACGTCGAGGTCGTCGTGGGGCTCGAGCATCGCGGTGATCCCGTCGCGGATGATCGCGTGGTCGTCGGCGACGAGGATGCGGATCGGTCCGGTCATTGGTTCTCCCCCGCTGTTGTCGTGGCCTTCCCCGTGGGCAGGGCGACCGTGACGGTCGTCCCGCTGCCGGGTGCGCTGGTGACGAGCAAGGTGCCGCCGGCCGCGGCGGCCCGTTGTCGCATGACGGTGACGCCGAACCCGCCCGAGATGTGCCCGTCGGGGCGTGGCGGGTCGTCCGGGTCGAAACCGCAGCCGTCGTCGCTCACCACGACCCGCAGCTCGTCGGTGGTGTACTCGACGGCGACGGTCACCGCGCCGGCGGCGGCATGCTTGGCGACGTTGGTCAGCGCCTCCTGCACGACCCGCAACGCGACGACCTCGGCCTGTGGGTGACTCTGACCTGCCAGGCCGGCCACGGAGCGGCGCACGGGCACTCCGGTCATCTCACTCCACCGCACGCAGACCGTCGCCACGGCCTCGGCGAAGCTCGCGTCGTCGAGCGTCTCCGGACGCAGCGCTTCGACCGCCCGCCGGGTGTCGGCCAGGCAGAGGCCGGCCGTCTCCCTCGCCCGTGCCAGCAGGCGCTTCACGTCGCGGCCGGGCGTGGCGCCCTCGGCACCACGGGCGCTGTCCAGGTGTTCGGCGGCGGCGTCGAGCTGGAGCACCACCCCGGCGAGCCCTTGCGCGAGCGTGTCGTGCAGCTCGTGCGCGAGCCGCTGCCGCTCCTCGGCACGGCCGGCCAGCCGAGCGGTGTCGGCAAGCTCGGCGCGGGTGGCCGACAGCTGGTCCACCAGTTCCTGCCGGCGACGGTTCTGCCGGCGCAGAGCGCGTACCGCCCACGCCGTGAACAGGCCCGTCAGCAGCGGGAGCAGCACCGTCTCGAGGATGAAGTTCAGCGTCCCCGGCTGGACGACCACGTGGTAGCGGTGCTTCCAGCCCAGACCGCGCGCCACATCGTGCAGCAGCGGCGAGACCAGGAAGCGTCCGCCGACGGCCACCACGGCCACCGCCGCCGCTGCCGGCGGTGGCAGACGCACGAACGCCAGCGGCAACAGACCGAACAGGACCAGCGAGAAGGTCGGGAACACGGCCGTCACCACACTCACCGCCGCGCCGACGGCGAGGAAGTAGCCCACGACCGCGCCCCGCCGATCGTTCAGCAGCCCGCGACGCCGCATCGCGATGTCCGCGGCGGCCAACGCGACCGTGGCGACCCCCACGACCAGCCGATCCGACCCAGCGGGGAACGCCGCGACCGTTCCCACCAGCGCCACGCCGAGCAGGACCAGGTGCAGGTTGTGCAGCGCCCACGCCCAGCGATCGTGGTCCCACCGGCCAGGGCGGGTCAGCGTGGGCATGTCGACGAGTGTCGCCTGTGTTCCTGTGAACTTGCCAAGAAAACGGTAAGCGACGACCGTGACATGTGTCGTCGTCAACGCGGGAAGGCGGCCGACAGCGCCTCCAGCAGGGCGGTCCCCCGGTCGGTGTCGGGAAGCAGGTACGACCCCTCGGTCCACTCGTTCCAGGCGTTCACCGTCACGATCGGCGGCGCGTCCGGTTGCACCGCGAGCAACTGCGCGGCGTCCGCGGCAGCCTTCGCGACCGACGCCGCCGAGCACTCGAACACCGGGGTCCAGCCGTAGCCGGGGTTGTACTCCCACGGTCCGTCCGGCGAGGTACGGGGCGAGCTGTCCCAGCCGACGGAGAGGTTGGGGATGAACGGCAGCGACAGCTCGTGAGGGTAGGCGCGGTACTGGTCGAACACCTCCTCCCGGACGCGGTCCCAGTCGCCCACTGGGAAGGAGTGCGCGGAGAGGTCGACATGGTGGAGCCAGGTGTAGGAGCTGGTGGACGCCACCGGCAGCGCCTGGAGGAGCTGCCGTGGCCGGTCGAGGGTCACGTGGTTGGGCAGGACGCCGGTCCCCCACACCACCACGTCGACGTGCACCCCCGGGAGGCCGGCGCGGCGGGCCTTGCGGTCTAAGGAGCGCAGTGCGTCGGCGGCTGCGTCCGGGCCGCCCATGGACTCCACGAAGGTGCCGAGCTCGTAGACGGAGAAGAAGGGCCGCCCAGCGACGGTGTGGTAGTCCGGCCGGCTGAAGTAGGCCGCCACGATGTGGTCGGTCATCGCCTCGAAGGCGTCCCGGGCGATGGCACCGGGGCGGAGCAGGCGCGGCCGGCTGCGCGAGGTGGGCGCGGGCAGCGGGTAGAGGTCCAGCAGGTCGTGGTTGGCCCACATGAGGGCGAACCGAAAGGGGGAGCCGCCCGTTTCCCGGCCGAGGAACCCCTCGTCGAGCGCGCGCTGGAGGTACGGCCCGTCGTCGTACCAGTAGTAGTCGAAGATGAAGCCGTCGATGCCGTGGTCATGGGCGAGGCGCACCTCCGACTCCATGACGACGGGGTCGCTCTCGTCCCGGCAGCCGAGCGCGGGAACACGAGGCTGGCGATGACCCGGGAACCGGGGAACCGCCCGGTTCACCAGCTCCCATTCGGTGAAGCCGGGAGAGATCCACTCGGCATCGCGCTCGTCGGCGTGCCAATGCGGGAAGTAGTAGGCCAGCACATCAGGTCTCACGTGGTTCCTCACTTCTGGTCGTTCCGGGTCGGCGTTCGGTCAGCTCGGGCGTCGGTTCCGTCATTTGATGGCGCCCGCGAGGAAGCCGGCCCGCACCTGGCGCTGGAACACGAGATAGAGCGCGACGATCGGCAGGCTGATGAGCAGGTTGGCGGCGAAGACCTTCGGCAGGTCGATGTGCCGCTCGCTCTGGAAGTAGGTGGGGATCTGCGTCACCACCTGAGCGCTGTGGTCCTGCAGGAACAGCAGCGGCAGGAAGTACTCGTTCCACGCGGCCAGGAAGGTGAAGATGATGATGACGGCCATGATCGGCCTGGCCAGCGGGACGACGATGCGCGCGAAGATCTGCACGGCGCCGGCACCGTCGAGCCGGGCGGCCTCGTGGATCTCGTCCGGGATCCCCATCAGGTAGTTGCGCGCGACGAGCACGCCGAACGGGACGGTCAGCGCGCTGAGCGGGAGAATCACCGCGATCGGCGTGTCGAACAGGCCGAGCCGCTGGATGGTCACGAACAGCGGCACGGTGAGCGCCATGCCGGGCAGCGCCAGGCCGGCGATGATCGCGATCTGGCTGGTCCGCGCGAACGTCGCGCGGAGCACGACCATGCCGTAGGCGGCGGCCATCGCCACCGTCGTGACGACGACCACGGTCGTGGCGGCGATGACGATGCTGTTGAGGAAGAACCGCAAGAACGGCGTGCCGGCGACCACCTCGACGTAGTTGCGCCACCCCTCGCCTTCCAGGGACTCCTTGACCACGAGCAGCAGGGGCAGCGTCAGGACCACCAGGAGGACGACGACGAGGAGCTGGCTGACGACCCGGCCGGCCCTCGACTGGTGACGGAACATCGCTCAGACCTCCCGGAGTCGCGAGAGTCGGACCTGCAGGACCGCGAACACGAGCGCGATCGCCACGAGGACGAGGGACAGCGCGGCGCCGTAGCCGGCGTGGAAGCGCAGGATCGTCTGTTCGTAGATGTGCAGGGTGAGCAGTTCCGTCGACGTTCCCGGCCCACCGGCCGTCGTGAGCACGACCAGGTCGAACGTCTTCAGGGAGCTGATCGCGGTCAGCACGATGAGGACCAGGTGCGCGCCGCGGAGGTTCGGCAGCACGACCGCAGTGAACGTTCGCCGGTTGGACGCGCCGTCGATCTGTGCCGCCTCCAGGGTCGCCGGGTCCACCTGGGAGATCGCGGCGTCGTAGATGACGAAGCTGTAGCCGGTGTACTGCCAGACGGTGATGGCGACCAGCGTGGCCAGCGCGAACGTCGAGTCGGCCAGCCAGGGCCTGGCGAGCCCGTCCATGCCGACCGCCCTGAGCACGTCGTTCAACGCGCCTTCCTGGTCGAGCAGGTATCGGGCCGTCGTCCCGATGATCGCCGGTGAGAGGACCACAGGCACGAAGATCAGCACGCGCAGCAGGTTCCGGCCGCGCGCCTGTGTGCGTACCAGGACAGCCACGCCGAGACCGGCACCGAGCTGCAGAACCGTGACCGCTACGGCGTAGACGGCGGTGTTCCGCATGGCCGCGAGGAACACGTCGTCCTCGATGATCGCCGTGTAGTTGTCCAGGCCGATCGAGCGCCACGTGGGCGCGATCCCGTTCCAGTCGGTCGTACTGATGACGCCGTTGTAGACGATGCCGACATGGACGATCCCCACGACCAGGATCAGCGCCGGGAGCAGCCAGAGCAGGCCGGCCAGGCGGGCTCGCCGGTCAGAGCGGCGGACGGTCAACGGTCGATGCCTGCGGACACCTGCTCGACCTCGGACAGCGCGTCCTCGATCGATCCCGGGTCGGCGATGATGGTCGAGAGCGCCTGACCCAGCGCCGCCTCCAGGTCCGGGTACGAGATCTGCCGCGGCCCGACCAGCTCCGCGAGGCCCGCCTGCTGTGCCTCGATGTTCTCGACCTGGTCGGAGACCACGACGTCGCCGGTGCTGATCGCGACGTCGGTGTTCGCCGGGAAGTTGGCCAGCGCGGCCTGGACGTCCTGGCCGCCGCCGTGGGTCAGGAACTCGACCAGGTCGTACGCCTCGTCCGGATGCGCGCTCTGCGCCGAGATCGCCCAGCCGTTGTCGGGGCCCCCGAACAGTGCTGTCGGTTCCTTGCCGCTCTGCGGGGCCGGGAACGGCGCGGAGTAGAACGGGCCGGACGGTTCGCCCGAGATGCCCTCGGCGGACAGCGCCAGCCCTTCGGTCGTCATGGTGCCCGCGGTGTTCCAGGTCCCGAGCGCGATGAACGCGGCACCGCCGCCGACGAACTCGTTGAACGCGTCCGGGTACTCGGCACGCGACGCGGCGCCGTCGGCGACGATCCCGTTCTGGAAGAGGGACGCGAACTCGGTCGCGGCCGTCACGAACTCCGGAGCGTCCCACGCGGTGTCGCCGGCGATGGCGTCGTACACGAGTCCCGGCTCGTCGGAGTTGATGACGGACAGGAAGAGGTCGATGTTGGCCCACGCGTCCTTGGCGCCGTGTGCCAGGCACTGCCGGCCGCTGGCGACGACCGCGGCGCAGGTCGTCTCCCACGCCTCGAACGTCGTGGGCACTTCGACGCCGACCTCGTCGAGGACCGACTGGTTGTAGTAGACGAGTCCCGCCGCGCTCATGATCCCGGGCAGGGCGGCCTGCTTGTCGTCGAAGGCCAGCTGCTCGAGGCCGGCGGCGTAGAAGCTGTCGCGCCACTGTGCGCCCAGGCTCTCCTCCAGGTGCGGTACCAGGTCGACCGCCAACGGCTCGTAGTTCGCCAGCATCCCGCCGGGCTGCACCTGGAAGACGTCCGGGCCGTCGCTGCCGGTGAGCGCGGGGCGCAGGGCCTGGAGGTAGTCGTTGTAGGCGTACGGGCGGAACTCCACCGTGACGCCGGGGTGCTCCTCCTCGAACGCCGCGACGGTCTCCTCCGCGGCGGCGATGTTCCAGCCGACCATCGTCAACCGCACGCCCTGCGAGGCGTCGTCGCCGCCGGAGCCGCCGTCGGACCCGCTTCCACAGGCGGCGAGGCTCAGCACGATCGTGGCGGCGACGGGTACGACGAACCGTCGCTGGACGCGGCGCGTTCTCATGGCTTGGGCTCCTTTGCTGAAACGTCCTGGACCGGCAGCAGCTCGACGTGGTCGACGTGGAAGGTACCGGTGCTGTCGCCTTCCTCGGGGTCGAGCCGGAGCTGGCGCAGCACACCGGTCCACCCACCGACCGTGCTCAGGTCCAGCTCGTAGTCCACGTAGCCGGTCTCACCGGGCACCAGCGGGATGCGGATGCTCTTGGACTCGCTGAAGTTCGGTTCGGCCTCCGTGGTGAAGTACAGGGTGCCGTGCATCGCGCTGGTGTCGACGGCCATCCGGATCGACACCGTCGTCAGCTCGGTGAGGTCGAGCCAGAGTCCGGGCGCGGAGTAGAACTGCGGGTCGGGACCGACGATCGTGCCGCCCACTCCCCCGTCGCGCCACCCGAACCCGTCGATGTTGCCGGCCTGGCCCCAGCCTTCGGCGGACTCGTCGAAGGTCCAGGTGCGCTTGGTGTTGACCGACGTCAGCACGAACGGCTCGACGCGGACGGTGTCCAGGCGCAGCTCCTGGCCCGGCTCCGCGCCGACGAGCTCGACGGCGAGGCTCTCCAGCAGCCCCCGCCACTCGGGCACCGTGTCCATGCTGACCTGGTAGGTCGTGAACGCCTCGTCGTGCGCGGTGATGTCGAAGGGGACGGCGTGTTCCGTGCCCTCCGGGTCGTCGGTCGTGGTGAACCGGACGACACCCTGAGCAGCCGACGAGTCGTTGCGCAGCCGCAGCGTCACGGTGTCGGCGTTGGTGATGTCGGCTCGCAGGTCCGGCGGGGACCGGAGCTCGTCGTCGACGCCGTCGAGCGGAACGCCGATCGAGCCGTCGGGCCCGCTGGTCGCTCCCGGCGCCGTCCACCCGTCGAGGTCGTCGCCAGCGAAGTGTGCGGCGTAGACGGCGTGGTCCGGCGCGAGCCGCACGTGCCCGAGGTCCAGCCGGCCCTCGTCCGCCGAGACCTCGATCCCGATCTGGCGAATCGTCCCCGACCAGCCCGGCGCGTCCGTCAGGTCGACGACGTAGGCGGTGTAGCCGCTGTCGGCCGCGATGCGGAACGGACGCCGCCCGGTCACGGTCCGCCCGTCCGGCGTGGTCGCCACGTAGCGCAGGTGCGCCTCGCGCGCCGTCGTCCGGTTCTGGAGCTCGACCAGGACGGACCGGAGCTCCCCTGCGTCGATCTCGAGGTCGGCGGCTGACAGCAGCGCGGCGCCGGCTCCGTCGACGACGCCCCCGATCGTGCCGCCCGCCGCCCATTCGGGCCCGCCCAGCGGACCCTCCCCGGTCCATCCGTCCGTGCTCTCGGCGAACTCCCACGAGGTGCCCGACGGCGACACCGCGGGGTCGCGGCCCGACCGGACCCTGATCTCGGCCAGCTCCGGCGCCGCGCCGGTCGTCCCAGTGACGACCAGCTGAACGGCGTCGGCGCGGGTTGTGCCGAGCTCGATGGTCGTGGCCGCGTCCAGCTCGCCGCCCCGGTGCACGGTGCGCCAGCCGCGGGCGTCGTGCAGGCGTACCTCGAACGAGGTCACCGTGGCGTCGGCGGTCCTGGGCACGACGTCGATGCGGTCGAACGGCACGGTCCGGCCGAAGGACAGCTCGACGTGGTCGCCGGCCTCCTGGGTGCCGCGCCAGTACGTTCCCACGCTGCCGTCGTTGACCTGTCCGGCGTTGGTTGCGAACCACTGTGCGGGGGCGAACGAGGAGGCCGTGGCGTACGCGGCGTCGGCGAGGTTCGACGTATCGAGGTCGCCGCCGCGGCCGGCGGCCCCGACGCCGTACTCGAAGTAGTCGTGGTAGTAGGTGCCGCTCTGCGCCTTGAACACCACCATGATCTCGTGCTGGCCATCGGGCAGGCCACGCACCTCGAAGACGGTCCGCCGCGGATCGCTCCGCTCGCTGTACAGGTTGACGACGCCTTGCGACAGCCCGTCGACGAACACCTCCGCCTCCGTGCCCTGCGGGCCGGCCGGAGCCACCCAGCGCACGGCGTTGCCTTCGAAGCCGGTCCGGATGAAGCTGCGGAAGAAGGCGTCGGGCCGGCCGCCGGGGTTGTAGAGGTAGCTGTGCGTGCCGCCCGAGCTCTCCGGGTCCGCGACCGTCACCCAGCTGCTCGCCTCCGGGGTCACGTGCGCCTCGTAGTCAGTCGTCGGGTCGTCGTCCTCGATCCGGTACCACCCCGACGCCTGCTCCGGCAGCGGTTCCACCGCGGGCGGGCCCGTCGGCTCCCCCGCGGCGGGGTGGTCGCCGGTGTCATAGAGGTAGCTGAACCGGCCGTCCGGCGCGGCGTCCCCGGAGACGTACGCGTCCACGATGTCGTCGCTTTGCTGGTTGTCCCACCACTTGAAGCCCAGGCGCAGCGGCTCGCCGGAACCGCCCAGCTCGGCCCGCGGCACGGCCACCATCAGCTCGTCCTTCCCGGTGGTGAACGAGAGCGACTCCCGGACCGTCTGCCAGCCGTCGGCGACGGTGAACCGCTCGAGCCGCGCGTCTTCCTCGCCGTGCCAGCGGACCCGCAGGTCGTAGCCGGACCAGCCGGTGGCCCCGTCGGAGTCGGCGTCGAGGTAGAGCGTCATCCAGCCCTCGTCGGAAGCGTCGGTCAGCTCGTCGTGTGTCCGCACGTAGAAGTAGACGTTGTCGCTGTCCCTGGCCACCTTCGCCGAGACGATGTCGTTGCGGCCGGTCCGGTTCACATACGTGCGCGCGTCGACACCCGGGTGGTCGCGGTGCGCGGTGTCGCCCTGGTAGTCCGCGTACTCCGGTGACACGTCCCGCCACTGGGCGAACCCGCCGCGCAGGTCGATGGTGTGTTCGCCGCCGGTGTCGGCGGGCGGCTCCACGCCCTTGTAGCGGCGGATGTTGTCGACCAGCTGCAGGTAGTAGTTGTCGCCGTAGCCGCCGGTCATCGGCGCGAGGTCACGGCTCCAGCGGGTGTTCACGACGTCGTAGAACACGAGCGGATCGCTGGGCCGCGCCGCCCAGTTGCCGGCGATCCACTCGTTCCACTCGAGCACGAGGATCGTCTCGGGGTCCGCCTCGATGGCGTGGTCCCACTGCTCCTGGAAGTTGAACCCGTGGTTCTCCGCGCCCGGCGACTCGTCCTCCGCGCCGTCGTGGAAGCTGCGGCTGCGTGACGGCGGGTCGTCCAGGCCGTACCACGCGGTGTAGCTGAAGATCGACGAACTGCCGGAGTTCTGCGCCGGGGAGACCGCCATCTGTTCGAGGTTGCCCTCGGCGTCGTGGTTGCCCCGCTGCGGGCGGTCGAAGCTGATCCAGTCCCAGCCGTCGGCGGGCTGCTGCGGCTCGTTCGGCCACTGGGCGTAGCGGAACGTGAAGAACTCCTGGACGGCCCGAGACGGGTCGACGCCCATGATCAGCGGCTTGCCGTCCCAGTGGAACCACGTGCTCGGATACCGGTGCGGCGCGTCGTCGGCGTAGAACGTCCGGTAGATCTCGTCCATGTTCCGCGACGACTCGGTGTGCGTCATGAAGACGACCTGCGGCGCCCGCACGCCCTGCGACTGCAGCTCGACGATCGTGCGCATGAGCAGGATCGCCTGCGGCTTGTAGACCTCCCAGTTCGACGCGTCGAGCACCAGGTAGTCCACCTGCGCGGCGGCAAGCAGCTGCAGGTCACGGCGGACCACCCACGCGTCGTCGCTGCGGAAGTAGCCGTAGAGCGGTTCGCCCCAGTAGGCGAAGTGACCCGGCCCAGGAAAGGCGCCGCTGTCCGGCGTCTGCCACGCGAGCGGGTCCTCGGCCAGGGTGGCGTTGTTGTCGAAGACGTTCTTGTACTCCCGCATGTCGTTCGACCCGTGCCAGAGCACGTAGAACACGCCGACGGTGCGGTCCTCGCGCGGCGGCGGCGCCTCGGTGTGGTCGGCCAGCTCGCGGCCCAGCGCGTCGGTGGCCACCAGCGGGCCGCCCGGCGCCATGACGTTCGCGACGGTCTCGGCCGGGCCGGCGCTCGGCTCGCTGGCGACCGGGGCGGCCGCGGATCCCGGCCCGGACAGGGCGAGCACCATAGCCGCCGCGGCGGTGCCCATCGCCAGCAGCCGGCGCAGGCGGGAGCGCAAGCGCATCGAGCGTTCGTCCGTGGTCACCGTGACTCCCTTGTCCGGCAGGGTTGTCGGATCGACTTGCACGTATTTCGCAATACTGTCCCTGCGTGACTGTAAGAGCTAGCATGATCTCGTCTTGAAGTAGCACGAAACAATCAGGAGCCCGCGTGATCACACGGTATCGACGACGCGAAACGCTTCCGGTTGCAGGGCCGGCCATCGCCGCGGAGCTCATGGACGGCCTCGGCGAGGTCGGCCCGCACAGCCACGAGTTCATCGAGATCGTGCTGGTCGAGAGCGGCCGGGCCGACCACGAGACACGCTCGGTCAGACGGGCGGTGCACCGGGGCTACTGTGCGGTGCTTCGGCCCGGCGAGTGGCACAGCTGGCGCGACTGCGAGCAGCTGCGCGTCTGGAACATCTACCTCGGTACCGAGGTGCTCCAGTCAGCGCTGAGCTGGCTGCGCGACACCCCCGAGTGCAGCAGCCTGATCAGCCCGCCCGCTCCCGGGCGCGTCACCGAGCGCGTCCTGGCCGACCCCGCGCTCACGAACGTCATCGGGTGGCTGACCGCGATGCCGCCCCGGCAGCCCGCCGACGGCATCTCGCCGTCGGCCCGCCGCGCCGGCCTGCTGACCGCGGCCCTCGGCGAGATCGCGGCGGCGCCTGAGCTCGACGAGCCGGCCGCGGGCCTGCGGCCGGCACCGCACCTGCCGGCGACCATCGCGAGCACGCTGCGGCTGCTGGAGCACGATGTCGCGCACCCGTGGACCCTGGGCGAGCTCGCCGAGCACACCCACCTGTCGCCGTCACACCTGTCCCGGCTGTTCTCGCAGGCCACCGGCATGGCGCCCATTGCCTACCTCGCCCGGCTGCGCGCCGAACACGTCGCCGCCGACCTCATCAACGGCGACGACCCGATCGCCGAGATCGGACGCCGCTACGGCTGGCCCGACCCGAACTACCTCAGCCGGCGGTTCCGCCAGGTCTTCGGCGTCTCCCCGCGGGCGTTCCGGCACCGTTACAGCCAGGCGACCCCGTCGTGACGGCTAAGGTGTTCTCGGCGTCGTCGTAGGTGCCGTGACCGTTCTCGGCGATGCACCGGAGCTTGTCGCGGGCCTCCTCGGAGACGTCGAGGCCGACCACGTCGATGCGCACGTCGACGCCGTCGCCGGCCAGCTCGGTGGCGACCTGGCAGGGGTCCGGATCGCGTCTACGGCGCCGGCCGTGCCGGCGAGGCCGTCGCCCACCTCCTCGACTCACCGCCGCGGAAGTAACAGCTCCGATCAAGCGGTCGAGAGCACGTCGTACCGGGCGGCGTGCCAGGCCGGACCGCCGGGCGCGGGCTCGAGGCGCACCTCCAGCTCGCTCCGACCCCGGGTCAGCGCCGGCGGCAGGGCGAACGTGTCCTCCGCCCAGCGTTGGTGCGGGTTGCCGTTCGGCGCGAGCCACCGCCCGGCCCACCTGCCGTCGACGTACACGTCGGCGCTCTGGTACGAGACAGCACGGTCGAAGCGGCGGCGCAGCTCGACCAGGGCGTGGTGGCGGTCGGTGTGGACGGTGAAGTGCACCGGGTCGGTGGTGGCGCGGCCGTGGTCGGTCACCTCGACGTCGTCGTCGTCGCCCTCGAAGACCGCGGTGAGGGTCGTGACGGCGCCCGGCTCGCCCGCCGCGCCGGTGTAGCCGTGCGCCGCCTCGCTGGCCGGGTCGCCGACGTCGACGGAGTCGGTGACCGTCGCCGCCGGCAGTTCGCGGCCGTACCAGAACGCCGTCGACCCGTAGCTGCCCGGCCACTCGTTGGCGCCGCCGTGCTCGATGCCGAAGCGCAGCGCGGCCGAGAACGGGACCGCGTCGCCGATCATCAGGCGGTACGCCGAGTCGCACAGCCAGGCGCAGCCGAGCTCCTGCACCTCGGCGGCGGTGTTGCCGGTGAACGGGTTCGAGAACGGCCCGGTCGCGAAGTACCACGCGCCTTCGTAAAAGTCCTCGGTGCCGGTGCCGTGCAGCTGCGGGCTGGCGGCCCCGTCGACGTGCACGCGCTCATCGCCCTCGAGGTAGCCGCGCGAGTTGATCGAGCCGGGCAGCTGCTCGCCCAGCATCGTGTGCGAGACGCCGACGAACCGCCCCTGCCCCCTGGTGTCGAGGAAGCGCCAGTCGCGGTGCTCGACGGTCGCGCCGGCCAGCGCGGTCGCCCGGAAGGTTCCCAGGTCGCCGCGCGGGCCGAGCCCGATCGCCGTCCGGGCGTTCCGGTGCCAGCGCACGGCGCCGTCGACCAGCTCGACGTCGAGGTCGGAGGTGTTGACCAGCTCGACGCGGGCGGACCGCACGAACGGCATCGGCCACCACGACCGGTACCAGCCGTCCGGCGCGGTGTCGACGGCGAAGAACAGCGACCGGACGGGGTACTCGCCGAGGCCGGTGCCGAAGAACTCGCCCAGCGGCGCGTCCACGGTGGTCGCGCCGTCGACGCTGACCCGTACCCGCAGGTCACGCAGGAGTGCGTCGGAGGTGGCGATCGGCTCGGGCTCGCCGGTGGGCGGGTACGGGTTCCACTGCGCGCCGGCCCACAGCTGGCCCTCGATCGCGTAGCCGTGCGCGGCCTCGGACTCCGCCGCCTCCGGGCCGATGTCGACGACGTCGGTGCGCACCCACTCGTCGCCCACCCGGGAGTCGACCCAGTAGTGGAACTCCTCGAAGCTGCCGAAGATCGAGTCGACCGCGTCGGTATGAACGGTGACGCTCGACCGGCCCGCGGTGAGCGCGGCCGGCAGCTCGAGGGTGGCGTCGGTCCACCGCGGCGCGTTGGTGGACGGCAGGTGCGGCCACGAGCCGGCCGGCACGCCGTCGACGCTCACGTCGGCGACCTGGGTGGCCGCCCAGAACGTGTTGACCCGCCGGGTGAGCCGGACGCCGGTGTTGCGCGCGTCGATCGCGACGGTGAACTGGCTGTGGCCGGGCTTGCGGAAGCCGCGGCCGTCGTCGCGGACGGTCGGCGACCGGTCCGGGCCGACGATCTGGGGTATCCGCAGCGCCAGCTCGTCGATGACGCCCGGCCCGCGCAGCCGGCCCAGCTCGATCGAGCCGCCGGCGGGCAGGGTGGCGCTGTGCGATGCGGTCAGCGGGTGCTCCGCCGGTGGCTTCGGGTCCGCGGTGCCGGCGCGTCGCAGCATCGCGATAACGTCCTCGGCCCGGTCGGCGGGGTCGAAGGTGCGCACCCCCTCCGCGTCGGCGAACGCCCGGTAGGTGACGTGGTAGAACTGCGCGTTCTCGGTCGTGGTGATCCGCATCGACTCGCGGAACGGCATCGGCACCCGTACCGAGACGCCGCCGGAGCTCTGGTCGCGGTTGGCCACCAGCGGGTACACGAACGGCGCGCCCAGCTCACCGTCCACCACGTCCTGTGCCGGTGCGTCGACGACGACCCGACCGTCCAGCTCGATGACCAACCGGCCCAGCGAGGTGACGTTGCCCGGGTCGGCGAGGTCGCGGGTGAACCAGATGCTCTGCACCTCTCCGGCGCCGCTCGCCTCGGCGATGACGCAACCATCGGCCGTGGTGCGCAGACACGAGCCGGCGACGGCGTCGGCGTTGCCGCCGGTCCGGTCGTAGCTGGAGAACTGCAGCGTCCGCACCCCGGTGGGCAGGACGGGGAGCAGATCCAGCCGGCGGTAGACGTCCCAGCCGATCGGGCCCTTGGCGGTGGACGCGCTCGCGGGCTCCGCGCCGGCCGTGGGCTCGGCGTCGGCCGTGACGTCGCCCGTCACCCCCGTCAGGCCCGTCACGGTGAGCGCGACCAGAGCACCAGCGGTGACCAAGGATTTCGCACGCATCGGGCTCACCTTTCCCGCGCCGGCCGGCGCATGATCAGGGCGTTGAGGTGCCAGTGCTGACCCGGCAGGCTGCTCAGCTCCAGGTCCGCCTCACGGCCGGCGGCGCCGCCGTCGAGGTCGAAGCGGAGCCAGGCGAACGCGCCGCCGGCCAGGACGGGACTCTCGGCGAGGAGCTCACCACCGGAGCGGATCGAGGTCGGCTGCGCGAGCACGGTGTCGCCGACCAGGACGAACACCTCGTGGAGGCCGGCCGGAACCGCCAGGCGCAGTGTGCGCGTCTGCGCGTCGTTGCAGAAGTCGCGGCGCAGCGGGTCGAGCACGCCGCCACGGTCCCGCGACTGTGGCGGGCCACTGACCCACCCGCAGCCGCGGGCGGCGTCCCAGGCGTCCTCCGGTGCCAGCCGCCGGTAGGTCCCGACGACGGGGCTCGCGGCGGCGCCGGCGTCCAGGGCGAGCACGACCTCGTCGCCGCCGGGCACCGCGAGCAGCTCGACCTCGTGCCGGCCGCCGCCGACGGAGTGCGGCCCGGCGGTCACCTCCACCTGCAGCGTGACCGGCGGTGTGGGGTCCGGCGGGGGTAGGACGGCGGCCCGCAGCGTGGCCGTCTCCCCGGCCGCGACGGTGGCGACGGCGTCGGTACCGCTCCACCCCGCGGGCACGCCGACGTGGACGGTGGTCGCGATCGCGGTGTCCGGCGTCGTGTTGGTGACGGTGACGGCGACCTCGCCGCCGGTGCCGCCCACCAGCAGCCGCGGCGCGTCCAGCGCGGTGACCGCGATGGCCGGCGGCTCGGCGTCGGGATCCACGAGCGCGAACGCCACCAGGTGCCAGGCGCCGGTGGTCGGCGCCTGCTGGGGCAGCTCCCAGTGGTAGTCGACGCTGGACAGCTCCAGGTCCACGTCGCGCCCATCCGCCCCGCCGTCCAGCCCGAACCGCAGCCACGTGTAGCTGCCGCCGGGCAGGTTCTCCTCCGACGCGGCCAGCAGCTCACCGCCGGACCGCACGAACGTCGGGTAGACCGGCGCCCACCAGCGGTCGCCCACCAGCAGGTACGCGTCGTGCGGCCCCGGCGGCACGCTGACCCGCAGCGTACGGGGGACGATGTCGTAGATGATCTCGCGCCGCAGGTCGTCCAGCGCGTTGCCGCGGTCCAGGGCGCGCGGTGTCCCGCCGACCCAGCCGAAGCCCCGCTCGGGGTCCCAGGCGTCGGTGGGCGCGAGCCGCCGGTAGCCGAACTGGACCGGGTACAGGGCGGAGTCCGGTCCGGCGTCGAGCGCGAGGACGCACCGCTGGCCGGCCGGCGCCACCAGGACGTCGGTCGGCGTGGTGCCGAGCACCGGGACGCCGGCACCGGCGACGTCGGGCGCGACGACGGCGCCGCCCGGGGCCAGCGGCGGGGTCAGCGGCAGGTCGACCGTCCGCACCTCGCCCGGTGACAGCGTGAGGTCCTGGCCGGTGCCGCTCCAGCCGTCCGGCAGGTCCAGCCCGACGGTGACCGACCGCGGCTCGGCGGTGGCGTTGCCGGCCCGCAGCGCCAGCGTGTTCGGCCAGCCGCCCAGCAGGAGGAGCGACGGCGGCTCCAGGATGATGGACCCGCCGGGGAGCGCCGCCTGCACCCACCGGTGGTGCTCCGAGCGGATGCCGGTGAGCCCGAACAGGTAGTCCACGCAGGTGTCGCGCCACAGCGTCGCGTGCGCCAGCTGCCCGTCGAGAAACTCCAGGACCTCCTCGTGCCGCCGCCGGTCGATCCGGCCGGCCAGGCGCTGCCAGTCGCGGCGCGTCCGGGCCACGTCCGCCACGCCGCGGACGTAGGCGTCGTAGATGTGCTGGAGCAGGGTGCTTCCCGAGCGCAGCCGGTGGTCGTACGGCAGCCGGTGGAACACCAGCAGCAGCTCCTCGGGGCAGGTGGCCACCGAGTCGAAGATGTCGGAGTTCGGCGGGTGGTAGACCTGGGTGGCGCCGGTGCCGGTGGCGACGGTTCGGTCGGTGCCGATCTCGGTCGCGGTGGCGTTGTGGAACGGCGGCGTCGGATGGTTGCGGCCGGTGAAGCCGCCCATCAGCGGCGCGGTGTACGACTCGTAGACCCCGCGCGACTCCAGCAGCATCGCGGTGACGACCTCGACCATCCGGCGCTCGGACCCGAACGTCATCCGGACCCACTCCTCGGCGATCTCCGCCGCGCTCAGCTCTGGGTTCCAGGCCAGCCGGCCGTAGCCGTGAGTGTTGGCGGCGGCCAGATGGTTGCCGGCCCAGGTGACGTCGTCGCCGAGGTTCATCACGCCGGCCAGCCCGGCGTGTGCCGATCCGTACGCCCGGCCGCTCGCGACGGCGGCGACGGTGGTGCCCGGCCCGTCGGCGTGGGTGTCGAAGTCGAGGATCTCCTTCCAGCCCGGCACCAGGTAGCACAGGTGCCGGCCCTGGCCCGTGTACTCCTGCAGGACCTGCAGCTCCATGACGAGGTTCGTGTTCGGCATCGCGCCGAACAGCGGATGCGCCGGTTCGCGGACCTGGAAGTCGATCGGCCCGAACTTGACCTGCACGATCGCGTTGTCGGCGAACTCACCGTCCAGCGGCCGGAACACGTTGTACGCCGCGGTCACGAACTCGCCGCCGCCCTCGTGCCCGACGAAGGCGCGCCACATGACGATGCCGCCGTGCGGCTCCAGCGCCGCGGCCAGCATGTTCGCGCCGTCGGCGTGAGTGCGCCCGTACGCGATCGGACCCGGCTGGCCTTCGGAGTCGGCCTTCACCAGGAAGCCGCCGAAGTCGGGGATCGCGGCGTAGATCTCGTCGGCCTTGGCCCGCCACCACGCCCGGACGTCCTCGTCCAGCGGGTCCGCCGTGGGCAGGCCGCCGACCGCGCGCGGGCTGAAGAAGTTCGCGCACAGGTAGAGCCGGATGCCCCAGGCCCGGAACACGGCCGCGAGCGGGACCAGGTTGCCGATCATCTCGGTGGTGATGAACTCGTGCTCGGCGTTCACGATGTTCACGACCGAGCCGTTCATGCCGATCGACGCCAGCGCCCGGGCGTAGTCGGTGTAGCGCGGCCGGAGCGCCGGCAGCTCCTCCCAGTGGAAGACCGACCGCCCGGCCGAGCCCCACTGCACCACCCGGTCCAGGTAGTCCCAGTGGTTGGCCAGCCGCAGCGGGTTGACCGGCCCTTCGCACACGTCCAGGCCGTCCAGAGGCTGCCTCGTCTGCAGCAGCCGCAGCAGGTGGAACGCTCCGTACAGCACGCCGGCCGGGCCGCCGCCGGCCACCAGGACCACCTCGTGACCGTGCACCACGGCTCCGCGCAGCAGGTAGCCCTCGGCGCCGACGGCGTCCAGGTCGCCGGCGGGCACGTGCGCGGCCACGATCGGTGACGCCCCGGTACCCAGCACGACCGCGCCGTCGCGCGCCGGTGCCGGAGCCTCCTCGACCGGCCGGCCCAGCAGCCCGGACAGTCCGCGCACCAGCTCGCCGGCCGCGGAGGCCAGCGGCTCGGCGTCGCCGTCCCGCACGACGTGCGTCAACCGGCGCCGGTAGGCCGCGAGCAGGTCGCCCGGCTCGACCGGGCGGTACCGCAGCCACAGCTCGTAGCCGTCCTCGTCCGGCGGCGCACCCGCCGATCCGGCTGGCTCCCAGGCCGTGGCCGGCGCGACCGCCGACACGTAGGCGCCCGCGGTCGCGACGCCGCCGGTGGCCAGGAACCGCCGCCGGGTCCAACTGTGCTCCATGGCGGTCTCCTCAGTCGTCGGCGACGAAGCAGTAAAGGTGGCCGTCCCACGCGCCGGTCAGCACGAGGTTCCCGGTGACCGCCGGCGAGCTGGCCACCCACGAGCCCAGCTCGAATCGCCACCGCACGGTGCCGTCGGCCGCGTCCAGGGCGTACAGGTGCCCGTCGTTGGCGCCGACGTACAGCGTCGAGCCCGACACCGCCGGCGACGACAGCAGCGCGGCCCCCAGCGCGCTGCGCCACCGCTCCGCCCCGGTGGCCAGGTCGAGAGCCGCGACCACGCCGCTGGGCAGGGAGGCGTACACCCTCGTCCCTGCCACCGCCGGCGCGGTGCCGTCCAGGTCGGCGAAGGCCAGCACGTCGGCCGGTCCGAGGTAGCGCCACAGCTCCGCGCCGGTGCGGGCGTCGAAGGCCTCGACGGCGTTCGGCCCCTTGGACACCGCGTCGCGGAACGTGGCCAGCACGACCCCGTCGGCGTACACGAGCGGGCCCTGGCCGAACTCCACCGGCCGGTCGCCCGGCGGGACGGTGAGCGCGGCCGACCAGGCGTGCGTCCCGGTGGCCAGGTCGATCGCCCACGGCGCGTTCAGGCCGGGGTTGACGTAGATCCGGCCGTCGCCGACCGCGACCGCCTTGTTGTCGTTGACCAGGAAGAGGAACCCCCGCGTGTACCGCCACCGCACGGCGCCGGTGGCGACGTCGTGCGCGACGATCCAGCTCGACCCCATGCCGTCGGCGACCCGGTAGGTGCGGTAGGCGTGCAGCACCATGCCGGCGGCGACGGCCAGTGAGCTGTACGCGCACACGTACGCCAGCGGGTCGCCGGCGGCCGCGTCGTGCTCCCACAGCGGCGTGCCGGTCGCGGCGTCCAGGGCGCGCAGGCGGCCGCCGACCGACGTCGTGAACACCCGGCCGTCGTCGGCCGCGAGCGTCGCCTCCACCAGGCTGTCCGCGGGCGTACGCCAGCGGCGTTCGCCCGTGGCCAGGTCCACGGCGACGACACCGCAGTGCTCGGCGCCGTCCTCGTCGCGGACTCCGATGTAGGCGGTGTCCCCGGACACCACCGGCGACCCGGTCAGGATGGTGCCGCCGGTGCCGTGGCTCCAGGCCAGCCGCAGCGGCGGCGCCACCTCGTCGATCGCGTGGCCGCCGCGGGCCGGGCCACCGTGGAACATCGGCCACGGCGCACCGGGCGCCGGCTGCTGGACTCCGCCGGCCGCGACGACGGTGAACTCCCCGCTTCGCTGCCAGCGCCGGCCGGTGTGATCGCGCACCTCAGCCGTCCACCGGTGTGTGCCGGGCTCGAGCGCGCGGAAGTTCTCACGTGCCGTCCAGGTCCACGGTCCGGCCGGCCGCAGCGGACGCCAGCGCTGCTCGCCGTCCAGCCGGTACCGGGCACCCTGGATGACGCTGGTGGTGTCGTACGCGCTGATCTGCACGGTTCCGGCGCCCTGCGGGACGCGCGCACCCGGAGCCGGATGGACCAGGGTGAGCGCGCAGTCCACGCCGAACATGCGGTACGGCGCGCGGGCCGGGCCGTCGCCGACGTCGACCACCCGGAAGCCCAGCGGCGTCTGGTCCAGGCTGTAGTAGGACGACGTGCTGTTGACGTGCTTCGCGCCCGGGACGCTGCGGTCGTCGACCCGGTTCACGTGGGCGTGGCCGGAGAGCACGAGCGTCGTGTCGTACCCGCCCAGAAGGTCGAGGTAGGACTGCGCGACCGGCTCCGAGTCCGGGTAGTAGCGGCGGACCCAGTCGTCGAACTCCACGAACGGCGCGTGGAACATCACCACGACCTGCTTGCCGCCCCCGTTGCGGGCCAGGTCCCGCTCCAGCCAGGCCAGCTGGTCGGGCTGCCCGGCGCCGAGCATGTTGTCGAGCACCACGAAGTGCTGGCCGCCGTAGCCGAACGAGTACCACTCCGGGCCCAGCGACTGCCGGTACTGCTCGACGTTGCCGCCGTACGTCCACGGCGCCGTCCACCAGGCCAGCGGGTACTCGTGGTTGCCCAGGACCGGCCACACCGGCACCTGGCTGTCGCGGGTGCCGTCGCGGAAAGCGTCGAACTCCGTCGGCAGGCCCCACTCGGTGACGTCGCCGCTCACGCACAGGAACCGCGGCGCGTCGTCGGCGCCGGCGGCGTTGGCGACGATGCGGTTGAACTGGCCGATCTGCCCCCGCCACCGGCCCAGCGGGTCGCGGTCGAACGGGAAGCTCCCGGGCGTCGGGCGCACGTGCGGGTCGGACACGGCGAGGAACCGGAACGCCTGGTCGTCGGAATCGCGGTCCCGGCGCAGCGCGAGGTCCACCCGGATCTGCTCGCCGGCGCCGACCGAGACATGGCGGTAGAACCGCGGGATCATGTCCGCGTCCGGCGCGGCCGCCCAGCCGCTGGGGACGGTGACGAAGACGACGAGCCCGTCCCGCCGGGTGGTGTCGACGGTGAGCTCGAACCTCCCGGTCGCGTCCGTGACAGCGACGTCCTGCCCGTCGGACACGGTCACGCCGGCCAGCCGGCGCTCGCCCGGGTCGAGCAGGTCGTTGCCGTTGCGGTCGTCGAAGACGTGGCCCCACACCACGGCCTGGTTCGGCGCCAGGTCGGCCGTGCGCTCCGTCGCGGTCGCGTGCCCCGACATCACTCCGCCGAGGGTCGCGGACACGCCCGCGAGGCTCGTCGCCTGGAGAAAACGTCGCCTGTCCATGCCAGCGTCCATCAGGATTCCCTTCGAAGGGGAGGCGGCATGTGGACTAGTATGGCAGTATTCATGCCACATCGCCTAGGGGGTGTGACCCGTGGATGTGGGTTCGCGTGCGGCCGCAGCCGGCGGCACAACCCTCACGCCCCCTGTCGCCGCAGCCTGTGAGGCCACTGCCATGACCTTCGTCCAGGAACCGTCCCAACCCCTTCGTGTCGCCGTCGTGGGGACGGGCCAGATCGCCCGCTTCGCCCACCTGCCCGCCGTGCGGAGCGTGGGCGCGCAGCTGGAGCTGGTGGCCGCCGTCGACGTCGACGAGAGCGTGGCCAAGGAGTTCGCGACGAGCTTCGGCGCGGGTGCAGCCTTCACCGACGTGGCGACGATGCTCGACGCCGTCCGGCCGGACCTGGTTCTCGTCTGCACTCCCCCGGCGTGGCACGCCGAGGTCGTCGTCGCGACGGTGCGGGCTGGAGCGTGGGCGTTCTGCGAGAAGCCGCCAACGGCATCGCTGGCCGAGCTGGACCGCATCGCCGCGGCCGAAGCCGCGGGCGGCGGCCGGGCGGAGTTCGTCTTCCAGTGGCGCACCGGCTCCGCCGCCGAACACGTGCGCCGACTGATCGCCGACGGGACACTCGGCCGGGCACTGGTGGCCATGGTGTCGACGACGTGGTATCGCGACGCGGCCTACTACGAGGCGCCGTGGCGGGGTCGCTGGGAGACCGAGATCGGCGGCGCCACCGCCGGGCAGGGCATCCACGCCATTGATCTGCTGCTGTCGCTGCTCGGGCCGTGGCGGACGGTCACCGCGGTGGCCGACACTCTGGAGCGCGCCATCGAGGTCGAGGACACCTCGATGGCCATCGTCCGGTTCGAGTCCGGCGCGCTGGCCAGCCTGGTCACGAGCGTGCTGTGCCCGCGGGAGGACAGCGCCGTGCGGATCGACCTGCAGGACGCCACCGTCGAGCTGCGCCAGCACAGTGGCGACGGCAGCGGCTGGACGGTGGTCCCCCGCCCCGGCCTCGGCGACGACCGGCTGGCCGCGGCCGGCCCGGTACCGCACGACGTCCCCGCCAGCCACGGCAGCCAGCTGCGCCGGCTGGTCGACGACCTGCGCGCCGGGCGCGCGCCGGCCACCGGGGTGGGACAGGTCCGCCCGACGGTGGAACTGCTCGCCGCGCTGTACAAATCCGCCGCCAGCGGCCGCCCCGTCCGGGCTGGGGAGATCGGGCCGGACGACCCGTACTACGCCTCCATGCACGGCGGCCGCGGCACCGTCAGCACCGGATGACCGAGGACCCCACCGCACAGAAGGGTGACCACCATGAACGCCGACCAGACCCCGCCGAGCCGGCGCACCAGTCGCCGGCGGTTCCTGCAGACCGCCGGCGCCGGGCTCGTGCTCGCCGGCACCCCCTCGCTGGCCCGGGCCACCGAGTCCCAGGTCGTGTTCTTCGACGACTTCACGTCGGCCGCGACGATCGACGTCGGCGCCACCGATGCGCCGGGCTACAACTGGTATCCGCGCAAGTGGTTCCGGACCACGGCGACCCGGCCGGAGAACATCAGTGTCAGCGACTCGGTCCTCACCCTCGGCGGCAACGGCGGCGAGTCGGACCTGACCAGGCTGTCGACCGCGATCGCCGTCGACACCAGCCCCTACGCCCGCGGGACCGTCTTCCACGGCGGCTACTTCGAGGCCCGCATCGCCTTCGACCATGCCGAACGCCCGCCGACAGCCGGCGCCAACCCCGCGTTCTGGTCGATGGCCATCGAGCACGTCGCCCACCAGTACGTCGGCACGTTCTACACGCAGTGGCCCGGGCAGGCGGCCGGCTACTCGCACTACATCGAGCTCGACTTCATGGAGCACTTCAGCGATCCGCGGCAGAGCTACGTCTGCACGGTCCACGACTGGTCCGGCCCATACGCCACGCCGCCGGGCAGCGACGACGACCCGTTCTGGTGGTACGACATCGCCAACGGCAACAACATCGTCCAGGTCGGCCCGGTCGACTGGAGCGAGTTCCACACCTACAGCTGCTACTGGGCGCCGCAGAACGGCAGCACGCCCGGGCACGTGCAGTGGTTCTTCGACGGCCTCGCCGGCCCGACCACCAACGTCTACTGGGCCGGCCCGATCGGCGCGCCGCCACTGCCGGGACAGGCCCCGGAGCCTGGCACCCCCGCGCACACGAGCTTCACGCCCGACACGCCGGCCGAAGCCGACCGGACGTTCGCGATCCTCGACCAGCAGCGCATCGCCCTCACGCTCACGACCGACCCCGGTTTCCCGATGTACGTCGACTGGGTCCGCGTCTCCGACAGCACCGTCGAGGTCCTGTAGCGGCTCACGGCAGGTCGAAGCGAGCCTCGTTCGTGGTGGTGCTGTCGCCGCCCACCATGACCGCGAACTCGCCGGGCTCGACAACTCGCTCGCCGGCGGCGTTCCAGAACGCCAGGTCGTCCCGGCTGAGCGTGAACACGACGCGGCGTGCCTCGCCGGCGCGCAGTGTCACCCGACGGAACGCCTTGAGCTGGCGCATCGGCCGCTTCAGCGAGGCGACCAGGTCCCGGAGGTAGAGCTGGGCGACCTCGACGCCGTCGCGGTCCCCGGTGTTGGTGACCTCCACCGTGACCGTGACGTCCTGGCCGACCTCCACGCCGACCTCCCCGTACTCGAACGTCGTGTACGACAGCCCGTGCCCGAACGGGAACCGCGGCGCCACCGGCGTGTTCACGTACCGGCCCCGCTCGTCGCGGCCGGTGTGCATGTAGTCGTAGGTGGACGGCAGCTGGGCGGTCGCCGCCGGCCACTGCACGGGCAGCTTCCCGCTCGGTGCCACGTCGCCGAAGAGCACGTCGGCCAGTGCGCTGCCACCCTCCTCCCCCGGGTTCCACGCCGCCACGGCGGCCGCGACATGGTCGAACGCCCACTCCATCGTGTTCGGCCGGCCGCCGATGTGCACCAGGACCACCGGCGTCCCGGTGGCGTGGACGGCGCGGATCAGCTCGTCCTGCCGCCCGGTCAGGTCCAGCTCGCCGGCGTCGCGGATCTCGCCGCTGGTGGCGGCGGACCCGCCGACCACGACGACGGCGACGTCCGCGCGCGCGGCGATCCGGGCCGCCGCGGCGATGCCGGCGTCGTCCGGCGGCTGGTCGACCACGGGGCACCCCTCGGTGTACAGCACGGCGGTTCCCGTACCGGCCCGTGCGCCGATGCCGGCCAGCGGGGTGACCAGGTCGGGGTTGCGGCCGCTGTAGTCGCCGGTCTCGGCCACGCCGGCGTTGGGCCCGATGACGGCGATGGTGCCCAGGTCCGCTCGCAGTGGCAGCGTGCCGTCGTTCTGGAGCAGGACGACGGACTGCCGGGCCGCCTCGCGTGCCAGGGCCCGGTGCTCGGGGCTGTCGCAGACGGCGTCGGCGGTGGTGGCATCGACGTAGGGGTCCTCGAACAGGCCCAGCTCCACCTTGGTGCGCAGCACCCGGCGCACCGCCCGGTCCAGGACCTCCTCGTCGAGGACGCCGGCACGCACCGCGTCGACGACCGGCGGGCCCAGCGCGCTGGCGAAGCTCTGGTCGACCCCCGCGCGCAGCGCCTGGACGGCCGCGTCGGCGGTGTCGGCGGCCACGGCGTGCGCGGTGTGCAGGAAGCCGATCGCGCCCATGTCCTCGATCACGAACCCGCCGAAGCCCCACTCGTCGCGCAGGATCTCGGTGAGCAGCTCGTGGGAGGCGTTGCAGGGGACGTAGCACCAGTCGCTGTAGGCCGCCATGACGCCGCCGGCGCCGGCCTCGCGGACGGCCGCCTCGAACGGCGGCAGCGCGAACTCGCGCAGGAACTCCCGCCCGTGGCCCGACGGCGCGCTGTCCCGGCCGCCCTGCGGCGCGCCGTGCCCGGCGAAGTGCTTCACGGTGGCGACGAGGCCGGGCCCCGCGCCGTCGCCGCCCTGCAGGCCGCGCACCATCGCCACGCCGAGCCGGGACACCAGGAACGGGTCCTCGCCGTAGGTCTCCTCCAGGCGGCCCCACCGCGGGTCGCGGCACACGTCCAGCACCGGGGACAGTCCGACATGGGTGCCGACGGCGCGTGCCTCGCGCGCCGTCGCCAACCCGACCTGTTCCAGCAACTCCGGGTTCCAGCTCGCCGCCAGCCCGATGGCCTGCGGAAACACCGTCGTACCCGCGGGACCGACCAGCCCGTGCAGCGTCTCGCCGATGAACAGCGCCGGGATGCCCAGCCGGGTGTGCTCGGCCAGGTACCGCTGGACGGCGTTCGAGCTCTCCGCGTAGGCATGTGGCGAGGCGTCGTCCTGGCGCTGCGACAGCGAGCCATGTCCGTCCGGTCCGAGGTTCGCCGCGGCGGTAGCCGGGTCGAACCGCCCGTCGCGCAGGAAGCTCTCGCCGTCGCCCCAGGACCGGTCGAGCATCTGCAGCTGCTGGCCCTTCTCGGCCGGCGTCATCCGGGCCAGCAGGTCGTCGACCCGTTCGGCCGGCTTCGCGGCAGGGTCGCGGTACAGGGGGAGGTCACTCATCGTCGGTTCTCAGCTCTCGTTCGGGGTCAGGTCGACGGCGCAGCGGAAGCCGACGGTGGAACAGCGGTCCAGCTCGGGCCAGGACAAGATGAACTTGACGGTGAACTGCGGCGGCCGCGGACCACCGTCCACGTACCAGACCGAGCCGTACGCGGTGAAGTCGGCGCCGCCCTTGAGCAGGCAGAATCTCGTGTGCCCGTCGGAGTGCACGCTCTCGGTCCACTCCCACACCCGGGCGTTGCCGTACCCGGCGGCACCGGTCTCGAGGGCGTGCTGCCACTCGTGCTCGGTCGGCAGCCGCCGCCCGGCCCAGCGGGCGTAGGCCCGCGCGTCGGCCAGGTCGACGTTCACCACCGGGAGGTGCTCGATGCCCGGCGCAGGTCCGCCGTCCGGCCAGTGCCGGAGGAATCCGCCGGGGTCGTCGGGCCGGTAGCCGGTGGCGGCGACGAACGCGGCGAACTCGGCGTTGGTGACCGGGGCGGCGTCGATCGCGTAGGCGCCGAGCACGGCGTGCACGACCTCCCGCACCGGGTGGTGGAACCGCGGCGCATGGTCGTCAAGCACCGGCGCGCCCTCGTACGTCCCGCACTCACGCAGTCGGAAGACGACGTCGAGGTCGCGCTCCACCCCGGCGACGGCGGCCATCGCGGCCGGCGCCGAGGTCGCCGCGGCCGGTGCGACCGGCAACCGCCCGATCGACGGCGTCGCGGTCGCGATCGTCCGGGCCACCGGCGCCGCCCCGTCCGGTGACGCGGCCAGCAGCGGGGTGACCCGCCGTGCCCAGGCGTCGGCATCGGCGACGACGACGCACGCCAGCCCGCGCGGCGGGAGCGGCCCGTCCAGCGTGACGGTGTCACCGTCGCCCGGCAGCTCACGGCCCGACACCAGCTCCGCGGACCGCAGGCCCGGCTCGGCGGCCAGGGACAGCAGCGGCCCCGTCGCCTCGTCCGTCGACCGGTTGACGACCGTCCACAGCCGCACATCGTCGCCGTCCCACCGGCTCGCGTACACGCCGTCGGCGAGCGTGTCGACGAGCGGCGTCCACTCCCCGGTCGTGAACAGGTCGGCGAAGGCGCGCTGCAGCGGGACGATGGCGCGCAGCAGGGCACGGTCACGCTCGGACCAGCCGTTCCACGTGCCGAAGACGTTCTCCCACACCAGCACGCCGGCGCCGTTCATCCAGGCGGCGTGCACCTCGTCGGAGTGGTCGCGGTCCCACCGGTGGATCAGGTGATGCTGGTGGCCGCGCTCGACCCAGCGGTTGCGCAGCACGGCCGGCGCGGTCTCGCCGACGTCGAACCACTGACCCCAGGACATGTGGTGGTCGTGCAAGTGCTCCAGCGGCAGGTGCCCCTCGGCCTCGAACACGACGCCGTCACGGCGGGCGTCGACCGCGGCGCGCAGCTCCCGACCCTGGTTCATCGTGTCCAGGAAGACGCCATCGGCGTCGACCGTGGCGATCAGGTCGGCCAGTGCCTCAGCGTCACCGACCAGTTCCCGGCGGGTCCCGACGTCCCACGGGTTGTAGTCGAGGAACACCCGCACGCCATGCCCGTGCAGCTCGTCGACGAGGCGGCGCAGGCCCGGCAGGCCGCCGGGGACCTGGCGGTAGAAGTCGAACTGGTTGCGCTCGTCCACGCCGATGCGCGGGTAGGCGTGCCACAGGACGACGGCGTCGTAGCCGCCGAACTGCTCCACGCCGCGGCGCAGGTACGACTCGACGGTGAACGAGCGGATCGCCGGATCGTGGAACTCCTCGTCCCACAGCATCACCATCGCGCACGAGTAGCACGAGCGCGTCCAGGCGAACTCCGGGCGCTGGTAGCGCCTGGACTCCAGGTCCAGCTCGCGCCGCACCGACTCGCGCCACCGCCGCAGCTCCGCCCGCCAGGCGGCGGCGTCGTCGGGCGGATCCGGCGCGTGGATGACCCCGAAGCCGAACCTCACGGTAGCGGCAGTCCCAGCGGATCGCGGAAGTGCGGCCCGTAGAGCATGACGTTCTGCAGCACGTCGTTGTCCGGCGTGCACGGGTTGCCCTCGTCCGGGTCGCACCCGGCCCCGTTCGTGCTGAACACCACCATCGGATCGGTCGGCGAGGTGCCCGGGACGTTGGTGACCATCTGCCCGCCGTAGTTCTGCCGGAGCTGTGGCCAGGTGGTCCCCGCGGTCACGTCGACCGGCTGGCCGGCGCCGTCGCGGACGACGGTCCACGGTCCGGCCGGCGACGGTGCCCGCCACAGGTACACCTGCGGCCCGAGGAACCACAGCGGACCCTGCTTGGCGGTCATGAGGAAGCCGCTGCCCCACGGGATGAGGCCGGCGAGCCCGACGGTGTTCGTGTCGGCCGGGAAGTCCAGGGCCATCGGCCGGGCCTGGCCGACCGTGGCCGACCACGTGCTGCCGGTCCAGTACTGCCAGCTGGACCCGGTGAGCAGCTCGTCGTCCGGTGCGCGCGCGACGTAGACTCCCGGCGCGAACGGCCCGCCCGCCGACGGCCCGTCGGGCTGGAAACCGCCGGCCCGGCCGTACAGGTACACGTAGCCGCCGTGGTGGAAGATCTTCGAACCGAAGTGCGGCATGTCCAGGGCGTCCGGGTCGTAGGGCACGGAGCTGACCGAGATCACGTCGAGCGTGGACGCCGACAACGTGAAGATCTTCACCGTGCACACCCGCCAGGCCTCGCCCGGGCAGACGCCGCTGGCGGTGATCCGGATGACCGCCGGGCTGACGGTGGAGTCGACGTAGCCGCCGGCGGCCCAGAAGATGACGCCGTCCTGGTCGGGCAGGAACGACGTCGGCGCGGACGTAGTGCCGCGGGTCACCGGGGTGAAGCAGGCGCCGTCCTGCAGCTGGGCGCTGCGGACCATCCGCCAGCCCGGCAGGAGCGCGTCGTTCTCGTCGATCTGGCCCATGAACGTGTCGCCGAACAGCCAGAGCTCGCGCCCGTCGGGCAGCGAGATAGGCCAGGCGCCGTCACCGCCGGCCCAGCCGCCAGAGCGGTGGTCGAAAGCCTCCTGGTAGTCGGCCGGGCCGCTCGGAACAGCGTCCAGGCAGTGCGTCGGCCACTCGACGGCGTCGACGGCCAGTGCCGCGTCGACGGCCAGTGCCGCGCCGGCGGTCACCCCCGCGTCGGTCTCGGCTGCCGGCGCGGTGCCTCCGGCGGGTGGCGCGGACACCGTCAGTGCCGCCATCGTCAGCAGACCGGTGGCGATCGCGCTGGCTCTAGCTCTCGGTGGTCGGTGCATCGGTGGTGGCCTCCTCGGTGGGTTGTGGTTCGACCCACACCTCGCGCAGTGCGGGCTCACCGAAGCGGTCGAGGACGGATTCGCGTGCCGAGCCCAGTGCCTCGGCACGCACCAGCCAATGCGAGCGCATGCTGACCACGGGGATCACCGGCATCAGCTCGCACACGCGCTGCTCCGCCCGCTCCAGCGCGATCAGTTGCTCCTCCTCGACGTCCAGGCCCGGCCCGGCCTGCCCGCCGAACGGGGTGACGTCGTTGATGAAGTAGCGGTCCAGCACGGGGTCGCTGAACCGGGCGACGTTGGCCGCCTCGCCCGTCACGACCAGGGACTGCAGGTACTCCTCCGGCGTGCCCATCCGGTCACCGTCCCAGCCCGTGAGGAAGGGCCCGTCGAAGCCGCCCTCGGCCATGGCCAGGAAGTCCTCCTCCGGCAGCGGCGTCGGCTCGACGGTCAGTCCGTACGCCGCCCAGGCCGCCACCACCTGGTCGGCGACCAGGGCGTTGGCCGGGTAGCCGTCGTAGAAGTACAGCGGCACGGTCTGCCCGTCCAGGGCGGCAGGTGCGCTGTCGGTGTCTGGCACGGCGGGCAGCTGGTCCGGGCACGCGTCCTCGTGGTAGGCCGGGCCGACCAGCGGCGGCAGGAAGCCGGTGGCCGGAACGGCACCGCCGGCGTACGCGGTGTCGGCGATCGCCTGCCGGTCCAGGCCGCGGCTGAGCGCCAGCCGGACCTCGGGGTCCTCGAACAGGTTGCCCGGCTGCCAGGGCAGCCCCACGTACACCATCAGCGGGTCGTTGCCGGTGACGTAGTTGTCCGGCTCCGCTTCGCTGATCGCGGCCCGCTCGGCGGGCAACGGCTGGACGATGTCGACCCAGCCGTCGACGTAGGCCTGGTGGGCCTCCTCCGGGGTGGCGAACGTGTAGAAGTGGATCTCGTCGGCGTAGCCGGCGCCGTCGGCGGTGTAGCCGGCGGGCGAGCCGTTGTAGTGCTCGTTGCGCACCAGCCGGATGATCGGGTCGCCCGGGTTCCACGGCGCGGCCAGCTGGTACGGGCCCGCGCACACGGGCTGGCGGGCGAAGCGCAACGGGTCGGCGCGGGCCGCCTCGTCGTCGACGATCGCCGTCGCCGCGTTCGCCAGCCGGCGCACCCAGCCCGCGTCCTCGAGCCGCGGCAGCACGATCTCCAGGCCGAACGGGTCGGAGACGCGGACGCCGGTGAGGTACTCGGTGCTGCGGTCCGGCGGGTCCTCGGTCTCGCCGCGGATGTGGTCGTATCCCTGCACGTCGCGTAGCAGCGTGGCCATCGACCCGGCGGTCTCCTCGCGGGCCAGCCGGGACAGTGAGTCCACCACGGTCCGCGCGTCCACCTGGGTGCCGTCCGGGAAGTACACGTCCTCGCGCAGGGACAGCAGGATCCGGGTGCCGCCGTAGTTCGCGTTCGGTGTCCACTCGTCGGAGATGCCTGGCACCAGCTCGCCGGTGACGGCGTCGGTGAGCAGCAGGGAGTCGCACATCGTGCGTACCACGAGCTGGCTGGCCGGGTCCGAGGCGTCGGCGGGGTCCAGCGACCGGGGCTGGAGGATACCGACCTTGATCACGCCGCCGGACTGCGCGTCGTCGCTCCCCGACGGCGTCCCGACCTCCTCGGTGGGCAGGCTCACGCACGAGGTGACGGTCAGCGCGAGCAGCGCCGCGCCCAGGAGCATCTTTCGCATGATCATGGCACCTCGGGTCGGCTCGCCAGGGTGTAGGCCAGGTTCTGCTGGAACGTCTCGACGCGGTCCACGCTGCTCACCGTCGAGCGGTACGCCACCGGCAGCCCGCCGAGGGCCGGCGCGAGAGCGAGCGCGTAGCTGGTCTCGACGTGTCCCTGGTCGTGCAGCAGGTCGGTGTAGCTGCGCATCAGGGCCAGCCCGGAGCGCGGTCCCGCGGCGGGCGCCGACGGGAGCGGCGGCTCCGGTGGTGCCGCGGTGGCCTCCGGCGGCGTCGGCTCCTCCGGAGGCAAGAGCCGGGTGTCGATGTACTCCTGCGGCGGCGGCTTCGGCGCCGGCTCGGTGCCCGGTGAGATGACGACGTCGACGGTCCAGGTCTCCACCGGCGTGCCGCACACCTCGACGACGGTGTTCGGCGAGAGGTAGCTCGCGGCCACCACGTCGCCGGTGCCGTCGGTGCCGACCGAGACGTACTCGGCAGCGGCGGAGCCGGCGACGGGGAACGGCACGATCAGCAGGCCGTCGCCGTCGTTGTAGGTGACGGTGTGGCCGTCGGGGTGCAGCGTGGACACCAGGTAGATCCCGGGCGCGCCCGGCTCGGGGCGCGCCGGCGGCGGTTCCGTCCCCGCCGCCGGCCCCGGCACGACGCGGTACGTCGTCACCGTCACCGAGCCGCCGAGGTCGTCGGCGACCTCGTACTCGAAGTACTCCCGCCCGGTCGGGTCCCACCGCACGTTCCGCACCGTCCGCACCATCGTGGTCGGGAACTTGCCGGCGTCGGGGCTGACGCCGTTCACCGTGTACGTGCTGACGGCGAAGCCCACGGACGGGGTCCGCATCACGTAGGTCGCCTCGACCGGCGGGGCGGCGATGCGATCCACGGCCGGTAGCGCCGGGCCGCCCACGGCGTCGGCCGGGCAACCGGCCGGTGGCGGCGGCGGACCGGGCGGCCGCGGCGCGCCCACCATCCGGGCGCTGATGGTCTGCTCCACCGACGACGTGGCGTCGCTGCCGACGGCGGTGGTCCGGCTGTCCGCGACGATGACGCCCCCGAACTGCGTCGCGACGTTGTAGACGGCGTCGACGCTGGCGCTCGGCCCGTCGCCGGCCAGCGGCGCGACGGTGGCGGAGATCTGCACCGGCAGGCTGTCCAGCCGGGTGCCGCACGCCTCGACCACACCGTCGTCCAGCACCGTGGAGGTGTAGGCGACGTGCTGGGCGGCATCGCCGGTGCCGACGGTGGCCTGGCCGTGGAAGGTGTCGCCGGCGTAGGCCGGCCAGCGCACCAGCAGCATGCCCTGGCCGGCGTTGAACGGGACCGGCTCGCCGCCGTCGGCCGCCATCGACATGACGTACATGCCCGGCTGCGCGGGGGTGCCGACACGGGTGGTGCCGACCACCGGCGGGAAAGCCGACGGGTCGAGGCTGGGCGGCGGCTCGCCGACATTGACCGGCCGCGGCACGTCCGGGCGGACCACCGAGGCGTCGTCGAGCACGACGCGGTAGGTCGTGGTCGTGGTCCCGTGCGGAGCCTCCACGACGAGGTCGAAGTCGTAGCTGGTGCCCCCGGCACCGAGCCGGAGGTTGCTCACCGTCCGGGTCATCTCGGCGGGCATCACGGCGTACTCGCCGCCGTCGGTGGACACCGCCTCGTGCCGGCCCTCGGCGAAGAACCGGTACTCGCCCACGGCCGGCGGCGCGACCGGCGACTCCAGCGCCGCCACCACCTGCTGGCGGGGGTCGGTGAACGGGCACGCCGCGGAGCCCTCGGCCGCCGGTTCCGGCTGGTCGCTCAGCCGCGGGTTGACCACCCAGTTCGCCGGCGGCCCGTCCTCGCCGCCGGCCAGGTACGGCGGCAGCGCGACCACCCCGGCGGCGAGGCTCGCCTGGTCCAGCCCCAGCTGGGCGAGCTCGCCGCGCACGTCCACCTCGACCTGCTGGGCGGGGCCGGCGCAGCCGGTCACGGCCAGCACGGCGACGACCGCCGCGGCCCAGCCTCGCTTCGCGTGCATCTGCCGCTCTCCTCTGCCGACGGGCCGGGTCATCCGGGACTCCCCAGACGCGGATCGGGCTGCGGCGGCGCCTCGCGCACGTTGACGATCTCGTGCACGTCGCCGCGCTGATAGGCCAGCAGGCCCTTGAGAATGCGTTCGAGCGCCTCCACCGGCAGGTCCTTGCGCGTCACCACGAGCTGGTAGTAGGTGTCGCCGGGTGCGAACCAGACCACGACGTTGGCGTCGGCGGCCTCCTTGACGTAGGCGCGCTCCTCACCGATGCGGGAGAAGACGAACTCCCCCGTCTCGATGGAGGCCAGCATCTGCCGCTTCGCCTCGTCCCGGTCCTCGATGCCGCTCTTGAACCAGGCGATCTGCAGCAGCGCCTGGCGCTGCGATCCCTGGTAGATCTCGTAGACGCGGCCGTCGGTCACCAGCGACTGGTCGGCCAGGCCGGTGAAGGCCTGCTCCGCAGACGGGCTGCGCAGCAGCGCGAACTCGGCGACGGTCTCCGGCACCACCGGCTGCACCGCTCGCTGCGGGTCCGGCGGGCCGCTCTCGATGACGACGCTGGAGCAGCCGCCCAGGGTGAAGAACGCCAGCCCGACGACGACGGCCGCGCGCAGCGTCGCCGGCCGGCGCAGCAGACCTCGCAGCGCCGACCCGATCGCCGTGAGCGGGCCGCGCCGGCGCCGCGGCCACAGGTTCGGGATCTCCCGGGTGTAGGGGTCGCGCAATGACTGCCGCGAGATGCCGGCCAGGACCCGCAGCGGCAGCGGCTGGGCCCGCGCCAGCCGCCGGCGCACCGAGCGGGCCAGGTCCTCGGCGAGCTCGGCGTCCTCGATGCGCAGGTCGCGGGCGAGGTCGCCCCACAGCGCGCGGGTGGTCAGCCAGGCCAGCTCGCGGTGCTCACGGTCCGGCCGCAGCGTGTCGAGGAACTGGATCGGGGTCAGCGTCGGGTGGCCGATGCCGAAGTCGTTGGCCACGTCGCGCAGGTCGGCGTATGCGACGGCGATGCGCTCGCGCAGCCCGCGGGCCGCCGCCCAGCGCCGGCGCTTGCCCCGTCGCAGCACCTTCAGCACCGCCGGGTACCACACCCAGGCCAGCACCAGGGCCAGCACCCAGGGCACGATCACCAGCACCCAGTAGCCGACGAACTCGTAGGCCAGCCGCACGGTCTGCACCCGCGTCGGCACATAGACGAGCAGGGCGCGGTCCTCGCTGGCGGTGACCTCCGGCCGCTCGGCCTCCGGCGCTGCCTCCACCGGCGGCGGCGCCTGCTCCGGCGACCTGGGCTGCGGCACCCAGCCGATGCCCTCGTGGTAGGTCTCCAGCCAGGTGGCACCGTCCTCCGGGCGCACCTCGACCACGCCCTCGGCGTTCGGCTCGCGCCCCTCGGTGTAGTAGCCGTAGCCGATCCGCGACGGCACCCCCAGCCAGCGCGCGAGCAGCGCATCGGCGGCGGTGATCTCGTAAGGTGACGCCTTGGTGCCGGGCTGGACGATGATGTCCTGGGCGCGTTCGGCGGAGACGTCGACCGGCTCGCCGCTGCCGGCGGCGACGACGTTCTCGTACAGCGCGGTCCGGGCGAACTGCAGCCGTTCGTACTGGCCGTCGGCCTCCGGCGGCGCGGTCAGCAGCAGTTGCTCGACCAGAGCCGGGATCTCCGGCGCCGCCAGGAACTCGGACAGCTCCTCCGACGTCGACGGCGGTGCCTCGGCCAGCGTGTCCCGGTCGACCGCCACCGACGCCACGGTGTACTCGGTACCGTCGGCGATCCGCCCGGTGGACTGGAAGGTCTGGGTGCGTGGGTCGTACTGCGCGGACACCCCGGACAGGGTGGCGACGTCGCCGCTGACCGGCAGCTCGCGCCCGCCGCCGGCGACGACCGTGATCACGGCCTCCTCGGCGTCGTCCGGGCTCGGCCCGTCGTCGCCGGGCACCGCACCGGACTCGGGCAGCGGCACGAACCTGTCCGGGTCGTAGGGCGGGGTCAGCCAGGCGTTCTCGTCCACCGAGTAGACGTCGAGCACACCCGTGCGCCAGATGTGGTCGGTGCCGTCGGGCTCGCTCACCTCGAAGACGACGGCCGCGTCCGACGGTGGCGGCGTGCCGGGCCGCTGCGGCGGGAAGCTGTCGTCGTCGTCGCCAGCCGGGTAGAGGAAACCGACCTGGCTCAGCCCGGCGACCCCGGCACCGAGCACCGCCACGACGACGGCGCCACGAGCCAGCCGGCGCACCTCGAACCGGCCGCCGCCGACGCCCTCCTGGCTGAGCCGGACGCCGTAGGAGACACCGAGCCCGGCCAGCACGAACACGAGCGCGACGACGGCGGTGACGGTCTCGCCGGTGCTGGGCTGCACCAGCATGCCGCCGACGATCACGACCAGCGGGACCGCCAGCGCCAGCCGAGGCATCGCGAACTCCACCGCCAGCGCAACCCCGGTGACCACCACCACGGTGCACAGCACCACGACGATGACCCGCCAGCCGGGGTCGAAGGCGATCGGCGGGGTGGAGAGCCCGCCCTGCTCGAACGCGTCGCGGACGAACCCGGGCAGCTCACCCAGGTCGCCGCCGGAGTCCGGCAGGACGAGCAGCGATCCGGCCACCAGGGCCGCGGGCACCGCCAGCAGCTGCATCAGCGCCGGCCGGCTCGTGCGGTACGACGCCCAGGCGATCAGCGCGCCGAGCACCGCGCCGCCGATCGCGGTCAGCCGGGCCAGCCCGCCGCCGAAGACGCCGCCGATCACCCAGGCGGCGCCCGCACCGCCCAGCAGGGCGGCGGCGGTCGTCGCCAGCACGCCGACGGGCCGGCCGCTCTCCTGCCGCTCGGTCCCCTGCGGCTCGGTCTGCTGAAGCTCGCTCATCGTCTCACCCCCGTCACGCCGACGACGTGCTCGAAGACCTGCCGCATGGAGCTTCCCGCCGACACCTGCACGAGGTTGCAGCCGAGCAGGCCGGCCCGGTGCAGCGTCGCCGGCTCGGTGTCGTCCCACACGGTCAGCACGAGGAGGACGGCCACGCCCTGGCTGCGCAGCAGCCGGATCCGGCGGGCCGCCACCGGGTCGATCTCGGGGGTGACGACGACGTTGTGCGCGTGCCGCATCGGGTCGATCAGCAGCCGCTCCAGTGCCTGGCTCAGCGGCGCCCGCTCAGTGTCGACGACCGCGAGTTGGTCGAGGAGGCGCACGTGCTGGGTGCGCCCGCGCAGCGGCCCGGCCAGCCGCTCGCTGTTCAGGTCGAGGTTGAGCCCGAACCCGTTGTCCAGGTGGTGCACGGCCAGCGACGCGGCGACGCTCACGGCGAGCTCGAACGTCTCGCTGGGCGTGCCCGGGCTGTGCCGGCGCGCGTCGGTGTCGAGCAGGATGTTGACCCGGTCGGTGATGCCTTGCTCGGACTCGCGCACCAGGTAGCGGTCGTACCGGCCGACCGCGCGCCACACGATCCGGCGCGGGTCGTCGCCGGGCACGTAGTCGCGCAGGCCGTAGAACTCGAACCCGGTCGGCCAGGGCTTCAGCACGGGCGGGCGGACCGGCGGGTCCTCCCATTCGCGGGTGGTGATCCGGTCGGTCACCCGCTCCACCCGTGGGTGCACGATGACCTCCTGCGGCTCGACCAGGGTGACGCGCCGCCTGGTCAGCCCGAACGGGTCGCTCCACTCCGCAACCAGCGGGCCGACCCGGAAGACCCCTCGGGCCTGCGGGACGAAACCGTAGGTGTGCCGCACGGACCGACCGCCCGGGAGGACGGCCACGGGGAACCGGGACGACTGGCCCAGCCGTTCGTCGAGCTCGTCCTCCACGACGACGGTGCTGACCCGTCGCCGCGCGGTCAGCTCCACCTCCACCTCGACGCGCCGGCCCGGCCGGACCCGCGGCGGCGGCGTGGACCGGCTGGCCGAGAGCGCGGGGCGTCGCTGGCCGAGCAGCCACGAGACGACGAGCGCGACGATGCCGCCGTAGACCAGGAGGAACACCCCCCGGCTCTCCAGCAGCCGGCCGATCGCCCAGCCGGCGGCGCCGAGGACCACGACGGCCACGCCGGCGGCCGTGAGGCCGAGCCTGCGCTCGATCATGCCGGGGTGACTTCCAGGCCCTGCGGGACCTTGACCCGGTGCAGGATCCGGTCGATCACCGCGTCCACCCGCTCCTCCTGCAGCTGGGCGTCCGGTGTCAGGACCAGCCGGTGGTTGAGCACGGCGCCCGCGATCAGCTTCACGTCGTCGGGCAGCACGTCGTCGCGGCCCTGGGACGCGGCCATCACCCGTGACGCGCGCATCAGCGCCTCCGCGGCCCTGGTGCTGGCGCCCATGAGCAGCGCCGGGTCGTCTCGGGTGGCCTGCACCAGGTCGGTGATGTAGTAGAGGATCGGGTCGGCGGTCGTGACGCCGCGAGCCCACACGATCATGTCGATCACCTCGTCGATGGTGACGACGGGCTCGAGGCTCAGGATGGCCGCCTGCTGCCGGTTCGCTCGCAGCACCGAGACCTCGGCGTCGCGGTCGGTGTAGCCGAGGCTGAGCTTGAACTGGAACCGGTCCAGCTGGGCCTCCGGCAGCGGGAACGTGCCGGCCAGCTCGATCGGGTTCATGGTGGCGATGACGAAGAACGGCGAGGGAAGGTCGTAGGTCGTGCCGTCGAACGTGACCCGCTTCTCCGCCATCGCCTCCAGCAGCGCGGACTGGGTCTTCGGCGTGGCCCGGTTGACCTCGTCGGCCAGCAGCACGTTGGTGAAGACCGGTCCTTCGCGGAACGTGAAGTCGCCGGTCGCGCGGTCCAGGACGGTGGAGCCGGTGATGTCGGCGGGCAGCAGGTCCGGGGTGCACTGCACCCGCGAGGTGCTGCCGCTGGTGGTCGCCGCGATGGCGCGGGCCAGGACGGTCTTGCCGGTGCCGGGCAGGTCCTCGAACAGGACGTGGCCCTCGGCCAGCATCGCCACCAGCGCCTGCCGGATGACGTCGTCCTTCCCCTTGATGACCGTGCCGATGTTGTCGACCATGGCGGTGAAGCGCCGTGCGAACTCGCGGCCCGATCCGATCGTCGGCGCGGCCACGCTCTCCTCCGGTGGTGCGGGCAGGTGCGTCATGTGCTCTCTCCTTCGCGATCGCGCCGCGCGGCTCCCGTCAGCCCGGCCTGGGCCAGCGCCGCGGTGACGTGCGATCCGGATCTCTGCAGGGTGTCGACGGAGGCGGACAGGTACGACTCCACGACCTTCGGGTCGGCGCAGACACCTGCCGGGTCGCCGTCGGCGATCACCTCGCCGAGGTCCATGGCGACCAGGCGGTCGGCGATCGACGTGACGAGCGGCAGGTCGTGCTCGATGACGATGAGTGCGCAGCCGGTGTCGTGCACGATCCGGGTCAGCGCCGGGCCGAGCGTCTCGGCCTCGGCCTGGGCCAGTCCGGACGACGGCTCGTCCAACAACAGCACCGCGGGCTCGGCCGCCATCACGCAGGCGATCTCGACCGCGCGCCGGGTGCCGGTGGACAGCTCCCGGACGAACTTGTCGGCGTAGGCGCCGAGGCCGAGCAGGTCGACCAGCCCGTCGACGCGCTCGGCGATGCGGCGCTCGCGGCGGCGCACCGGCGGCGTCCACAGTGCCGCGAGGACGGCGCTCCTCACCGCCCGCCGCTCGTGTGCCAGCGCGATGGTCTCGCGCACGGTCAGAGCCGGGAAGAGCAGCACCGACTGGAACGAGCGGCCCAGGCCGGCGCGGGCCCGGGCGTCTGGCGAGAGCCTCGTCACGTCGTCGAGGTCCGGGCCGAGCAGCACGGTGCCGCTGTCGGGCCGGGTGTAGCCGGAGACGACGTCGAACAGCGTCGTCTTGCCGGCTCCGTTGGGTCCGATGACGCCGACGATCTCTCCCGCGGCTGCCTCGAGCGTGACGTCGTGCAACGCACGCACCCCGCCGAAGGCGGCGCCGATACCGTCCGCGCGCAGGACGGTGGCGCGCTCGGCGCCGCGCCGCAGCGGGCGGCGGGCCGCCGACCCGGTGACCGCGCCCATGAAGACCGCCCGGACCAGGTCCGGCCGGCCGAGCAGCTCCCGGGTGGGCCCGTCGAAGCGGATCTCGCCCTTCTCCATGAAGACGGCACGATCGGCGACGGTCAGCGCGACGTTGAGCGACTGCTCGACCAGCACGATGGTGGTGCCCTCGTCGCGCAGCCGGCGCACGATCGTCAGCAGCTGGTCGACCACCGCTGGGGCTAGCCCCAGCGACAGCTCGTCGATCAGCAGCAGCCGCGGCCGCATGAGCATCGCCTGCGCCATCGCGACCATCTGCTGCTCGCCGCCGGACAACGTGCCGGCGCGCTGCTGGAGTCGCTGGCGCAGCACCGGGAAGGCCTCGAACACCTCGGCCGGGATGCCGCCGGCGCGTCCGGCACCGCCCCAGGCGGCGGCGCGCAGGTTCTCGTCGACCGTCATCTCCGGGAACACCGCGTGCCCGCCGGGCAGCATGACGACCCCGCGCCGGGCCAGCTCGTGCGCCGGTGCGTGGGTGACGTCGACCCCGTCGAGGAAAACCGCGCCGTTGGCGGGCTCGTGCAGGCCGCAGACGGCCCGCATCAGGGTGGACTTGCCGGCGCCGTTGGTGCCGACCAGGGCGATCGTCTCGCCCTCGTCGACGTCCAGGTCGATGCCGAACAGGACCTGCGTGCCGGCGTACTCCACCTCGAGGCCGCGGCAGACGATCATCTTGGTGGTGCCGGCCGCCTTGGCCGCCTGGACCACCTGGTCGGCGATGTTGGCCAGCTCGGCGGCGCGGATGTCGCGCTCCACCGACGACGCCGACGTCAGGAACATGATCCCGCCGAACAGGTAGATCGGCGCCATCGCCAGCAGCGCGCCGCCGGTGCCCCACTGCTGGTCGGCGTAGCCGGTGAGGAAGGGCGCGAGGATGAGCCCGACGACGGCGAACGGCGCGTACACCTGCATCCCGATGCCGCGGAACTGGGCCGGCACGATGCGGGCGTAGAGAACGGCGGTGGCCGGCGTGACGGTGGCGCTGGCGAAGCCGAGCACCACCTGGAAGGCGACGACGTAGACCAGGCCCGGCGCGAACACCATCACGACCAGGCTGACCGCGCCGAGGATCATCAGCAGCGACTGGATGACCACCAGCCGGCTCGGCTTGTGGTCCATGAGCCGGTCGGCGATCGGCCCGGCCAGCAGCAGACCGGGCGTCGCCACCAGCGCGACGATCCACACCACCCAGGCCCGCTCCGCCGGCGACAGCAGGAACCGGTCGGCCAGGAACAGGCCGGTGATGAGGAAGATCGGACCGGACACGATGCCGATGACGAGTCCCGCGTACGCCTGGCGGCGCAGGGTGCGGATGCTCCAGGCCGCCTTCAGCGATGCCGTCATGCTCAGCGGCGGAGGCTCCTGCTCGGCCTGTTCGTCGGAGAGGCCGGCGTCCTTGCGGTCGACCTCGCCGCGGGTCGGCTCGCGCAGCAGGAACGACAGCAGCACGAACAGCGTGCCGGGGATGGCCAGGGCGATCACCGCCTGCCGCCAGCCGTACATGGTGACCATGACACCGGCGACCGGAACGCTCAGCAGCGTCCCGATCTGGCCGCACGCACCGAGGAAGGCGAACACCCGGCCGCGCAGCTTCGGCGCGAAGTAGTCCGCGGTCAGCGGGCCGCTGGCGGGACCGGCAAGGGTGGTGCCGAGGAAGCCGACGGACCGCGCCAGCACCAGACCGACGAACGACCCGGCCAGGGCCTGCAGGACGATGCTGACCTGGCCGACGATGCCGCCGACGCGCACGAGCCAGACCCTCTTGACCCGGTCGACCAGGTAGCCCATCGGCAGCGCGGCCAGGATGCCGAGGAACCCGAGCACCGAGCCGAGCGCCACCAGGTCCGCGACGCTGACGCCGAACTCGGTGCGGATCTCCGGCGCGACCAGGCCGAGCACCTGAGCGTCCCAGCCGACGAAGATCGCCGACAGGCCGAACACCAGCAGCGGCATGGCCGGAGCGCCGGTGCCGCGCAGGTCCAGGCTGCGGGCGTAGGTGCGCAGCGATCGGCGCAGCCGGCGCCCGCGCGGCTCCGGTGCCGGTGCCAGCTCAGGACCGACGGTCTGCGTCGGCGCCTCGCCACCCTCGGCGCGTTCCCTCGTGGTGGGCACCAGAGCGCGCGGCCGCGGCGTGGCGGCCAGCGCGGCCAGGTCGTCGCGGGTCGTGTCGGGCGAAGGCGCCCGCGTCGTCGTGTCAGCCACCGATTCGCTCCCTCGACGCCGGGTCGTTCGTGCCGTAGCGCCGCAGCGCCCACTGCCCGTCCGGTTCGAACCGGGTCGGCAGGAAGCGGTCGCGGGACCGCCGCTCGTCCAGCGGTGCCTGGTCCGGCGGTGCGTTCGGGTCGCGGTCGGCGAACAGGCTCGGGACGACGATCCGCTGTCGAGCGGCGACCCGCCGCAGCATCGCGTCGCGCGCGTCGTAGAGCGCTTGCGCGATGCCGCCGGGCAGCGCCGCCAGCACCAGCAGGCCGACCAGCCCGGAGCCGATCAGCTGGACCAGCTGGTCTGCTCCGAACAGCGTGAGCACCGCCAGGTACAGCATCCCGAGCACCGGCCCGAGCAGACCGCCGAGCCCGCCGATCACGGCGAACGCGAACAGCGTGATGCTGACCTCCGGTGCGAACGCGCCGGGTGTGACACCGCCGAGCAGGTAGGCGAGGATCGCGCCGGCCGCGGCGGCGAGGAATCCGGAGAACGCGAACGCCGTCAGCCGGGTCCGCAGCAGGTTGATCCCGTAGCTCTGCACGGTGGCCTCATTGTCGCGCGCGGCGATCAGCGCCCGGCCGGTGCGGCTGCGGCGCAGCCCGGCGACCGCGGCCAGGCCGGCGGCGAGGACCACCGCGGTGACGTAGTACATGGCGCGCTGGCCGCTCAGGTCCAGGCCGAACAGCGACATCGCCGGCATCGCCTGCGGCAGGTGCTCGCCGAGGTAGTCCGCGCTGAGGAAGACCGTGGTGACGCTGACGGCGAAGGCCAGCGTCATGATCGCGAGGTTGAGCCCGCGCAGCTTCAGCGCCGGCAGCCCGATCACGACGGCGGCGGCCGCGCCGGCCAGGCCCGCGACCGGCAGCGCCACCAGCAGGTTCAGCTCCAGCACCGCCGTGACCCACGCGCCCACCGCGGCGAACCCGAATTGGCCGAGGCTGACCTGGCCGGCCCAGCCGGTGAGGACCAGCAGCGACACCGCGACCAGGACGTAGGCGAGGTGCACGCTGAGCACGTTCGTGTCACTGGGCGACAGCACCCACGGCAGCCCGAGGACGACGACGGCGACGATCACGCCGCCGCCCCGCACCCAGCCCCGCACGACCGGGACTCCGCGCAGCTCCCGCGGTATCGGTCTGGGTTCCCGGGCGCCCTGCCAGCCCGCCGCCGTGACGACGTCGGCGCGGCTGTCGCGGCGGCGCTGCAGCAGCAACAGCGCCCCGACGATGACGACGAACCCGGCCTCGAGCGGTGCCGTCGACGACAACGACCAGACCGCCGACTCCTGCACGATGCCGAGGACCGCCGCCGCCAGCGCGGCCATCCCAAGGCTGGCGAACCGCGCCACCACGGCGACGGCGAGCACCAGCACCAGGGTCCGCACCGGCAGCACCACCACCTCGGACTCCGCGCCGCCGCTGGCGCCGCTGGAGAAGGCGGTCAGAATGCCGGCGGCGCCGGAGAGTAGGCCCACCAGCACCCAGACCCGCGCCGTCACCCCGGTGGTGTTGATGCCCAGGGTGCGTGCCCGCGGCTGGTTGTCCGCGGCGGCGCGGATGGCGATGCCGGCCGAGCCGTACCTCAGGTATGCCGCGATCGCCACGACCGCGACCAGCCCCGTCGCGATGGTGAGGATGCCGTCCAGCCGGATCCGGGCCGGGTCGATGGCGATGTCGAGCGTCCACGGCGGCGGCGAGGCCGCGAGCGGGTTCACCCGCTCCAGGTCACGCTGGTCCTCCGTGGTCAGCCAGGTCCCGATCTGGCTCTGGAAGGCCATCAGGATCTGCGCGAAGAACACCGTCGCGATGGTCAGGATGAGCGGGGACTGCCGGGCGAAGCGCTGGACGACCAGCCCGTAGCAGATGATCGAGATCAGCACCGACGCCGCGAGCCCCAGCACGACGGCCAGCGCGAAGTTCACCACCTGCACGGTCTGCGACGGGTCGGGCCCGATGCACGAGCCGCAGGCGGAGTCGAAGACCCGCACGAGGAGCCCGCCCTGCATCAGCGACGTGTAGAGCGCGGCGCCGACCAGCCCGATCTGGATCTGGGCGAAGTTGACGAAGCGGCCGGTGCGGTAGACGAGGATGACGGCGATCGCGTGGAGCAGGATGACGAAGCCGTTGACCACGCCGATCGACGCGATGCCCAGCGGCAGCCCGTCGCCTGCGAGCACCGCGACGAGCAGCAGCACCACGAGCGCGGCCAGCTCGCCGCGGTAGGGGGCGGCGGCCAGCGCGGCCCGGGCGCTAGGAAGCGCCTCACCAGCACGAGACATCGTCCGGCCTGCCCTCCGGGTAGAACTTGGACACGGTGTCCGACGGCCACCCACCCAGCTGGTAGCGCGCACCGCCGTTCACGTAGCAGTACGTGCCCAGCTGCGGGTCGTCGTAGGGGCGGATCGTGGGGTCCCAGTACGTCAGGCTGACGTCCTCGATGAACGCGTGGTCTCCGACGCCGAAGCCGACCCGCGGCTGGTAGAGCGGTGGAGCCGCGGCGCCGGGGTTGGGGAACTCCGTCCCCTGCAGGGCCGCGGCGAACGTCTCCGGGGTGAGGTTCGGCCCGGCGCCCTGGATGCCCGACGCGATGATCAGCAGCGACAGGTACAGCTGCTCGACCGACCGGCCCCAGTTGCTCTGCTGCTCCCGCCCGTAGGCCGGGGTGATGGTGGGGTCGCCCTCGCGGGCGGCGGCGAACCACGGCCGCTCGGGCAGCGGGATGGCCTTCGTCGCCGGGGCGAGGCCGAAGAAGTGCGCCAGCTGCTCCGGCGGCCAGAACGGCGCCAGGTTGGCGTCGCTGGCCTGCGAGCCGATGCCGGTGGACACCCACTCCGGATGCCAGCCCAGCTCCTCGGCGGCGATCATCATCCGGCCGATGAAGTGGTTGCCGCACACGCAGGCCAGCGACGTCACGCCCTGCGAGCGCAGCCGCGCCAGCGTGGTCTCGGCGCCGGCGATCTCCGACGCGCCGAACTCGAACGTCAGCTCTTGCGGCTCGACCAGGTCCGCGTCGCACGCCTCCAGGCCGGCCAGCAGCACCGATGGGTCGAACGAGGCGCCGACCGCGTTGCGCTGCACCAGGACGCCGAACCGGCGGGTGTCGTCGTCGAGGTCGTCACCGGCGTGGATGGCCGGCTGCCCGACCAGGTTCGTGCAGGCCCACTCGACGAAGTGCTGCTGCAGCACGTCGTCGGGCTCGAAGAACGACCACTGGTAGAGGGCGTTCGGGCCCTCGTTGAGCTCGGCGGCGCTGCGGGTGCCGGCGCCGACGTCGACGCTGATGATGCCGCGCTCGGCGAGCAGGTCGTAGAGCGTGGTGGCGGTGCCCATGGCGCTGTCCGACGGCGACATGACCGCGAACGCGTTCATCTCGGTGTCGATCTCTTCGGCGTACGCGGCGTACTGGGCCGGGTTGAGCTGGCTGAGGAACTCCTCGGTCTGCAGGAACTGGACGTTCAGCTCCCGGCCGTAGAACTCGTACCGCTCGTTGAAGTGCGCGACCAGCCCGTTGATGCCCTTGACGATCTGGTGGATGCCGCCCGGCATCACGATGTTGATCTGCGTCTCGGTGACGCCCGGCGCCGTCTCGCCGCCGTTGTCCTCGCCGTCCCAGTAGGGCACGCACGGCGGCGACATCGGGTCCTCGGTCTGGCGGGGCGGGTCACCGACGCAGCGGCGCACCCTGGACCGGTCGATGCCGGCGTACGGGTTCTCCGCCTCGGCGGTTGGCTCCGGCGACTCCGTCGCCTCGTCCGGCCCCTCGACCTGCCGCGAGCCCGGCGCCAGCTGCGCCGTCGTCGGCGGCGCCGGCGGGGACGTGACCAGAGCGATGCTCGCCGACAGGGCGAGGATGACCAGGACGAGCGCCGCGTGCGCCAGACCCATGGCTCGGCCCAGGCCGGACGTTGGCTTCCTGATCGGCACGTGACCTCCCGAGGACAACCTCAGAATTAATGTCGACTAGTATGGCAGTACACCTGTTTGGTGTCTAGATGCGTAACAAGCGGGTCAAATCCTCGGTCGCGGGCTACCGCGGCACCCGCACGAACGTCGGGTAGTACAGCTCCGGCCGGCCCATGAGCATCTCCGAGCGCAGCGCGTTGTTGTTGTAGGTCAGTACCAGGTCGCCGCCGGCACCCCGCTGCTCCGGGTGCGCCTTGGCGCCGTAGACGAAGCCGCCCTCCACGTCACCCTCCGGCGGGTGGTAGACGGGCGCGAACGGCGTCCACGGCCCCTCGGGTCGCTCGCCCTCGCGCACCACGATGTCGGCGCGGAACAGGCCGTCGGTCTGCACCCACACGAGTCGTCCCGCCGCGTCGCGATGGACGGTGAACTCGGTCTGCGGCGCGTCGACGGTGGGCGCCGGCACCGTCGGCAGGGGCGCGTGCTCCGACAGCCAGCCGGCATCCGGCCCGAACCACCATTCCCGGTCGGTGAGGTGGCCGTCCGCGGCGTCGGCGATGCGCCAGCGGGCCAGGTACTGGCCTCTGGTGTCCGAGCCCGCGCTCGCGTGGGCGTAGAGGTGGTCGCCGTCGACCAGCAGCGCACCGGCGCCCAGGGTGGTCGCGAACCGGCAGGTGCCGGTGTCCAGGTCACGGACGCGCCACCGGTCGGGGTCGTCCAGGGGGTTCTCGACCAGCCTCGCCACCCAGCCCACCAGCTCGAAGCTGGCCAGGTTGCCGGCGCGCTCGTACTCCTCCGGCGTCATCTTCCGCGACCGCACCCGCATCGCGAACAGCAGCAGCCGGCCGTCGAGCAGCACCGCGTTGCACGGCCAGAGGAAGGTGTGGTCGTCGGTGCCGAGGAACGACGCCGGCCGGCCGTCGGCGCGGCGGCGCCAGAAGAACCGCATCGTGCCGGTGGCCGGGTCCAGCCCGTCCTGGATGCCCACGGAGTTGTTGATCATCGTGGAGTCGGCGGAGCGGCGCTCGCCGCCACGCGCGGAGATGAAGGTGTCGGCGAAGATCCACACCGCCCGGTCCTCGCCCACCGGTACCGAGTACGCGCTGTCGCCGCCGACCCAGAACTCGTCCTCGCGGAACAGCCGGTCCGCCTCATGCCAGTGCTTTCCCGGGTGTTGGGGAGTCATCATGTGTTCTAGTATGCAAGCTCCGTCAAGAGGAGGTGGCCATGGGATTCCTGCTCCAGCCGGGCCAGACGGTCGTGTTCGCCGGCGACAGCATCACCGACGCCGGGCGCACGCTCGACCTGGGTATCGTCGGCGAGACACCACTCGGCGAGGGATATGTCCGCGACGTGGTCGGGCTGATCGACGCCCGCTACCCCGGCCACGGCCTCGCCGTGCACAACACCGGCATCGGCGGCATCACCACCGCCGAGCTCACCCACCTGTGGGACGAGCACGTCCTCGCCCGTGAGCCGGACTGGGTCACCATCCTCATCGGCATCAACGACTGCCACCGCACGCTGTACGAGGACGGACGCGCCGTCCCGCCCGCGACCTACGAGGCGAACCTGCGCGACATCCTCGACCGGACCCGGGCCGCCGGCGCCAGCGTCGTGCTGCTCGACCCGTTCTACATGTGGCTGCCCGCAGACCGGGGCGACCAGCCGGGTCAGGTGCTGGAGTTCCTGGGTGCGTACCACCAGGTGGTACACCGGCTGGTCGCCGAGTACGGCACCTTGCACGTCCGCACGCACGACGTGTTCCAGGAACAGCTGGCCCACCGGCCGCTGCCGGAGATCGGCGTCGAGCCGGTGCACCCGACGCCCAGCGGCCACCTCGTCATCGCACACGCCCTGCTCGACGTTCTGAGGTGGTAGACGTGTCCGACCATCGACCCGCCCTGAGCCGGCGGACCCTGATCGCGGGCGCCGCGGGCTTGGCCGGCGCCGCTTCGTCGGCCGCCCTGAGGGGCGCCTCCCCCGCGGCCACCGCTGCCACCGTCCCGGCCTCCGTCACCGACCCGCTGCGGACCTTCGACTTCACCGGCGTCCGGCTGCTGCCGTCGCGGTGGAGGTCCCAGCAGGACCAGGTGGCCGACGACTACCTCCACGTGCCGACCGACGACTACCTGCACGGTTTCCGAGTGCGCGCCGGCCTCCCGGCACCGGGGCGCGAGCTGGGCGGCTGGTACTCCGACGACGTCTTCCACGACTTCGGCCAGATCGTCTCCGGCCTGGCCCGGCTGCACGCCGGGTCCGGGCGGCCGGAGCTGGCCGCGAAGGTCGCTGAGCTGGTCGAGGGCTTCGTCGAGTGCATCGAGCCCGACGGGTACTTCTTTTACACCCGCCACCCGAACTCCGTGCACTACGTCTACGAGAAGGTCCTGTGCGGCCTGCTCGACGCCTGGCTCTACTGCGAGGTCGACGCGGCACTACCGGCCTTGCACACCGTCACCGACTGGGCCGTCGACCCGGCGCACCTCGGCCGCGTGCGCGAGCACGGCGGCGGCTGGGAGGGCGAGTGGTACACCCTCAGCGAGAACCTCTACCGGGCTCACCTGGCCACCGGCGATCCGCGGTATCTCGAGTTCGGCCGGGTGTGGGAGTACCGCAGCCTCTGGGACCGGTTCTTCGCCGGCGAGAACATCTTCCAGACGCCCGACGGGCAGCCGGTCGGGCACTACCACGCCTACAGCCACGTCAACTCGCTGGCCGGCCTCGGCGCGGGCCACCGTGTGACCGGCGACCCGTACTACCTCACCGCGCTGCGCAACGCCTACGACGTACTGCGCGGCACACATCTCTGGAGCACCGGCGGGTACGGGCCGTTCGAGCAGCTCCTCCCCGACGCCGCCGCCCGCGCCGCGACCCTGCAGCCGTGGCACAACCACTTCGAGACGCTCTGCGGCTCGTGGGCGGCGCTGAAGGTCAGCAAGTACCTCGTCACCGCGACGGGGCAGGCACGCTACGGCGACTGGGCCGAGCAGATGCTCTACAACGGGGTCGGCGCGACCATCCCGATGGCCGCGGACGGGCGGGTCCAGTACTACTCCGCCTACTCGCCGCGCGGCGGCCGCAAGGTGCTCGTGTCGCCGTGGTCGTGCTGCACCGGCACCCGCCCCCAAGGCGTCGCCGACTACACCGACCAGGTCTTCCTGCACGCCGAGCGTCGCCTGATGGTCAACCTGTTCCTGCCGGCCCGGCTGGAGTGGCCCACCGGCGACGGCCGGATCGTCGCGCGGGTGGTGACCGACTTCCCGGCCTCCTCGCGGGTCCGTCTCGAGCTCGACGAGGTGCCCGACGTGGGGCTCACCCTCGGGTTCCGGGCGCCGGGATGGTTGTCGCGCCCGCCGCGGCTGCTCGTCGACGGTGCCTGGCGCCCCGCGCGTCCGGACGCCGACGGCTGGATCGCCGTGACCCGCCGATGGCACCCGGGCGACCGGCTGGAGCTGGACCTGCCCATGGAGCTGGAGACGACGCCGGTGCTGCCCGACCGGCCCGCGCCGGTCGCCGTCACCTACGGCCCGGTCAGCGTGGCGTACGCCGCCGGGCGCAATCCGGCCCGCGACCTCGGCGTCGACCAGCTGGTGCGCCGCAGCCAGCGCGCCGCCGGGCCGGACCTGGCCTGGCGGGTGAGCGGTACGTCGGTCACCGCCCGGCCGTTCTTCGCCTACGGCGAGGACGAGCTCTACTACCTCCACCTCGACCCAGATGCGGGCCTCTACGTCCGCCTCGACGGCCAGTGGGGTTCGCTGTCGTTCATCTCGGTCACGAGCTTCGCCGGCGACACCGCGTCGTGCGAGTTCGACGGCACCGGCCTGCGGTGGGTGTGGGTGGAGGGCGAGAGCAACGGGATCGCCGACGTCGAGGTCGACGGCTCGATCCTCCGAGCCGTCGACCTCTACGGACCGCCCGGCTCCGCATTGCGCACCACCGAGATCACCGGGCTCGCGCCGGGCCGCCACCACGTGCGCCTCATCTGCTCCGGCCGGCACAACCCCGCGTCGGGCGGCATCAGCATCAACGTCGTCGACGTCGAGGCGATCCCGCCCGCCTGAGGGCACTACACGGCAGCCCGAGCCTGCTCCAGGAACTCGGCGACGTCGACGGTCTGGTGGCGGCGGCTGCTCTCGATCGCGGCGAACATCACGGCCGTGGAGTGCAGGTTCTCATCGACGGCGGTGGGTGCGACCGGTCCGCCGTCGAGCCAGGCCAGAAAGTCCTCCAGCAGGGTGAAGTGGCCCCAGCGCTCGCCGTCGAGCAAGGGGACCTCCTCGCCGACGGGGACCCAGTCCGCACCCACGTTGTCCGGCGTGTACCGCTGGATGCGGCGGCGGTCCATGATGACCGTCGCGTTCTCGCACTCGGCGCGCACGTACTCCTGGCCCCAGCCGTTGAGCCCGACGGCGGTCGCCTTCGCGCCTTCGTAGAGGGCCCGCACGCCGTTCTCGAACTCCATCAGCACCATGCCCTCGGAGTCGCCCTTGTACTCGCCCCACGCCGGGTTCCAGGTCAGCGCCGACACGGTGGCGCAGCGGGCGCCGGCCAGGTCCACCAGGATGTCGAGGTGGTGGATGGCGCCCTCGATCATCAGCGGGTCGGCCATCTGGTGCCGGAACGCGCCCCACGAGTTCAGCCGGCGGTTGGCCGAGGTGAACCGGCCGACCAGGTAGTCGAGGGTACCGTTGCGTCCGGAGGCCAGCTCCTCGCGCAAGGTCGTCTTGTCCTGGTCGAAGCGGTGGCTCATGGTCACCGACATCTTTCGCCCGGCCGCCTGGACCTTCGCCGCGATGCGCGCGCTCGCCTCCAGCGTGTCCGCGATCGGCTTCTCGGAGAAGATGTGCATGCCGTGCTCCAGCGCCGCGTCGACGACCGTCTCGTGGAACGCCGGCGGGACGACGATGGTGCAGATGTCGGCCGGGTGGTTCGCCAGTGCCGCGGCCAGGTCGGTGTAGCAGCGCTCGGGCTCCAGGCCCAGGCCCTCTGTCGCGTGCGGCAGCGCGTCGGCGTTCACGTCGACGGCGGCCACCACCTCGATGCGCCCGTCGGCCACGAACGGCGGCAGGATGTGCCGGCACCAGGCCATGCCCATGCCGCCGGTGCCGACCTGGATCACGCGGTACGGCCGAGTCGCTTCTGCAGTCATGACGTGACTTCCTCTGTGTCGGGGACGGGTGCGTCGGGATGGAGCAGTCCTTCGTCCTTCAGCGTGCTCCACAGCTCGGCCGGTATCGGCGTGCGCAGCAGCCGCAGGTTGTCGTCCACCTCGGCCGGCGACCGCGCTCCGACGACGACGCAGGCCACGGCCGGGTGGGCGTAGGGGAACCGGATCGCCGCGGCCCGCAGCGGCACGCCGAAGCGGGCGCACACCGCGTCGAGCCGCCGGGCCCGCGCGACGACGGCGGCCGGGGCCGGCGCGTAGTCGTAGGTCGAGTCCGGGCCCGGCGCGACCAGCAGCCCGCCGTTGAACACGCCGGCGGCGACGATGGAGATGCGCCGCCGGAGCGCCACCTCCAGCAGCGGCAGCGAGTCCTGCTCGAGCAGCGTGTACCGGCCGGCCAGCAGCATGCAGTCGAACGACGCCTCGGTGGCGAAGCGCAGCAGCGGCTCGGCCCGCGTCATCCCCAGGCCGACGGCGCCTATGACACCGTCGGCGCGCAGCCGGTCCAGCAGCGGGTACGTCTCGGCGAGCACCTGGTCGTGGTGATCGTCCGGATCGTGCACGAGCGCGATGTCGACGCGGTCGAACCCGAGCCGGTCCCGGCTCCCGGCGAGCGAGCGCTCCACGGCCGCCGCGGAGAAGTCGAACTCCGCGTGCACGGGTGGCGTGCCGGCGAACAGCGACTCCGGGTCGATGCCCGGCACCAGGACCCGGCCCACCTTCGTCGACAGGGTGAACGCCGAGCGGTCCTCCCCCGCCAGCGCGGCACCCACGTAGCCCTCGGACAGCCCGTGTCCGTACAGCGGCGCGGTGTCGAAGTAGCGGATGCCCGCGTCCCAGGCGCGCCGCACCGTCGCCACCCCCACCTCGCGCGGCAGCGCCGCCGGCCAGCCGCCGAGCGGACCGGTGCCAAGCCCGAACCGGGCGACCCGCACGTCGGTGGTGCCGATCGGGACGCGTTCGAACGGGTTCATCGCCACTCCTCTCAGACCAGCGCGATCGGACGCATGGCGAAGGCCCCGGTCGTCCCGCGGAGCTTGGGCGCCAGCGCGACGTAGCAGAAGCGGGAGACGCCGACCGCGGCCAGCTCCTCCAGGTAGTGCAGCTCGCCGAGGTGCACGCCCTGCTCGACCAGGAGGTACGTGTGCACGGGGTGGACGTTGGCGCCGTCGACCGGTGGCAGGATCTCGACGGTGGAGGTGTCCGCGCCGATCATCATGGCGCCCTTGGTCTCGACCAGCCAGCGGGCGGCGGCCAGGGTGATCCCGGACGAGTCCGGGCCCGCCAGCCGTTCGTGGTCGGCGCCGTTCTCGCCCCAGTGCCGCAGCGTGCCGGTGCGGATCAGCACGACGTCACCGGGCCGGATGTCGGTCTCCTGCCGCTCCAGCGCCCCCGCCAGGTGGTCCGGGCCGATGGCGAACCCCGGTCCCAGCTCGGGCTCACCGATCAGTGCAGGGACGTCCAGCAGCACGCCGGGCGCCACGATCGGGGGTATGCCGTGCGCGCCGCAGCGCAGTGGGCCGAAGTCGCGGCCGTGCTCGGCGTCGGTGAAGCCGTTGAACCAGTGCCGGTCCTCCCCCGAGACCGCGTGGCACAGCGCGTCGAGGTGGGTGCCGGCGTGGTCGGACAGCATGACCACCGAGGTGTTGAAGCTGACCCGGTCCGCGCCCGAGTCGGGGAAGCTGCCGTCGCGGTACAGGCCCTCCGGGGTCCGGTAGGCGACGACCTCGGTGCGTGCGTGCGCCGGCGCGAGGTAGGACGTCCGGTCGACGGTGACGCCGAGGTCGAGGACGCGGCCGTCGCGCACGGCGCCCAGTGCTGCCAGGACGGTGGCCTGGGTCATCGCGTTGAGCGCGCCGATCTCGTCGGCGTCGCCCCAGGCCCACCCCCAGCCGGTGCCGGGCGTCCAGCTCATCGCGACTCCGCCCGGCCGGCCGCCCGTTCCCCGCGTGAGATCGGCGGCTGCAGCGCGTAGCCGCGGCCGGCGTAGTCGAACCCGCCCAGCTCCAGCCTCTGCGTGTCGGCGGCCTGCGGCGAGGCGTAGTAGGCGCGGATCTCGGTGATCAGCCCGCTGGCCGGGTCGAACGTGTACCACTCGTCGCCGCGCAGCACGGTGTCGGTGAAGGTCTTGAAGTGGGTCCACTCCGCGGCGGCGCGGCCGCCGCCCGGGTCAGTGAGGATCTGGTCGATCGTCCAGACCGAGCCGAGCGTCTCCACCGCGTGCACCCACCGCCGCGCGATGGTCGCCGCGCCGACGAACGGGCCGCCGTACATGCCCGGCGGGAAGTAGTGGACCGCATCGTCGGTGAGGCAGGAGGTCATCTTGCCGACGTCGGCCTCGTTGCAGCCGTCGAAATAGGTGCGGATGACCTGTCTCATGCCCTCGTCGGTCAGCATGGCGGGACTCCCTAGACGAACCGGCACGACACCGTGCCGAGACTGGTGAACGTGGCCTGGTACGACCGCCCCCGCACGGCCGGCGCGGCACGGGTCATCGACCCCGACAGCACCAGCGATCCGGCTGGCAGATGCCGGTCGTACCCGGCGAGGACGTTGGCGAGCCAGGCAACCGCCGCGGCCGGGTGACCGAGCACCGCCGCCCCGTCGCCGCGGTACAGCTCGGTGCCGTCCCCGGTGAGCACCACCTGCTCGACGACGAGGTCGCGCCCGTCCAACGGCACCGGCGGGCCGAGGACGTAGCGGGCGCTGCTGCCGTTGTCGGCGACGGTGTCGACGAACTCGATCCGCCAGTCCTCGATGCGGCTGTCGATGATCTCGACGGCGGGCACGACACGGTCGGTCGCGGCCAGCACGCCGGCCGCGGTGGCGTCCGGGCCACGAACGTCCGCGGCGAGCAGGAAGCCGATCTCGGGCTCGACCATCGGCGCGATCAGCCGGTCGATCGGGATCGGCACTCCGGTGCCGACCACCATGTCGTCGAAGAGCTGGCCGTAGTCGGGCGTGTCGATGCCGAACAGCTCCTGGATGGCTGTGCTGGTGCAGCCGATCTTGCGGCCGACCAGCCGGGCGCCGTCGGCGGTGCGCAGCCGCGCGTAGTGCTCCTGCACCTGGTATGCGGCGGCCGGGTCGAGGCCGGGATGCCGGGAGCTCAGCGGTCGCAGCGCGGTCGCCTCCCGCTCCGCGCGGTAGATCTCGGTGCCCAGGCGCTCGATGGTCGCGGTGTCCATCACGCCACCCGGTAGCGCGCGAACGCGTCGTCGTCGAAGGCCGTGGACGCGCCCGGGGTGTCCGGCACGTGGAACGTGCCCTGGCGGATGTCGGCGGGCTCGGCGAAGACCTCCTGCAGCCACGGGATGCACTCGATCATCGGGACGGCGGCGTGCCCGGCGCCCAGGTGCTGGTGAACGCGCATCATATCCGCGTGGTGCGGCACCACCGGGACGTGGTGGGCCTGCGCCATCTCCGCCACCGCCAGCCACTCGGTGATGCCGCCGAGCCGGGTGACGTCGGCCTGCAGGTAGCCGACATTGCCGCGGCTGACGAAGTCGCGGAACGCCGTGCGCGAGTAGACGTGCTCACCCAGCGCGATCGGGATGTGGGTGGCGTCGGCCAGCCGGGCGTGGCCCTCGACGTCGTCGGGGTCCATCGGCTCCTCGAGCCAGGTGATGTCGAACGGCTCGAACCGGTGCGCCCAGCCCAGCGCGCGGGTGCGGTCCCAGCGCTGGTTGACGTCGATCATCAGGTCGACGTCGGGGCCGAGCGCCGCGCGCACCGCGGCGACGCGAGCGACGTCCTCGCGCGGGTTCGGCTTGCCGATCTTCATCTTCACGCCGGTCCAGCCCTGCTCCACGATCGCGGTCATCTCGTCGACCAGCCGCGGGACCTCGAAGTTCAGCCAGCCGCCGTCGGTGTTGTACGACGGGACCGAGCCGGCCTTGTGGCCGCCGACCAGGCGCCACAGCGGCAGCTCGCAGGCCTGGGCCTTGAGGTCCCACAGCGCGATGTCGACCGCCGCGAGCGCCATCTGGGTGACGCCGAGCCGTCCTACCCAGTGCGCGTCGGACCAGTACAGGCGCTCCCAGTGCCGCTGGGTGTCGCGGGGGTCCTCGCCCAGCAGCAGCGGCGTGTAGACGTCGTCGATGATCCGCGTGATCGCCTCGTCGCCGTGCGACAACGTGCTCGTGTAGCCGGTGCCGACGAGACCGTCGTCGGTGCGCACGAGCACGCCGGGCAGTCCCCAGCGGTCGGCGCGGTTGAACGCGTCCGTCACCAGTCGCGGGATCGGCACCCGCAGGATGAAGCTCTCGACCTGGACGATCTTCACGGCTCCATCACCGTGACCTCCTTCAGGTAGCGCCCGAACGCGTCGCCGGCCATGGCGATGTCGGCGGACAGGGCGACGAACCGTGCGCCCAGCCCCAACCACCGGCGCGCGGCGGCCGGCGTAGGCGCGTACACGGCCGGCGCGACGCCCGCCGCCCCGGCCTGGCGCAGCAGTTCCCCGACGGCGGCGACGACATCGGCGTGTTCCGGCTGACCCGGCCGCCCGATGGCACCGGCCAGGTCGACCGGGCCGACGAAGACCCCGTCGACACCGGGGACGGCGACGATCTCGGCCGCGGCCGCCACCCCCGCCGCCCCTTCGACCATGACCATCACCGCGACGCCGGCGGCGGCGTCGGCCAGGTACGACGCCGACCAGCCGTGGCCCGCGCCGCGCACGTACGGGTTCACGCTGCGCGTGCCGTCCGGCGGGAACCGTGCGGCGGCGACCGCGGCCGCCGCCTCCTCCGGCCCGCCCACGTGCGGGACGATCACGCCATCGGCGCCGGCGTCCAGGGCGCGGCCGATGGCGGTCTCGGACAGCTCGCTCACGCGCACCAGCGCCGCCGCGCCGGCTCCGTGGGCGGCGGCGACCAGCGGCGACAGCTCCGGCACGTCATACGGGCCGTGCTCGAGGTCGAACACGACGGCGTCGAAGCCCGCGGCGGCCAGCGTCTCCACGATCTCGACGCGCGGCACCAGCACGAAGGTGGCGGTGAGCCGGGTCGACGGGTCACGCAGACGCGGCCGGAGCGAGAGTCCCGGACCGGCAGGCATACTGGCATACTAGTGCGGAACTCTCTCGGCCGACAAGGATGGAACGATGAGTCGACACCCGGTCCTCTCCACGTCCCTCGCTACGCTCTTCAGCGCCCGCCGGGCCCGCAGCCTGCGCGCGTCGTCGTTCGACCGCACCGGCGCCAACCAGGATTTCGTCCGCATCGGCCCAGGTGAGACGTTCACCCTCATGGAGCACGACGGGCCGGGCTGCATCACCCACTTCTACTGCGCCCTGGTGCTGCCGGACGTGCGCGACTACCGCAACGCGATCCTGCGGTGCTACTGGGACGGCGCCGCCGAGCCGTCGGTCCAGGTGCCGCTCGGCGACTTCTTCGGCATCGCGCACGGGCGCGTACGCGAGTTCGCCAGCCAACTGCTCGTCGTCAACCCCGGCATGGGCTCGTCGCACGGTCTCAACGCGTACTTCCCCATGCCGTTCGGCTCCGGCGCCCGGATGACCCTGGAGAACCGCGGGTCCACGCCGTTCGGGGGCCTCAGCGGCGCGTTCTGGTACCACGTCGACTACGAGGCCTACACCGAGCCACTGCCCGGCGACATCCAGCGCTTCCACGCCGCGTACCGGCAGGAACGGCCGACGGTACCGGTCGGCGACCAGCCCAACGTGCAGTTCAACGACGAGCCCAACACCGACGGCGCCGAGAACTACGTCGCGCTGGACACGACCGGTGCCGGCCGGATGGTCGGCCTGCACCTGCAGGTCGACAACACCGCCGGACCGGTGTGGTACGGCGAGGGCGACGACATGGTCTTCGTCGACGGCGAGAGTTGGCCGCCGTCGATCCACGGCACCGGCAGTGAGGAGATCTTCGGCGGCGGCGCCTCGCCGAAGCACGCCTACGCCGGCCCGTACACGGGGTTCCACCTGGTGGAGTCGCCGCGCTACGACGGCCGCGTCGCCATGTACCGCTGGTACGTGCACGACCCCATCCACTTCTCCAGCTCGCTGCGGTGGACCGTCGAGCACGGCCACGGCAACAACTTCGCCGTCGACTACGCCTCGGTGGCGTACTGGTACCAGGAGCCGCTCGCGACGCCGCACCCGCTGCCGGAGGCCGCGGCGACCCTCCCCCGCCTGGACGGCTACGACGAGGCGTGGGACGCCCTGCGCCAGGCACGCGACGAGGCCATGCGCGCGGGCTCCGGGCACGACGTCGTCAACGCCGCGAGCGTCGCGCTCTACGGCGGCGACTACGCGCGGGTCCGTGAGCTGCTCACGCCGCTGCTGGGCGGATGAGCCCACCCGCGGGGACGGCACCCGCGCGGGTCATGGAGCTCCTGGCCGACCTCGTCGACGGCGGCGAGGTCGGCCTGCAGGTGGCGGCCTACCTGCACGGTGAGCTCGTCGTCGACGCGTGGGCCGGCCTGGCCGACCGGCGGCACGAGCGCCCGGTCACCGCGGACACGCTGTTCCACGGCTGGTCGGCGGGCAAGGGTGTGACGGCCACCGCGGTGCACGTGGTGGCCGAGGCCGGCTGGGTGGACTACGACGCTCCGGTCGCCGCCTACTGGCCGGAGTTCGCCGAACGGGGCAAGGGCGCCGTGACGCTGCGACACGCCCTCACGCACGCCGCCGGCGTGCCGGACCTGCCTGACGGGGTGAATACGCCGGCCCAGCTGCACCGGTGGGACGACGTGTGCGCGGCCGTCGCGGACCTGGCGCCGCGCTGGGTCGCCGGCGCGGGCACGGGTTACCACGCCTTCACCTTCGGCTGGATCGTTGGCGAGGTCATCCGCCGCGCCACCGGCCGGACCGTCGACGACGTGGTGCGCGAGGACATCGCCGGCCCGCTGGGCGTGACCGGCTCGCTGTACTGCGCGGTGCCTCCGGACCAACTGCACCGGATGGCGGTGCTGGAGCTGCCGGCGCCCGACGCCTTGCCACCGCAGCCGCCGGCCCTCGCCGTCGGCCCGGACCTCGGCAACGACCCGGTCTTCCTCACCGCCAGCGTTCCGGCCGTGGGCACCATGACCGCGCGGGCCCTGGCCCGCATGTACGCCGCTGTGATCGGGCCGGTCGACGGGGTCAGGCTGCTGCCGCCGGAGCGGGTCCGCGCCGCGTCCGCGGTACAGACCTCCGCCGTCGACCAGGTCCTGCTCACACCGCTGCACAAGAGCCTGGGCTACCTCAACGGCCACGCCGGCACCGGCGGGCGCACGACCGCCTTCGGGATGAATGGCGCCGGCGGCGGCGTGGGCTTCGCCGACCCCGGCAGGGGCTTCGCGTTCGCCCTGATGCGCAACCGGATGAACGGCTTCGCCCCGGCGCCGCGCGACCCCGCCGAGGAGGTGGCCGCCGCCGTCCGGTCCGCCCTGGCCCTCAGCTCGTGACCCGGTCGGCGGGCTCCGGGTGCAGCGGGACCGCGGCCGTGCCGTCGAGGCCCCAGGCCGGATCGATCTCGACCCCGAGGTGGTGCAGGACCGTCGGCGCGACGTCCACCATTCGCACGCCGGCGCCGGCGGGCCCGCTGGCCACCGGGGCGTCGCCGCCGGACACCAGGGACCAGATCTGGCGGACCTCCGGCTCGCTGCCCCCGTGCCCGCCCGCGTCGACGTGCCCGTGGTCGGTGACCGCGAGGAACAGCCAGTCCTCGTCGTCGTACCCGGGTCGGGCGCGCACCGCCTCCAGGATCGTTCCGATCGCCGCGTCCACCTCGTGGATGGCTCGCAGATACTCGTCGGAAAGAGCGCCGAAGTGGTGCGCCGTGTGGTCGCAGTCGAGGAAGTAGACGTAGCCCAGGCCGGGGTCGCCCATCACTAGCTGCTGGATCACCCAGTCCGCGATCCGCCGGGTGGAGGACGCGGACGGCCCGGAGCCGTCGTCGTAGTCGACCAGCAGCTTGACCGTCGGACTGCCGATGATCTGGTCGATCAGGGGCGGCCAGTCACCGACGGCGAACGTGGCAAGCTCCGGCCGGAGCCCACCCAACCGCGTCAGGACGTCGGGGTAATGCCCCAGCGCGTTGGGGTCGATCCGGTTGTCGGCGACCAGGTGCTTGTCCGGCCACACTCCGGTGAGGAGGGTGCTGTGCCCGGGCCCGGAGGACGTCACGGCCCCGTGCACGTCGGGATCGTGGGTGAGCGTGGGCCCCAGCCGGCCGCGCGCCGCCAGCGCGTCCAGGTGCGGCGTGTCAGCCTCGCGCAGCTTGTCGCGCCGCACCCCGTCGATGTCGAAGACCAGGACTTTCGGCCGGCGGCCGGCGGCGGCCGGCGTCGCGCCGCCGGCCGGCGCAGCGCCGGCGCCCCGGTCGGGCGCCGGCCAGCTGTCGCGCGTCACGAGCCCGCACGATCGGCGAAGGTCACTTTGAGCACCGGGAAGTCCGAGCTGAAGATCGCGGTGGAGTGTGCGTAGGTCACGTACTGGACCCTACCGTCCTGCTCGGCGTACTCCGGGTGCGCGAACCCCGCGTAGCTGATCGAGCCCAGGCCGGTCCCGGCCGCCGGCAGCGCCCGGCCGAGGAAGTGCGCCCGCGACCACGGTCCCTCGGGCCGCTGCGCGACCCGGTAGTGCAGGTCGTTGCTCAGCGGCACGCTGTAGATGGTCATGAACAGCTCGAAGTACGGGTTCCAGAACACCGAGGAGCCGGCCGCGCCGGCGGTGAGCGCGTTCGGCGTGCCTTCGGCCGGCGCCGGGACGGCGCACGCGATGTCCTTCGACCACGGCCTGGGGCACTGCCGCGGGTCGCGGCTCTCCCCCGCGTAGAACTCCCACGCAGAGCGGTCCCAGACAGCGTCCGGCTTGCCCATCAACACTCGCGCGACGCGGCACTCCGAGGCCAGGAAGCCCCAGCAGCCGTAGGCGTACAGATGGTGGCCGTGAATCATCATGCCCTTGTCGAAGGCCCGGTCCGGCGTCGACGGGTCGGTGTCCCAGTCCCAGAGCGCGGTCGGGTTGGCGGGGTCGTCCGGGTGGGCCACGACCTGGCGCGCCCAGCCGTCGCCGTCGGCCGGATCCTCCGTCCACACGGCCACGCCGAGCCCGACACCGTCGAAGGACAGTCCCCGGCAGGCCTCGACGCGGTTCGCGATGTCCTCGTCGGTGCACGGGAGGGGATTGTTCGGGTCGTCGGGGTTCGGCCGCTCCGCCAGCCGGTAGTGGTAGCGCGTGATGACGGCGTAGAAGGCCAGGATGCGGTCGCGGGCGTTGTCGGCGACGATCGACCCACCCCAGATCGCCAGGTGGTCGCCGCACTGCATCCAGTCGACGCCCGCCGCCGGCTGGCAGCCCGCGGTGTCCGGGTCGGTGTCGGCGTGCTCGTGGCTCCACGCCTCCTCGTCGTCGTTGAGCTGCACGAACTCGCGCGGCCCGTCGGGTCCGCCGTCGTACTGCCAGTCGCTGATGCTGTCACTCATGTCCAGGTCGTACGTGCGGGCGCCGGTGTTGCCGAGGAAATTCACGCCGTCGCCGTTGGGTTCGGTCAATCCGGTGTCGCCGAACGACCAGTACGAGAAGCGCAGGCCGCGGCCGTTGTCGTAGCCGGCGCTCTGGCCGTTGTCGTGCCCGGCGATGAATGCCGGCTCGTCGAGTGGGCTGTACACGGTGCCGTCGGTCGCGGTCTCGTACCGAGGGCCGTTCGCCAGCGTCTCCGCCGACTCGACCGCGGGAACCGGTGGTGCGGCGGCTGGCTCGGGCGCGCTGGGTGCGCCGTCGCCGGCGGCGTCGGCGGGGAGTCCCGCCAGGCTCGCGACCAGCAGCGCCGTCCCGGTGAGTGTGGTGGTAACCAAGAGCGCGGGTCTCGGCATGAGATGCCTCCTTGCCCAGTAAGGTGTCACGCTAGTATACAAGTACTCAAGTCGTTCTGACCAGATTTGGGGTGGATGCACCGTGCCGCTGTCCATCAAGCTCGCCGACGCTTTGACGCCGTCCCGCTCCCAGATGTGGGACCTGTGCCTGCAGCTGGGCGTCACACACGCCGTGTCGAGCATTCCCGAGGGTCCCGAGTACCCGTCGCCATGGGACTTCGACCATCTGTTCCGGCTCCAGCAGCGCTTCGCCGACGCCGGGATCACGCTGTCGGTCATCGAGTCCGCGCCGGCGGAGATCCAGGAGCCGATCAAACTCGGCCTGCCGGACCGCGACCGCCACATCGAGCAGTTCTGTCAGCTGCTGTCGAACATGGGGCGGCTGGGCATCCCCGTCATCTGCCACAACTGGATGGCCGGTTTCACCTGGCAGCGGACCTCGTTCGCGATCGAGGCCCGCGGCGGCGCCCTGGTCACCGGCTACGACCACCAGCGACTCGCGACGGCGCCGCTGTCACCGTGGGGCGAGATCAGCGAGTCCCAGCTCTGGGAGAACATGCACTACTTCCTGGAGCGGGTCGTGCCGGTCGCCGAGGAGAGCGGCGTGCGGCTGGCAGTCCATCCCGACGACCCACCGATATCGCCGATCCGCGGCGTCTCCCGCATTCTCACCAGCCCCGAGGCCCTCAAGCGGGTCATCGATTTAGTGCCCAGCCCGAACAACGGCGTCACGCTCTGCCAGGGCACGGTGTCGTCGATGGGCGTGGACGTCGTCAAGGCCATCCACCTGCTCGGTTCCACCGGGCGTGTCTTCTTCGTCCACTTCCGCGACGTCCGCGGCGGGCCGGAGTCGTTCGTCGAGACCTTCCAGGACGACGGCCAGACCGACATGGCCGCCGCCATGCGGGCCTACGCCGACGTGGGCTTCGACGGGTACCTGCGCGTCGACCACGTGCCCACCATGGCCGGCGAGGACAACCAGGCCCCCGGCTACGAGACGCTGGGGCGGCTGTACGCACTGGGCTACGTGCGGGGCCTGGTACACGCGATCGAAGGGGACCAGCGATGACGGCCACGACGACCACCCGGGACGAGCCGCGGCGGCTCGACATCGACGACCTGGAGCGCATCGCCCGGTTCCGGCGGGCCGGCTACGGCGGCAACGTCTCCGACGCGCTGTGGCACCTCGGCGTCACCGACACCGTCCTGTCCGCCGAGTTCACTCCCCTACGCCCCGGCATGGTGCTGACCGGTCGCGCCCTGCCGGTGAAGATCCACTCCCTTGCCGACCAGGGACTGTCGCCGGAGGAGGCCGCGGCCCAGGAGGCCGCGTGGGAGGCCGAAGGCGGTCATCCGCAAAAGCGCATGATGCGCCGGGTCGCCGACCGGCCCGACGGCACCATCCTGTGCTTCGACACCGGCCGCGAGACCCAGGCGGCGCACTTCGGTGAGATGAGCTGCCAGTTGGCCTACGCGCACGGCTGCCGCGGCATGCTGCTGGCTGGCAACTGCCGCGACACCGAGTACGTCCTGCGGATGGCGGACTTCCCCGTGTACAGCTTCGGCACCCGCCCCAACGCGTTCGGCGGCTGGATCATCACCGACGTGGACCGGCCGATCTACCTGCCCGGCCACACGACCCACTCGGTGCGGATGACCTCCGGCGACTTCGTCTTCGGCGACAACGACGGTGTCCAGGTCATCCCCGAGGCGCTGGTCGACGAGGTGCTGTTGCGCGTCGAGAAGACCTTCGAGATCGAGAACGCCGAGCGGGAGCAGATCGCCGCGGGGATGCCGATCGACGAGGTGTACCGGGTCTTCGGGGTGCTGTGAGGCCGTCATGGGCGAGTTCACGGGCTCCGTCGCCGCCGTCACCGGCGGCTCCACCGGCATCGGCCGCGCGACGGTGGCGGCGCTCGCGCGCGGCGGCGCGCAGGTCGTCTACTGCAGCCACGACCCGGCGACGCTGCGTGAGGCGGGCCACGCGCTGGCGGAGTTCGGCGACGACGTCACCGCAGCGCGGGCCGACGTCCGGTCCGCGGCCGACATGCGCGGCCTCATCGGGCTGGCCGCCGAGCGCTACGGCGGACTGGACGTGCTGGTGTGCTGCGCCGGAGTCCAGACCTACGGCACCGCCGAGGACACCACGGAGGCCGATTGGCACACCGTCATCGACATCAACCTCACCGGGACGTTCCTCGCCGCCAAGGCCGCGATCCCCTACCTGCGCTCGCGTGGCGGCGGTGCCATCGTCGCCGTCTCCTCGGTCCAGGGCTTCGCACCGGCTCGGCGGGTCCTGGGCTACTCGGTGAGCAAAGCCGGCATCGACGCCCTCGCCAGGTCGATGGCGGTCGACCACGCGCCGGACGGCATCCGGGTCAACAGCGTGGCGCCCGGCCCCGTCATGACGCCGCTGGTCACGGTCAGCGGCAACCCGGACGGCGACGCGGACCGCGACGGCCTGAACCCGGTGATCGCGCCGTCGGGTACACCGAACGGACGGATGGCCGGACCGGACGAGATCGCCGGTGTCGTGGCGTTCCTCGCCGGCCCGGCGGCCTCGTACGTGACGGGCGCGACGGTGGTGGTGGACGGTGGCATGCTCGCGAACCCGGGACGGGTGCTGCTGTCGGGCTGAGCCTGTCGCGCGATCTTCGCCCGCCACGGCGGCTACACTGCGAAGTGGGGGAAGCTGCCATGGTGACGACTGCGTGAGATTGGTGACACGCTCGCGATCTGGCGCTCTACCATACCAGTATTGCGAAATATCAAGAGTAGGATCACCGCCATGGCAGGACGCCCGCTCGGCGCGGCGCGACGCAATCAGGTCGGCGTGCTTCGACGCGCCAGTACCCGAACGCATGTCTACACCGTTCTGCGACGCGCCATCGTCTCCCTGGAGCTCCCTCCGGGCCAGGCGCTGTCGGAGAACGAGCTCGCCGCACGCTACTCCGTCAGCCGTACCCCGGTGCGCGAAGCGCTCATCCGCCTCGCCGACGACGGCCTGGTGGAGGTCGTGCCCCAGCTGGGCACGTTCGTCTCACGCATCAGCGTGCGCGACGTCGTCGAGGTGCAGTTCATCCGCGAGACCCTCGAACGCGCCTCGCTCCCGCACGCGATCAAGCGGGTGAGCGCCGCTGACGAGAAACGCCTGCGGCGCCTGCTGGACGAGCAGGAGGAGGCCGAGCTCGAGGGCGACCTGCAGCATTGGTTCACCACCGACGAAAGCATCCACCGCAGCCTGCTCGAGATCGGCGGGCACCCGAAGATCTGGCCCATCGTGTCCTCGGCCAAGGCCCACCTCGACCGGGTCCGGATGCTCACGCTCCCCGACCCCGGCCTGCTGCACGAGCTGCACAGCCAGCACCGCGACATCGTCGAGAGCGTCATCGCCAAAGACCGCAGGCAGGCCGACCAGATCCTCCGGCGCCACCTGCGCCTGGCCGTGGACCTCCTCGAGGCGCTCGAGGCCGAGCATCCCGACTACTTCCTGCTCGACGCCGACGACGCCTGATACCCCCTGCCGGCCCGCGTGCGATGTCGGCGACATCACGAGGATTGTGTGTGCTTGACCATGCTTGTATGCCTGGTGAAGCACGAGAACACCTCGTGATTCCCCGCGCCGCCGAGCCACAGGCGGGGAGGGCAGGGCGGGCTTCCTGCTCGACGCCGACGCCTCGTCGCTGCATGGCGACCCGCGCGGTTCATCGAGTATCGCGTTCCTCTTGACGTGCGGCCATTCTGGTTATACTAGTATGGCAGGTCATCAAGGAGGCTGGTCAGCAGATGAATCCGATGCTCGGCGAAATCGGCAGCCACATGGGCAATCTCCACCGGCTGTCAGACGCCCGTTCTCGTTCGATTTCGGCCGAGAACCCCACAGGTGAGAGGGGTAATGGCGCACTCGCCACCGACGGCCCCGGCGCGCACGCCGCCCGCGACCTCGGGCCGGGGTGGAAGATCCGCCCGGCGGTGAGCATCCCCGCCGGCACCACGTTCGACCTCGCCGACATCGAGGGCCCCGGCTCCATCCAGCAGATCTGGATGACCGCCACCGTCAGCCCACGGCTCCTGGTGCTGCGGGTGTACTGGGACGACCAGGAGAATCCGTCGGTCCAGACGCCGGTCGGCGACTTCTTCGCCTCCGGGTGGGGACCGTTCGAGCAGATCAGCTCGCTGGCGGTGTGCGTGAACCCGAGCAACGGCTTCAACTGCTACTGGCAGATGCCGTTCCGCCGGCGGTGCCGGATGACCGTCGAGAACCTCGCCGACAACGACGCCACCCTCTTCTACCAGGTCAACTACCAGCTGACGGACGTCCCCGAGGACGCCGCCTACTTCCACGCCCAGTTCCGGCGCACCAACCCGCTCCCCTACCTCGACGTCTACCGCATCCTCGACGGCGTCCGCGGTCCCGGCCACTACGTGGGCACCTACGTGGCCTGGGGCGTCAACAACAGCGGATGGTGGGGCGAGGGGGAGCTCAAGTTCCACCTGGACGGCGAGACGTCGCCCACCATCTGCGGCACCGGCACCGAGGACTACTTCTGCGGCGCCTGGGGGTTCCACGTGGAGGGCCGTTACCAGCCGTTCACCACGCCGTACGCCGGCATGCCGCACGTCATCCAGCCCGACGGCAGCAGCGCCAACCAGACGCAGACCAGGTTCGGCCTCTACCGGTGGCACATCACCGACCCGATCCGGTTCGAGTCCGGCCTGGACGTCACGATGCAGGCGCTGGGCTGGCGAAGCGGCGGCCGGTACCTGCCGTTGCAGGACGACATCGCGTCGGTCGCCTACTGGTACCAGGCTCTGCCGACCGCGCCGTTCCCGGAGTTCCCGGACCGCGACGCGCTGGAGATCGTCTGACCATGGTGCGCAGCCCGCGCGCGCCCCGCCTGAAAGTCCTGTCGCGTCGATACGGACGCAGAGGGGTTGATGACGATGGGTGAGCACGGGCCCGCGCGACTGACGCGGCGCCGGTTCCTCCGCGACAGCGCGGCCGGCGGCGCAGCGCTCGGCAGCGTCGCTCTCGGCGGTGCCGCGGCGCTGCTCTCCGCCTGCGAGGGCGGTGGCGGCACTCCGGGCGACGACCGGCGCGCCCGGACGGTGCGCTTCGACCTCAACCGCCGCATCGAGTCGCCGGAGCTGTGGAACCCGCTGGCGCCGGGGTTCCGCGACGACAGCGGGTTCAACGCCGCGCTGTGCGAGCCGCTGTTCATGCTGAACTACGAGACCGGCGAGATCGAGCCGTGGCTGGGCTTGGAGTTCACGTCCAACGACACCCTCGACGTGTGGACGCTGCGCCTGCGCGACGGCGTCACCTGGTCCGACGGCGAGGCGTTCGACGCCGACGACGTCGTGTTCACCACCGAGCTGCTCCGGACCGGCCCGGCCGAGATCAACTTCGGCCATGCGATCGCGATCCAGCGCTGGGTGGCCGCGGTCCGCGCGGTCGACCCGCTCACCGTCGAGTTCACCCTGACCGCACCGAACCCGCGGTTCCAACTCGACCACTTCGCGGTGAAGATCGTGCGCTGCATCCCGATCCTGCCCGAGCACATCTGGGCCGGGCAGGACCCGCTCACGTTCCAGAACTACGACCTCGACCAGGGCTGGCCCGTGTTCACCGGCCCCTACAAGCTCACCAGCACCGGCCAGAGCCTGGTCACCTGGGAGCGCGACCCCGAATGGTGGGGCGTCGACGCCGGCTTCCAGGAGCTGCCGGCACCGGAGTTCCTCGAGTTCGAGGTCGCGGAGACCGAGGAGGTCCGGGTCGCCCGGGCCGGGGACAACGAGTTCGACGTGCTCGACGACGTGAGCGGTGGCGCGTTCGAGACCCTGCGGGCGCGCAACGAACGCTTCGTCAGCTGGTACCCCGAGCTCCCCTACGCCTGGGAAGACCCGTGCACGCGGCTGTTCTCCCTGAACAACGCCGTCGAGCCGTGGAACGACCGCGACCTGCGCTGGGCGGTGAACTTCGCCGTCGACAAGGACCAGATCGTCGAGATCGCCTACGAGGGCACCACCTCCAAGCCGCGGATGTTCTTCCCGCCGTACCCGCCGCTGGAGGTCTACGTCGACCTGCTCGAGGAAGCCGGCGTATTCGAGGAGTATCCGATCCTCGACCACGACCCGGACCGCGCGCGGCAGCTGATCGAGTCCAAGGGCTGGACGAGTGACGGCGAGGGGTACTACAGCCGGGACGGAGTCGAGCTGACCCTGCAGATCGACGTGATCTCCGAGGGCTCGGAGGGCATCCGACTGGCCAACGTGGTCTCCGAGCAGCTCCAGCTCGCCGGCATCCGCACCACGCTGCGGCGGCTGGCCTTCGCCACGTTCGCCGAGAACCTCGCGCAGGGTGCCTTCGAGGCCGCGGTCGACTTCTCGGCCTGCGGCTCGGTCAGCGAGCCGTGGTTCTCGATGGACCTGTTCCACCAGCGCCGCGTGGTCCCGCTCGGCCAGCCGGCCGACGGCAACGCGGTGCGCTGGGCCAACGCCGAGTACAGCCGGCACGTCGACGCGATGGCCGGGCTCCCGCTGGGCGACCCCCGGATCGAGGGGCACTTCATCGCCGCTGCCCGCGAGTACCTGCGCGACCTGCCGTTCTTCCCGGCCGCGCACGCCAAGAAGCTCTACTGCTTCAACACCACCTACTGGACCGGGTGGGCGACGTCGGAGGACAACTACATCCACCCGCCGCCCGCCGTGAACTCCAGTCACCGCATCATCCACCACCTGCGCCCGGCCACCGACGGCTGACCGGCGCATGGAATCCGAAAGGAGTGTGGTCGCCATGGGTGACGACCTGCCCCGCCCGCTCGGGCCTGCGGAGCTGTCCCGACGACGTTTCCTCCAGGGCACGGCTGGCTTCGCCCTGGTGCCGATCACCGCGACTCTCGCGGCCTGCGAGGGGGGATCACCGAGCCCCGGCGGCGAGGGCGACGGCGACAGCCGGCGGGCCCGCACGCTGCGGCTGCCCATCACCTCACGCATCGCCTCGCCGAACCTGTGGAACCCGATGGCGCCGGGGATGCGTGACGACGCCGGATTCCAGTGCGCGCTCAGCGAGCCGCTGTTCATGCTGAACTACGAGACCAGCGAGATCGAGCCATGGCTGGGCGAGGAGTTCACACCCAACGAGACCCTCGACGTGTGGACGCTACGCATCCGCGACGGCATCACGTGGTCCGACGGCGAGGTCTACGACGCGGACGATGTGGTGTTCACCATCGAGCTGCTCCGGACCGGCCCGGCCGAGATCAACTTCGCGCATGCGATCGAGATGCAGAAGTGGGTCCGGTCGGTCCGCAAGGTCGACCCGCTGACCGTCGAGTTCACGCTGACCGCGCCCAACCCGCGGTTCCAGCTGGACTACTTCTCGGTCAAGATCTTCCGCAGCATCGTGATCCTGCCTGAGCACATCTGGGCCGGACAGGACCCCCTGACGTTCGAGAACTACGACCCCGAGCAGGGCTGGCCGGTGTTCACCGGGCCGTACAAGCTCGCCAGCGCCTCGGAGAACCTGGTGACGTGGGAGCGCGACCCCAACTGGTGGGGCGCCAAAGCCGGCTTCCAGGAGCTGCCGGAGCCGGAGTTCATCGAGTTCGAGGCCGCCGAGACCGAGGAGATCCTGGTGGCGCGGGCGTCGAACAACGAGTTCGACTTCCTGGACGACATCACCACCGGCGCGTACGAGACGATGCACGGCCGCAACGAGTCGATGGTGTCGTGGAACCCGGACCGGCCATACTCGTGGGCCGACCCGTGCACACGGTTGTTCTCGTTCAACACCGCGCTGGCGCCGTGGGACGACCGCGACATGCGATGGGCGGTCAACTTCGCCGTCGACAAGGACGAGATCGTCGACATCGCCTACGAGGGTTCGACGACGAAGGCGGCTATGTTCTTCCCGCCGTACGAAGGTCTCGAGCGCTACGTCCAGCTGCTGGAGGACGAGGGGGTGTTCGAGGAGTTCCCGATCCTGGAGCACGACCCCGACCGCGCCGCACAGCTCATCGAGTCCAAGGGCTGGACGCGCAGCGGCGACGGGTACTACACGCTGGACGGCCGCGAGCTGACCCTGCAGATCGACACCCCGACGGAGGCGACCGAGCTGTCCCGGTACGCCGAGGTCATCGCCGAGCAGCTGGAACGCGTCGGCATCCGGGCCTCGCTGCGACGGCTGGCCTTCCCGACGTTCGCCGACAACATCAAGCTCGGCGAGTTCGAGGCGGCCAGCGACTTCTCCGCCTGCGGCTCGGTCAGTGAGCCGTGGTACTCGATGGACCTCTACCACCAGCGCCGCGTGGCACCGGTGGGCCAGGCCTCCGGCGGCGGCGCCACGACGACCGGCGGCAACGGGGTCCGCTGGGCCAATGCCGAGTACAGCCGCCAGGTCGACGCGATGGCCAGCCTGCCGCTGGGCGACCCCCGAATCGACGAGCACTTCGTCGCGGCGGCCCGCGAGTACCTGCGCGACCTGCCGTTCTTCGCCGCCGCGCACGCCAAGAAGCTGTACAGCCACAACACCACCTACTGGACCGGATGGCCGAGCCGGGAGGACGCCTACATCCAGCCGCCGGTGGTCTGGAACTCCAGCCACCGCATCATCCACAACCTGCAGCGGGCCTGACGTGCGCGGTCTCACCTGGGGGTACGTGGCTCGCCGGCTGGGCATGTATGTGTTCACGCTGTGGCTGAGCGCGACCATCATGTTCTTCATCCCGCGCCTGTCCGGCGACCCGGTCGAGGGCATGGTGGCCCGCATCACGATGCAGTCCGGCCACGTCGCTGGCGGTGAGGAGCTGATCGCGGCGTGGCGGGAGCGGTTCGGCCTGGACGACCCGCTCTTCGTGCAGTACCTGACCTACCTGCGCAACATGCTCACGTTCGACTTCGGCTACTCGCTGGCGAACTTCCCCACCGAGGTCAACAGCCTGATCGGCCGCGCGGTCCCGTGGACGCTCGGGCTGCTCACCGTGGCGACGGTGCTGTCGTTCGTGCTGGGCACCGTGATCGGCGCGCTGCTGGCGTGGCGGCGCACCCCGCGCCTGCTGCGGGTGCTCATGCCCCTCTCGCTGACGTTCACCGCGATCCCGTTCTACATCCTCGGGATCCTGCTGATCTACCTGTTCGTGTTCACGCTTCGGCTGTTCCCGGTGTCGGGCGGGTATCGCAGCGGGTTGACGCCCGACGCGTTCGATCCGGCCTTCGTGAACAGCGTCATCCAGCACGGCACGCTGCCGGCGCTGTCGATCGTCGTCGCCAGCATGGGCGTGTGGGCGCTGGGCATGCGCGGCATGATGATCACCGTCGAGGGTGAGGACTACCTCACGCTCGCCAACGCCAAGGGCCTGCGGCCGGGCCGCATCCTGTTCCAGTACCAGATCCGCAACGCCATGCTCCCGCAGGTCACCGCCCTGGTGCTCGGCCTGGGCGGCCTGGTCGGCGGCACCGTCCTGGTGGAGTACCTGTTCGGCTATCCCGGCACCGGGGCGCTGCTCTACCAGGCGATCACGAACGCCGACTTCACCCTGATCCAGGGCATCGTCTTCATCCTCATCCTCACAACGGTCACAGCGGTGTTGATCATCGATCTGGTCTACCCGCTGCTGGACCCGCGCATCACCTACGAGAGGAGGTGACGGATGGACCCGACGCTCACCCGGATCGCCGAGGCCGAGATCGAGGCCGAGGAGGCCGGCGCTCGCCCGGCCTCGCCGTGGCGCAACCGCAAGCTGGTCGCCGGTGCCGTCATCGTCGGCGTCATCCTCGTCAGCACGTTCATCGGCGGCCTGGTCTGGGACACCACGCTGGCGCGCGCCGCGACGTCACCGCTGAACCTGCCGCCCTTCTGGGTCGACGGCGGCAGCATGGACCACCCGCTGGGTACGGAGAACTCCGGACGCGACATGCTCGCGCTGATCGTCGTCGGCAGCCCCACGACGCTGCGGGTCGGGCTGATCGTGGCACTCATCAGCATGCTGGTCGGGGTCGTCCTGGGCTTCCTCGCCGGCTACCTCGGCGGCGCCGTCGACGCCGTCATCCGCATCCTCTCCGACACCGCGATGACCATCCCGACACTGGCCATCATGATCGTCATCGCGGCGTACATCCCGGAGATGAACGCCACCACGATGGCCCTCATCATCGCGGTGTTCGCGTGGGCGGGCCCGACCCGGATGATCCGTGCCCAGGTGCTGTCGATGCGCGAGCAGGGCTACGTGCGGATGGCCCGGCTCTCCGCCGTGTCCGACACCGAGATCATGTTCAGGGAGATGCTGCCCAACCTGCTTCCCTACCTGGCGGCTAGCTTCATCGGCGGGATGTCCGGCGGCATCCTGGCGGCGGTCGGCCTGGAGGCTCTCGGCCTCGGGCCGCAGCGGGTCCCGACACTGGGCATGATCGTGTCGCAGGCGATCGAGGGCTCAGCCATCCTGCGCGGCATGTGGTGGTGGTGGGGCTTCCCGGCCATCATCCTCATGGTCATCTTCATCGGCCTGTTCCTCATCGCGATCGGGCTGGACGAGATCGCGAACCCGCGGCTGCGGGGAGCTCGGACATGACCGGCGACCAGAACGTGCTGCGGGTCAGGGACCTGCGGGTGCACTACGGCACCGGCCGCGGCGACATCATCGCCGTCAACGGCGTCAGCTTCGACGTGCGCGCCGGCGAGACCCTCGGCCTGGTCGGCGAGTCAGGCTCCGGCAAGTCCACCACGGCGATGGCCCTGCTGCGGCTGGTGTCGCCGCCGGGACGGATCGTGGGCGGCACGGTCATGCTGCACGGCGAGGACCTGCTGGCCGCCGACGAGCGCACGCTGCGGCGCCGGCGCTGGTCGGAGGTGTCGCTGATCCCCCAGGGCTCGATGAACTCGCTGAACCCCGTCCTGCGGGTGGGCGACCAGATCGTCGACGTCATCCGCACCCACGAGGGCCGCGCTCGCGGTGCCGCGCTCACCGAGCGGGTGACCGGCCTGCTCGAGACGGTGGGACTGCCGCCACGGGTGATGCGCCTGTACCCGCACGAGCTGTCCGGCGGGATGAAGCAGCGCGCGTGCATCGCGATGGCCATCGCGCTGAGCCCGTCGCTGATCATCGCCGACGAGCCGACCAGTGCCCTGGACGTCGTCGTGCAACGCGTCGTGGCCCGCACCCTGATGGAGGTGAAGGACCGGCTGAACAGCTCGATGATCCTGATCGGCCACGACATGGCGCTGCAGGCGCACCTGGTCGACCGGATCGCGGTCATGTACGCGGGCAACATCGTGGAGATCGGCCCGGTCGCGGAGATCTTCCGCGACCCGCGGCACCCGTACACGCGCCACCTCATCGCGTCGGTGCCGTCCATCCACCGGCGCAAGCCGATCGTCCCGTCTGAGCTGCGCTTCCCCGACCACGGCCGAGGCACGCTTCTCAGCCGAGGACGGCAGATGTCCAGTCGGCGGCGTCCAGTTGATCTGTACGAGGTCAGTCCCGGCCACTTCGCCGCGCGCGCCGACGACGAGACCTGGGCCGTCACCGAGGAGGACCCGACCCATGCCTGAGCCGCTGCTCGCCGTCCGCGGCGCCACCAAGGTCTACGGCAAACGCCAGAACGCCGTCACGGCCCTGCGCGACGTCGACCTCACCATCGCCGACGGCGCCGCCAGCATCACGACCATCGCCGGCGAGAGCGGCAGCGGGAAGACGACGCTGGCCGACGCGATCCTCGGCTTCACCGGGCTCACGTCGGGCAGCATCACCTACCGCGGCCGCGACCTCGCCGGGCTGAGCCGCCGCGGGCGGCTGGAGTACCGCCGCGAGGTGCAGGCGATCTTCCAGGACCCCTTCGGCGTCTACAACCCGTTCTACCGGATGCGGCACATCTTCGACGTCGCCGTCCGCCGCTTCGACCTGGCACCGGACAAGCGGGCCGCCCAGCGGCTGGTCGACGAGGCGCTGGCCGTGGTCGGGCTGCGGGCGGACGAGGTGCTCGACAAGCACCCGCACCAGCTCTCCGGCGGCCAGCGACAGCGGATGATGATGGCGCGCGCGTACCTGCTCAAACCGCGGCTGATCGTCGCCGACGAGCCGGTCTCGATGGTGGACGCGTCGGTGCGCGCGATGATCCTCGACATCATGCTCCGGCTTCGCGACGAGCACGGCATCTCGTTCCTCTACATCACCCACGACCTCAGTACGGCGTACCAGATCGGTGACGACATCTGCATCCTCTACCGCGGCGAGATCGTGGAGCGCGGCGAGACCCGCGCCGTCATCGACGCGCCGCAACACGAGTACTCGAAGCTGCTGATCGGTTCGATCCCGGTGCCCGACCCCGAGGTCGTGTGGGACCTCGACGCACCGGTGAGCCTCACCGGCGAATCCGCACGAACTCCCTGACCTGCTCGGTCATGGCCCGCCCGGTGGGCAGCCGCTTCATCGACGAGGCGCCGTAGAAGCCCGACGGACTCAGGCACGGTAGGCGTCCAACCTGCGCGCCATCGCGGCGGCGAACGCGGGGTCGTTGACATCCAGGTCGAGCTCGACCAGCTCGACGACGCCACGGTCGACGGTGTCGCGGATCGCGTCGAACAGCGCGGCGTCGGCGACGGGGTCGTGGAACGGCCCGCCCTCGACGGCGATCGCCGAGACCCCGCGCAGCGGCAGGAACAGCGAGGCCGGCCCGGTGGCGGCGCAGAGCCGGGTCGCCAGCCGCCGGCCCAGCTCGGCGCACTCGGCGGGGGTGGTGCGCATCAGCGTGACGCTCGGGTTGTGGACGTAGAGCAGTCGGTCGGCGAACTCGGCGGGCACGGTGTCGCGGGGGCCGAAGTTCACCATGTCCAGCGCCCCGACCGAGACCACCTGCGGGAGCCCGGCCGCGGCGGCCGCCGTCAGCCTGGTCTCGCCGGCCGAGAACACGCCGCCCACCAGCTCGTCGGCCAGCTCCGTCGTCGTCACGTCCAGCACGCCGGCCAGCCACCCGGTGGCGGCCAGCTCCTCCAGCGTCCGCCCGCCGATCCCGGTCATGTGGAAGACCAGCACCTCGTAGCCGAGATCCTCCAGCAGCTCCCGGGCGGCGGTCACGCACGGCGTGGTGACGCCGAACATGCTCGCCGCGACCAGCGGCCGGTCGTCGTCGGCCGGCGGCATCTGCACGCTCACCATCCCGGCGACCGCGGCGGCGGCGTTGGCGAGGATGCGCCGCGACAGCCGGTTGACCCCGGCCACGTCGGTGACGCTCGGGACGAGGACGAGGTCGGTCACGCCGACGTACGGGCGGGTGTCGCCGGAGGCAGCCGTCGAGACGATGACCTTGGGCACCCCGAGGGGCAGCGCCCGGAACGCCTCCGCGGCGATCGACGTGCCACCGGTGCCGCCGAGCGCCAGGGCGCCGTGGATGCGTCCGTCCCGGTGCAGCTCGGACAGCACCGCGGCCGCGCCGCGCGCCATCGCCGTCACGGCGGCACCCCGGTCCGCGGCCGCCGCGAGGTCGGCCAGCGAGACACCGGCCGCCGCGGCGACCTCGGCCCGCGGCACGTCGGCGGCCAGCCCGGGGGTGCCCAGGACGCCGGCGTCCACGACCACGACGCCGACACCGGCCTCGGCCAGCAGGTCACGGACGAACGCGTACTCCGCGCCCTTGGTGTCGAGTGTTCCGAGCAGTGCGACCGTCGCCATGGTGTCCTCCTGCCGCTCGGGTCACTTCGCGGCCACGGCCGGGCCGTGGGTGTGCTCCCACAGGTGGCCGCGCCGCAGCTCGCCGCGCATCGTCGTCTCGAAGAACACCGCCAGTACCGGATCGGTGACCAGCGGGAAGTCGTGATGGCTGCCCATCCTGGTGGCCACGCAGTCACCGGGGCCGACCTCGTAGAGCACGTCCTCCGACGAGGCCGTGCCGCCGCCGCGCAGGACGATCCAGTACTCGTCGCAGTCGTGGTAGTGCCGGTCGAAGTTCGTCTCCTTGGGGTAGGACGCCGGGTCGCCGATGTCGCCCAGCTCCTCGGCCTTGGCCACGCCGAACAGGCCGGCGCCGCCGCAGTCCTCACCCCAGTGCCCGCCCAGCAGCACGACGGTCGCCTCGTCGTCGGACCGCACGGTGTGGTCGCCGGCTGGCACGTCGAGCGTGCCGCCGCGCTCGACCGCCTTCTCACCGACCGTGCACCGGCCCTCGACGACCACCAACTTGTTCGCCGGGTGGGCCGCCGCCCAGCGGTGTTCACCGCCCGGCGGCAGCGTCGCGATCTCGAACCGCTCGAGCTCGCACCAGTCGGGCCGGCCACGCAGGTCGTCACGGAACACGGGCATCGGAGGTTTCCTCCCTGTGCTGTCGTCGGACGGCCGTCACCGCGGCGTCGGCGGTGGCATGGTCCCACGCGCCGGCCGCGACGACCAGGTCGTAGTGCAACGTGAGGCTCGCACCGTCGGCGAGCCGGTGTGCGCGGTCGAAGAACGGCGCCGGGCAGACGCACGCGTACGGCTGGGACCGCACGAACCACTGGGTCGGGTGGCCGACGTTGTCCGGGTGGTCGACGAACACGAGTGTCGACGCGCCGTGCCCGTCGTCGTGCCGTCCGACGTAGGCCAGCCACGCGGCACGCTCCCCCATCATCGCCGGACCGCCCGGTCCGTCCGCGGCGAGGATCGTGCCGTGGCTGAGGTCGCGCTGGCCACGCCAGAAGAAGCCGCTGTACCCCGCGTCGGGCCGCCCGTTCGTGGTGGGGCTGCCGAACTCGATGGCCGAGCCGCGCACGTTGGTCAGCGTCGTGGTGAACGCCAGCACCCACGCCTGCCCGCCGGGCAGCAGCCGCACGCCGATCCGGCGCACCTCCGACAGCCAGTGCTCGCCGTGCTCGGTGAGCCAGCGCAGCCTCTCCACGGCCTCGACGCGGCCGTCGCGGACCTCGACCCGGTCGAAGGAGTCGTGCACCTGCGTCCCGTTGTTCAGCACGTGCTCGATGTCGCCGTTCGGCCGCAGGATCTGCATGCCGCCGCCCCAGAAGTTGGCGTCGTCGACGTTCGGCATCGCCAGCGAGATGCCCTTGTGCCACGGATGGTCCCACGGCCGGTGCAGCGTCACCAGGTCGCCTGCGACGGTGCGGACCGGGTGGAAGTACGGCTGCGGCGCCTCGACCTGGTCGGCGTCGCTGAGGTAGGTGTACCTGCACAGTTCCGTGCCGCCGTACATCACCGCCAGGGCGGTCCGCCCGGCGGCCTCGGCGTCGAGCTCGAGCACGCGATCCTCCGTTCGCTCAGCTCCGCCAGGGCGGGGCGGGGATGTCGGCGAGCTCGGCCAGCCCGGCCAGCCCACCGCTGTCGACGTGCTTCACCGGCGCCCAGTCCGCGTTCGGCAGCAGCGGGAACCACTCGGGCCGGTCGAGGTCGCGGTCGTACGGGTAGGTGCCGAGCTTGTGGTACAGCTCGTTGTAGTAGGCCAGGCGCTCGGGGTCGAGGGTCACGCCGAGTCCAGGTCCGTCGGGCACGGCGATCGAGCCGTCCCGGTACTCCAGCTTTCCGCCGACGATGACGTCGTCGTCCAGGTGGTGGTAGTGGGCGTCGGCCGCATAGGTCAGCGACGGCAGCACCGCGCTCATGTGCAGCATGGACGCCAGCTGGATGCCCAGCTCGCCGGACGAGTGCACCGAAACCGGCAGCTGGAAGGTCTCGCACACACCGGCCGCCTTCACGCAGGCGCGCATGCCGCCCCAGAACGTGGTGTCGAGCAGGATCACGTCGACGGCAGGGTCGCGGACGTTCGAGGCCAGCTGCTCGAAGTTGACCACGACGGCGTTGGTGGCCAGCGGGATGCGCACGGCCTCGCGCACCAGCCGCATCCCGTTCAGCCCCCACACCGGGTCCTCGTAGTAGTCGTTGTGGAGGTCCTCGATGGCGCGGCCGAACCGGATCGCGTCGTCCATGGCGAACACACTGTTGGGGTCGTAGCGCACCCGGTCGTCCGGGAAGGCCTCGGCCAGCGCCCGGAAGCAGGCCAGCTCGTACGCCGGCTCGAACACGCCGCCCTTGAGCTTGTGCGTGGTGAACCCGTGCTCGTCGCGCAGCTCCTTGGCGTGCGCGACGAGCTGGTCGGGCGTGTACACCTCGCCGGTGCCGGTGGCGGGGTTGTCGTAGCGGAAGAAGAGGTAGCTGGCGAAGGGGACGCGATCGCGGACCTTGCCACCGAGCAGCTGGTACACCGGCACGCCGAGCGCCTTGCCGCAGATGTCCAGGCAGGCGAACTCCAGCGCGGCCAGCAGCTGGGTGCGGTTGTTGTACAGCGACGCGGTCGGGTTCGCGATCTTGAACCGCAGTGCCTCCAGGTCGAACGGGTCGTGCCCCAGGAGATACGGCTTGAGCCCGGCGAAGGCCAGCTCGGCGCCCTGCCCGCCGCCGCCCATCTCCCCGACGCCGGTCAGACCCTCGTCCGTGTCGACCTCCACGATGGTGCGCACGAAGCGACCCCAGTGCGCGCCGTTGGAGTGCCGCAGGGACGCTTCGAGCGGCACGGTGACCGTCGTCGCCCGGATGTTGGTGATCTTCATTCCGCTCCCCGTCGCTTGCTTGCATACTAGTCTTCCAGAATTCTAGTATCGCCGGTTCGCCGTGTCCATGGACGGGTCACGACGTCGGCACGGCGAGCCCGGGCGCCGGCGGCCGTCCTCACGCCCGCGAGGACCGGTGCGCTCCCCCGCGGTCGATCGTGTAGTCGACCCCCTGGCAGGCCAGGCCGACCAGCCGGGCCTGCGGATCGAACCGGTCGACCAGCTCCGGCCGGGCGGAGACGGTGCCGGCCAGGTCCGCCGTCACGCCGAACACGCCCTCCAGCACCAGTGAGACCCAGGACCCGTGCGACGAGCACGCCCAGTCGCTGATGTAGGGCACCTCACAGGGCGCCTTGCGCGCGCCGCCGCCGTCGGCGTCGATGACCCGCTCGTCGAAGTGCGCCTGGCCGAACGGCCCTTGCCGGGCGGTCCGCGCCAGGCCCGTCATCCACTCCGCGGCGACCTCCGGACGGCCCATCCGGATGAGGGCCATGGCGGCCTCCGACGGCCAGGCCGTGTACGCGCCGTTCCACTGGTGGTCGGGACGGACGCTGAAGACGGCGTCCTCGTCGCGCGACGAGAGCGCGCGCAGCCACGTCGGCGTCTGGAGCTCGGCCTGGAAGAACGCCGTCATCTGCGCCCGTTGCTCGGCGCTCAGGTCACCGCCGAGCAGGCTGCCGATGGTGGCGAAGTCGTAGCAGTGCCGCACCGGGCGCTTGCTGCCGTCGGGGTGCCGTGCGTACCAGTACCCCTCGCCCTCGACGTACAGCTCCCGCAGCGAGGCCAGCACGTCGGCGGCCTCCGCGCGCAGCACGCCCGCGCCGGACCCGTCGCCGATCACTTCGGCGATGTCGGCGGCGGTGCGGAGGTTGAAGACGTTCGCCGCGTTCAGCCCGGCCACCTCGTGCACGTAGCTGCTGACGCACTCCAGCAGGTTGCCCAGGGCGCCGTAGTCGGCCAGGCCGCCGGGAGTCTTGAACTGCCGCCAGGCGCGGGCGTAGCCGGCCAGGTGGTCCCAGACCGTGCCGCCGTCGCCCACCCGGTGCCGTAGCCAGCGGTGGTCGCCGCTCCAGCGCAGGTACTCGCGGGCGGAGCGGATCATCGCGAAGTCGTTCACCGCGTACCACATGCCGATCGGTGCGCCGGTGACGGACTCCGTCGCCATGCAGGTGTGGACGTCGGTGCGCATCCAGTGCTCCAGCTGACGGCGCATCGGCTCGGGGTCGAGCAGCCCGTGCACGATCGAGCTCAGGCTGAAGTCCCACAGGAAGGTCGACGTCTGCCAGTACCGCGGCATCAGCGTGTCGTAGCTGGGGTCGAGGACCGCGACCGGCCGTTCGCGGCGGAAGTACATGACGCCGACGATCCCGGTGAGGTACAGGCGACGCAGCGTGTCGTCGGAGGTCTCCAGCAGCGGCAGCCGGCCGGTGTAGCGGCCGCCCCCGGTGAACACGGCCGCCAGCTCGTCGTCCCAGAACCGCTCCGCTCTGGTGACCGCGCCGGACGGGTCGCGCGCGATGTCGTCGTACACCGCCAGGCAGCCGGCCCGGTCCGCCCCCATCACGTGGACGTAGGCGACGGTGGTTCGCGCCGGGTGGCCGCCGGGACCGAGCGTCAGCCGGGCGGTGAGCCGGCCGGGCGCGGCGTCGGTCTCCACTCGCCCGTCGACCGCCACGACGCCCTGCACGGCCACCGCGGCACTGTGCCGGGCCGTCGCCACCCAAACCCGCCGCGCCGCGTCCACGTCGAGGGCGTTGTCGCCCTCGTGGTAGGGCAACCAGCCGGTCAGCGCCTCGTGGGTCGCCCCGATGGTGGAGCGGACCGCCAGCCCCAGCTCGACCGAGCGGTCCGCGCCGCCGAGGTTCTCGACGGTGACCAGCACGACGGCCGCCATCCGGCCGGGCACGAGCACCGTCGTCGAGGTCAGGCGCAGGCCCGAGCAGGTCATCGAGCGCTCCACCCGGTCCGGCCGCCAGGTGAACGTGATCGGCTCGCCGTAGGACGGCAGGTAGCGCCCGTCGAGGTAGAGCGACGCGGTCACGGTGTCCGCGTGGGCGTACGGGGCGAAGTTGAGGCTGCGGATGCCGGTGAGGTCGAGATCGGCCTGCAGGCAGCCGAGATAGTTCGTCAGGGCCGGCGGGTTGAACACGTCGCCGTGCCGGTGCCGGAGCGGTGCGCTTCGCAGGTCGTCCACTCGTGGGAAGGCGTCGGTCGCGGCGTGCGCGGTCGTCATCGAGGACCTCCATCTCCCGCCTGCGGCGAGACATCGGGAACCGTGGCGTCACCGGAGCTGGCGCTCTAGCATACAAGTACCCAGTACGCCGACTGCGAGAGGCGACGATGACGATCGAGGTCTTCTTCGACGGGCTTCTGTCCGAGCCCCGTCTGGACCATCCGGAGGGCGTCGCGGTCCATCCCGACGGGAGCGTCTGGTGCGGCGGCGAGCGCGGCCAGATCTACCGCATCGAGGACGGTCGGATCGAGCAGGTGGCCAGCACCGGCGGGTTCTGCCTCGGGTTGGCCTTCGACTCCCAGGCCAACCTCTACGTGTGCGACCTGGCCCACGCCGCGCTCTTCCGGTTGCCCGCGCACAGCGACCGGCCCGAGCGGTTCGCCGACGGCGCGGACGGCCGGCGCTTCGTCGGGCCCAACTTCCCGGCGGTCGACGCGGCTGACCGCGTGCTGGTGTCGGACAACGGCCACGCCGACCGGGCCGGCCCGGGGATCTTCGCCTTCGAGCCAGACGGCGCCGGCCGGCTCTGGCACGCCGGACCGTTCCACTTCGCCAACGGGCTCGCGTTCGACGCCGACGACACCGTCTTGTACGTGGCCGAGACCTGGGCGCGCAGGGTCACCGCCATCGACGTGCGGCCCGACGGCTCGGCCGGCCGGTCCCACGTCGTGGTGGAGCTTCCCGGCATGCTGCCCGACGGTCTCGCCGTCGACGCGCGGGGGCGGCTGGTCGTCACCTGCTATGAACCGAGCCGGCTGCTGAGCGTCGACCCGAACACCGGCGACTGGTCGGTTCTGGCCGAGGACCCCGACGCTCACCTGCTGTGCCACCCGACGAACGCCGCGTTCCAGGGCGACGCCCTGCTGGTGGCCAATCTCGGCCGGTGGCACCTGTCGAGGATTCCCGGCGTCGGCACGGGCCTGCCACTCCCCGCGTTCCGCCGCCCTCTCCCATGATCATGGGAGAGTGGGCCGGCGATTCTCAGCAGCAACCGGTGTCGCAGCAGTCCACCACCAGGTCGTCGCAGCAGTCCATCGTGGTCACCTCCCCTCGCAGGTCGTCCCCGACGGGTCCGGCCGGCGGCCGGTCAGCACACCGCGCAGCAGGCAGTGCCGCGGCAGGCGATGCCTCGACTGGCGGTGCCTCGGCCGGCGGCCAGGGCACCCCAGGCGTCGCGGAGTCGCGACACCGTGCGCGCCAGGCCGCCCGGCCGCCCGCGCGTGGCCTGCGCGACGAGGCGCCCCCTTTCAGCCGCGGCGAGCAGCTCGCGCCGGTGTTCAGCCGCGAGTGTGTCGGACAGGTACGGGTGCATCGCGCCTCCTCGGCGACATCGGTGCGGCCCGGAACATCCGAACCTTGTTTCGACGTTCATCTAAGCACTGATTCGACGATTTTCAAAGCAGTAATTCGACAATCATGGAAACAGTTGACCGTCCCGGGTAGCCTGGAGCCACCATGACCATCGACACGTTGAACGCCGACACACCCGCGGCCGCCCGGCCGCTCCCGGTCCTGAACGCCTGTTGCGTGCCGACCTCGACCATGGGCGACGACGATGCCGTCTCGCTGGCCGGCATGTTCAAGGCGCTGGCCGACCCGGCCCGGGTCAAGATCCTCTCGATGCTGCTCAACGCCGACGAGGTGTGCGCCTGCGACGTGTCGGACGGCATCGGAAAGACCGCGGCCACGACGAGCCACCACCTGAAACTGCTCCGCGACGCCGGCCTCGTCACCGGCGACCGGCGCGGCACCTGGGTCTACTACCGCGTCGTGCCCGAGCGCCTGGCCGCCATCCGCGACGCGCTCGCCCTCACGCGCTGACGTATCCCGCCGCGCGCCGCGGCCTCAGCAGCAGACCTTGAGGTAGGCCTGGAGGTCGTCGAGAGCGCTGACCATGCCGTCGCGGTCGGCGCGGTAGTACACCGTCTTTCCCTCCCGCCGGGCGGTCACGATGCCGCCGCGCCGCAGGAGCTTGAGCTGCTCCGACGCGGTGGACTGACCGATGCCGGCAAACTGCGCGACCTCGCCGACCGACAGCTCGGCGCCCCGCGCGAACAGCAGCATGATCTTCTGCCGGGCAGGGCTGGCCAGAGCCTTGAGGAAATCGTGCGTGGCGTCGCTCAGCTCGACCAGGTCCTCGGCCACCAGCGGCAACGACCTGCGCTCCCCCGCCGTCACGACATCGCCCACGGCACCGAGGATACGCAACGCATCGTCATTTTGACATATCGCGATTTGGCGATATGTTGATCGCGTGACCACACCTCCACACCCAGTGATCGTCGTCGGCGCCGGCCAGTCCGGCCTCGCCGCCGCACGCGCCGTCCGCGATGCCGGCCTGCCGCTGATCGTCCTGGAAGCGGGCGCTCGGCCGTCGGGGTCCTGGCCCCACTACTACGACAGCCTGCGGCTGTTCTCCCCCGCCCGCTACAGCGCGATGCCGGACTACCCGCTCGACGGCGACCCGGACCGCTACCCCACCCGCGACGAGCTAGCCGGCTACCTCGACAGCTACGCCCGCCACCTCGCCGTCGACATCCGCACCGGCACGACCGTGACCGCGGTCGAATCCGACGGCCCCGGGTTCGTCGTGCACACCGCCGACGGCGACAGCCTGCCGGCCGCGGGCATGGTCGCGGCGTCCGGCTCGTTCGGCCGCCCGGTGACGCCGGACCTGCCCGGGCAGGACGGTTTCGCCGGCGAGCTGCTGCACGTGGCGGACTACCGCAACCCGGCTCCGTACGCCGGGAAACGCGTCATCGTCGTCGGCGGCGGCAACTCCGGCGTCCAGGTCGCCCACGAGCTCGCCGGCGTCGCCGACCTCACGCTTGCGACCCTCGCGCCCATCTCCTTCCTCCCCCAGGTGATCCGCGGCCACGACCTGCACCACTGGCTCGAGGTCACCCACTTCGACCACCTCCCCGGCGCTTGGCTGCGCCACATCGTGCGCAAACCGCTGGTGCTGGACACCGGCCCGTACCGCGCGGCCATCGAATCGGGCCGGGTGGATCGCCGCGCGATGTTCACCGCCTTCGAGGGCGACCAGGTCGTCTGGCCCGACGGCACCCGCGAGCGGGTCGACGCCGTCATCTTCGCCACCGGGTACCGGCCGAACGTCGGGTACCTGCGGCCACTCGGTGCCCTGGACGACAATGACCTGCCGCTGCACGCCGACGGCATCTCCACGACCCATCCCGGTCTGGTGTACCTCGGGCTGGAGTTCCAGCGCTCCTTCTCCTCCAACACCGTCCGCGGCGTCAGCCGCGACGCCGACCACGTCGTCGTCCCACTCGCCGCCCACGTCCAGCAGGCGCACGCGATCATCGGCCTGTGAGACGAAACCAGCCGGCCGCCGGTCCCCGGCGAGCGCTGGCCGCGCTGTGCCTCACCCAGATCGTCGGCTGGGGCGTCCTCTACTACTCCTTCCCGGTCGCGCTGCCGGCCATCACCGCCGACACCGGCTGGTCGGAACCGTCGACGACGGCGGCATTCTCGGCCGCGCTCGTGGTCGCGGCCCTCGCCGGGATCGTGGTCGGCCGGGTCATCGACGGGCACGGACCCCGCTGGGTGATGACGTCCGGGTCGATCGTCGGCGTCGGCGCCACCCTGGGCGTGGCGGCCGCGCCGGGGGTCGGCTGGTTCGCCGCGGCCTGGGTGGTCGCCGGCGTCGCGCAGGCCGGGACCCTCTACGCGCCGGCGTTCACCGCGCTGACCCGTTGGTACGGTGCGGCCCGAACCCGCGCGCTGACCGTGCTGACCCTCGTCGCGGGGCTCTCCAGCACGATCTTCGCCCCGGCCACCGCAGCGCTGCTCGATCACCTGTCGTGGCGGGAGACCTATGTGGTGCTCGCGGCCATCCTGGCGGTCACGACGATCCCCGGGCACGCGGTCGGCCTGAGCGCGCCCTGGCCAGCCGCCGACCACACGGCGCGCTCGTACCTGCGGAACGGCCACGTCCGGGCCGTGGCCACGAGCCGGGCGTTCATCTGCCTCACCATCTGCGCCGCGCTGACGGCGTTCGCGCTGTTCGCCGCCACCATCCACCTCATCCCGCTGCTCACCCACCGCGACCTGTCGATGTCGCTCGCCGCGTGGGCGCTCGGGCTGTCCGGTGCCGGGCAGCTGCTCGGCCGCATCGGCTACGCGCCGTTGTCTCGCCGCACCACGCCACGCGCCCGCACCGTCGCCCTCCTGGCCGCGGCCACGGCGACCATCGGCGCCGTGGGACTGCTCCCGGGCCCGGCGGCCGTACTTGGAGCCGCCAGCATCGCCCTGGGCATCGCCCGCGGTGCGTTCACGCTGCTGCAGTCGACCGCGGTCAGCGACCGCTGGGGCATCGCCGGCTTCGGCACCCTGTACGGGATCCTCAACGCGCCGACCACGGTCGCCATGGCGATCGCGCCCTGGGCCGGCAGCGCCATCGCCCAGGTCGTCGGCGGCTACCCGGCCATGTTCGCCGTACTCACCGCGATCGCCGGCGTCGCCGCCGTCGTCGCGTTGGGCACGTCAGCCAGACCTGAGCTCAGCGAACGAGCTGAGCCACCTGTGCGGGCAGGACGTGCTCGCGGACCCAGGCCTGGGTGGCCAGCTGGGTGGCGTCCCAGGGCGAGCCGAGCGGCGGGGTGTAGGAGAGGTCGAGCTCGCTGAAGGCCTCGACCGTCATGCGGTGGAACAGGGCGGCGGCGTAGGTGTCGACGCGCTTGGCGGTCTCGGTGCCGCGCGGGCCGACGAGCTGCGCGCCAAGCAGGAGGCCGGTGTCGCGGTCGCCGGTGACGCGGATCGTGATCGGCTGGGCGCCCGGGTAGTAGGCCTTGTGGTCGTCGGGGGTCGCGGTGCTGCTGACCGGCGCGAAACCGGCCGCCATGGCCTCGTGCTCCCGCAGGCCGGTGCGGGCCGCGACGAGGTCGAACACCTTCACGACCTGGGTGCCGAGGCTGCCGGCGAACCGCGCGGCTGCGCCGAGCGCGTTCTCGCCGGCGACCCGGCCCTGCTTGTGCGCGGTGGTGCCCAGCGGGAGGTAGGTGACGCCGAGCTGGCGGTGGTGGGTGACGACGCAGTCCCCGGCGGCCCAGACGTGCGGCAGCCCAGTGGCCATCGTCTCGTCGACGACGACGGCGCCGCGCGGCCCGGTCCGCGCCCCGGCCGCGGTCAGCAAGCCGGCGTCGGGGCGGACGCCGACCACCACGAGGACCAGGTCTACGTCCCAGGCCAGCGGCTCGCCATCCGGGCCGGCGCCGTCGACGTGCAGGCGCGCTGGACCGGAATCGCCGCGGGCGATGCCGGTGACGGTCGAGCGCGTGTGTACGGTGACGCCGTTGCGGTCCAGCTCGGCGTGAACCAGGGCGCCGAGCTCGTGGTCGATGGTGGGCAGCACCTCGGACAGCATCTCGACCTGCGTGACGGCGATCCCGCGTGCGGTCAGCCCTTCGGCCATCTCCAGCCCGACGTAGCCGGCGCCGACGATGAGCGCCGTCGAGGGCTGGAGCCGGTCCAGGCTCCGCTCCAGTGCGAACGTGTCGTCCATCGAATGCAACACGTGCACGCCGTCCGCGGCGCCGAGATCGGCCAAGCCGGCGATCGGCGGGCGGACGGGCACCGCGCCGGTGCCGACGATCAGCTCGTCGTAGGCCAGGGTCGTCTCACCGCCGTCCTTCTCACGCACGGCCAGGCGTCGCGCGTCGACGTCGAGGGAGGTGGCCAGGGTGTCCAGCCGCAGCCGCATGCCGGTGGCCTCGAGGTCGGCGTGGGTGCGGTGCGCCAGGTTCGACCAGTGACCGACCTCACCAGAGATGTAGTACGGGATGCCGCAGATGGAGAAGTTCGGATAGGCGTCGGCGACCACCACGGTCACCTCGGCCGACGGGTCCAGCTCGCGGGCGCGCAGCGCGGCGGAGATGCCGGCGTCGCTGCCGCCGATGACGACGAGGTGCACGAGATGCCTTTCAGATTCGGGCTTGCGTGGGTTCGAGCTGTGGGACGACGACGGCGTCGGCGGCCCGGCCGGCGGTGGGGTACAGGACCATGACGAGCAGCACCCCGACGGCGCCGCCGGCCACCTGCGCACCCACGAAGGCCGGGACGGAGGACGGCGCGATGCCGGCGAAGGTGTCGGTGAACATCCGCCCGGCCGTGACGGCGGGGTTGGCGAACGACGTGGAGCTGGTGAACCAGTACGCCGCCCCGATGTAGGCGCCGACGGCGGGCGCGGACAGCGCGCCGCGGCCGGTGCGCGCCAGCGCGAAGATCAGCAGAACCAGCCCGGCGGTGGCGACCACCTCACCGACCAGGAGGCCGCCGCCGGTGCGACCCGTCGCCGCCATACCGGCCGGGACCTCGAACATGAGGTTCGCCAGGACCGCGCCGCCGATGCCGCCGGCGCACTGCGCGGCCACGTACCCGGTGACCTCCCCGGGCCGTGGCCCGGCACCTGACGACCGGCCCAGCCACCACTGCGCGAGGGTCACCACGGGGTTGAGGTGGGCCCCCGAGACCGGTCCGAACACCAGGATCAGCACCGTGAGTCCCAGCACCGTGGCCGTGCTGTTCTCCAGCAGCTGCAGCCCGACGTCGTCCGGCGACAGCCGCTGGGCCGCGATCCCGGAGCCGACGACGACGGCGACCAGCAGGCAGGTGCCGAGGAATTCGGCCAGCAGACGCCGCCAGAACGCCGGCGCCGAGTGGATCGCGCTCATGACGACATCTTGACCGGACGAGGTAGCTCAGTCAAGATTGAGACAATGAACGCTGAGCGAACAGCGCTGGAGAGGCGGGCCGCCAAGCACGCGGCGCTGTCCGACCCGGCGCGGCTGCACATCGCCGACCTGCTCAGCCTCGGTGACCTCTCCCCCAGCGAGCTGCAGGACCGCCTCGGCATGCCGTCGAACCTGCTCGCCCACCACCTCAAGGCCCTGGAAGCCGCGAACCTGCTGAATCGCGGCCGCTCCGAGGCCGATCGGCGCCGCAGCTACGTCCGGCTCGCGCCCGCCGCGCTGGACGACCTCGTCCCGGGCGCCGTCGGCACGGCGCATCGGGTGGTGTTCGTGTGCACCGCCAACTCCGCCCGCTCCCAGCTGGCCGCGGCGCTCTGGCGGCAAGCCAGCGCCATCCCCGTCACCTCCGCCGGCACCCATCCTGCCGAGCGCGTCGACCCCGGCGCGGTCGCCGCCGCGCGCCGGCACGGCATCGCGCTGCGTGCCACCCGGCCCCGCATGCTGCGCGACGTCACCGCCGACGACGACTTCGTGATCACCGTCTGCGACCACGCACACGAGGAGCTCGGCGAGGTCGGCGGGCTGCACTGGTCCGTTCCCGACCCCGTCCCCGCCGGCACCGACGACGCCTTCGACGCCACCGTGGCCACCCTCGCCGACCGCGTCGGCGACCTCGCCCCGCGACTCGACCCCGCCTGACAGGAGCCCGCCATGTCGCACGCCTACCAACGCGCACCCATCACCCTGGACCAGCAGTACGCGCTCACCGCCGCCGCCTCCCGGCTGGCCGGCGAGTTCGACGGCACCTACGGGGCGGAGACGATCGAGCGGTTCCTGCACACGTCCTACGACCAGTTCGCCGGTCGCGCCGTCGTCGCCAACTTCCTGCCGTTGCTGGCCGAGCGGTTCGCCCGGCAGCGGCTCACCGCACTCGCCCGGGTCGAGGGCCGGCACGACGACGGCCGCCCCACCGTCCTGTTCCTCTGCGTCCACAACGCCGGCCGCTCCCAGATGGCCCTCGGCTTCTTCCAGCACCACGCCGGCGACCGCGCCGTCGCCTGGTCCGGCGGCTCCGAACCGGGCGACCAGGTCAACCCGATGGCCGTCGCCGCGATGGCCGAACGCGGCATCGACATCTCCGCCGAGTACCCCAAGCCCTGGACCGACGAAGTCGTCCGCGCCGCCGACGTCGTCGTCACCATGGGCTGCGGCGACGCCTGCCCGGTCTTTCCCGGCAAGCGCTACGAGGACTGGGCCCTCGACGACCCCGCCGGGCAGGACCTTGCCGCCGTCCGCCCCATCCGCGACGAGATCGAACGCCGCGTCCTCGCCCTGCTCGACCGGCTCGAGGTCGTGGCCGGCGACTCATGACGCGTCCCGGTGGCGCCAGCGCAGCCGGCGGCCTCCCGGACGTGCTGGTCGTCGGCGCCGGGCCGACCGGGCTCGCGCTGGCCGCCGAGCTGCAGCGCTACGGCGTGCGGTTCAGGCTCGTCGACCGCACGCCCGACCGGGTGCGCGAGTCGCGGGCGCTGGCCATCCAGCCCCGGACCCTGGAGGTCCTGGCCGGGATCGGCGTCACCGGCCAGCTCGTCGCTCAGGGCAACCGGACGGTCAACCTGCGCCTGCACGCACGCGGGCGCACTTTGTCGATACCGCTGTTCGACATCGGCCTGGCCGATACCGCGTACCCCTACCTGCTGTTCCTCTCCCAGACCGAGACCGAGCAGATCCTCGGCGACCACCTGGCGCGCCAGGGCGTCCGGCCCGAGCGCGGCGTCGAGCTGGTGGGACTGGACCGGCGCGACGACACGGTGACGTGCCGGCTGCGCACGGCCGGGCGAGCGGACGAGACCGTCACGGCGCGCTACGTCGTGGGCTGCGACGGCGCGCACAGCGCCGTGCGCGACCTCGCCGGCATCGCCTTCGAGGGCCTCACCTATCCGCAGACCTTCGTGCTGGCCGACCTCGAGGCCGACGGCATCGAAGCCGGCGCGGCGCACGCGTTCCTCGGCGCCCGAGGCATCCTGTTCTTCTTCCCCCTCCAGACGCCGGCATCGTGGCGGCTACTGACGATGCGACCTGGCGGTAACGGGCCACCGGCCGGCGCTCCGGCACCGGACACCGCAACCGTCACCCTCGATGAGCTGCAGGCGCTCGTCGACGCCGCGTCGCCGTTCCCGGTCCGGCTGCGCGACCCCGTGTGGGCCACCGACTTCCGCATCGCCAACCGCGGCGCCACACGGTACCGGTCCGGACGGGTGTTCCTGGCCGGAGACGCCGCACACATCCACAGCCCGGCCGGAGCCCAGGGCATGAACACCGGCATCCAGGACGCCGTCAACCTGGGCTGGAAGCTCGCCCTGGCCGTCAGCGGCCGCGCCCGCCCGGCGATACTGGACACCTACGAGACCGAGCGGGCGCCCGTGGGGCGCCGAGTGCTGCGCTTCACCGACCGCGCGTTCACCATCGGCACGTCCATGAACCCGGCGCTCCGGACGGCCCGCTCGCGCGTCGTTCCCTACGTCGCGCCGCTGGTGACCCAGTTGCGCCGGGTCCGCGGCTACGGCTTCCGCACCATCGCCCAGCTCGCCATCCACTACCGCCGAAGCCCGCTCTCGGCCGGCGGCACCCGACTCGATCGGGGACCGCGGCCCGGCGACCGGCTGCCCGACGCTCCCGTCGTGCGTGCTGGGCGGGTGACGACGCTGCACGCGGAGCTGGGCGGGCCCGGCTTCCACCTGCTGCTGTGCGGGCCCGCCGGCCAGTGGCCGGTCTCGGCCGGTGACGACGTCGCGGCCCGGTACCCCGGGCTGATCTCGATCCACCACCTCAGCAGCGACGACGGACCCGCCGCACCGCCCGACGCGCTGATCGACCGCACCGGCCGCGTCGCGCACCGGCTCGGCGTCCGACGCCGGGCCGCGTATCTGCTCGTCCGCCCCGACGGCCACGTCGCGCATCGCGGCGGTACCGATCTCGCCGGCCTTCGCGCCCATCTCGACCACTGGCTCACCCCAGCCTGACGAACGTCAGTACAGCGTGTCGTGTATCGTCACGACCATGACCCTCACGGTGACGGTGTCCCATGCCGAGGCGGTGACCCGCCTCGGCCGCGCGCTCTCCGACGAGACCCGGACCCGCATCCTGCTGGCCCTGCGGGAGGCCCCGGCATCGCCGTCCGATCTCGCCGACACGCTCGGGGTGTCGCGGCAGGTGATGTCCAACCAGCTGGCGTGCCTTCGCGGCTGCGGCCTGGTGACGGCCGAACGCGACGGCCGGTTCGTCTGGTACCGCCTCGCGGACCAGGGCATCGCCGACGCCCTGGGCGAGCTGCTGACGGTGATGCTCGTCGTCGACCCGGACTGCTGCTCGGCGCAGGGGTGCACCTGCTCATGAGCCGGCCCGAGGTCACAGCCGCACCCAGCCCGCACCGCCGGGCGGTCCTGCGCCGCCGCGTGCGCCTGGTCGTCGCCGCCACGATCACCTACAACGTCATCGAGGCGGTCGTCGCGATCGCCGCCGGCACCGCGGCGTCGTCGTCGGCGCTGATCGGCTTCGGACTGGACTCGACGGTCGAGGTCGTCTCGGCGGCCGCGGTCGCCTGGCAGTTCGCCGGCAGAGATCACGAGGCCCGGGAGCGGGTCGCGCTGCGGCTCATCTCCGTGTCGTTCTTCGCGCTGGCGGCCTACGTTGGCGTGGAGGCTGTCCGGGCGCTGGCCGGCGCGGCTGAGGCTGCGCACAGCACCGTCGGCATCGTCCTGGCCGCGGTGAGCCTAACCGTGATGCCCGGTCTGTCGTGGATCGAGCGCCGCACCGGTCTGGAGCTCGGCTCCGCCAGCGTCGTCGCCGACTCCAAGCAGACCCTGATCTGCAGCTACCTGTCCGCCGTCCTCCTCGCCGGCCTGGTCCTCAACTCCGCCGCCGGCTGGTGGTGGGCCGACCCGCTCGCCGCGTTGGTGATCGCCGCGTTCGCCGTCCGCGAGGGCGTCGAGGCCTGGCGCGGCGATGCCTGCGCCGCCGCGTCCGGCGCCCTGCTGGCCGATCCGGAGGCCGAGCCCGGCTGCGACGACGGCTGCGACTGCTGCTCGTGACCAGCGCCGGCGGTCACCGGCCGGGGTCGTCTTCACTCCCATCCACGCCATGCTGGCTTTGCCGCTCGCGCTGATCATGTTTGTCTCGCCGTCGTCGGCGGCGACGGCGCGGCCGCCCCGACCCGGGCGAGGGGGCATTTTTTGCACGGCGCTCGAACCATTCCTGGGTCTCGTCCGTAGCAACTGATGTAGTTGTCCACCAAGTTGACAAAGGAGTCGCATGAAAGCGAACGCACGTGTAATGCGCAGCTTTGGCGCCATGGTGTTGACCATCGGCGCCCTTGTGGCCGGGACATCCGGGGCCGGCGTCAGCGCCGCCGACGACCTGCCCACCCCGGCCACCCCAGCCGCACCGGAACTGGTCAGCGCGGTCGTCACGGGGTGCCAGGCGCCGTGCGCGCTGGGGGAGACCGGAGAGGTCGCCGTGACCTACAACGCACCACCGGCCACCGAGCCCGATGTGTCGATCGGCACAATCATCTACTTCGATGGTGTGCGCATCAACGGCTTCAGGCACACCCTCGGCGGCAATCCAAGGACGCGTTGGTTCCTCATCTGTGCCTCGCGCACCGAGCCCAGCTCGGACTGCATCAACCCCATCACTCGGGTCGATGCACTGCGGGGTGCCGAGACGATCACTGCGAGGTCCTACGCCATCACGGGCAACCCGGACGACGGCACCCAGCGGATCAGCGAGCTGTCGGAGCCGAGCAACGCGATCGTAGCGACGCAAGGCTGAGGAACCCACTCGGAGCCGTGCGCCGGCGTCGCCGAGGGCGAGGGCGCGGACGGCGTTGCACATGACGGTGACTGGCTGGTGCTCCGCGACGGCGCTCATCGCGGCGGGCAGGGCGTCCACCGGCACGTAGGCGCTGGAGATGAAGATCATCGGGTAGGCCAGCATCGACATGCCCTGGGCGCCCTGCGGGTTGCCGGTGAGCAGGCCCATGTAGATGAACAGCCACACGAAGGCGAACCCGCACACGATGCACAGCCCGAAGGCCAGCAATGCCTCACCGAGGCTGCCGGCGCGGCGTGGGTGCCGGGCGGGCACCTGGGCGCCGTCTTCGCCTTCACGGTCACCGGCGGGCGGATCGTCGCCATCGACGTGATCTCCGACCCCGAGCGCATCCGGCAGCTCGACGTGGAGCTCCTCGACGCGTAGGACGGGTGTCAGGCGGACTTGCGCTTGGCCGCGGTCTTCTTCGCGGCCGTCTTCTTGGCCGTGCGCTTCTTGGCCGGTGCCGCCGACTTCTCCGCCCGGCCCTGCTTGGCCTCCTCGACGCTGCGGCGCAGGGCATCCATGAGATCGACGACCTTGCCCTCGGCGGGCTCGGCCTCGGGCGGGGTGACGACCTCCTGGCCCTCGGCCTTGGCGTTGACCACCTCGAGCAGCGCCTCGCGGTACTCGTCGTGGTACTCCTCGGGGTCGAAGTCGCCGGCGAGAGTGTCGATGTACGACTCCGCCATCGCCATCTCCTGCTTGCGGACCTCGACGTCCTCGTCCAGGAAGTCGAACTCGGGCCGGCGGATCTCGTCCGGCCACAGCATGGTCTGCACGATCAGCACGCCTTCGAACGAGCGCAGGACCGCCAGCCGCTCCTTGTTGCGCAGCGCAACCTTGACCACGCCGACCCGGCCGGAGCGCTCCAGGGAGTCGCGCAACAGCGCGTACGGCTTGGTGTCACCGGTGGGCTCGGCGTAGTAGGCGCGGTTGAGCGCGGTGGGGTCGATCTGCGAGAACGGCACGAAGCCGAGCACCTCGACCGACCGCGACGACGTGATGGGGAGGTCGTCGAAGTCCTCGTCGGTGAGCACCACCATCTGGCCGCCGGGCAGCTCGTAGCCTTTGGCGATGTCGGCGTAAGCGACCTCGTGGCCGCCGGCATCGCACACCCGCTTGTACCGGATGCGCCCGCCGTCGGCCGCGTGCACCTGCCGGAAACTGACGTCCTTCTCCTGCGTAGCCGACACCAGCCGTACCGGGATCGACACCAACCCGAAGGAGATGGACCCCTTCCAGACCGTCTGCATGACCATGACAACTCCGTCCGCCGGCACCCTGTCGGTCCCCGCCCACAGCCTATTGTGGCCCGTAGGGGCCCCGGCGCGCCTGCGCGACCCCGGCGGCGGTCCGTGTCACGCTCGGAACATGAGGGAGACAACGACGACGGGCGCGGTCGCGCCCGAGCTGGCCATCGGGTCTCTCACGGCCTGGTGCGGCGAGTGCGACGAGGAGACGGAGTTCGACCGGGTGCCCGGCGGCATCGGCGTCGAGTACGCCTGCCGCGAGTGTTCGGCCGCGGTGTTCACCGGCGACCTGCGGGACATCGAGTCGATCCTGCAGCCGGTCGCGGTCTGACCGGTCACGGTTCGGCTGGTCAGCGGCCCAGCACGTAGCACGCCACGGCCGTGGCGGCGGCGACGTTGAGTGAGTCGACGCCGGCCCGCATCGGGATGCGCACACGCCGGTCGGCCGCGGCCATCCAACGCGCGGACAGCCCGTGGCCCTCGCCGCCCACCAGCAGCGCGACCCGCTCCCCCGGCTCGACCGACGCGAGATCGACGGCGTCGGAGATCGCACCGACGTTGGTGGTGCCGCTAATTGGTTGGCGACCAGAAGACCCGAGCGCGAGGTGATCCAAGGACGGATCTAGGCCGATCCCAAGCTGTCCCGCACAACGACGACCGTCCCGTCCAGCCGGATCGGGCGGTGCGACTTGGCGGTGCCTGTGCCAGGGTCTCCTGGCGACGATTTGCCGACATCGGGCGACACAGGCAACTTCGTAAGACCGTCAGCTGACCGTGCTAACATCGGTTACATCACGATCAGCCCGTTGCCGCAAGGCGCGGGCTGATTTTCTGTCCAAGGATCTTCATGGTGGAGTACGCGAAACCCTGGCTGTCTCTTGAGCAGCAGGTCGAGCGCCTGGCAAGCCGCGGAGCCGACGTGGGTGACCGGGACCGCGCGGCCGCGCTCTTGAAGGCGGTCGGCTACTACCGCCTGATCGGCTACCTCTACCCGTTCCGGGAGTCCGAACAGTTCGTCGACGACGAGGGCCGCGAGCGCACCCGGGTGCTCAGCGGCTACCGGCCTGGCACGATGTTGCGCCACGTCGAGTCAGTCATCGACTTCGACCGGCGGCTGAGGATGCTCGTCATGGACGGGGTCGAGCGCATCGAGGTCGCGGTGCGGATGCGGGTCGGGTACCTACTCGGGCGCGCCTCGGCCTTCGCGCACGAGGACCCCGCCAGCTTCACCAAGACGTTCACCGAAACGGGCACCGACCCAGACACCGGGGAGCCGACTCCCAGCTCCCACGCGAGGTGGTTGCAGCGGGTTGACGAGCGGCGGGCAAAGTCCGATGAGCAGTTCGTCGCCCACTTCCGGGAGAGGTACGACGATCGGATGCCGGTCTGGGCGCTCACCGAGATCCTTGAGCTCGGTCAGGTCTCCGTCCTCTACAGAGGGCTGCGCCAGCAGGACGCGGAAGAGATCGCCCTGGCGTTCGGCGTCCCGACGAAGAAGATCATGGTTAGCTGGCTCGCCAGCCTGAACTACGTGCGGAACGTGGCGGCGCACCACGCGCGGCTGTTCAACCGGAAGCTCCAGCATGCGCCGGCGCGGCCCAAGGTCGGACAGGTGCCGACTCTCGACCACCTCCGTGCCACGGAGACCGCCAAGGGCGTCTTTGGCACCTACAACGCCCTCGCGGTGATCGCCTATCTCCTCCCCTCGATCGAAGCTGAGACGGAGTGGAGCCAACGCCTCGTCGCGCTGCTGGACGAATTCCCGGCCTCGCATGCGCTGACGATCGAGTCGCTGGGGGTTCCCCAAGGCTGGAGGTCGCTCGACCTCTGGCGTTCCTGACCGTGGTCGGGACCTGATTTCTTTGAACTCACCGATGGCGACACACCTTCTGAGACCCGATCTCCGGCGATCCGCCAGGCTTCGGGTCTCGTCAACGAGACGCCTGCGAGACGTGCCGTCAACATTCTCTGGCCGACGATCGGCTGCCTGGGCTCGCTCCGTGTGACCGGCGTGAGCGGTGAGCCCGCCAAACTGCTAGCGGGTCGCGTAGAAGGCAACCGCAGATGAGGCCGCGACGTTCAGCGAGTCGACACCGCCGGACATCGGAATTTTGACTCTTACGTCGAGCATGGGCCCAGCCTTGGCCGACAGGCCATGCCCCTCAGTACCGAAGAGGAGCGCCAGCTTCGGATGATCCTGCGCGACCAGCTCGTCCAGCGTGATGGCATCTTCTCCGAGGCTCATCCCGGCTACGACGTAACCCACGTCCTTCAGGAGCTGGATGCCATCGGGCCACGGATCAATCCGAGTCCACGGGACCTGGAAGACGGTGCCCATGCTGACCTTGATCGAGCGGCGGTAGAGCGGGTCGGCACACCGTGGCGTCACCAGCACAGCATCGATGCCGAGCGCCGCAGCCGACCGGAACGAGGCACCAACGTTTCCATGATCGGTAAAGTCCTCCAGGACGGCGATCCTCGACCGTGTTCGCTGCGAAGATTTGGAACCGCTCACGTTGGTGTGGTCGACCAGGTCCTCCAGGACGACGACGCGCGAGGCGCCGGCCAGCAGGCCGGCCAGGTCCGGCAGCGCGCGGCGGTGCAGCGAGGCCAGCGCGCCGCGGTGCACGTGGAAGCCGGTGACGGACTCGATCAGCGGCTCCGGCGCGACGAAGCACGGCACGTCGTCGCCGGCGTCGTCGAGCACGTCGGCCAACGCCTCCACCCAGCGCGGCGCCATCAGGAACGACCGCGGCCGGTAGCCCGCCGCGACCGCCCGCCGCACCACCTTCTCGCCCTCGGCGAGGAACAGCCCGTGCTCGACCTCCAGCGACGTCCGCAGCCGCACGTCGCGCAGCGAGACGTAGTCGGCCAGCCGAGGGTCGTCGACGGCGTCGACGTGCACCACCGCGGCCATCAGCCGGTCACCAGCACGACGACGGCGACCACGCCGACGACGACGATCACGATGCGCAGCGCCAGCGGCGGCAGCCGCCGGCCGATGCGCGCACCGACCAGGCCCCCGGCGGCGGCGCCCAGCGCGATCAGCCCGGCCACACCCCAGTCGACCTCGCCGACCGCCATGAACACCAGGCCGGCCACCAGGTTGACCAGTCCGGCCTGGACGTTCTTCACCGCGTTCAGCCGCTGCAGCGTGTCCTGCAGCGCCAACCCCATGACGGCCAGCAGCAGCACGCCCTGCGCCGCGCCGAAGTAGCCGCCGTAGACCGCGGTGGCGAGGATCAGCAGCCAGACGCCGGCGCCGCCGTGCGCACGCCGGTTCGGCCGGTCCTTCAACCGGGCGGCGATCCACGGCTGGGCGGCCACCAGGACACAGGCCACCACGATCAGCACCGGTACGATCGCCTCGAACGCATCGGGCGGCAGCCCGAGCAGCAGCACCGCTCCCGCGGTCCCGCCGATCACCGCCGCGATGGCGAAGCGCAGCAACCGGGCGCGCTGGCCGCGCAGCTCCTCGCGGTAGCCCCAGGCACCCAGCAGCGACCCGGGTACCAGCCCGACCGTGTTGGACACGTTGGCGACCACGGGCGGGTACCCGAGCGCCAGCAGCGTCGGAAAGGTGATCATCGTCCCGGAACCGACGACGGTGTTGATGGTGCCGGCCGCGAAGCCGGCCGCCACGATGGCGACGGCCTCGGCCAGCGTCACCCCGCCGGCGGTGCGGGCGGGGTGGGCGGAACCGGCGGCTCCCCGCTCCGGTCGTCGGTCGAGTCACCAGAGGGCTCCTGGTCGGACCCCGCGGCGGTCAGATCGGAGCCGAGACCGGACCCCGAGCCCAGGCGCGACCCCAGCCCCGACGGACCGGACCCCCCTGGCGGCTCGGTCGACGCGGCCTGGGCGGCCTGCAGCGCGCGGCGGACCTCGTCCTCGGCGGCGGAGACGGCGGTCTCGCCCTCGGCGGCAGCCTCCTCCGCGGCGGTCTCGACCTCCTCGGCGACGTGTCCGTCGTCGGGTATCGCACCGGGAGCGAAGCCCTGGCCGAACCGGCCGACCGCGTCGCCGAGCCCTTCCAGTGCCTTGCCGAACTCGCTGGGCACGATCCAGACCTTGTTGGAGTCGCCCTTCGCGATCTCGGGCATCATCTGCAGGTACTGGTACGCCAGCAGCTTCTGGTCGGGGTTGCCGCGGTGGATGGCGTTGAAGACCGCGCCGATGGCCTTGGCCTCACCGTCGGCGCGAAGGATCTGCGCCTGCTTCTCCGCCTCCGCGCGCAGGATCTGAGACTGCTTGTCGCCCTCGGCGGTGAGGATGGCCGACTGCTTCTGGCCTTCGGCGGTGAGGATCTGCGACTGGCGGACACCCTCGGCGTTCAGGATCGCGGCGCGCTTGTCGCGGTCGGCGCGCATCTGCTTCTCCATGGAGTCCTGGATGGACGGCGGCGGGTCGATGGCCTTCAGCTCGACGCGGTTCACCCGGATGCCCCACTTGCCCGTGGCGTCGTCGAGCACCCCGCGCAGCGCGTTGTTGATCTCTTCGCGGCTGGTCAGCGTGCGCTCGAGGTCCATGCCACCGATGACGTTACGCAGCGTGGTGACCGTGAGCTGCTCGATGCCCTGGATGTAGTTGGCGATCTCGTAGGTCGCGGCCTTGGGGTCGTTGACCTGGTAGTAGATGACGGTGTCGATGGAGACCACCAGGTTGTCCTGGGTGATCACCGGCTGCGGCGGGAAGGAGACGACCTGCTCGCGCAGGTCCAGCAGCGGCAGCACTCGGTCGATGAACGGAACGACGACCGTCAGGCCGGGGTCGAGGGTCCGCTGGTACCGGCCGAGGCGCTCGACGATGCCGGCTCGGGCCTGCGGCACGATGCGCACCGACTTGGCCAGCGTGACCAGGACGAATATCGCCAGCAGGATGACGACGAGAAGGACGAAGACTTGACCGGCTTCCATTGATGACCTTCCGCGGCTCGGGGCGCCAGACACCCGCACGATCGAAACGTGCGGTCAACCTATCAGCCGGCAGCGACTTCCGGCCCGGACCGCCGGATCAGTGCGAGTCGGCTTCGAACACCAGCGCCGTCGCCCCCTGGATCTCGATGACATCGACGTCGCGGCCGGCCTCGATGACCGACGTGCCGTCGTAGCTGCGGGCCGTCCAAATCTCACCCGCGAGCTTGATCAGGCCGTTCTCCGCGTCGACCGTCTCGACCACCACGCCCTTGCGGCCGATCAGCGCGGCCACACCGGTGCGGGCGCCGCCGCTGGTGCGCATGTGGCGCTTGGCGACCGGGCGCACGAACCCCAGCAGCCCCACGCTCACGACGACGGCCACCAGGAGCTGCAGCCACAACGCGTCGACGCCGACCGCGGCGGTCAGCGCGCCGCCGAGGGCGCCACCGGCGAGCATGAGGAAGATGAGATCGAGAGTCGTGGTCTCGACGATGCCCAGAACGAACGCAAGGCCCAGCCAAGCGACCCATTCGTGATCGCCGAGCCAGTCGAAGAAGGCCTGCATGACTTCAGCTTATTCGCTGGAGACGACATCAGCGGACGATCGTGACCCGATGGTGACGCCGTCGGTCACGGCGCGAGCGCCCCATCTGCCATCGTCGTGCGTGACCCGCAACGCGATCCCGAAGCAGGCGCTGAGGTTGTCGTCGGTGAGGGTGTCACCGATCGGGCCGGCAGCCACCACGCGGCCGCCGGTCAACAGCAGCGCGTGGGTGAACCCGGTCGGGATCTCCTCGACGTGGTGGGTCACCAGGACCGTGGCCGGCGAGGCGGGGTCGGCGGCGATCTCGCCCATCGTGGCCACCAGCGTCTCCCGGCCGCCGAGGTCGAGCCCGGCGGTCGGCTCGTCGAGCAGGAGCAGCTCCGGATCGGCCATGAGCGCGCGGGCCAGCTGGGTGCGCTTGCGCTCGCCCTCGGACAGGGTGCCGAACGTCCGGCCGGACAGGTGCGCGATGCCCATCCGCTCCAGCAGCCAGCTCGCGCGGTCGTCGTCGATGTCGTCGTAGGCCTCGCGCCACCGGCCGACGACGGCGTACGCGGCGGTCCGCACGACGTCGAGGACGGACTCGTCACGCGGGATGCGCTCGGCCAGCGCGGCGCTGGTGAGCCCGATGCGCGGTCGCAGCTCGAACACGTCGACCGCACCGAGCAGCTCGCCTAGCACCTCGGCGTAGCCGCTGGTGGGATGCATCTGCGCGGCAGCGATCTGCAGCAGCGTGGTCTTGCCGGCGCCGTTGGGGCCGAGGATGACCCAGCGGTCTCCATCGGACACCGACCAGGTGATCTGGTCGAGCAACCTGTTCCCCGAGCGCACGAGTGTGACGTCGGCAAGTTCGAGCACGTCGGACATGGCTGAGACCGGCTCCCTCGACGAACGGAATACGGGGCGCGATGGCTGCGCTCGCGGAAACCCCCACACGACTCTAGCGGGCGGGTCGTAGGCTCTTGGGCCATGGTCACCCTGCCCCGATCCGCACGGCTGGCGGCATGGTCGGCGGCCTGGTTGCGCGGCGACGCCGCACTCGACGACGTCGTGGCCCGGGTACACGGCGACGACGAGCCGCACGACGCCGTCGACGTCCCCGGCACCGCCGGCACCGCCGGCCTCGGCGAGGCGCTGGTCGCGCTGCGTGCCGCCGGTGCGCGGTCGCTGCGGGTCGCGCTGCCGGCGCCCGGCGACCCCACCGGCCTCGGTGGCCCGGCCGACCTCAACGGCTACGCCGTCGACGCCGGCGAAGCGGTCATCGCCGACGGCGCACCGTATGCGCTCGTGCCCGACGTCCGCGCGTTCGGGCCACCGGGCGACCAGGGCCACTTCGTCACCTGGATGTGCCGGACGGCCGACCCCGCCCCCGCCGGCCCGCCGCTGGCCGAGGCCGACCGCGAGCTGACCGCCACGCTGATGGCCGCCGGGTCCACGCTGACCGACCTCGACGTGCCCTCGTGGCGGCCCGAGGTGGCGGCGCTGCTCGACGACATCCGGTCCAACCGCGAGTCCGAGCCGCTGCCGCGAGGGTTCCCCGCGCAGGCGCAGACCGTCGCGGCGCGCAGCTCCCGGCTGCTGGCCGTGGTCCGCTTCGCCCTCGGCGACGACGGCGGCGCGGTCACCGCGGGTGCCGCGGCCACCCGCCGGTCCGCGCTCGCACCGCTGGAGCGGGCGTCTCGGGCCGCGCTCGCCGCCGCCTGCAACGCGCTGGCCTGACGGCACCGGCGTGCCGGTAGCGTTGGGCCCTGCGATGACCCTCCGACCCGAACCCCCCGCCCGCACGCTGCTGGTCACCCTCACCGGCCGCGACCGCCCGGGCCTGACCGCGCAGCTGTTCGCGGCCCTGTCCGACTACGACGTCGAGGTGCTCGACGTCGAGCAGGTCACCGTCCGCGGCCGCCTGGTGCTGGCGGTGCTGCTGGACGACCCGTCCGACGAGGTCGCGCTGCGCCGGTCGCTGTCAGAGCTCGGCTCCAAGCTGGACGTCGACGTCGAAGTCACCGCCGGGCACGGCGACCACCGCCGTCCTCCTGGGCGCGCGCACATCACCGTCCTGGGCTTCCCGCTGCACCCTGGTGCCATCGGTGCCCTCGCCGACACCGTCGCCGCCGCCGGAGCCAACATCGACCGCATCGTCCGCCTGGCCTCCTACCCGGTCACCTCCATCGAGCTCGAGGTGTCCGGCGCCGACCCGGACCGGCTGAAGGCGTCCGTGGCGGCGGTCGCGCTGACCGAGGGCGTCGACGTCGCCGTGCAGCCGTCCGGGCTGATCCGCCGCGCGAAGCGGCTGGTCGTCATGGACGTCGACTCCACGCTGGTGCAGGGCGAGGTCATCGAGATGCTGGCCGAGCACGCGGGCGTCCTCGACCAGGTGGCCGCCGTGACGGCGCGGGCGATGGCCGGCGAGCTCGACTTCGCCGAGTCGCTGCGCGAGCGGGTGCGCCTGCTCGCCGGGCTGCCGGCATCGGCGGTCGCCGACGTCCGCGCGGCGGTGCGGCTCGCCCCAGGCGCCCGGACGCTCATCCGCACCCTGAAGCGGCTGGACTACCGATGCGCCATCGTCAGCGGTGGGTTCACCCAGATCACCGACCAGCTCGCCCTCGAGCTGGGCATCGACTACGCGGCGGCCAACACGCTGGAGATCGTCGACGGCGTCCTCACCGGGCGCGTGGTCGGCCCGGTCCTCGACCGCGCCGGCAAGGCCGACGCGCTGGCCCGGTTCGCCGCGGCCGAGGGCATCCCGCTGTCGCAGACGGTGGCCGTCGGCGACGGCGCCAACGACCTCGACATGATCGCCGCGGCCGGACTCGGCATCGCGTTCAACGCCAAGCCCGTGGTCCGCAGCGCCGCCGACACCGCCGTCAACGTCCCGTACCTCGACGCGATCCTCTACCTGCTCGGCATCAGCCGCGATGACATCGAGGCCGCCGATGCCGCCGACGGCAGCCCCACGCC
>NZ_SMKZ01000017.1 GCF_004349065.1 Jiangella asiatica
GGGGCGGGGCGGGCGCCGACGTGGCCCGTCGCGGACCGGCTGGGCACCGGAAGGAGCCGCACCCCGTCCCACGCCGCCCGCCGCCCCGGTCGATCTTGGAGAAACCGCGGAATCAATAGGGCATTCCGGGCCGCAATTCCGCGATTACTCCAAGATCGACGGGGAGGTGGGGGAGGTGCTGGTCGAGTGCCGGGACGTCACGCGGTACTTCGGCGGCGTGCGGGCGCTGGCCGGCGTGACGCTGGACATCGGTGCGGGTGAGCTGGTCGGGCTCGTCGGGCCGAACGGCTCCGGCAAGACGACGCTGGTCAACCTGCTCTCCGGAGCGTTGCGCCCGACGAGCGGGACCATCCGCGTGGCCGGACGCGACATCGGCGGACTGCCGCCCCACCGGATCGCGCACATCGGGGTCAGCCGGACGCACCAGATCCCGCGCCCGTTCGAGTCGATGACGCTGCGCGACAACGTGGCGATGGCGATCATGTTCGGCCGGTCGCCGCGACCGCTGGCCGCCGCCCGGCAGGAGGCGGAGCGGTGTCTTGACGTCGTCAGCCTGGGGCACCTCGCCGATGCGCGGCCCGCGCAGGTGAACCTGCACGAGCGGCAGCTGCTGGAGATGGCCCGGGCGATCGCGACCCGGCCGAAGGTGCTGCTGCTCGACGAGGCGCTCGCCGGGCTGAACCCGGCCGAGATCGATCAGGCGGTCGCCGTGGTGCGGCGCATCCACGCGTCTGGCATCACCATCGTCATCGTCGAGCATCTGCTGCGCGTGGTGAACCAACTGGCCACCCGCATGGTCGTGCTGAACCAGGGCGCCTGCCTGGCCGACGGCGACCCGCGGACGGTGATGAGCGACCCCGACGTCATCCGCGCCTACCTGGGGAGGCACGCCCATGCTTGAGATCCAGGGCTTGGATGCCTGGTACGGCCAGGCACAGGCGCTGTGGGGTGTCGACGTGTCGGTGGCCGACGGTGAGATCGTCAGCCTGGTCGGCCCCAACGGCGCGGGCAAGTCGACGCTGGTGCAGGCGATCGCCGGGCTGCACCGCTCCACGCGCGGCACGATCGCCGTCGAGGGCGTCGACGTCTCGCGCGTGCCGGCGCACCGGGTCGGCGACCACGGGGTGGCGCTGGTTCCAGAGGGACGCCGGGTGTTCGCCCGCATGTCGGTGCACGACAACCTGGTGCTGGGCGCGTACCGGCGGAGCGCGCGGGCACAGCTGACAGCCGGTCTGGAGCGCGTGCAGACCCTGTTCCCGCGGCTGGCCGAGCGGTCCACACAGCTGGCCGGGAGCCTCAGCGGCGGGGAGCAGCAGATGCTCGCGATCGGCCGTGCGCTGCTGGCCGGGCCGCGGCTGCTGCTCATGGACGAGCCGTCGCTCGGACTGGCGCCCGTGGTGGTCGACGAGGTGTTCGACGCCATCCGCGCGATCAATGCCGACGGGGTCAGCGTGCTCCTGGTGGAACAGGACGTCGAGCGGGCGCTGGAGGTGTCCAGGCGCGGCTACGTACTCGCCGAGGGCCGGATCGTCGCCACCGGCAGCGCCGCCGAGCTGACCGGCAGCGCACTCGTCCGGCGCAGCGTTCTCGGTCTGTGAGCCAGCTCGCTGCCGAATGTGGCGGGCGCCGGTAAGGTGCGACCGTGGGCAAGGTTCATGAATCGATCAGTGGCCGGCTGCGGGAGTTCATCGAGGCTCAGCACATGTTCTTCGTCGCCACGGCGCCGTCCGGCCCTGGTGGTCACGTCAACGTGTCGCCCAAGGGCATCGGCGGCTCGTTCGCCGTCCTCGACGAGCACACCGTCGCCTACCTCGACTACACCGCCAGCGGCGCGGAGACCATCGCCCACCTGCGCGAGAACGGCCGCATCACGGTCATGTTCTGCGCGTTCACCGGCCCGCCCAACGTGGTGAGGCTGCACGGCACCGGCCGCGTCGTCACGCTCTACGACGACGAGTTCGGCGGGCTGGTCGAGCTGTTCGCCGAGCACCGCGGCGCCCGCGCCGTCATCGTCGTCGCCGTCCACCGGGTGTCGGACTCATGCGGCTACGGCGTGCCGTTCATGGACTACGCCGGCGAGCGGGACCTGCTGCCCGCGCACATGGACCGCAAGGGCGCCGACGGCCGGGTCGAGTACCGCCGCCGGAAGAACCTCACCAGCCTCGACGGCCTGCCGGCCTTCGACTACGACCGGGCATGAGCATCGTGCGCGCTGATGTGCGGCCAGACTCCGGGCCTTTCGCCGTAGGTCACGACCCGGGCTGACGCCCCGTTGGCGGCCGGACGTCGCCGACGTGCACCTGGATGTGTCGCAGGTCGAGCGGCGTGTCGACATCGCCGATGATCGACCGTACGCAGTCGCGGGCGGCCCGCCGGACGGCGTCGGCGAGGGGCGCGATCCGTTCCGGGTAGGTCACGGCGACGGTGAGATGCAGGGCGACCAGCGTGTTGCCGTCGAGGTCGAGCCGGATGTGCGTCACCCGGATGCCGTCGACCCGGTCGATAGCCTCCTGCAGATAGGACGTCACGACCTGGTCGCTCACCCGGAAGTCGCCCTCTTCACCGCGGGCCCGCACCGGCCGGGCCCGGCGCGTGGCCGTGAGCACTGTAGCCAGGATGCGCTGGGCCGCCCTGGGCCACCCGTAGTCTGTGTAGGCCCGCAGTGCCGAGGCGGCCCGGTCGACCACCGCGGTGTCCGGTGGCGCCACGTCGCCGCGTCCCGGCGGCGCGCCGGCTCCGCGGCCACCGTCGGGGTCTGCACTCATCTCCATGGCTCCAGTCTCTCCGCCAGCTTGCGCCGGGCTCGGTGCAACAGCCCACGGACCACGTCGCGCGACGTGTGCATGATCGCGGCGATCTCCTCGTAAGCGAGCTCGTCGACCTCGCGCAGCAGCCAAGCGACCCGCTGTGCCTCGGGCAGCGTTGTCAGGGCGGCGTCGAGTGCGACCACGAGTTCGTTCTCGATGATGTCACGAGCCGGATCGCCGGTGGGACCGCCGAGACCTTCGGCGGCTGCTTCGCGGGGTTCGGGCCGGCGCTTGCGCCGCAGGTTGTGAGCCTTGTTCAGGGTGAGCCTGAACAACCAGGTACGCAGCGCCGCGTCGCCACGGAAGTCGGGTAGGTTCAGCCAGGCGGCCAGCAGCGCGTCCTGAACGGCTTCCTCGGCGTCGCCGTCGTCGAGCAGCACGCGGCGCGCGAAGCGGTACATGACCGGCCCATGCCGCCGGGCGATCGCTTCGAACGCCTGCCGGTCGCCCAGGCGGGCCCGGCGGACCAGCTCCGCATCGTCCGCGCTCGCCAGGGCCGGGTCCATGAGCCGATCGATCACGCAGGGTTTGTGACCGAATCCTCCCGATTCATGCGTGACATCCAGCCCGTCGGGCGTGTCCTACGTCTGTCGTCGCGCGGCGGGCGCGGACGGGGAACACGGGGAGATGACCATGACGGAGATGCCCACTCACGAGACGAAGCCGGGCGGCGGCACGACGGCCGGCGCCGCCCCGAGCGGCGGCGGAGCCCGGCTCGCGACGTCAGAGGAGGCCGGGCCGCTGGTGACCGAGCTGGGCCGGACGACGATCGCCGACGGCGTCGTTTCCAAGATCGCGGGGATCTCGGCGCGGGAGGTCGCGGGCGTCCATGACCTCGGCGGCGGCACGGCCAGGATGGTCGGCGCGATCCGCGAGCGGATCCCTGGCTCGCGCACCAACCTGCAGCAGGGCGTCTCGGTGGAGGTCGGCGAGCGGCAGGTGGCCATCGACATCGACGTCGTAGCGGACTACGGAGTCTCGATCGTGGACCTGTCCACCGGGATCAGGCGCAACGTCGTCGTTGCGGTCGAGCGCATGACCGGCTTGCAGGTGACAGAGATCAACCTCAGCGTCAACGACGTGTACGTCGAGGGCGAGGACGACGAGCAGCAGGCCGAGAGCCGGGTCGAATGAGCCAGCCCGAGATGGCCGATACCGTCGCCGCGGCGGTGCGCGACATCGACGGCGTCGCCGAACTCCATGGCGGACTGTTCGGCGAGGTGGGCACGTACCTGCCGGGCCGGCGGGTGCTGGGGGTGCGCCTGGACGTGGTCGGCAACGCGGAGATCCATGTCGTGCTGCGCTGGGGTTTCTCGATTCCGGCCACGGCCGACGCTGTCCGCCGGCGGGTCTGGGGCCTGGTGCCCGGCGTTGTGGACGTGGTGGTCGACGACGTGACGCAGCGCTGGGAGCCGTCCGGCGGGCGAAGGTCCGAGGAGGGTGTGACGTGAACGCGGTGACTGCCGGTCTGCTGGCTGGCCTCCTGTTGGGTGTGGCCGCGGCCGCTGGGGGCTTCTGGGGATTCGTCCTGGCGTTGCTGCTCGGGGCGCTCGGCGCGGCGATCGCCGGCCAGCTCTCCGGCGAGCTGGACGTCACGGCGATGATGCGCGGCCGGGACCGTGGTTGACATGGCCGCGGCCGCGCCGCCGGCTGAAAGCCGCGGCCGGCTCACCATCCACGAGAAAGTGGTGCAGCGCATCGCCGAACGGGCCGCGGCCGACGTGGCGGACCGGGAGCCGCCCGGGTCGATGTGGGACCGGCTCGGTGGTCGCCCGCTTCCACGCGCGACGGCTTCCGTCGTTGGTCGCCACGTGCGGGTCGGCGTGGCGGTCCGGGCACCGGTCGGGCACAGCATGCCAGAGCTGGCCGGCGCGGTTCGGGACGCCGTGACACGTCAGGTCGGGGATCTGACCGGCCTCAGCGTCGACCGGGTCGACGTCCGGGTGGATGAGGTGGCGCCGTTTCGCCCGCCCCCTGGCGCGGAACCGTTGCCGGCGGCGACCCGGCCGGCCGCGCCCGGCGTGGCCCGGAAGGCCGGGCTCGTGGTCGCGCTGCTGTTCCTCGCGCTGGGGATCGCGGCGATCTACGACGCACTGGTCGAGCTCGACGTGATCGGCGGCCGACGGCTGCTCGTGCCGCTGCTGGAATGGCTGGACGGCCTTCGCCCGCGGGCCTGGATGACGCCGGTCGGCGCCGCGGTCGCGCTGGCCGGCCTGATGCTGGCGCTTTCGGCCCTGTGGCGACGCCCGCGGCGATCACTGGTGGTCAACGCCGCTACCGGGGTGTTCGCGACCCGGGGCGCGGTCGAGGAGCTGGGTGTAGACAGCGCCACCAGCCACGGTGGCGTCGTCGACGCCGCGGCGAGAGCGCGCCCGGGAAAGGTGGCGGTACGCGTCACCACCGACGGCGAGGCGGGAACCGTCGACGAGGTGCGGGCAACCGTCACCGGGCGGCTGGCCCGGCTGGCGGGCCCGCCGAAGATCCGCGTCGGCGCCCGACGACGGCCGGTGCCACGATGAGGCGAGGAGCGGCGGCCACTGAGCGGCTCGTCGTGTTGCTGGTGGGCCTGGTCCTGCTGGCGCTCGGAGCCGCCGCCGTCGCCTGGGAGCGCGGATGGATCCCGGACGCCGTCGACCGCGTCGACGCCACGGCATTGCTGGATCGCACCGGCGAGTCGTGGTGGCCATGGGTGGAGGGCCTGGTCGGGCTGCTGCTCGTGCTGGTCGCGGTGGCGTGGCTGCTGGCGCACACCCGACGGTCGGTGATGACCCGGTTGCCGCTGTCCGGCTCCGGCCGGACGGGGAAGCTCGACGTCGACTCCGGCGCGCTGGTGTCGGCGGCGTCGGGAGTTCTGGACAACGCGCCCGGGGTGAGGGCGCGCGGCGGTCGCGTCCTGCGCGAACCGCGGGAGCTCGTGGTCGAGCTGCGTGCCGCGATCGATCCCGGAGCCGACCTCGACGAAACCGCCGAGGCGGCGGAGCGAGCCTCGGCCGCTCTCAGGAGCTGTCTGGGGTCTCAGTCCGGGGCCCGGTGCCGGGTGATCCTGGTCCGGAGCCGGCCCTGGGCGAAGCGCACGAGGGTACGGTGACCGGCGGCACGTGCCCACCTGCGCGGCGGGCGACGTCCACCGCTCGGGATGCGGACGGGTGTACCGGATGATGAGACAACCGGGCATCTGCCTTGACGAGCGCCGGTCGCCTGAGGGATGTTGCATTCGTGCGTTTCGGCATTCTCGTACTTCATTAGCGCGTTAGGCGACCCCGCCGACGCGCTACCCCTCGTGAGCCCGCCAGGGCCGAGGGGTTTTTTGTTGCACGGGACAGCTCGAAACGGACGAAAGCACCAGATGTGCCCACCAAAGGGCACACGAGGCAGAGAGGGCCGGCCATGCCGCAGGGAGAGTCCACCAGGGACGACGGGACGACGATGTCGGGCGCCGCGAGCCTGATTCGCTCGCTCGAGGCGGTCGGCGTCGACACCGTATTCGGGATTCCCGGCGGCGCGATCCTCCCCGCCTATGACCCGATGTTCGACTCGCAGCAGATCCGGCACATCCTGGTCCGGCACGAGCAGGGCGCGGGGCACGCGGCCGAGGGATACGCCCTGGCCACCGGCAAGGTCGGCGTCTGCATGGCGACATCCGGTCCGGGTGCCACCAACCTGGTGACGCCGATCGCCGACGCGCACATGGACTCCGTTCCCATGGTCGCGGTCACCGGCCAGGTCGCCAGCGGCGCGATCGGTACGGACGCGTTCCAAGAAGCCGACATCCGCGGCATCACGATGCCGATCACCAAGCACAACTTCCTGGTCACCGACCCGGCGGAGATCCCGCGCACCATCGCGGAGGCGTTCCACATCGCTGCCACCGGCCGGCCCGGCCCGGTGCTCGTCGACGTCGCCAAGGACACCATGCAGGCGACGACGACGTTCCGGTGGCCGGTCGAGCTGGACCTGCCGGGCTACCGCCCGGTGACCCGCCCGCACGCCAAGCAGGTGCGTGAGGCCGCCCGGCTGATGGCGTCGGCCAAGCGCCCGGTGCTCTACGTCGGCGGCGGCGTGCTGCGGGCACGAGCCTGGGACGAGCTGCGCCGCCTGGCCGAGCTCGGTGGGTTCCCGGTGGTCACGACGCTGACGGCGCGCGGCGCGTTCCCCGACAGCCACCGCCAGCATCTGGGGATGCCGGGCATGCACGGCAGCGTCGCCGCGGTGACGGCGCTGCAGAAGGCCGACCTCATCGTCGCGCTGGGCGCCCGGTTCGACGACCGGGTCACCGGCAAGCTGTCGTCGTTCGCGCCCGGCGCCACCGTCGTCCACGCCGACATCGACCCGGCCGAGATCAGCAAGAACCGGACCGCCGACGTCCCGATCGTGGGCGACTGCAAGGAGGTCCTCGGCGACCTCGTCCCCGCCGTCGAGGCCGAGTTCGCCGCCGGCACCCGTGCCGACCTCACCGGCTGGTGGCGCCAGCTCGACCAATGGCGCGAGAACTTCCCGCTCGGGTACACGCCGAGCGAGGGCGGCGAGCTGGCGCCGCAGTACGTCATTGAAAGACTCGGGCGGCTGGTCGGATCAGACGCCGTCTACGTCGCCGGCGTCGGCCAGCACCAGATGTGGGCGTCGCAGTTCATCTCCTACGAGCGGCCCGGCACCTGGCTCAACTCCGGCGGCCTCGGGACCATGGGCTTCGCGGTTCCGGCCGCGATGGGCGCCAAGGCCGGCCGGCCCGACACCACCGTCTGGGCCATCGACGGCGACGGCTGCTTCCAGATGACCAACCAGGAGCTGGCCACCTGCGCCATCGAGGGCATCCCGATCAAGGTGGCGGTCATCAACAACGAGAGCCTCGGCATGGTCCGGCAGTGGCAGACGCTGTTCTACGAGGGCCGATACTCCAACACCGACCTCGACAGCCGCCGCATCCCCGACTTCGCCAAGCTCTCCGAGGCGTACGGCTGCGTCGGGCTGCGCTGCGACACCGCCGAGGACGTCGACCGCACCATCGAGAAGGCGATGGCCGTCGACGACCGACCGGTCGTGGTCGACTTCGGCGTCCATCGCGACGCCATGGTGTGGCCGATGGTCGCGGCGGGCACCAGCAACGACGAAATCCAGATCGCACGCGGGATGGCTCCCGAGTGGGACCGTTCGGACGATTGAGGAGCTACAGAGCGATGAGCAAGCACACGCTGTCGGTGCTGGTGGAGAACAAGCCCGGTGTCCTCGCCCGGATCGCCGCGCTGTTCTCGCGGCGCGGATTCAACATCGACTCCCTGGCGGTCGGGCCCACCGAGCATCCTGCGGTCTCGCGCATGACGGTGGTCGTGCACGTCGAGGACCAGCCGCTGGAGCAGGTCACCAAGCAGCTCAACAAGCTGGTCAACGTGTTGAAGATCGTGGAGCTCGACTCGAGCCAGTCGGTCCAGCGCGAGCTCCTGCTGCTCAAGGTCCGCACCGACAACGAGACCCGCCCGCACGTGCTCCAGACCGTCGAGCTGTTCCGCGCGAAGGTGGTCGACGTCGCGGCGGACGCGGTGACCATCGAGGCGACCGGATCGTCGGACAAGCTGGACGCCCTGCTCAAGGTGCTGGAACCGTACGGTATCCGCGAGCTGGTGCAGTCCGGCGTGGTGGCGGTGGGACGCGGACCGCGTTCCATCACCGACCGCGCCCTCCGGCCCGTCGACCGCGTCGCCTGACCCTGAAGTCCAGTTCGCCAGCAATCGACAAGGAGAAGCCCTCGTGGCAGAGATGTACTACGACGACGACGCCGACCTCTCGGTGATCCAGGGGCGCGTCGTCGCCGTCATCGGCTATGGAAGCCAGGGCCACGCCCATGCGCTGAGCCTGCGCGACTCCGGCGTGGACGTCCGCGTGGGCCTGAAGGAGGGCTCCACGAGCCGCGCCAAGGCCGAGGCCGAAGGCCTGCGAGTGGTGACGCCGGCCGAGGCGGCCGCCGAGGCCGATCTCGTCATGATCCTGGCGCCGGACCACGTCCAGCGGCACATCTACGCCAATGACGTCGAGCCGAACCTGCAGGAGGGCGACGCGCTCTTCTTCGGTCACGGCTTCAACATCCGCTTCGGCTACATCAAGCCGCCGGCCAATGTCGACGTCGCCATGGTGGCGCCGAAGGGCCCGGGGCACCTGGTGCGTCGCGAGTTCGCCGACGGCCGGGGCGTGCCGGTGCTGGTCGCGGTCGAGCAGGACGCCAGCGGGTCGGCCTGGGCGCTCGCCCTGTCCTACGCCAAGGGCATCGGCGGGCTGCGTGCCGGCGGCATCAAGACCACGTTCGCCGAGGAGACCGAGACCGACCTGTTCGGTGAGCAGACGGTGCTCTGCGGCGGCGTGTCGCGGCTGGTCCAGAGCGGCTTCGAGGTCATGACCGAGGCCGGCTACCAGCCCGAGGTCGCCTACTTCGAGGTGCTGCACGAGCTCAAGCTGATCGTCGACCTCATGTACGAGGGCGGCATCGCCAAGCAGCGCTGGAGCGTGTCTGACACCGCCGAGTACGGCGACTACACAACCGGTCCGAAGGTCATCGACGCCTCGGTGAAGCAGCGGATGCGCGAGGCGCTGACCGCGATCCAGGACGGTTCGTGGGCGGCCGGCTTCATCGCCGACCAGGACGCCGGCGCGCCGGAGTTCAAGCGGCTGCGCGCCGAGGGTGAGGCGCACCCGATCGAGGCGACCGGCCGCGAGCTGCGCCAGCTCATGAGCTGGGTGAAGTCCGGCGAGGACGACTACACCGAGGGCACGGCCGCGCGCTGACCACGCGTTGGTCATCAACGGATGGCGACATCACCAGGACTTCTGGTGCTCTACCAGGGATGTAAGCGTGGTGACGCACCAGGAGTCCTCGTGATGTGCCGGATCGTTGATGCTGAGACCGCGACTGGTTCGCCCGCTCACCCGGGCGGCTCGGCACGTTCAGCGCCGTCGGCGGAGTCGCCATGATCGGCCTGGGCGGCCGGCTGGCGGTCACCGGCCGCCACGACTGACTGTCGGTGCCCGCGGGTACGGTCGGAAGCATGCTGGTCCGATCGCCCGCGCCGGCGCTCGCGCAGTTCGTCGATCATCTGTGGTACGTCGACGAGCCACTGCCGCCTGGGCGTGACCGGGCGCTGCCCACCGGCGCCGCGCAGATCGTCGTCAACCTCGCCGACGACCACCTGCACTGGTATGACGGTGCCCGGCTCGACGACGAGCACGCAACGGCCGGTGCTGGCCTGTGCGCTGCGCTGGACCGGCCGATCGGGGTCGACACGGTCGACCAGGCCGCCACCGCCGGCGTGGTCTTCCGACCCGGCGGCGTGGCCGCGTTCGTCGACCCGCCGGTGCACGTCCTCACCGACCCGGTGACCGGGCTGGACGACCTGTGGGGCGTCGACGGCGCCTGTGTGCGCGAGCGGGTCCTGACGGCCGCTCCGGCACCGGCGGCTCGGCTGGCCGTCCTCGAGCGCGTCCTGCTGGACCGGCTGGCTCGTGCCGGCCGCTTCGCACCGGACCCGGGGCTCGGGTTCGCCGTCGGCGCCCTGGCTCGCGGCGCCGCCGTGGGCTCCGTCGTCGACCGGGTGGGCCTGTCCACGTCGACCTTCCAGCGCCGCTTCCGTGGCGCCGTCGGGCTGTCGCCGAAGCGGTTCGCCCGAGTGCGGCGGCTGCAGCGGGTGCTTTCCGAGCGCGGGGCGGACCCCGTCGACGTCGACTGGGCGCTGGTCGCCGCCACGCACGGCTACGCCGACCAGGCCCACCTCATCCACGAGTTCCGCGCGCTCACCGGGGTGACTCCCGGCAGGTACCGGCCACGCTCGGCCGACGCCCTCAACCACGTTCCGCTGACCGATTTCTCCAATCACCGGCGTGCCGATCGCGCCACGATGGTGGCATGAACGAAACGACCGTGACCCCGAAGCTCGTCGTCGACGGCGCCGACCGGGCCATCGACTTCTACCGCCGTGCGCTCGGAGCCGAGCTGCTGGTGCGGCATCCCGGGCCGGGCGGCAGGGTCGTCTACGCGGAGTTCCGCGTCGGCGGCAGCACGCTGTCGATCAAGGACGCCGACGAGCACGACCCAGCCGCGCCCGCCCTCTTCACGCTCGACGTGGCCGACGCGCACGCCGCCGGCGCCGCGCTGGAGGAGGCCGGCGCCACCGTCGTCTTCCCGATCGACGACCAGCCGTACGGCCTGCGCCAGGGTCGGCTGGCCGACCCGTTCGGCATCCAGTGGATCGTCTCCCAGACGACGGAGGACCTCAGCCCCGAGGAGGTGCGGCGCCGGTTGGAGGCGGGCGCGGGCTGAGCGCCGTCAGCCGCCCTTGGTGTAGGCCGCCCGCCAGCGGTTCTCGCGTCGGTCCAGCGAGAACGTCACCCGGTCGCCGAGCGCGACGAACTCCGTCGTCGTGGCGGTCGCGTCGTGGTGGCGCTGGTCGTAGGCGGACCGGACGTAGCTCGGGTACTCGGCCGGGATGCGGCGGTCGAAGTCGGGCAGCTTCTCGATCAGCTCGGCCCAGATGTCCGGGCCCGTATAGGCGTTGAGCAGGCCGAGGATCTCGTCGGCCCGCTCGCGCGCGACCAGCTCCTCGATCACCGGGAACAGCTGCTCGGTGAGCCGGGCCGCCTGCTCGCGGTCGGTCAGCGCCTGGCCGCCCGCGGCGGGGCGCCAGCTGTCCAGCCGCTGTGAGCTGTAGAGATGCTCGCCCTCGACGACGCCGTCACGGGCCCGTCGGACCACCAGCACACCGGACCCGGCGTAGACCAAATCGGCGTTCGGGTACCCCTCACGCAACTGCCGCACCAGCCCTTCGGTCACGACAGGAACGTCCATGGTGCGAATCCTAGTCGGATCCGGCGCCGGCCGTCCGCGCGGTCCGGACCGTCCCGAACACGTCCTCGACCAGCTCGGCCAGCAGGTCGACCCCCTCCGTCGACAAGATCGACTCGAGGTGGAACTGGACCGAGGCGAACGCGTCGCCGCGCAGCGCGTGCACCTCCCCGGTGACGGGGTCCGCAGCGATCTCCAGGCCGGCTGGGACGGCGAGGGGAACCGTCGCCGCGAAGGTGTTGTAGAAGCCGACGCTGGTCGCCCGGCCGAACAGGTCCACGGTGCGCTGGGTGCCCTGGTACGGCTGCGGCAGCGGACCCACCGGGAGCCCCAGCACGTCGGCGAGCACCTGGTGGCTCAGGCACACCGCGAGCAGCGGGCGCCGGGTGGCCAACCGGGCGGTGACCAGGCCGCGCAGATGCGCCATCCGCGGGTCGCCGGCGTCGCGCGGGTCACCGGGTCCGGGACCGGACACCAGCAGGTCGTAGCCGTCCTCGTACCGTGCGACGGAGCCGTCGACGGCCGGGTCGTCCCAGCGGCGGACCTCCGCCGTCATGCCCAGCCGGCGCAGCAGGTGAGCGAGCATCGCCGTCCACCGGTCCTCGGCGTCGACGATGAGCGCGGTCCGCCCGGCCAGCGCGGGCCGCTCGTCCGGGCCCTGCGGCCGCAGCCAGAACGGCGCCAGGGTGCGGTTGCGTGCGGTGAGCGCAGCGGCGACGCCGGGGTGTGCGGCAAGGTCGTTCGCGGCGTCGGCGGGCGCCTGCCGCGACGGGCCGAGGCCGAGCGCGGCCAGCACGCCGGCGGCCTTCGCGTGGGTCTCGGCCACCTCGTGCCGGGCGACTGAGTGCCGCACCAGCGTGGCGCCGACGGGCACCCGCACGGTGCCGTCGGGGTCGAGGTGGGCCGTGCGGATCAGGATCGGCGCGTCCAGCGTGCGGCGGCCGTCGTCGTCGCGGCCGATCAGCGCCGCCACCCCCGCGTAGTAGCCGCGACCGGACGGCTCGTAACGGGTGATGACCCGGGCGGCGTTCTCCAGCGGCGACCCGGTGACGGTGGGCGCGAACATCGTCTCGCGCAGCACGTCCCGCACGTCCATCCGGGTGGTGCCCTCCAGCAGGTACTCGGTGTGCACGACGTGCCGGAGCCGCTTGAGGTACGGCCCGAGCACCCGGCCGCCGTCCTCGCAGACGTGCGCCATCAGCTTGAGCTCCTCGTCCACGACCATGAACAGTTCCTCGGTCTCCTTCGGGTCGGCGAGGAAGCGCAGCAGCCCGTCGGCGGTCACGCCGTCGGCGGGCGCCCGGTAGGTGCCGCTGATGGGGTTCATGACGGCGGTGCCGCCGGCCACGCTGACGTGCCGCTCCGGGCTGGCACCGACCATCGTGACGTCGCCGGCGTGCACGGCGAACGTCCAGTACGCGCCCAGCTCGCCGGTGAGCAGCCGCCGGAACAGCCGCAGTGCCGCGTGCGGAACCGACCCGTGCAGGCGGGTCACGTAGTCGCGGCGGATGACGAAGTTGGCGCCCTCCCCGCGGCCGATCTCGTCGCGGATGACCCGGCCGACGATGTCCGCGTAGGTGTCGTCGTCCACGTCGAACCCGCCGGGCTCGACGTCGACACCGTCGGCGGGAATCGCGGCGAGGACCTCGTCGACGCCGAGCACGACGCGCTCGCTGACCACGAGGCAGCGCAGCGGCGCACCGTCGTCGTGGTGGTCGAAGCCACGCTCGGCGACCTGGCGGTACGGGACCAGGGCGAGCACCCGCGGCCCGGCCGGTCCGCCGTCGTCGTCATCGTCGGGAAGCGGGATGTCGGCGAGCCGCTCGACGTCGACGACCTCGCCGAGCAGCACCTCGACGCCGGGCCCGTCGGCCCTGGCGATCACGGCGAACGGCGGGGGAGCGGGATCGCGGAGCAGGGAGTGGATCATGGTGGTCCTTCCGGTCGAGCCCCGACCGGAGAACGGGCCGCACACGACGACGACCGCCTCGGACGAGGCGGTCGCTGTGCGTGGATGAGTACGCGAAGGGTGGGTGCGCCGCCTAGGAGGCGCGCCACCAGCTGCCGAGCACAGTCGCGTACATGGCGCTGACGCTAACCGACGTCGCGGCCGCGCACAAGCGCTTCTCAGCCGGGACTCATGCCGTCCGCCGGGACCCCGGCCGCGGCCGACGACGGCTGCGCGGGTGGTGGCGGCGGTGGCGGGGTGAGCTCCGGCGGATCGGCGGATGCGGGCACCTGCGCCGCGGCCGGCGGCTCGGGCCGGGCGGCGTCCGGTGGGCGCGCCGCGTCCGTCGTCGGGGCCCGCTCGCCGAGTTCGCCGGTCGAGCGCTCCAGGAAGCGGAGGAGCTCGACCGGGAAGGGCAGCACGACGGTGGAGTTCTTCTCCGCCGCCACCTCGACGATGGTCTGCAGCAGCCGCAGCTGCAGTGCCGCCGGTGTCTGCGCCATCGTGGCCGCCGCGCTGGACAGCTTCTGCGACGCCTGCAGCTCACCGTCGGCCGTGATGACCCGGGAGCGGCGCTCCCGTTCGGCCTCGGCCTGCCGCGACATCGACCGCTTCATCGACTCCGGCAGCGCGACGTCCTTGATCTCGACTCGGTCGATCTCGACGCCCCAGCCCACGGCCGGGCTGTCGATCATCAGCGCGAGGCCCTGGTTGAGCGCCTCGCGGTTGGACAGCAGGTCGTCCAGCTCGCTCTTCCCGATGATGGAGCGCAGCGACGTCTGTGCCACCTGCGACACCGCGAACTCGTAGTCCTGTACCTCGACGGTGGCGTCGATCGGGTTGTGAACCCGGAAGTACACGACCGCATCGACCCGGACGGTGACGTTGTCCCGCGTGATGCCGTCCTGCGCGGGGACCGGCATCGTGATGATCTGGACGTTGACCTTGCGCATCTGGTCGACGAACGGGGCGATCCAGGTGAACCCCGGCTCACGGGGCGGGCCGTGCACCCGTCCCAGCCGGAACACCACTCCGCGCTCGAACTGCCGGACGACGCGAGCACTCGCGCCGAACCCGACGAGCCCGGCGATGGCGAGGATGACGAGTACCGCGATGAGTGCACCCATGCTGACCACCTCCGTCAGCCGTTCCCCTTCGAGAGTACGCCCGTCTCGTCCATACCCCCATGATCATCAACGGTTGGCGACGTCATGACGTCGCCAACCGTTGATGATCATGGGATATCCACTTGTGAGTGAGGACTCACTCATTTACGCTTCCGTCTCGTGGCCACGCAGACCCGACGGACCAGGGCGGCTCCGATGTCGCCCGACCAGCGGCGCGAGGCGATCGTCGCCGCCACCGTGCCGCTGGTGCGTCAGCACGGATTCGACATCACGACCCGGCAGATCGCCGAGGCGGCCGGCATCGCCGAAGGCACCATCTTCCGCGTCTTCGAGGACAAGGACTCGCTGCTGCGCCAGGCGGTCGAGGCGGCGGTGCACCCCGGCGACACCGAGCGCCGGCTGTCCGCCGTCGGCACCGACCTGCCACTCGACCAGCGGCTCCTGGTAGTCGCCGAGATCCTGCACGAGCGGCTGACCAGCGTCTTCCAGCTCATGGCGGCCATCGGGTTCAACCGGCCGCCGGGTGACGACGGCCGTGACGACCCGCCCCGCCACGCCGGGATGATGGCCGTCATCGAACGGCTGGTGGAGCCCGATCGCGACCGGCTGCGCCTGCCGCCGGCGGAGGTGGCCAGACGGCTGCGCATCCTGTGCTTCGCCGGCTTTCACCCTCTGATCAACGATCACCACCCCCTCACCCCGGCAGAGGTCGTCGACCTGCTGCTGCACGGGGTCTGGGCCGGATCCGACTCACCGGAGCTCTGACATGCTCATCCGCCTGCTGCGGACGTACCTGCAGCCGTACCGGCGGTGGCTCGCCGCCGTCGTCGCGCTGCAGTTCGTCGGCACCCTGGCCTCGCTGTACCTGCCCAGCCTCAACGCCGACATCATCGACAAAGGCATCGCCCGCGGCGACACCGACTACATCATGTCCACCGGCAGGTGGATGCTGGCCGCCACGATCGTGCAGATCTCGTGCACCGTCGGTGCCGTCTACTTCGGTGCCCGCACGGCCATGGCGTTCGGCCGGGACGTTCGGGCCGCGCTGTTCCACCGGGTCGGGGAGTTCTCCGCCCGCGAGGTGGGCCGGTTCGGCGCGCCGTCGCTGATCACGCGCAACACCAACGACGTCCAGCAGGTCCAGATGCTGGTCCTGATGTCGTGCACGCTGCTGGTGACGGCGCCGATCACGGCCACCGGTGGCGTGATCATGGCGCTGCGCGAGAACGTCGGGCTGTCGTGGCTGCTGCTGGTCTGCGTGCCGGCACTGGTGACTGGCATCGCGCTGGTGGTGCGTCGCATGGTGCCCGGCTTCCGGCTGATGCAGGAGCGCATCGACGTCGTCAACCGGGTGCTGCGCGAGCAGATCACCGGCATCCGGGTGGTCCGCGCGTTCGTGCGCGAGCGCTACGAGCAGGCGCGGTTCGCCGTGGCCAACACCGCGCTCACCGAGACCGCGCTGCACGTCGGCCGGCTGATGGCGCTGATGTTCCCGTACGTCATGCTCGTGCTCAACGTGTCCAGCGTGGCCGTGCTGTGGTTCGGCGCGCAGCGCATCGACGCCGGTCAGATGGAGATCGGCTCCATGACGGCGTTCCTGACCTACCTCATCCAGATCCTGATGTCGGTCATGATGGCTACGTTCATGCTGGTCCTAGTGCCGCGTGCGTCCGTGTGCGCGGAGCGCATCGGAGAGGTGCTCGACACCGAGTCCTCCGTCGTCCCGCCGGCCGAGCCGGTGACCGACCTGCCGGAGCGGCTCTCGCTGGAGCTGCGCGACGCCAGCTTCTCCTACCCCGGCGCGGAGGTCCCGGTGCTGCGCCAGGTGGGCTTCACCGTCGAGCCCGGCACCACGACCGCCGTCGTCGGCAGCACCGGCTCGGGAAAGTCCACGCTGGTCAACCTCGTGCCTCGGCTCATCGACGTGACGGCGGGACGGGTGCTGCTCGGCGGCGTCGACGTGCGCGACCTCGACCCTGACGTGCTGCGCGCCCACATCGGGCTGGTGCCGCAGAAGGCGTACCTGTTCTCCGGCACCGTCGCCAGCAACCTGCGTTACGGCAAGCCCGACGCCACCGACGACGAGCTGTGGCAGGCACTGGAGATCGCGCAGGCCGCGGACTTCGTCCAGGAGATGCCGGAGGGCCTGGACGCACCGATCGCACAGGGCGGAACCAACGTCTCCGGTGGGCAGCGGCAACGGCTGGCCATCGCCCGGGCACTGGTCCGCCGCCCGAGCATCTACCTGTTCGACGACTCGTTCTCCGCGCTCGACCTGGCAACCGACGCCCGGTTGAGAGCGGCGCTGCGACCAGGCACGAGAAACGCCGCGGTGGTCATCGTCGCCCAGCGGGTGTCCACCATCGTCGACGCCGACCAGATCGTGGTGCTCGACGACGGCGCCGTCGTCGGGCTCGGCCGGCACGACGAGCTGCTGGCCGCCTGCCCGACGTACGCCGAGATCGTCGAGTCCCAGCTGACCGCGGAGGAGGCCGCATGAGCGCGTCGAGGGCCACCGCGCCGGCGCCGGCCCGTCCGGTGGTGGGCGGCCGCGGACCAGGCGGCGGGCCGTTCGGCGGGATGGCCGGGCCGCCGCAGAAACCGATGGACTTCGGCCCGTCGGCCAAGCGGCTCATCGGCCGGCTGCGGCCCGAGCGCGCCGGGGTCGTGCTGGTGATCGCGCTGGCAGTGGTCAGCGTCGCGCTCAACGCGATCGGGCCGCGCATCCTGGGCCACGGCACCGACCTGGTCTTCGCCGGCGTCGTCGGCCGGCAGCTGCCCGAGGGCGCCTCGAAGGAGCAGGCGGTCGAGCAGCTGCGCGCCGATGGGCAGGACACGTTCGCCGACATGGTCTCCGCCATGGACGTGACGCCCGGGCAGGGCATCGACTTCGTCGACCTGCGGTGGGTGCTGCTCGGGGTGCTGGCGCTGTACGTCGGGGCGTCGATGTTCATGTGGATCCAGGCGTACCTGCTGAACACCATCGTCCAGCGGACCGTGTTCCGGCTGCGGGCCGAGGTGGAGGAGAAGATCCACCGGCTGCCGCTGCGCTACTTCGACACGAACTCCCGTGGCGACGTCCTGAGCCGCGTCACCAACGACATCGACAACGTCTCGCAGAGCCTGCAGCAGACCATGAGCCAGCTGCTCACGTCGCTGCTCACGGTACTCGGTGTGCTGGCGATGATGATCTGGATCTCGCCGCTGCTGGCGCTGATCGCGCTGGTCACCGTCCCGCTGTCGATGGTGGTGACGGCAGTCATCGCCAAGCGGTCGCAGAAGCTTTTCGTCGCGCAGTGGGCGCACACCGGTGCGCTGAACGGGCAGATCGAGGAGGCATACACCGGGCACACGCTGGTGCGCGTGTTCGGACGGCAGCGCGAGGTGGAGGAGGCGTTCGGCGGGAAGAACGAGGAGCTGTACAAGGCCAGCTTCGGCGCCCAGTTCGTCTCCGGGATCATCATGCCGGCGATGTTCTTCCTCGGGAACCTCAACTACGTCGCCATCGCCGTGGTCGGCGGGCTGCGGGTGGCGTCGGGCTCGATGAGCCTCGGCGAGGTGCAGGCGTTCGTGCAGTACACCCGGCAGTTCACCCAGCCGCTGACGCAGCTGGCGTCGATGGCCAACCTCCTGCAGTCCGGTGTCGCCTCGGCCGAGCGGGTGTTCCAGCTGCTCGACGAGCCCGAGCAGGTGCCCGAGGCGTCGACGCCGCCGGCGCTCGGGCCGCAGCCGCGCGGCCGGGTGGCCTTCGAGCACGTCTCGTTCAGCTACGACCAGGACTTGCCGCTCATCGAAGACCTGTCGCTGGTGGCCGAGCCGGGCCGCACCGTGGCGATCGTCGGCCCCACCGGCGCCGGCAAGACCACGCTGGTGAACCTCATCATGCGGTTCTACGAGCTCGACGCCGGCCGCATCACCATCGACGGCGTCGACATCGCCGATTTGCGCCGCGACGACCTGCGCTCCAGCATCGGCATGGTGCTGCAGGACACCTGGCTGTTCGGCGGCACGATCCGGGACAACATCGCCTACGGCGACCCAGGAGCTAGCGAGGAGCGCATCCGCGCCGCCGCCGAGGCCACCTACGTCGACCGGTTCGTGCACTCGCTGCCCGACGGCTATGACACCGTGATCGACGAGGAGGGCGACAACATCAGCGCCGGTGAGAAGCAGCTGCTCACCATCGCCCGGGCGTTCCTCGCCGACCCGTCCATTCTCATCCTCGACGAGGCGACGTCGTCGGTCGACACCCGGACGGAGGTACTGGTGCAGCAGGCGATGGCGGCCCTGCGCAGCGACCGCACCAGCTTCGTCATCGCCCACCGGCTCTCCACCATCCGCGACGCCGACCTCATCCTGGTGATGCAGAACGGCGCCATCGTCGAGCAGGGCTCGCACGTCGAGCTCCTGGAGCGCCGCGGCGCCTACTTCGAGCTGTACAACAGCCAATTCGCGCTGCCCGCCGTGGACTCCGAATGATCACGTTCAGCACGAGATCTCGTGTCACACCATGCTCGCGATCATGGTGAGGCTCGGGTGATCCTGCTGAACGTGATCATGTCGAGGTGGAAAGAGGGCGGCTGTCCGGGTGGGGGCCGGGTCAGCGGTTCGGGGAACCCTCCGGGGTGAGGACCGCGGCGACATCGTCGGCGAACTCGTAGCCCTCCGCGACGACGAGGCCGTGGTCCAGCAGCGCCCGGGCGCAGCCGGCCCAGTCGCCGCCGCCGTCGCCATTCATCGAAGCCCAGGACAGCGTCCCGGCGACGGTGTCACCGTAGCCGTGGCGGGCGGTCACGCTGGCTCCGCGCGAGAGCAGGAACCGCGTCAGCTCGGCGTCGCCGCGGAACACCGCGTGGTTGAGCGCGGAGGCGTCCCAGTCGCCGCCGCGTGTGTCGATCGGCCAGCCCGCGTCGACCATGAGCCGGACCGCCTCGCCGGCGCCCGCGCCGCCGGCCGCGGCCAGGTCGGGCAGCAGCCGCAGCTGGCTGGCCGAGAGAGCGCCGACGACGTGCGGGTGGCCGGCGAGCAGGCGGCCGACGGCCTCGGCATCGCCACTCGCGCACGCCGCGACCAGCATCTCGGGAATGTCGACCGCCTCGACGGCCCCGGCCGCGTGCAGCAGCTCCGCGACCTCCGCCAGCCCGAACCGCAGCGCCAGCCGGTAGGCGCCGACGCCGTCCGGTGTCACGGCGTGCGGGTCGGCGCCGGCGTCGAGGAGCATCCGGACGTGCGTGGCCGAGCGGCGGCGCCGGATCGCCAACAGCAGCGGCGAGCCCCAGGTGGGCGACGGTTCGTTCGGGTCCGCGCCGGCGTCGAGCAGCAGCCGCAGCGTGCCGACGTCGTCGAAGTCGAAGACCCGGTACATCGCGTTCGTGCCGGTGATCCTGGCGCCGGCGTCGAGCAGCAGGCGGGTGCAGGCCGAATCGTCGAGGGAGTGGTAGAGCGACTCGTCGTCGTCGGGGTCGGCGCCGCCGTCGAGCAGCGTCCGGGTCAGCTCGACGTCGTGGTTCAGGCCGGCCGCGCCGTACAGCGCCGACAGCCGGTGCCCGTCGGCCGTCTCGAACGACTGGTCCGGGTCGGCGCCGTGCTCCAGCAGCAGGCGGGCGCACGCCCGGATGCCGTCGGCCCGCTCTGGGAGCCGGACCAGCGACGAGTGCGTGACGGCGACCAGCGGCGGCAGGCCGAACTGGCCGCCGGGACGGTGGACCCAGCCGGGGTCCGAGGCGAGCGCCGCACGCACCGTTCCCACGTCGCCCACCGCGCAGGCGAGGGACGGATCAGCGCCGACCGCGGCGGCCAGGTCCGGCCGCTCGGCCAGCCAGCGCGCGGCGGCCGCGGGGCGCGCGACATGGGTGCCGCCGGCGGTGCCGCCCGCGTAGACCAGCCGCAGCCAGGAACGGACGACGGCGTCCGGCTCGGCGCCGGCGGTCGACAGCGACTCGACGTGGGCGCGCAGCCGGGCCCACGACGCGAACCCGTGCTCGCGGGCCACGCAGGACTGGGCGTCGCGTAGCCGCAGCCCGAGGCGGGACAGGGCGGTGTCGTCGAGGCCGGCTGCGGCCGGCAGGCCCGCCCGCAGCCGCTCCATCGCGTCGTGATCGCCGGCCCGGTAGGCACGCAGCAGCCGCTTGGCCTGCTTCTTCAGGTGGTCGAGGTGAGGGCGTTCTGGCAGCTCGGACATCGAGACCTCCGTGCGTGAGACGCCGACGGTCCGCAGGATCGGCCGCACAAAGGCTCGAACGGTGGCCTGAGGTCACGAAGTGGGTTGAACCCTGCCCGCGGACCCGGGCGCGGCTCCGGCCGCGCCCCGCGAGCCTAGCGCATCCGGCCCGACGACGACCTTCACCGGCCGGTTCGTGGGTGTTCATCCGAGCTGTGCCGTCCGCTCTCCTGTGACCCATAGGGTGACCGGACCTGACCGCCGGCGAAAGGGCTCCCACATGTCCACGACACCGAGCAGGCCGATCGACCGCCGGCGGTTCCTCACCCTGGCCGGTGCCGGAGTGGCTGGCGGACTGGCGACGACGACGGGGTTCGGCGCCGCGGCCGGTGCGGCGGGAGCACCAGCGACGGAAACGGGGACGGAGACCCCGACGGTGACCGCGACGACGCTCAAGCTGGCCGTGCTCACCGACACCCACGCCAGCCCGGAGGAGCCGGCCCGGCTGCAGCTCCTGCCGCGGGTGTTCGCCTCGATCGCGGCCGCCGGGCCCGACGTCGTCGTCAACTGCGGCGACATCACCGAATACGGCGGCGCGCCGGAGTTCGACGCCTACCTGTCGACCATCCCGGACGCGCTGTGGTCGCGGATGCGCCACGTCCCTGGCAACCACGAGATGCGGTGGGACGTCAACGCCGGTCAGCTGTACCGCGACACGTTCGGGCCGGCACCGTACGCCGTCGACGTCGGCGGGGTGCGGATCCTCGGGCTGGACCCGACCCAGCTGCTCCAGGAGCCCGGTCACTTCGGGCCGGACCGGCTGGCCTGGCTGGCCGGCGAGATCGACCAGGACGCGCCGGTGCTGCTGTTCCAGCACTTCCCGTACGGCGCGGACCACTACTACGTCAACGACCAGGACGCGTTCTTCGAGACGGTCGCCGGGTCACCGGTGCGCGGGGTCTTCGCCGGCCACATCCACAGCGAGGGTGTCCACCGCTTCAACGGGTTCACCCAGGTCACCGGTGCGGCGACCCGCAACGCGGCCGTCTACCAGTGGGTGGAGAGGCACGAGGACGCGGGCCACCCGGTGCTGCTGGTGTGGTCGGTGACGGTGGCCGTCGACGGCGTGGAGACGCGGCGCGAGTTGACCACCGTCCCGCTCTCCGGCGACGGCGAGGGCCGGCTGCTGCGGCCGGGCAAGATCGTGATCGACCTCGGCTCTGGTGGCGGCCTCGACGTGCGGGTCGAGGTGCCGCGCGACGGCGGCCCGGCCGCGGTCCGCGCCCAGGTGTACCCGCAGCACGTGTTCGGCGGGCGCAACGCCGGCGCCTGGATCGATTTGGCCCGCCCGGGACGGGGCCGCTGGTGGTCGGGGTCCGTCGACGGCGCGGCGCTGCCGCCCGGCCGGCACCGGCTGCAGGTGCGGGTGGTCGGCGGCGACGGCGCGACACACGAGTCGACGGCGGCGTTCGAGCTGCCCGCGGTCGCGGACACGCCGGGCCGGCGCTGGTCGCGCTCGCTGGCCGGCAGCGTGCAGGGTGCGCTCGCGGTGACCGGCGGGCTGGTCGTGGCCGGCTCCACCGGTGGCGAGGTGGCGGTGGTCGACCCGCGGCGCGACGGCCGGGACCACTGGCGGCGCTCGCTCGGCCCGGTGCACCGCGCGGCGGGCGTGGCGGCGGACGCCGTCGTCGTACCGTCCGCCGATCACCACGTCCACTCGCTGGCCGCGGAATCCGGCGCCGACCGCTGGATCGTCGATGCCGGTGCGCCGGTGCTGTGCACGCCGCTGGTGACGGCCATCGGCGGCACCGAGGCGGTGGTCTTCTCCGCCGGGACGACGCTGCACGCCGTGGCCGCCGCGGACGGCGCACCACTGTGGACCGCCGACCTCGGCGGCTTCTTCGCCGGCCGGGCCGCCTGCGACGGCGAGCGGGTCTACGCCGGCAGCGGCGATGGCAACGGCTACGCGTTCGACGCCGCGACCGGGGAGCGCCTGTGGTCGTTCCAGACGAACACCCGGCCCACCACGTACGGCCGGCTCATCTACGGCGCCTGGGACGACACCGTCGAGCTGCTGCCCGGCGGCCTGGTGCTGTTCGCGACGGTGTCCATGACGTTCGCCGTCGACGCCGTCACCGGTGCGGTGCGCTGGCAGCTGGCCGGCGGTTGCATGTACCCGCCGTCCGGGTTGACCCCGCACGGGCTGCTGCTGGTCGACGAGTGGGGCCGGTTCCAGTTGGTCGACCCGGCCACCGGGACGCGGCGCTGGTTCACCGAGCTGGGTGCGCGGACCCTCAACGCCGGGCCTGTGTTCGACGGCGACACCGCCTGGGTGGTCGCCACGACCGGCCTGCTCGCCGGCGTCGACGTCCCGACCGGCGCGGTCGCGCACCGGCTCCAGGTCGGTCCGGCCAACACCTTCAGCACGCCGGTCGTCGTCGACGGTGTCCTCGTCGTCGGCGACCAGGACGGCGGGCTGCACGGCATCGACCTGCCCAGCTAGCCGGCGGCTGCCTCGGCGAGCTGGGGGACGAATCGGCCGGCCGCCACGGCCGGGATGCCTGCGAACGCCGGGTTCGAGGCGAACGCGTCGGCGGCCCGGTCGTCGAACCAGGCCACGAAGACGTCGGACGCCACGTCGGCGCTGCCGCTGTAGTACACGGAGTCACCGGTAGCGTGCTCGTCGAGGTACGCCTCGGGTCAGGCGGTGCCGGTGAGGCGGCAGGCGGCCGCCCAGCGGTCCGGGTCGGTCGAGCGCCGTGCCGGGCTTACCAGTCGAGCGCAGTCGTCGATGGTCAGCTCGAGCAGTTCGTGCAGCCGGCGGTCGGGGTCGGGGACGCAGGCGTTCGCGATGCCCTCGACCGCGCACCGTACGGCGGTCGGCGCCGCGTACCGGCGGAACCCCTTGAGTGTGGTCTGCTCGCCCTCGGCGAACTCGCGCGCCCAGGCGGCGGCCACCGGCACGTGCTCCAGCGCCACGCGGCTGCCCTCGGTGAGGGCGCCGGCCGGTCGGTCGTCGAGCCCGTCGAGGATGCGCTCGGCGGACAGCAGCGCGACCGCGAGAACCCGCTGGCGCTCGGCCGACGCCACGGGCAGGGCCGTCGCGGCGACCCGCAGCGCGATGGCGACGTCCATGCGCGCGTCGTTCGCGTCGACGCCGATGACCCGCGGCACCAGCGGTGCCAGCTGGGGCCGATAGTCGTCGGAGACGGCGTCGTTGACCAGACGGGCCACCGCGGCGAGCAGCGGGTGCGTACACGACGGGTGGTCGCTCCAGCGCTCACCGGCCAGGTACGACGCGAACTCCATGAAGCAGGCGCCCTTGCGCGCGTTGCGGTGTTTCCCCTTGGAGAGCACCGGCAGCAGTCCCGGTGCGTCGGTGTGGAAGCCGGACATGGATGCACCCCGGAAGTGGTTCGGCGAGTGGTGTGCTCACCAGTCTGCTCCCATACGTGCCCGGAATCCACTGGTTTCATGCGCCTTCGTCGGGCCTGGCGTGGACGCCGCCGTCGCTCAGAAGCCACGCACCTTGGTCACGCGGACCCGCATGCCCACGGAGTACCGCTCGCCGAACGCCTCGAGACTGCCGGAGACCCGCTCCATGTCGTCGCGGTACTTGTCCAGGTACTCCGGCTGGTCCTGGGGCAGCGGGCCGTCGTCGAAGATCTCGGCGCGGCCGGTCAGCACGACGACGTCGCCGCCGCGGTCGTTGGCGTTGAGGTGCAGCGCCACCCGCGGCCGGTCGCGCAGCCAGGCCAGCCGGTCGGACTGGTTGTCGTTGTAGATGACGATGTCGTCGCCGACCCGGACGAACCAGACCGGGTTGGGCTGCGGGGTGCCGCTGGGCGCCGCCGTGATCAGCCAGATCACCCGTTCGTCGCGCAGCCGGTCGTGCACGCGCCGGCCGTACGGCGTCGAGACATCGGGAAACACGTCTGTGGTCATGGCCACCACCCTAGATGGGCGGACAATGACCCCATGACCTCGGAGTTCGATGCGGTCCTGGTGGGCCAGGAGGACGGCCCCGGCTGCGGTTTCCAGCTGCCGTTCGACCCCAAGGAGACGTTCGGGAAGGCCCGGGCGCCGGTGCTGGTCAGCGTCGACGGCCGGCCGCCGTTCCGCACGACGGTGGCCGTCTACGGCGGTGCCGGCTGGGTGGGGTTGCGCAAGGCCCGGCGCGCCGAGCTGGGTGTCGAGGCCGGCGACACCGTGCACGTGCGCATCGAGCCCGACGACGCGCCGCGCGTGGTGCGGGTGCCGGCCGAGCTGGCCGCGGCGCTCGGCGAGTCTCCCGTTGCCGCGCGGGCGTTCGAGGCGCTGTCCTACACGCACCGCAAGGAGTACGCCGAGTGGGTTGCCGAGGCCAGGCGCCAGCAGACCCGGGACTCCCGGGCCGCGACGACGGTGCGGAAGTTGCTGTCCGGCGGCGCAGCGTCAACGTGAGTTGACAAGCGCGTGCGTGTCACCTTAAGTTGACAGCATGACCGGATCGGACGCACGAGAAGCCCTGGACGCCGCGACGGCCGCCGTCGACGGCGACCCCAGGGTGGGCTTGCGGGCGGTGGCGGCCCTGCGCCGCCTGGTTGACCGGCTGGAGGCGCTCCAGGTCAGCAGCGCCCGCTCCCAGGGCTGGTCCTGGGAAGAGATCGGGGCCGCCCTCGGCGTCAGCCGGCAGGCCGTGCACAAGAAGTACGCGAGGAGGTAGCTCGATGTTCGAGCGATTCACCACGGAGGCCCGCGACACCGTCGTCCAGGCGCAGCGAGAGGCACGCGAGCTGCGGCACCGGTGGATCGGCACCGAGCACCTCCTGCTCGCGCTGCTGCGCCGACCCGACGCGCCGGGCGTGGCCACACTGACCCGGCTCGGGGTGACGGCGTCTGCCGCCCGCTCCGCGGTGACCGCCGTCGTCGCCGGCGACGACGGCGGCCCGCTCGGCGAGGACGACACCGAGGCGCTGCGCTCGCTCGGTATCGACCTCGACGAGGTGCGGCGCCGGGCCGAGGCCGCGTTCGGCGAAGGCGCGTTGGACACACCGCTCGACGTGGACCGCGGCCGGCGGTTCGGGCTGTTCCGGCGTCGGCTGTCGTCGTCGGACCGCGGGCCCGGGCACCTGCCGTTCGTGCCGCGGGCGAAGAAGGCCTTGGAGCTGTCGCTGCGCGAGGCGTTGGCGCTGAAGGACAAGCACATCGGCACCGAGCACCTGGTGCTGGGGCTCCTGCGCGGCGACGACCAACTCATGCGCGGCGTGCTCGAGCGGCTGGGGGTCGAGCCCGGCGCCGTCCGGTCCGAGGTCGTGGCCGACCTGCGGCGGGCCGCCTAGCGCTCGCCGTCGGCGTCGGGGTCGAGCGGTTCGAGCCGGAAGACCGGGTGCCGGTCGGCCTCCGCGGCGAAGCGCTCCGGCGGATCGGCGGGCTTGGCGTCGAAGTACGGCCTGGTCACCGGCTCGAGGCGGGCGTAGTCCTTGAGAACCGGGCCGCTCTGCTCCGCGTCGCACTCCACGGCGGCGTAGGCGTCGCTGTGCCGCCCCCGCGTCAGAGTCACTTGGCCGGCCGCGCGCACGTTGCGCACCCAGTCGACGACGCCGTACGGCGCCACCAGCCAGCGCCGCTCCCCGGAGCGCATGACCCGGACCGGCGTCGTGCGCGGCCGGCCCGTCCGCCGCCCCGCCACGGTCAGCAGCGAGTACGCCGACGGGGCGACCCCGGCCCGCAGCGCCACCGAGATGGCCGCGTTGCCCGCCTTCCGCAGCGCCGTCGTGCGGTACGTCTTCGCCATAGCCCTTCACCCTAGAGGCCCCCTCTCGCCGGCCTCCTCCCGCCGGCCTCCTCCCGTTGATCATGGAGTGGATCAGGTCCCGCGCGGGGCGGCTCGGAAGCTGACCCACTCCATGATCAACGGGTGTTCGGGGGAGTCGCGGCGGACAATAGGGCTGTGGCGAGGCTATGGGTGACGGCGGTCGCGGCGCTGCTGGCCGCGGCCGGATGCTCCGCGGAGGAGCCCGTGGCGGACCGGTCGCCGCCGGCGAGCAGCGCGCCGGCGCCGTCGTCGACCGCTCCGTCGACCACTCAACCGGCCGCGCCGACCCCGACGCCGTCCCCGACCCCCCCACCGCCGCATCCGGTGTCGCTGCCGGCGCTCATGCAGCAGGACTACGACGGCGGCGACCTGCGGGTGGGGGAGGTGCTGGAGACCGCCGACGCCTACACGCGCCACGCGGTCACATACCGCGGCGGCGGGCTGACCATCTCCGGCATCCTCAACCTGCCGGCGGGCGACGGGCCGTTCCCCGTGTTGATCCTGGCGCACGGGTACATCGACCCCGAGGTGTACACGACCGGGCGCGGCCTGCGGCGCGAGCAGGACTATCTGGCCCGGCAAGGTTACGCGGTGCTGCACACCGACTACCGCAACCATGCCGGTTCCGACGACGACCCGACCAACGAGGTGCGGCTGCGGCTGGGCTACACCGAGGACGTCGTCAACGCGGTGCTCGCGGTCAGGAGCGCGGGCCTGCCGTACCTCGACGGTGAGCGGGTCGGGCTGCTCGGGCGGTCCATGGGCGGCGGCGTCGCGCTGAACACGCTGGTCGTGCGGCCAGGGCTGGTCGACGCCGCGGTCATCTACGCGTCCGTCAGCTCCAACACGGTGCAGAACTTCGACCGCTGGACCCGGGGCCAGCCCGGCGCGGAGGAGCTGACCGCCGAGATCGTCGAGGCGTACGGCGCGCCGGAGACCAACGCGGCGTTCTGGCGCGGCGTCTCACCGGTCACCTACGTCGACCGGGTCACCGAGCCGGTCCTCATCCACCACGGCACCGCCGACGTCACCTGCCCGATCCAGTGGGCCTACGACACCGACGCCGCGCTGCGTGCCGCCGGCAAGGACGTGACGCTGCAGGTCTACGACGGCGAGCCGCACGCGTTCGAGGCGCGGTGGCAGGCCTCGATCGAGCTCACGACGGCCTTCTTCGACCAGCACCTCGCGCCGACATCCCCGTGATCGTCATGGGGACAGCCAGCGGTGCAGCACCCCGGCCAGCGCCACCGGGGCGTCGAGGTGGACCAGGTGTCCGGCGTCCTCGATGAGCTCCAGCCGCGCACCGGGGATCGTCGCCGCCAGCCGGTGCGCCCGGTCGACGGGGATCCAGGCGTCCTCAATGCCCCAGACGACCAGGACCGGCAGGTCCAGCGTCGGATACAACGGCTCGACGGCGTCGGTGTGCGCCTGGTCGGCCTGGGCGATCTGACGGTAGAACGCGGCCTGCCCGACGGGGTCCAGCCACGGCCCGGCCAGCATCTCCGTCGCGTCGTCGCCCAGCCGGCGGTGCGCGGCCCCGGAGATGTACGCGCGCAGCAGCCCGTCGTGCATGGGCGGTGGCACTGCCGCGAAGACCTCCGCGTGGTCGCGGACCAGCCGGTAGAAGTCCGACCCCCATGGCGCCAGCGCCACCACGTTGACCAGCGCCAGCGACGCGTACGACGCACTGTGCAACAGGTGCGCGCGCAGGGCGACGGCGCCGCCGATGTCGTGCGCGACGACATGCGGCGCCGGCCTGTCGCCGTCACCCCCGGCGAGGCCCCAGTGCGCCAGCAGGTCCGCGAGCAGCTCGCCCTGTGCCGCCAGGGACACGTCGTGATCGGCGTCCTTCGAGGAGCGACCATAGCCGGGCATGTCCCACAGGTGGACGGTGTGGCGCGCGCTCAGCGCGTCGGCGAAGGGCGCCCACAGCGCCGACGACCACGGTGTGCCGTGGCAGAAAACCACCGGCGGACCGCTGCCGCGGCGGGCGAGCCGCACCCGCCGGCCGCGCCAGGTGTACTCCTCGTCCAGTTCCATCCGGGGCAGTCTAGGATCGGAGTCGTACCGATCGGCCGGGGTGCCCGCGAGGGCTGAGATCACACCCGCCGAACCTGATCCGGGTCATGCCGGCGCAGGGAGCCCGACGGTGCCGGCGGCCGCCGCCGGTCTCGGTGCTCCCTCCCCGGCGGGAGGAGCTGACGGCGACATATGGCTACACCGACGGTCATCACGGTGGCGGGGTCCGACCCGTCCGGAGGCGCCGGCATCCAGGCCGACCTCAAGACGTTCTCCGCCCTCGGCGCCTACGGCGGAGCCGTCCTCACGGCGCTGACCGCGCAGAACACGCACGGGGTCACCGGGGTGCTCCCGGTCCCCGGCGGGTTCGTCGCGGACCAGTTGACCGCGCTGCTCGACGACCTCGACGTCCGCGCGATCAAGACCGGCATGCTCGGCGGCCCGGACGTCGTCGAGGCCGTGGCGGACGCCGTCGTCCGCTACGCCGTGCCCAACGTCGTCGTCGACCCGGTCATGGTGGCGACCTCGGGGGACCGGCTGGTCGACGACGCCACCGTCGAGGCGATCCGCGACCGGCTGCTGCCGCTGGCCACCGTCGTCACGCCCAACCTGCCCGAGGCCGCGACGCTGCTCGGCCGGCCGTCGGTCACCGCGGCCGAGGCGGCCGACGCCGCGGCCGAGCTGCACGCGAAGGGGCCGGCCACCGTCGTCAAGGGCGGGCACGGCGACGAGCCCGACGCCGTCGACGTCCTGGTCGACGACGACGGCACGCTCGAGCTGCGTGTCCCGCGGGTCAGGACGGCGAACACGCACGGCACCGGCTGCACGTTCTCGTCGGCGATCGCGGTCGGCCTCGCGCACGGCCGGACGCTGCGCGAGTCCGTCAGCGACGCGAAGGCCTACCTCACAGCGGCCCTGCGGGCCGCCGACCAGCTGCGGGTCGGTGGCGGGCACGGACCGGTGCACCACTTCCACGCCTGGTGGGCCCCGGCGACGACGGAGGTGGACGCGTGAGCTTCTCCGCCGACGCCTGGAGCGCCGCTCGCCCCTGGTACGACGCGATCCGGCGGCACCCGTTTCTCACCGGCCTCGCCGACGGGAGCCTGGACCGCGCGGTCTTCCTGCGCTACATCGTCGACGACGCGCACTACCTGTCCCGGTTCGCCAGGGCGCTGGCGACGACGGCGGCGCGCTGGCCCGAGCCCGTCCAGGCCGCCAGGCTGGCCCGGTTCGCCGCCGGCGCCGTCGACGCGGAGCGGCTGCTGCACGCGGCGCTGCTCGCCGACGAGGGCATGGACATCGACGCGGTCGACGCCGAACCGACGCCGACCTGCCTGGCCTACGTCAACACCCTGCAGTCCGACGCCGCGCAGGCCCCTGCCGGGGTGGCGCTGGCCGGGCTGCTGCCGTGCTTCCGCGTCTACACCGAGGTGGGCCGCGAGCTGGTCACCGTCCTCGACGGCGCCGACGGCGACCAGCACCCGTACGCGGCCTGGTTGCGCACCTACGGCGACCCGGTGTTCGCCGAGGACACCCGCACCGCCGAGAGCTTCGTCGACGACCAGGCGGAGCGGCACCCGGGCACGGTCGAGGCGATGCACGCGGCCTACGCCCAAGCGACCCGGTTCGAGTGGATGTTCTGGGACGCGGCATGGCGTGGCGAAACCTGGCCGAAACCTTGACGGCGGCGCGAACCAGAACAGACCACCATATAGAGCGTCGGGTGCGTTTCAGGTTTACGTGGCGTTACACTCGGTCGCAGCCCGGGCCCAGTGTCGCGCTCGTCACACTAGCCAGCCCGACACCCGGAGGATGAATCCCACCGTGACCAAGCCCGTCGTACTCATCGCCGAACAGCTCTCGCCAGCCACCGTCGACGCCCTCGGCCCGGACTTCGAGATCCGGCACGTCGACGGCGCCGACCGCGAGGCGCTGCTGCCGGCCATCGCCGACGTCGACGCGATCCTCGTCCGCAGCGCAACGAAGGTCGACGCCGAGGCCGTCGCCGCGGCCACGAAGCTCAAGGTCATCGCCCGGGCGGGCGTGGGCCTGGACAACGTCGACGTCAAGGCCGCTACCCAGGCCGGTGTCATGGTGGTCAACGCCCCGACGTCCAACATCGTCAGCGCCGCCGAGCTCGCGATCGGCCTGCTGCTGGCCACCGCCCGCAACATCGCGCCGGCCAACGGCGCGCTCAAGGGCGGGGAGTGGAAGCGCAGCAAGTACTCCGGGGTCGAGCTGTACGAGAAGACGGTGGGCATCGTCGGCCTGGGCCGCATCGGCGTCCTCGTCGCGCAGCGACTGTCGTCGTTCGGCATGAACGTCATCGCCTACGACCCCTTCGTGCCGGCCGCCCGCGCCGCCCAGATGGGCGTGCGCAGTGTGTCCCTTGACGAACTGCTCGCCGAGAGCGACTTCATCACCGTCCACCTGCCGAAGACGCCCGAGACCGTCGGCCTCATCGGCGAGCAGGCACTGCGCAAGGTCAAGCCGACCGTGCGCGTCATCAACGCCGCGCGCGGCGGCATCGTCGACGAGCACGCGCTGGCCCTCGCCCTCAAGGAGGGCCGCGTCGCCGGAGCCGGCATCGACGTGTTCGCCTCCGAGCCCACCACCGAGTCGCCGCTGTTCGACTTCGAGTCCGTCGTCGTCACGCCACACCTCGGCGCGTCCACCGACGAGGCCCAGGAGAAGGCCGGGGTGTCGGTGGCGCGTTCGGTCCGGCTGGCGCTGGCCGGTGAGCTGGTGCCCGACGCCGTCAACGTCAAGGGCGGCGCCATCGCCGAGGACGTCCGGCCCGGCATCCCGCTGGCGGAGAAGCTCGGCCGCATCTTCACCGCGCTGGCCGGCGGCGTCGCCACCCAGCTCGACGTCGAGGTCCGCGGTGAGATCACCACCAACGACGTCAAGATCCTCGAGCTGGCCGCGCTCAAGGGTGTCTTCGCCGACGTCGTCGAGGACCCGGTCTCCTACGTCAACGCCCCGCTCATCGCCGCCGACCGCGGGGTCGAGGTCCGCCTCGTCACCGACGAGGAGTCCGACGACTACCGCAACCTCGTCACCCTGCGCGGGGTGCTCGCCGACGGCCGCGCGGTCTCGGTCTCGGGCACCCTGTCCGGTCCCAAGCACGTCGAGAAGATCGTCGAGGTGCTCGGCTACGACATCGAGGCCATCCCGGCCGAGCACATGGCGTTCCTGCGCTACACCGACCGGCCGGGCGTGGTCGGCACGGTGGGACGGGTCCTCGGCGAGGCCGACGTCAACATCGCCGGCATGCAGGTCAGCCGGCACAGCAAGGGCGGACCCGCCCTGGTCGCCATGACCGTCGACCAGGCGATCCCCAGCCAGGTCCTCGACGACATCGTCTCCGCCATCGGCGCCGAGTGGGGCCGCAGCGTCGACCTCGACGACTGACCGCGCCTCGGTCGTGGTGTCCCCTGACCGGCCATCACGAGGACTTCACGTGCATCACCAGGCCTACAAGCATGGTGCGACACGAGATCTCGTGCTGAACGTGATCATTTCGAGGGCGCGTCTCGAAGGGCGAGACAAGGAGTCAGTTCGCGAGACGGTGCTGACGTCGCGGGCGTAACGTGGCACGCATCATGCAGTGGGCGGTACGCATTCTCGGTTGCCGCGACGGGGTCCGATAACGGCCGGCGCCTCGTCGCGGAGGTTTCGCGTACCCCGCTGGCCGCCCCGTTTCTCGTGCGGAGCACATGATCATGACTGACGAAAAGCAGGACCAGGACGAACAGGCCCAGAACGCGATCCAGGAAGCCATCGACCGTCGCGACAACGGCGGCGCAGCAGGTCGCTGACCACCGATGATGGCACCTATGTCCAGATTGCGGGACGCAGGTGCCATCATGTGGACAACCGCCGTACGGTAATGGCCCATGTCGCGCAGTCTCAACTTGGCAGTGATCCCCGGTGACGGTATCGGCGACGAGGTCGTCACCGAAGGGCTGAAGGTGCTCGACGCCGTGCTCGCGGGCGCCGACGTCAAGGTCGGCACCACCACCTACGATCTCGGTGCTCGTCGCTGGCACGCCACCGGCGAGACGCTGCCGGACACCGTCCTCGACGAGCTGCGGGGGCACGACGCCATCCTGCTCGGCGCGGTCGGCGACCCGGGCGTGCCCAGCGGCGTCCTGGAGCGCGGGCTCCTGCTCAAGCTCCGGTTCGAGCTCGACCACTACGTCAACCTGCGGCCGTCGCGGCTGTTCCCGGGTGTCGAGACCCCGCTGGCGAACCCCGGAACCATCGACTTCGTCGTCGTCCGCGAGGGCACCGAGGGTCCGTACGTCGGCAACGGCGGCGCGCTGCGGGTCGGCACCGCGCAGGAGATCGCCAACGAGGTGAGCGTCAACACCGCGTTCGGCGTCGAGCGGGTGGTCCGCGACGCGTTCGCCCGAGCCCAGGCCCGCCCCCGCAAGAAGCTGACCTACGTGCACAAGCACAACGTCCTGGTGCACGCGGGCCACCTGTGGCGCCGCACCGTCGAGCGCGTGGGCACGGAGTACCCCGACGTCGCGGTCGACTATCTGCACGTCGACGCGGCCACCATCTTCTTCGTCACCGGCCCGTCGCGGTTCGACGTCATCGTCACCGACAACCTGTTCGGCGACATCCTCACCGACCTCGCCGCGGCCATCACCGGCGGCATCGGCCTGGCCGCCAGCGGCAACGTCAACCCCGACCGCACCGCGCCGTCCATGTTCGAGCCGGTGCACGGCTCGGCGCCCGACATCGCCGGGCAGGGGATCGCCGACCCGACCGCCACGGTTCTCTCGGTCGCGATGCTCCTCGAGCACCTGGGGCTCACGGTCGAGGCGAGCCGCGTCGTCGACGCCGTCTCCGCAGACCTCGCCGAGCGAGGGCCGGCCAAGCGTCGCACGGCCGACATCGGCGACGCACTCGCCGCCCGGGTCGCGGGCGCCTGACCAACCGTCGAGCTGGATCCTGGCAGCGGCTGACCGTGCGGCCACCCTGGGTTGCTGCGCCGATGAACCTTGCGTGAACCCTGCTCCGAACAGGCATTTTGCTGTCGATCTTCACCTTGCGGCCTGTCACCGTGGAAGTCGTGACCGAGTCGCGGTACGGAGCGGAACCACGATTGCTGGCCATCGCCCACCGGGGTGGGGCAGGGCTGGCACCCGAGAACACCCTGGCGGCCTTCGAGCGCTCCTACGCGCTGGGGCTGAGGTACCTGGAGACCGACGTCCGCGTCACCGCCGACGGCGTCTGCCTCGCCTTCCACGACGCCCGGCTGGACCGCGTCACCGGCGGACGGGGTCCGGTGCGGCGCCGCACGTGGGCGGACGTGCGGGAACTGACGGTGCTGGGCACGCAGCCGGTCGCGCGTCTGGACGAGGTGCTGACAACGTTCCCGGACGCCCGGTTCGTCATCGACGTCAAGGACGAGGCCGCGCTCGCGCCGCTGGCGCGGGTGCTGCGCCGGACGCGCGCGGTGGACCGGGTCTGCCTGGCCGGTGCGTGGGACGGCTGGCTGGCGGCGCTGCGCACCGAGCTCGGGCCCGGTCTGGCCTGCGCGCTGGGCTGGCGGTCGTTGGTGTCGTGGCTGGCCTGCTCGCACGGACGGGTCGCGGCTCCGCGCCGGGTGGCCAACGGCGGCTTCGTGCACGTTCCGTTGCGCTGGGGTAGGCTTCCCGTATTCATCGACCGTCTGGTCGGAGGCGCCCATGACCTGGGGCTGCGCCTCATCGTATGGACGGTCGACGACCCAGCTTCGATGCACCGGCTGATCAGTGCGGGCGTCGACGGGATCATCACCGATCGGCCGGACGTGCTGCGGGAGGTGATGATCGCCGAGGGTCGTTGGCCACGCACCGTTTACGCGGACAGCGACGATCGGTAGCGTTGGTTGGACGTCCAAGTAGTTTCGCGAAGGGAAGCACCCGCCATGACAGCGACCGCACCGGCCCTGGAGTTCTCGACGACGCTCACGTCGAACCCGGTACCGGTCGAGCGCCGGTCGCAGGTCCTGGCCAACCCGGGGTTCGGCACCAACTTCACCGACCACATGGTCACCGCCACCTGGACCCCGGACGGTTGGCACGACGCGGAACTGCGCCCGTACGCGCCGCTGGCCCTCGACCCGGCCACCGCGGTGCTCCACTACGCGCAGGCCATCTTCGAGGGCCTCAAGGCCTACCGCCGCGACGACGGCTCGATCTGGGTGTTCCGGCCCCGGGCCAACGGCGAGCGGATGCTGCGCAGCGCCGCCCGGATGGCGCTGCCCGAGCTGCCGGTGGAGTCGTTCGTCGAGGCCATCGAGCTGCTGGTGCGCGCGGACGCCGACTGGGTCCCGTCCGGCGGCGAGACCAGCCTCTACCTGCGGCCGTTCATGTTCGCCTCCGAGGTGTTCCTCGGCGTGCGACCTGCCAAGCAGGTCACGTTCTGCGTCATCGCCTCACCGGCCGGCGCCTACTTCGCCTCGGGGGTCCAGCCGGTCGACATCTGGCTGTCGTCGGATTACACCCGGGCCGCTCCCGGCGGCACCGGCGCGGTCAAGTGCGCCGGCAACTACGCCGCCAGCCTCGTCGCCCAGCAGGAGGCCATCGAGCACGGCTGCGACCAGGTGTGCTTCCTCGACGCGGTCGAGCGGAAGTGGGTCGAGGAGCTCGGCGGCATGAACCTGTACTTCGTGCACGCCAACGGCTCGATCGTGACGCCGGAGCTCACCGGGAGCATCCTGGAGGGCATCACCCGCGACTCGATCATCACGCTGGCCGCCGACCGCGGCTACAAGGTCGACGAACGGCGCATCTCGATCGACGAGTGGCGCGACGGCGTTGCGTCCGGCGACATCACTGAGGTGTTCGCCTGCGGGACCGCCGCCGTCGTCACCCCCATCGGCCGGTTGGCCTGGGAGGGCGGCGAGGTGTCCATGGGCGCCGAGCCCGGCCCCGTCACGCAGGAGATCCGCGCCGCGCTGCTCGACGTCCAGTACGGCCGCGCCGACGACGCCCACGGCTGGATGCACCGCATCGCCTGACGCTCACCGCAACGGCAGCTCGAGCTCCAGCTCGTGCCGGATCGGGATGCCGTCGGCCTCCAGCGGTATGGACGGCTTCAGCGTCTGCCGCGACCTCGTGACGGCGTCGTGGTGCAGAGCGACGAGGTCGAAGCCGCGCCGCTGGTAGAAACGCAGCGCATGGACGTTGTCGTTGGTGGTGATCAGCCAGAGGCGGCGCGCGCCGGCCGCCGTCGCCGCCTCGCCGACGGCGTCGAGGAGGGCCGTCGCCGCGCCGAGCCCGGGGCGGACGGAGTTCAGGGTCGTGATCTCCCAGGCGCCGTCGCCGGCCCGGTAGGTCAGCACGCCGGCGGGCTCGCCGTCGGCGATGGCGAGGAAACCGGGCAGCTCGGCGGCGTCGAAGAGGACACCGTGCGCCGCCATCCGGGTCGTGCCCCAGGCGCTTCCCAGGAGGCGAACGACGAGGTCACGGTCACCCCAGGTGATCGGCCGCACCACCATGTTCACCGATGCCGCCTCCACGACTGGGGGAACCTGTGCCATACTGCTGTGCGATGTCCTTCTGTCTGATTATTACGTAGGCGCGCCGGCACCCAGCTCCAATGCCAGGCGCGCAGACCTCTCGCATCCGCGAGGGGTCTTTTGTTTTGTCAGCCAGCATCGTGTTTCCCCCGACCCGTGAGGACCGAGCAGTGACCGACCTCGAAAGCTTCCACGTCTACGACACGTCCCTGCGCGACGGCGCCCAGCAGGAGGGCCTGTCGCTGTCGGTGCACGACAAGTTGGCCATCGCCGGCCATCTGGACGAGCTCGGGGTCGGGTTCGTCGAGGGCGGCTGGCCGGGGGCCGTACCCAAGGACACCGAGTTCTTCCGCCGTGCCCGCACGGAGCTGAACCTGAAGACGGCCACGCTGGCCGCGTTCGGCGCCACCCGCAAGGCCGGCGCTCGCGCCGCCGACGACCCCCAGGTCCGGGCGCTGCTCGACGCCGAGACGCCGGTGGTCACGCTGGTGGCCAAGAGCCACGTGGGCCACGTCGAGCGGGCGTTGCGCACCACCCTGGACGAGAACCTGGCGATGATCGCCGACACCGTGGCGTACCTGACCGAGCACGGCCGGCGGGTCTTCGTCGACTGCGAGCACTTCTTCGACGGCTACCGCACCGACCCCGCGTACGCGCTGCGGGTGGTCCGGGCGGCGACGGAGGCCGGCGCCGACGTGGCCGTGCTGTGCGACACCAACGGTGGCATGCTGCCCGACGACGTCCGCGCCGTCGTCGCCGCGGTGGCCGCCGAGACCGGCGCCCGCCTGGGCATGCATGCCCACAACGACACCGGCTGCGCCGTCGCGAACACCGTCGCCGCGGTGGACGCCGGAGCCACCCACGTCCAGGGCACCGTCAACGGCACCGGCGAGCGCACCGGCAACGCCGACATCGTCACCATCGTGGCCAACCTCGAGCTCAAGCGGGCGCTGCGGGTGCTGCCCGACGGCGCCCTGCAGGAGGCCACCCGCATCGCGCACGCCGTCTCCGAGCTGACCAACATCGTGCCGTACTCGCGCCAGCCGTACGTCGGGGCCAGCGCGTTCGCGCACAAGGCCGGGCTGCACGCCAGCGCCATCAAGGTCGACCCCGACCTCTACCAGCACACCGACCCCGAGCTCGTCGGCAACGACATGCGGCTGCTGGTGTCGGACATGGCCGGCCGCGCCAGCATCGAGCTGAAGAGTCGCGAGCTGGGCTACGACGTCTCCGGCGACCGCGAGCTGGTCACCCGCGTCACCCAGCGGGTGAAGGACCTGGAGGCCGCCGGCTACACCTTCGAGGCGGCCGACGCGTCGTTCGAGCTCCTGCTGCGCACGGAGGCCGAAGGGCAGCGGCTGAGCTACTTCGACGTGGAGTCGTGGCGGGTCATCACCGAGTCGCGGCCCGGCGGCGACGCCCTCAGCGAGGCGACGGTGAAGCTGCGGGCCGGTGGCGAGCGCGTCGTCGTGACCGGTGAGGGGAACGGCCCGGTCAACGCTCTCGACCACGCACTGCGCACCGCGATCGGCGCGCTGTACCCGGAGATCGACAAGCTGGAGCTCATCGACTTCCGGGTGCGGATCCTCGACGCGGCACACGGCACCGACGCGGTCACGCGGGTGCTCGTGGAGATGACGGACGGGAAGACGTCCTGGGAGACCGTCGGTGTCGGCGCCAACATCATCGAGGCGTCGTGGGAGGCGCTCGTGGACGCCGTCACCTACGGACTGCTGCGTCAGGGGGCCGCTGCGATCAGCTGAGCCGCCCGTACTGACCTGAGGCACGAGATATGTCATCATTAGATGACAGAATTCATGCCACTCGGGAGGGTCAGGTGCGTACCACGCTCGCGATCGACGACGAACTGCTCGCCGAAGCCGCGCGTTTGACCGGCAAGACGGAGAAGACGGCGCTCGTCCGGGAAGGGCTGACGGCTCTGATCGAGCGCGAGAGCGCTCGGCGACTCGCGCGGCTCGGCTCCACCGAGCCCGATCTCGAAGACATTCCCCGGCGGCGTGGGTCCGCGCCGTGATCCTGGTCGACACGTCGATCTGGATCGATCATCTTCGCGATCGCGACGACGCCCTCGTCGAGCTACTCGTGTCGGGCCGGGTCTTGTGCCACCCGTGCGTCATCGGCGAGCTCGCCCTGGGCAACCTCAGGCATCGCGACGAGGTCTTGCGGTTGCTTCACGGATTGCCCAGGGCGACGGTTGCCACTGATGGTGAGGTCTTGACGCTGGTCGGCCGGGAGTCGCTCCATGGGCGGGGCATCGGCTACGTCGATGCCCACGTGGTGGCGTCGGCGAGGCTGACCGCACACGCAACCCTCTGGACCCGTGACAAGTGCCTGTCTGGTGTGGCGTCGCAGCTCGGTGTCGGCGCCGGGCCCGACCTCAGCTGACGAGACGGAACGCACTGGTCATGACGGCGGAAGCGTCGGCCCACGAGGGGAGTGCGTCGATCTCGATGATGGTGCGGCGGAGAGGTTCGGTGTCGTACAGTTCGACCCGCCAGCCGTTGCTGCCGTGGTCGAGGATCCCCCGGATCACGCTCGGTCCCTTCTTGTGACTTGGGTCGTTGGGGTGTTGCCACCGTGAATTCTGTCACTTTCAGACCGGCATGTCGCATCGAAATCGGCCGTGTCGAGCAAGATCAGCCGTTCGGCTCATGCCGGATCGTCCGGATCATCCCGCCGGGGCGGTGCGCCCGTCCCGGCGGGATGACCGGGTCCGCGAGCCTCATCCGGCCAGTGGGCTGCCGGTCTCCAGCAAGCTCTTGAGGTCGCTGAGCGTCCACGCGTGCCCGCCGCCGGCGCCCTCGGCCTCCAGGTCGCCGCGGGTCATCGCGGCCAGCTTCGGCGCGCCGGCGAGCTCGTGCGTCACCGTCAGCGAGCAGGACCCGCCGTCCGGTGCCCGCCTGATCTCGTGCGTGATGCGGGTGAATCCCTCATCGGCCATCTCCGGGTCCATGAGCATCCGGAACGTGGTGACCAGCTTGTGCGGTGGGTCGGCCTCGATGACCTCGCCGTCGATGATGACGTCGGGGCACGGATAGCCCTGCGCCTCGGCCTCGGCCTTGAACTGCGGCGTCGGGCGGACCTGATAGGCGCCGCCCGGGCGCAGGTCGTAGTCGGCGAGGCCGGTGTAGCCGTAGCGCTTGGTCCACTCCGGCTTGGTGATCGCGTCCCAGATCGCCTCCGGGGTGGCCTTGATGTAGATGCGGTAGACCTGCGTGGTGGTCTCGGTGAGAGTGGTCATGATCCGTTCTCCAGTTCGTCCTTGAGGTCGATCAGTGCTGACGTGTGGTGCTCGGTGTACTTGTCGATCCACCGGTCGTGGATCTGTTGGATCGGCACCGGGTTCAGGAAGTGGAATTTCTCCCGGCCCGACCGGCGGGTGACGACGAGGTTCGCGTCCTCCAACACCCGGAGGTGCTTCATCACCCCGTAGCGGGTCATCTCCAGCTCGGACTCCAGCTCGGTGAGCGTGCGGCCGTCACGCGCGAACAGCAGATCGAGCAGGAACCGGCGAGTCGGGTCGGCCAGTGCCTTGAACACCCTGTCGTCGGTCATGGCTGAAACAATAGGTGACCAAATGGTCACATGTCAACGCCTGACTGCCCTGGACCTTGTCGGGCGGCACTGGGTGGGGCGGGAGGTGGTTTGATGTATGCTGTGCTGTATGTCGGCCACCAGGACCCAGATCTACCTCACAGCGGAGCAGCGCACGCGCATCGACGAGGTGGTCCGTGCCGAGGGCGTGACTCTCGCCGAGGTGGTTCGCCGTGCGCTCGACGCGTACCTCGATCGGGAGCTGGTGGTGTCGGAGGCCGTCCTGGCGTCCACGTTCGGAGCTGATCCGGATGCCACGTATCCCGATCGTGACGAGTGGGACCGTGGCTGACGTCCTAGTCGACACCGACATCTTCATCGATCACCTGCGCGGCGCGGCGGCGCTGGCGCCGGGCAAGCACCGTCTGCACTACTCCGTGGTGACTCGCGCGGAGCTGTTCGCCGGCTCCTCGGCCACAGACGCCGTCTCCCGGTTGCTCTCGCCGTTCCGCGAGGTGCTCGTCACTCGAGACGTCGCGGAGCGAGCCGGACGGATTCGGCGGGAGTGCGGTGTCCGCCTACCGGATGCGCTGATCGCGGCGACGGCGTTGGAGCACGGGCTTACCGTCGCAACCCGAAATCGCGGCGATTTCGAGAAGGTCAGAGGCGTGCGGATCCGGGCCCTTCGCTGATCGCCCGGGCGCGGCTCAGAGCGCGCCGACGTCGGTGATGGTGACGACCGGGTGGCCGGCGGCGTTGGACTCGGCGAGGTCGACGGCGGCGGTGAAGCCCCAGTCGTGGTCGCCGGCGGGGTCGTCGAGGATCTGCCGGACCGCCCAGCGGTCCGGATGCTCGGTGACGATGAGCAGTGCGCCGCTGCGGGCGTCGGGGCCGATGCCGATGTCGGCGTGCTCGTCGAAGTAGGGCTCGAGTGCGTCGGCCCAGGCGTTGGCGTCCCAGCCGCTGTCGGAGTCGAGCGAACCAAGCGCCGGCCAGTCTCGCCGGGCGGCCAGCTCCACCCGGCGGAACAGCGTGTTGCGGATGCCCACCAGGAAGGCCCGGCGGTTCTCGGTGATCGGTCGCGGCGTGTTCTCCACGGGAGCGGCGCCCGCACCCACGCCGTCGACGGCGACCGGGTTGCGCAGCGCCTCCCACTCGTCGAGCAGGCTGGAGTCGACCTGCCGGACCAGCTCGCCGAGCCACTCGATGAGGTCGGCGACGTCGTCGGTGCGGGTCTCCTCGGGAACGGTCTGGCGCAGTGCGCGGTAGGCGTCGGCCAGGTAGCGGAGCACCAGGCCCTCGGAGCGCGCCAGGCTGTAGAACGCGACGTACTCGCCGAAGGACATGGCGCGTTCGTACAGGTCACGGGCGACGGACTTGGGCGACAGCTCGTGGTCGGCGACCCACGGGTGGCTCTGGCGGTAGATCTCGTACGCCGCGGCCAGCAACTCCTCCAGCGGCTTGGGGTGGGTGACGTCCTCGAGCAGCTCCATGCGCTCGTCGTACTCGATGCCGTCGGCCTTCATCGCGGCGATGGCCTCGCCGCGGGCCTTGTGCTGCTGCGCGGACAGCACCTGCCGCGGGTCGTCGAGCGTGGCCTCGACGACGGAGAGGACGTCCGGCGCGTGCGTCGGCGACTCGGGGTCGAGCAGGTCGAACGCCGCCAGCGCGAACGGTGACAGCGGTTGGTTGAGCGCGAAGTCCGGCTGCAGGTCGACGGTGAGACGCACCGTCCGCCCGGTCTCGTCGGGCGGGTCGAGCCGTTCGACGACGTCGGCGGCGAGCAGAGCCCGGTAGATGGCGATGGCGCCGCTCACGTGCGCGCGAATGCGCGACGACGGCTCGTGGCTGTCGGTGAGCAGCTTGCGCATGGCGGCGAACGCGTCGCCGGGGCGGCTGATGACGCCGAGCACCATCGCGTGGCTGACCTCGAAGCTGGAGCTCAGCGGCTCGGGATCGGCCGCGATGAGCCGCTGCATGGTGGACTCGCCCCAAGAGACGAAGCCCTCCGGCGGCTTTTTGCGCACGACCCGCCGCCGCTTCTTCGGGTCGTCGCCGGCCTTGGCCAGCGCCCGCTCGTTCTCGATCTCGTGCTCCGGCGCCTGGACGATGACCTCGCCGAGCGTGTCGTACCCGGCCCGGCCGGCGCGTCCGGCGATCTGGTGGAATTCCCGTGCCGACAGCTGTCGCATGCGGACGCCGTCGTACTTGGTCAGGCCGGAGAAGACGACGGTGCGGATGGGGACGTTGATGCCGACGCCCAGGGTGTCGGTGCCGCACACCACCTTGAGCAGCCCGGCCTGGGTGAGCCGCTCCACCAGCCGGCGGTACTTCGGCAGCATGCCGGCGTGGTGGACGCCGATGCCGTGGCGCACCAGCCGCGACAGCACCTTGCCGAACCCGGAGCTGAACCGGAAGCCGCCGATCTCGTCGGCGATCCGATCACGCTGGGCCCGGCTGGCGACGTTGACGCTGACCAGCGCCTGGGCCCGCTCGATCGCCGCGGCCTGGGTGAAGTGGACCACGTAGACCGGCGCGCGGTGCGTCGACAGCAGCTCGGCCAGCAGCTCGTGCGTCGGCTCGCGCGAGTACGAGTAGGTCAGCGGTACGGGGCGCTGGCTGGACATGACGACGGCGACCTCGCGCCCCGTCCGCCGCATCAGGTCCTTCTCGAAGAAGGCGACGTCGCCGAGGGTGGCCGACATGAGCAGGAACTGGGCGTTCGTCAGCTCCAGCAGCGGAACCTGCCAGGCCCAGCCGCGCTGCGGGTCGGCATAGAAGTGGAACTCGTCCATGACCACCTGGCCGACGTCGGCAGCGGCGCCGTCGCGCAGGGCGATGTTGGCCAGGATCTCCGCGGTGCAGCAGATGATCGGCGCACTCGGGTTGACGCTGGAGTCGCCGGTCATCATGCCGACGTTCTCGGGCCCGAAGATGTCGATGAGTGCGAAGAACTTCTCCGACACCAGCGCCTTGAGAGGCGCGGTGTAGAACGTGCGCCGTCCGTCGGCCAGCGCGGCGAAGTGGGCGGCGACGGCGACCATGCTCTTGCCGGAGCCGGTGGGGGTGCTGAGGATGACGTGCGAGCCGGAGACCAGCTCGATCAGCGCCTCCTGCTGGGCGGGGTAGAGGTCGAAGCCCCGCTCGCCCGCCCAGGTGGTGAATGTGTCGTAGAGGGCGTCCGGATCGGGGTCAGCGGCGTTCAGGTAGCTCGTCAACTGGCTGGGTTCCGGCACGGTCACCGAGCCTACGGTCGCCGGTCAGGAACAGCCAGCCGACGCCGAGCAGCAGGACGGTGATGCCGGCGGCGTTGAGGAACGTCCGGCCGTAGCCGAGCTCGCCGACGTCGATGAACGGGTACGGATACCAGTCGACGACCTCGCCCCGGACCAGCGTGTACACCAGCCACACCACCGGCAAGGTCAGGCTGAGCAGCAGGACGCGCCGGTCGAAGCGCGGCCACGGCCCGAACAGCGCCCAGCCGATGACCGCCAGCAGCGGCGACAGATAGTGGAAGCCGATGTTGGTGAGCATCGCGATGCCCTCCAGGTCGACGATCGGCCGCAGCAGCGTCACGTAGACGACGCCGGTGACGCCGATCGCGATCAGGCCGGTGATGCGCAGCACCCGGAAGAACGCGCCGTCGTGCCGCGGATCCAGGGCGAGCACGGCGGCTCCGGCGATGACCAGCAGGTTGCTCTGCACCGTGAAGTAGCTGAAGAAGTTCGCCACCCGCAGCGACGTCGACGGCGGCTCGTCGCCGTCGTGCACGAGGACGTTGGTGCCGTCGATGACCAGGACAAGTTGCACGACGACGGCGGCCAGCGGGATCAGCGCCGTCACGACGTGCCACCAACGGGCCGCCGCCGGGTCCGACCGCCACGCTCGCATGCCCGGAGCGTAGCGGGGAACAGGGCGGCCCGGCCGGAGGTTGGACCGATCATGCATGGTGAGTACAAGGTGCCTGGCGGGAAGCTCGTGGTCGTCGACGTCGAGGTTGTCGACGGAGTGCTGCGCGACGTCCGGGTCAGCGGCGACTTCTTCCTCGAGCCCGACGACGCGTTGGAGCGGATCGACGCCGCGCTCACCGGCGCATCCGCGGAGGCCACCGCGGCGCAGCTGAGCGCCCGGGTCGAGTCGGTGCTCGGCGACGGCGTCGTCATGCTCGGCTTCTCCGCCGACGCGGTCGCGGTCGCCGTCCGGCGGGCGCTGGCCGGGGCCACGTCGTGGACCGATCACGAGTGGCACCTCCTGCACGAGGGCCCGCAGGCACCGGTGCTGCAGATGGCACTGGACGAGGTGCTGGCCGAGCAGGTCGGCGCGGGGGAGCGGCCGCCCACGCTGCGGGTGTGGGAGTGGGCGTCGAACTCGGTCATCATCGGCAGCTTCCAGTCGCTGCGCAACGAGGTCGACCTCGAGGGCGCGGCGAAGCACGACGTCACGGTCGTGCGGCGCATCTCCGGCGGCGGCGCCATGTTCGTCGAGCCCGGCAACACCATCACCTACTCGCTGTACGTTCCGGAGTCGCTGGTGAGCGGGCTGTCGTTCGTCGACTCGTACGCGTTCCTCGACGAGTGGGTGGTCGCGGCGCTGCGCGAGCTGGGCATCGGAGCCACGTACCAGCCGATCAACGACATCACCTCGCCGGCGGGCAAGATCGCCGGCGCGGCGCAGAAGCGGCTGGCCGGCGGCGTCGTGCTGCACCACGTGACCATGGCCTACGACATCGACGCGTCGAAGATGCTCGAGGTGCTGCGCATCGGCCGCGAGAAGCTCTCGGACAAGGGCACGAAGAGCGCCAACAAGCGTGTCGACCCGCTGCGGTCGCAGACCGGCCTGCCCCGCGCCGACGTCATCGACCGCATGGTGGCGACGTTCCGGTCCCGGTACGGCCTGGTCGACGACACCCTGGACGACAAGACGTTGCGGCTGGCCGAGGACCTGGTGGCGTCGAAGTTCGGTACCCATGAGTGGCTCGCCCGCGTCCCGTGATCATCACCGGGTCGGGTCCCCTACGGGTGTAGCAGCTCTCCGTCGATCACCGTGAGGAGGCGGTCGCGCAGCCGCGCGGCCTCTGCGGCGAAGGCGCGCTGGCGCTCGACGTACTGGCGCTTGCCCTCGGTGGTCTCGATGCGCACCGGCTCGTAGCCCAGGCCGGACAGGTCGTACGGCGAGGCGCGCATGTCGAGCTCGCGGATGCGCGCGGCCAGCTCGAACGCGTCGGCCACCAGCTCGCTCGGCACCAGTGGCGTCAGCTTGTACGCGTGCCTGTACAGATCCATGTTGGCGTGCAGGCAGCCTGGCTGCTCCAGCGCCGGTTGCAGCTCGCGGGTCGGCGTCAGAGCGTTGCGCGGGCGGGCATCGGCGGTGAAGAAGCGAAACGCGTCGAAGTGCGAGCAGCGGAGCTGGTGCGCCTCGACGACGGCGTCCGTGCCGGCGTGGCCCAGGCGCAGCTGATAGGCCTCGTGCCGGACGTCGCCGGGGCGGGTCCGGTAGACCATCGCCCACTCATGCAGCCCGAAGCAGCCCGTGTGCGCCGGCCGGGCCGCCGTCGCCGCGAGCAGCTCGCGGACCCACTCGACGGTGCCGCGGCGGCGCCGCACCAACCGCGGCCCGACGCGGACCCCGTCGGGACCCTCGACGTAGCCGGACCAGTCCTTGTGCGGAGCCGCACCCTGGAGGGTCACGCCGACGCCCGGGTGCCAACGACGCAGGTGCGACGGCTTGTGGCTGTAATAGGTGAAGAGGAAGTCGTGGACGGGGTGCCCTCGACCGGCGCGGCGCCGCTCCAGGTGCGCGCCGACCAGAGCGTCCACGCGGGCCTGGTGCGCCGCAGCCCGCGCTTTCCACTCCTCCTCGGCCAGGATCACACCTCCCAGCGTAGAAGGAGCGTCCCCATGATCATCAACCGCCGGCGACGTCATAGAGTCGCCAACCGTTGATGATCATGGGGACGGCTGGCAGGCGGTCAGGTACGCAGGGCGGCGACGACGTCGATCTCGACCAGGATGCCGAGCAGCTGCGACCCGACGGTGGTGCGAACCGGGTACGGCTCGTCGAAGAACTCCAGGTACGCGGCGTTGTAGGCGGCGAAGTCGCGCTCGATGTGCTGCAGGTGCGCCGTGGTCTTGACGACATCGGAGAAGTCGAGGTCGTGCGCGGCCAGGATGGTGCCGAGGTTGCGCAGCACCTGCCGGGTCTGCTCGCCCACGTCGTCGGCGACGAGGCCCGTCTCAGGGTCCTGCGGGCCGAACCCGGCGGTGTACAGGAAGCCGTTCGCCACGGCCGCGTGGCTGTAGGCGCCGCCCGGCGCGGGCGCGCCGGGGACGGTGGAGAATTCTGGCATCGTCACCTCAGTTCGTCGATGGCCTGCTGGGCGCCGGGGTGCAGCGGGATCGGGTCGGTCTGGTCGGCCAGCTCCAGGTCGATGTCGGCCGCCGCGGCGTGCACGTCGGTCAGCCGGTCCACATTCTCGTAGACCAGTGTGGTCAGCGCGCACGCGGTGCCGTCGTCGAGATCGTCGCGGACCAGCAGCACGTTGGGGACGACAACGGTCGGCACGGCCGCGTCCGTCCCGTACGTCTCGGCCGGGATCTCGCCCTCGGCGTAGACCGGGTTGATCTCCTGCAGCTGCGGCAGCAGCGGCGTGATGTCGATGAACTGGATCTCGTCGCCCATGGACGTGAACAGGTCGGTCATCGCCGCGGTGGGTAGGCCGCCGGACCACACCAGCCCGTCGATCGAGCCGTCCTTCATGCCATCCACGGTCTTGGTGAGGTCCAGCCGCTGCGCCTGCACGTCGCTGGCCGGGTCCAGGCCGGCCGCCTCCAGCAGCCGGTTGGCGATCACCTCGGTGCCGGAGTTCGGCGACCCGGTCGAGATGGTCATGCCGGCCATGTCCTCAACGGAGCTGATGCCGGAGTCGGTGCGCACCACGACCTGCGTGTAGTTCGGGTAGATCCGGCCCAGCGCGCTCACCGGCTGCGGCTCCTCGAACGCCGCGTTGCCTTCGATGGCGTCGGCGGCTGTGTCGGCCAGCGAGAACGCGATGTCGTAGTCGCCGGCGACCAGCTGCTGGATGTTCTGAACCGACGCGCCGGTCTCAGCCGCGGTCGCGGAGATGTCGGTCTCGTCGCCGATCAGCTGCGCCAGGCCGCCGCCGAGCACGTAGTAGACGCCGGTCGAGTTGCCGGTGGCGATGGTCATGCGCCCCGAACCGGCCTCGCACGAGCCGGCGTTGCCGCCGTCGCCGTCGTCGGCGGGTTCGGTCGTCTGCCGCCCACCGCAGGCGGACACGGCCAAGCCGGTCGCGAGGAGGGCCACCGCCAGGCGGGTGAATGCTGCTGTTCTCATGTCGGCGTTTCCTCTCGGGTGCGGGGCGGTACGGCCTGGCTCCGGGCGAGGGCCAGGTGGACGACGACGGCGAGGGCGAGCACGCCGGCGCCCAGCGTGATCGACACCGGGTTCAGGTAGAGCAGGAGGGCGGCGGCGACGGCGCACAGCGCGCGCTCCGGTGGGCCGGCCCGGCGGACCAGCCAGCCGCCGGCCGTCGCGGCCAGCGCCGCGACTGCGACCGCCGACACCGCGACCGTCCACACGACGTCGCCGGCCGGGCGTTCCAGCAACAGCGCCGAGCCCTCGTCGGTCAGCACGAACGCCATGGGCACCAGGAACGCGGGCAGCGCGTACTTGCACGCCTGCCACATGGTCGCGATGACCCGGCCACCGGTGATGGCCGACGACGCGACCGCCGCCAGCGCCGTCGGCGGCGACACCTCCGACAGCACCGAGTAGTAGAAGATGAACATCGCGACGGCTGGCGCGGCCACGCCGAGGTCCAGCAGCGCCGGCCCGATGATCACCCAGCTGATGATGAACGACGCGGTGACCGGGACCGCCAGGCCCAGGATGAGGATCGCGATCGCGGCGAAGACGGCGCTGAGGATCAGCACGGCCGAAGCGTTGTCGGTCAGCGCGGACGCCGCGTCGACCAGCATGTCCGACAGCACCTGGCCGAGCCCGGTCTTGGTGATGGTCGAGACGATGATGCCGGCGGCCGCGCACACCGCGGCCACCGGGAGCACCGAGCGGACCCCGCCGGACAACGAGTCGTAGACGACGCGGGCGGTGTGCACGGCGACGCCGGCGACATCGCGCCCGCGGCTGCTGATCACCGCGTCGAGCACGCCGAACCCGAGCGCGACGACGGTGGCGTAGACGACGGCGCGGAACGGCGTCATCCCGACGGCCAGGAACACCACGATGATGCCCAGCGACAGGAAGTGGTACCCGGACCGGGCCAGCAGCCGCCACGGGTCCTTGCGCTCGAGGTCGACGGCGCGCACCCCGGACTTGCGGGCGTCGATCTCGATGGCCAGGAAGATCCCGAGGTAGTAGAGCAACGTCGGCACCAGCGCCCAGACCAGCACGTTCAGGTACGACGTGCCCAGGTACTCGGCGATGATGAAGGCGGCCGCGCCGAGCGTCGGCGGGGACAGGATGGCGCCGATGCCCGACGCGGCCAGCATGCCGCCGGCGTTCTCGCGGGGATACCCGGCCCGCTTCAACACCGGCCACGTCACCGCGCCGAGGCCCACCGCCGTCGCCGTCCCCGACCCCGACACCGTGCCGAGCAGGAAGCCGGACAGCGCCACCGTCCGCCCCGGCGCGGTGCGCGAGCGGCGGAAAAGCGAGAAGCTGAGGTCGATGAAGAACTGCCCGGCACCGGTGCGGTCCAGCACCGCGCCGTAGATCGTGAACAAGACGATGTACGTGGCACACACGTCCAGCGGCACGCCGTAGAAGCCGGTGGGGTCGTTGTAGAGCGCGTTGATGATCTGGTCGAAGTCGATGCCCGCATGGCTGCCCGGCAGGTCGGTCGGCAAGAACCCGCCGTAGTAGGCGTAGAGGACGAACGCGACGCAGACACCGGGCAGGATCCAGCCGGTGGTCCGCCGGGTCGCCTCGATGACCAGGACCAGCACGATCGAGCCCATGACCACGTCCACCCCGGTCAGCGACCCCTGCCGGTCGAGGAACGCGTCGAAGCCGCCCCCGGACTCGCCGAGGGCCACGGGGAGGAGCGGGTAGAGGCAGGCGACCAGGGCCAGGACCGCCAGCGCCCAGTCCAACGGGCCGGGGTTGTCAGCGCGACGGATGTCGCCCTCGGCGTTAAGACGGGGGTCGACGGCGGCGGGCCGCGCACCGTCGTCGTCGGGCCGCACAAGCCGGGTGACCGGCCGATAGCAGAGGAACACCAGCGGCAGCACGAACGCGAGGAAGAGCATCAGGTAGTACTGGTTGCCCTCGCTGAGCGGCGAGAACACCTGACGCAGCACGAACAGCGCGACGCCGAAGCACAGGATGCCGACCGTGAGCGCGACCCGGCCCGACAGCCGTCGGGCGGGCAGCTCCTCGTCGTACCGCGCCATCAGCTCGCTGACGTCGGCGACCGGATCGGCGACCGGTCGCGCGGCGGGCTCACCGGCCGTGTGCCGCGGCGTCGAGGCGTCGGTCATGGCCTATGACCCTAGGTGTGCGCGGCACTCATGGCTAGTGGCTCCGGAGGGCCGGCCGCGGTCGGGATACGCTCACGGTCGTGCGTATCGCGAGGTTCACCACGGGGGACGATCCCCGCTTCGGCGCCGTCGGGCAGGACGAGAGTGGCGAGACCGTCCTCGCCGTCCTGGAGGGCGACCCGCTCTATCGTTCGATCCAGCTCACCGGCGAGCGGTTGTCGCTGCCCGACGTGCGCCTGCTCGCGCCCGTCATCCCGCGCAGCAAGATCATCGGGGTGGGGCGCAACTACGCCGATCACGCCGCCGAGCTCGGCAACGAGCCGCCGCCGGAGCCGCTGCTGTTCCTGAAGCCCAACACGTCCGTCATCGGGCCGGACGAGCCGATCGTGCTGCCCGAGCAGTCCAGCGACGTGCACCACGAGGCCGAGCTCGCCGTCGTCATCGGCCGCATCGCGAAGACCGTGCCGCGCGACCGGGTCAGCGACGTGATCTTCGGCTACACCTGTGCCAACGACGTCACCGCGCGCGACCTGCAGAAGCGCGACAACCAGTGGGCTCGGGCCAAGGGCTTCGACACGTTCTGCCCGCTGGGTCCGTGGATCGAGACCGACCTCGACCCCGCTGACCTGGCGGTGCGCTGCCGGGTCAACGGCGACGAGCGTCAGGCCGGACGCACGTCACAGCTGATCTTCGACGTCGCGACCCTTGTCGAGTACATCAGCGCGGCGTTCACGTTGCTCCCGGGCGACGTCATCCTCACCGGGACCCCGGCCGGCGTGGGCCCGATCGCGGCCGGCGACCACGTCGCCGTCACCGTAGAGGGCATCGGTGCGCTGACCAACCCGGTGGTCGCGGCGGAGTGATCACGACCAGGACCGGGTACCCTGCGGCATGCGCGCGTTGCGGCGCGTTGCCGATGAACGACTCATGAGGTTCAAGGTGATCTGTTGTGACTGACGGCTCCGGCTCGTCGGACGCTTTCGTGCTCGGTGACGTCGCGCCTGGCGACGTCCGGGTGCGCTACTCCCCGTCGCCGACGGGCAACCCGCACGTGGGCGTCATCCGCACCGCCCTCTACAACTCCGCGTTCGCACGCCACTTCGGCGGCACGTTCGTGTTCCGCATCGAGGACACCGACGCCGCCCGCGACAGCGAGGAGTCCTACGAGGCGATGCTCGAGGCGATGCGCTGGCTCGGCCTCAGCTGGGACGAGGGTCCTGACGTGGGCGGGCCGTACGAGCCGTACCGGCAGTCGCTGCGGCACGAGATCTACACCGATGTCGCCGGCACGCTGCTCGAGACGGGCCAGGCATACCACTGCTACTGCACGCCGGAGGAGCTCGACGAGCGCCGCGAAGCCGCCCGCGCCGCCGGCAAGCCCAGCGGCTACGACGGACGCTGCCGCACGCTGACGCAGTCGCAGATCGAGGCCTACCGGGACGAGGGCCGGCAGCCGGTGCTGCGCCTGCGAATGCCCGACGAGGCGGTCACGTTCGTCGACCTCATCCGCGGTGAGATCACCGTCGACCAGTTCAACCTCTTCGACTACGTGCTCGTCCGCGCCAACGGCCAGCCGCTGTACCCGCTGGTCAACCCGGTGGACGACGCCCTCATGGGCATCACCCACGTGCTGCGCGGTGAGGACCTGCTCTCGTCGACGCCGCGCCAGCTGGTGCTGCACCGGGCGCTGCGCGAGATCGGTGTCGCGTCCGGCCCGCTGCCGCGGTTCGCGCATCTGCCGCTGGTCACCGGCGAGGGCAACCGCAAGCTGTCCAAGCGCGACCCGGAGTCGTCGCTGGCGCTGTACCGCGAGCGCGGGTTCCTGCCCGAAGGACTGCTGAACTACCTGGCGCTGCTCGGCTGGTCCATCGGCGAGGACCGCGAGGTGTTCTCCCTGGAGGAGATGGCCGAAGCGTTCGACGTCACCCGGGTCAACTCCAACGCCGCACGGTTCGACCTGAGGAAGGCCGAGGCCATCAACGGCGCCTGGTTGCGGCGGTTGTCGCCGGACGACCTGGCCGCCCGGATGGTCCCGTACCTGCAGGCCGCCGGCGTGTTGCCCGCTTCGGTGCCCGACGAGGCGATGGAGCTGCTGCGGGCCGCGACGCCGCTGGTCCAGGAGCGGATGACGGCCCTCGACGAAGCCGTCGGCATGCTTGGTTTCCTGTTCGCACGCGGCGTCGTGCCGTTCGACGAGGACGCGGTCGTCAAGGTCCTGACGGCTGGTGCCCGCCCAGCGCTCGCGGCCGCCCGCGACGGACTCGCTGCGCTGGAGAAGTGGAACACCGAGGCCATCGAGTCGACCCTACGCTCGGCCCTGGTCGACGGTCTGGGCCTGAAGCCGAAGCACGCCTTCGGCCCGGTCCGGGTGGCCGTGACCGGCCGCCGGGTCTCGCCGCCGCTGTTCGAGTCCCTGGAGCTCCTCGGCCGCGAGCGCACCCTGGCGCGCCTGGACGCCGCCCTCGGCCGCACCTCCGCCTGACCCCCGCCGGATTCCCCCTCGCCGCCCTCTCCGGGGGCTCCCGAATGATCACGTTCAGCACGAGATCCCGTGTCGCACCATGCTTGCAGTCCTCGTGATGCGCGAGAACACCTCGTGATGTGACCGAGGTGGCGTGATGGAGTTGGCGGAGCGGCTGCGCTGACCGTGCCTCTACCGCGTGGTGCTCCCGCGGTGAGGGCTGCGTCGCTGCGGCTATGCGCGGGATGACTCCGGCCGGTCGCCGGGATCGGTCGCTGGCCATCACCAGGGGATCTCGCGCGTCACCATGCTTGTGAGCCTGGTGTGACACGAGATCTCGTGCTGAACGTGATCATTCGGAGTCACGGTGGGGAAACGGGCCATTGACAGGTTCGTCACATTGCCCCTAGTCTCAGCAATCGATTTCTCAGCCGTCCGAACACCCCGCGGAGGACGCGATGGGCATCGACCTGACCACCACCCCCGATTCCGCCGCGGAGTGTTGCGGCGGCGCGGCCTGTGATCCCGGCGAGATGAGCCGGCGCTCGTTCATCGCGCTCTCGGCGGTGGGCGCGGCCAGCACCGGCGCCGCCCTGGGACTCTGGCCGAACAGCGCCAACGCCACGATGAACACCCGCGCCGTCCCGGCCACCACCGCGCTCGACCGGCGCTGGCTGGACAGCATCGCCGCCCGCGGCACGGCGACGGAGTACACCGGTCAGGCACTGAGTCGCATCGGGATGCCGGTGGGCGGTGCGTGCACGGGCCAGGTCTACCTCGCAGGTGACGGCCGGACGTGGTTGTGGGACGTCTTCAACGCCGACAGTTTCCGGTACGGCGGCGACGACTGGCAGGGCCTGCACTACGCGGACCCGATCGAGCTCGACCCGTTCATCACCACCGGCTTCGCGCTGCGCTGGACCGCCGACGACGGCACCACGCGGACCCGGAGCATCGACAGCGACGGCTTCGGCGACGTGCGGTTCCGTGGGCGTTACCCGATCGGCCACGTGGAGCTGCGCGACGACGACTGCCCGCTGGAGGTGGACCTCGACGCGTTCTCGCCGTTCGTGCCGACGAATGTCGCCGACTCCTCGCTGCCGGCCACGGTCTTCGAATACACGCTGCGCAACCGGTCGGACCGGACGGTGAGCGCGCAGCTCCTCGGCGTCGCGGAGAACCCGGTCTGTATCGACAGCCGGCGCACCCAGCCCATCCTGCTCGAGACCGGTCCGCTCACCTCCCATGCCGACGCCGCCGGCCTGCTCCACAGCGCCGCCACCTACGACGGCCCGCAGCCCGAGCGCCCGGACATCGTCTTCGAGGACTGGGAGCGCGACACCTACGCGCCGTGGACGGCCACCGGCACCGCGTTCGGCGCCGGGCCGGTCACCGTCGACGAGCTGCCCGGTTACATGCTGAACGGCGGGTCCCTCGGCGTCAGCGGGGACCGCTTCGTCACGTCGCACCACTTCCGCGACGGCGAGGACGTCTTCGAGGCCGACACCCACCAGGGCCGGCTGACCAGCGCGGAGTTCACCATCGAGCGGTCCAGCATCCTGGTACGCGTGGGCGGGGGCAACCACGCCGGCGCCACCTGCCTGAACGTCGTCGTCGACGGCGCCGTGGTCGCCTCCGCGACCGGTGCGAACGAGGAGCGGCTGCGCACGTACTGGCTGGACCTCTCCGGGCATCAGGGCAGCACCGCCACGATCGAGATCGTCGACACCGTCACCGGCGGGTGGGGCCACGTCAACGTCGATCGCATCGTGTTCAGCGACCGGCCGGCGCCGCGCCCGGACGTCGTCATCGAGGACTGGGAGCGCACCACCTACGCGCCGTGGACGGCCACCGGCACCGCGTTCGGCTCCGGCCCGGTCACCGAAGCAGAGGCGCCGGCGTACTTCCGCCGCGAGGGCCCGCTGAACGTCAACGGCCAACGCTTCGTCACCTCGCACAACTGGCGCGACGGCGGTCCGCCCGCCGACGACCACGAGGGCACGCTGACCAGCGCGCCGTTCACCATCGAGCGCCGCTACCTGGCGGCGAACATCGCCGGCGGCAATCGGGTGGACGCGGGCCTGAAGGTCGTCGTCGACGGCGAGGTGGTCGCCCGGCTGACCGGCCACAACTCCGAGGTGATGCGGGCGAAGGCCATCGACGTCAGCGCCTACCAGGGCCGCACCGCCGTCATCGAGCTGCACGACGAGGGCATCGGCGGCTGGGCGCACGTCAACTGCGACCGCATCTGGCTGTCCGACGTCCCGATCAACGAGCGGCCGCTGGAGGAGCTGCCCGACGGCGGCACGTTCGGCCTGGCGGTGTTCGGCCGCCCGGACGCGACGGTGCGGCCGTCGATCGCCGACTGGTCCGGTCCCGAGGCGTGGTTCGACTCCGCCGACGGACCGCTGGAGGTCGATGGCGGCAGCGGCACGCTCGCCGGCACGGTCACCGTCCCGCTGGAGCTCGCGCCGGGGGCGAAACAGACCGTCAGGTATGCCCTGGCCTGGCACTTCACGAAGGTCGGTACGCGCTTCGGCTACATCGCCGGTGCCGCGGCGCTGCGCCGGCACTACGGCGAGGTCTACGCCGACGCGGGCGCCGTCGTCGCCGATCTGGCCGAGCGCGGCGACGAGCTGGCCGCGGCCACACACACGTTCGCGAGGACCTGGTACGACGACGCCACGCTGCCGGTGTGGTTCCTCGAGCGCACGCTGATCCCGGCGTCCACCGTCGCCACCGGCACCTGCCTGCGCTTCCACGACGGGCGGTTCTACGCGTGGGAGGGCATCTACTGCTGCGACGGCACCTGCACACACGTGTGGAACTACGCCCAGTCGATCGGCCGGCTCTTCCCCGAGCTGGAACGCGACGCGCGCGAGCGGGTCGACTACGGCATCGCCTTCCACGAGGACACCGGCGCCATCGACTACCGCGGCGAGGCGCACCGCCGGGTCGCGCACGACGGCCAGTGCGGCAACATCCTGCGCACCTACCGCGAACACCAGATGTCCGCCGACGGCGCCTTCCTCGGCCGCATCTGGCCGCGAGTGAAGGCGGCCACCGAGCACCTGATCAGGCACGACGGCGCGGGCGACGGCGGCAGCCCGGACGGCGTGATCGAGGACGAGCAGTACAACACGCTGGACGCCTCGTGGTACGGCGAGATCCCGTGGATCACCGGCCTCTACGTCGCGGCGCTTCGGGCCGCCGCGGAGATGGCCGACGACGTCGGCGACACCGCGTTCGCCGCCCGGTGCCGGGCACTCGCCGACGCCGGCAGCGCCCACCTGGACGGCGCGCTCTGGAACGACACCTACGGCTACTACGAGCACGTCGTCGACCCGGAGCACACCGACGCCACCAACTCCAACCGCGGCTGCCACATCGACCAGATGTTCGGGCAGACCTATGCCCACCAGCTCGGACTGCCCCGCGTGTTCTCCGAACGGAACGCGCTGACAGCGTTACAAAGCCTGGTCCGCAACAACTACCTGCCCGACGCGCAGTCCTACCAGGACGAGTCCGGCATCGTCGGCGGGCGCACGTACAGCACCGAGGGCGAGGCCGGCACCGTCATGTGCACCTGGCCCTTCGGCGGCGCCGACACCGCGCCCGGCAACGGCGACCCCGGCCTCGTCGCCTACTTCAACGAGGTCTGGACCGGCCAGGAGTACCAGCTCGCCGCGCAACTGTTCGCCGAGGGCATGGTCGACGAGGCGCTGGCGGTCACCCGCGCGGTGCACGACCGCTACACCGCGGAGAAGCGCAACCCGTACAACGAGATCGAGTGCTCCGACCACTATGCGCGGGCCATGATGAGCCACGCGGTCTACCTGGCCGCCACCGGTTACGAGTACCACGGCCCGCGCGGGCACCTGGGCTTCGCGCCGCGGCTGGGCGACCTCGACGACGTCGCGGCCGCGTTCACCGTCGCCGAGGGCTGGGGTCTCTACCGCCAGCAGCGCACCGAGACGCGGCAGCGCAGCGAGGTCGACGTCCGCTACGGCCGGCTGCGGTTGCGGACGTTCGCGACGCAGGTCCCGGAGCGGCCCGGCAACCGGCAGGTGGTCGTCGAGGTGGTCACCGACCGGCGGCGCCGCCGGCTGGACGTCGCCGATGTCGCCGTCTCCAGGTCGCGGGTGCTGGTCACGCTGGCCGCCGACGCCGAGCTGACCACGGCCGACACGCTGGTGGTGACGGTCGTATGAGCGGCGCTGTGCGTCGGGCCCGGTTCGTGGCGCTCAGCGGGTTCCTGGGCGCCGGCAAGACGACGACCCTCGGGGCGCTGGCCCGGCTGCTGGAGACCCGTGGCCGGCGCGTCGCGGTCATCACCAACGACCAGGGCGAGCAGCTGGTGGACACCCGGGTCGCCGCGGTGAGCAGCGGCGACGTCGCGGAGGTGACGGGCGGCTGCTTCTGCTGCCGGTTCGAGGACCTCGAGACGGTGGTGACGGCGGCGATCGAGCACGGCGCCGACACGATCCTCGCCGAGGCGGTGGGCAGCTGCACCGACCTGCAGGCGACGGTGGTCCGGCCGCTGCGCCGGCGCTTCGGCGACGGGTTCGCGGTGGCGCCGCTGGTGGCCGTCGTCGACCCGCTGCGCCACGCCCAGCTGGGCCGGTCGCTGGCGCTGCGCGACGAGCGGTCGGACCTGGCCTATCTGTACGACCGCCAGCTGGCCGACGCGGACGTCGTCGCCGTGAACAAGATCGACGCAGCGCCCGGCGGCGAGGTCGACCGCACCCGCGACGACCTGCGGCGACGGTATCCGTACGCGCGGGTCCTGGAGTACTCGGCGACGACGGGGGAGGGCCTGGCCGCGCTGGCGGACCTGCTGGCCGGCGACGGCGACGGTGATCGAGCGAGCGGAGACGCGGCCCCGGCAGCGCGGGACTTGGAGATCGACTACGACCGTTACGCCGCCGCCGAGGCCGAGCTGGCCTGGCTGAACCACACGGTGCGGCTGGAACCGGCCGGCACGGCGCCGGTCCCGCCGGCCCGGTGGGGCGAGGCGGCGCTGGCTCACCTCGGTGCGGCGGCGGCCCGGCGGGGCTGGACCGTCGGGCACGCGAAGGTGGCCATCGAGACGGCCGGGCGGATCACGAAGCTGAGCCTGGTCGACGCCGTCCGTCCGCCGATCGCCGACCTCGACGCCGGCACGCACGCCGCCACGCACGCCGCCACGCACGCCGCCACTCATGGCGCGACGGCCGTGCTCAACGCCCGGATCGCGTGCGGTCCGCGGGAGCTGGACGCCGCCGTCGCAGCCGCGGTCGCCGCCGCGGACGGCGCCACCGGCACGGTCTCCACCTCGGACGCCGGGCCGCCGGCGTCGTTCGCACCGTCGTTCCCGACCCCGACCCACCGCCTTCCATCGGCGATCGACAAGGCCTAGCCGCCCACTCCAGGGGCAGCAGGTCCCTGGTGATCACCGGAGAGGAGAAATCGATTGCTCTTCGTGGCGTACTCTCTCCGGAGGTCACCATGACGGCCCCGCCGCTGCTCGCGATGCGCGGCATCGTCAAGCACTTCGGCGGCGTGCACGCGCTGCGTGGCGTCGACCTCACCGTCGGCGCCGGTGAGGTGCACGCCCTGCTCGGCGAGAACGGCGCCGGCAAGTCGACGCTCATGAACATCCTGTCCGGGGTGGTCCGGCCCGACGGCGGCGGCATCGAGCTCGCCGGCGAACCGGTCGCGCTCGGCTCGCCCGCCGAGGCCCAGGCCGCCGGCGTCGCGATGATCCACCAGGAGCTCGACCTGGTGCCGCAGGCGACCGTCACCGAGAACCTGTTCCTCGGCCGTGAGCCGCGCACCCGCCTGCGGACCCTGGACCGGGCCGCGATGCGACGGCACGCGCGGGAGCTCCTCGACGACATCGGCGTCGAGCTGGCACCGTCGCGGCGGCTCAGCTCGCTGCGGGTCGGCGAGCAGCAGATGGTCGCGATCGCGAAGGCGCTGAGCCTGGACGCGCGCATCCTCGTCATGGACGAGCCGACGTCGGCGCTGTCGGACTCCGAGGTGGAGCGGCTGTTCGCGATCATCCCGGGGCTGCGCCGCCGCGGCGTCGGGGTCGTCTTCATCTCGCACCGGATGGACGAGATCGCCGTCGTCGCCGACCGCGGCACCGTGCTGCGCGACGGGCGCAACGCCGGGTCGTTCGTCGTCGCCGAGACCCCGCCGGCCGAGATCATCCGCATGATGGTCGGCCAGCCGATCGAGCAGCTGTTCCCCGACCGGGAGCCGCCGGCCGAGCGCGTCCGGCTGCGCGTGCGCGACCTCACCGTCGCCGACGGGTCGGACCTCGGCGGGCGCAGCGAGCCGCGCGGCGTCGACCTCGACGTGCGCGAGGGCGAGGTGCTGGGCCTGGCCGGACTGCTCGGCGCCGGCCGTACCGAGCTGCTCGACGCCCTGTTCGGGCTGGCCGGGCACCGGCTGTCCGGCACCGTCGAGCTCGACGGCGAACCCGTCCGGTTGAGCGACCCGCGCGACGCCATCGCCGCCGGAATCGGCTACGTGCCGGAGGACCGGCGCGCCAGCGGGCTGGTGATGATGGAGTCGGTCGCCGCGAACATCGTGCTGGCCGCGCTGCCGGCGCTGGCCCGAGCCGGCTGGCGGCGGGCGGCCCGCGAGCGCGAGGCCGTCGCGTCGTCGATCCGCGACCTGCACATCAAGACCGCCAGCGCCGAGTCCGCCGTCGGGACGCTGTCCGGCGGCAATCAGCAGAAGGTGGTGTTCGCCCGGCATCTGCTGCGCCAGCCGCGGCTGCTGCTCCTGGACGACCCCACCCGCGGCGTCGACATCGGCGCCAAGTCCGAGATCTACCGGCTGCTCGCGGGCCTTGCCACCAGCGGACTGGCCGTCGTCGTCGCGTCGTCGGAGCTGCCGGAACTGCTCGGCATCTGCGACCGCATCGCGGTGCTGCGCGGCGGCCGCATCGTCACCGTGCTCGACGGCCGCGACGCCACGCAGGAGGCGATCCTCGCCGCCGCGAGCATCGAGCAGAACAGCAACCCCAGCCGCATGGAGGCCGGATGACCGTCGACACCACCGACCCCGTCGAGAAGCCAGTCGAGCAGTCCAGGAGACGGCGGTTCGTCATCCCGGAGCGGTTCTTCACGTTCCAGAGCTACGTCGCGCTGATCCTGGTCTTCCTTGCCGCCATCATTTTCTCGCCGCGACGCAACGGGGAGATCGTCTTCCTGAACTCGGAGAACCTGCTCAACATCGTCCGCGCGGTCTCCGAGATCGGCATCCTGGCGATCGGGATGACGTTCGTGATCCTCATCGCCGGCATCGACCTGTCGGTGGGCGCCATCCTCGGGCTCGCCGCCACCGGGACCGCCAGCCTGCTCATGGTGAACGACTTCGGCGTGGCCATGACCGTGCTGATCATCCTCGCGATCGGGATGGCCTTCGGCGCCACCCAGGGCTACCTGTCCGCGCGGCTGGGCATCCAGGCGTTCATCGTGACGCTGGCCGGACTGCAGGTGGCCCGCGGCCTGGCCCGGATCTGGTCCGGCGGGCAGGGCATCGCGCTGGCCTACGGCGACGGCCCCGACGTCGCGCCGCAGGCGTTCTCGCTGCTCAACTCCCGGACGTTCAACGGAACGGTGCCCATCCCGGCGCTCATCTTCGCCGGCGTCGGCGTCATCGCACTGATCGTCGTCCGTAAGACGGTGTTCGCCCGGCACGTCTACGCCATCGGCGGCAACGAGCGGGCGGCGCGCCTGTCCGGCATACCGGTCACCAGGATCAAGGTGACCGTGTTCGCGATCTCCGGCCTGCTCGCGGCCCTGGCCGGCATCATCCACGCCGGCCAGCTCAACCAGGGCAGCCCGAACGACGGCATGGGCTACGAGCTGGACGCCATCGCCGCCGTCGTCATCGGCGGCACCAGCCTCATGGGCGGCGTCGGGACGGTGTCGGGCACGCTCGCCGGCGCCCTGCTGCTCGGCATCCTCAACAACATCCTCGCCCTCAACAACATCGACTCCAACGTCCAGCTGCTGATCAAGGGCGTGATCATCGTCGCCGCGGCCGGCATCCAGGCCTTCAGGTCTCAGCAGAAATGACTCCCACGAGAGGAACCGTCATGTCCAGAACCATCCGCGCACTGACCGCGCTGTGCGGCACCGCCGCCCTGTTCGCCGTCGCTGCCTGCGGCACCGAGTCCGACGTCCCCGAGTCCGCCGGCGGCTCCGCCCAACCCGACGAGGGCACCGAGTGCGCCGGCGCCGACGGCGAATACCTCATCGGGATGAGCCAGGCCAACGTCGCCGAGCCGTACCGCCAGCAGATGGACGACGACATCGAGGCGGCGGCCGCCGAGGTCGACCAGTTCGAGGTCGTGTTCGCCGACGCCGCCCAGGACAACGCCAAGCAGGTCGCCGACGTCGAGAACTTCCTCACCCAGGGCATCGACCTGCTCATCATCAGCCCCAACGAGGCCGCGCCCCTGACCGCCGTCGTCGAGCGCGCCTACAACGAGGGCATCCCGGTCATCGTCCTGGACCGCAAGATCGAGGGCGACTCGTACACGCAGTTCATCGGCGCGGACAACACCGAGATCGGCCGTGCCGCCGGCGAGTACGTCGCCACCGAGCTGCTGCCCGACGGCGGCTCCGTCGTCGAGCTGAAGGGCCTGCCCGGCTCCACGCCCGCGCAGGAGCGGGCCGACGGGTTCCGTGCAGGCATCGCGGCCAACCCGAACATCGAGATCATCGCCGAGGGTGTCGGCGACTGGCTGCGCGAGAAGGGGCAGAGCCAGTTCGAGGCGATCCTGCAGGCGCAGCAGGCCATCGACGTCGTCTACGCGCACAACGACCCGATGGCCGAGGGCGCGTACCTCGCCGCCCAGGCCGCCAGCCGGCAGTCCGAGATGAGCTTCATCGGCATCGACGCCCTGCCCATCCCGTCCGGCGGCATCAAGGCGGTCGAGGAGGGCCGGCTCTCGGCGACGTTCGTCTACCCGACGGGCGGCAAGGAGGCCATCGCCACCGCCGAGGAGATCCTCGTCCAGTGTGCCGAGGTGGACAAGGAGCAGATCCTCGAGACGGAGCTGATCACCGTCGAGAACGCCGCCGAGATCTACGCCCGCAACGCGACCCAGTAGGAGTGTCATGAAGCTGGCACGACTGACCCTGATCGCCGCACTACTCGCCACCCCCGCCGCGACCGCGAACGCCACGACCACCGCGGACGCCGCGCCCGACCCCGTCGTCGGAGTGTCGCAGGCGAGCCCCAACGGACCCGTCGGCTGGGACGTCTACCGGCAGCTGGACCGGCTGCCGGAGCTGGCCGCCGGGGTCGGCACCGAGCAGTTCTCCAGCTACGACCGGGCCGGCGGCAACGACGACGGCTTCGTCGGCACCTACTCCTGCCTGAGCCAGGGCGAGCACGGCTGCGTCATCGCCGAGCACACCGGCGCCGGCGAGATCGGCTCCATTTGGTTCACCCGCGACGGTGGCAACGTCTCGGCCACCGGCAACATCGTGATCGAGCTGGACGGGTCGGTCGTGCTCGATGCGCCGATCCAGGACGTCGTCGACGGCGAGCTGGGCGCGCCGTTCGTGTTCCCGCTGGTCGCCAACGCCGACCAGAGCTCCGGCGGCGTCACGATCAAGGTGCCGATGACATACCGGGAGTCGATGCGGGTCTCCACCACGAACAACCCGCTGTTCCACCACGTCAGCTACCGCACGTTCCCGACCGCCGAGGGCGTCGCGACGTTCGACCCGGACGAAGTGCCGACGGATGTCCTGGAGATGCTGGCCGCCTACGGGACGCAGGATCCGAAGCCGGCGCGTTCCAACGCCCAGACGAGTGAGCGCGACGTCGAGCTGGCGGCGGGGGAGAGCGTCCGGCTGGGCCGGTTCAGCGGCAGCGGCCTGCTGACCGAGCTGGCGTTGCGGCTGCCGCAGGTGGTGGGCCCGCAGGAGGGCCCGAGCGTCACCGACGACGGCCGCGCCCACGTCGGGACCAGCACGTTCACCGTCGCCGTCGACCCTGCGAACCAGGGCGTCCTGCTGACCCGCCGGCTGGACACGTTCTCCGCCGACCAGGTCGCCACCGTCTCCGTCGACGGCGTCGAGGTTGCGCAGTGGCAGCCGCTGCCCGGCACCGGCGGCGAGTGGGCCGACCAGACGGTGGAGCTGCCGGCGTCGGTCACGGCGGGCAAGTCGGAGATCACGATCACGAACGCCTTCGTCTCCGCCGGCATCGACTACAACGAGTTCCGCTACTGGGTCGACTCGGTGGTGGACGGTCAGGCGGTGCGGACGGACGAGGTGGACGTCGGCACGTCGGCGGCGGCGCTGCAGAGCGAGGCCGCGCACGACTATGTCATCGTCGAGCCGCGCTGGGACGGCGAGCGGACCTACCGGTACCCGCCGGCGCCGGGCCAGGAGGACGAGGTCGCGGTGTCCGACGCGCTCCTGCGCGACCTGCGGCTGCGCATCTCCTTCGACGGCCAGCAGACGGTCGACGCTCCGGTGGGCGAGTTCTTCGGCTCCGGGCTCGGGGAGACGTCGGTCCGGTCGCTCATGTACGCGATGGAGGACGGTGACGGCGGCTGGTACCGGTCGTGGTGGCCGATGCCGTACGCGCGGTCGGCCGAGGTGTGGCTGGTGAACGAGTCGGAGGTGCCTGTGACCGCGGGTTCGTCGTCGATCACCTGGGCCCGGGACACGTCGGTCGCGCGGTCACTGCGCGGCGAAGAGCCGGCGATCGGGTACTTCCAGGCGACGAGCCGGCGCGGTGACACCGAGTTCGGCCGCGACTGGGTCTTCCTCGACGTCGACGGTCACGGCAAGTTCGTCGGCGTCAACCACACCATGGAGGGCCGCATCACCGGAGGCAACATCCGCAACTACCTGGAAGGCGACGAGCGCGTCTACGTCGACGGCATGCGCACGCCGCAGCTCAACGGCACCGGCTCGGAGGACTTCTACGAGGGCGGGTGGTACTTCAACCGCAACGAGTTCTCCAACCCGATGAACGGCGCGCCGGAGATGGAGACCCGCAGCTTCGGCTGCGAGCACCAGTGTGACGCGGCGTACCGCCTGATGATCGCCGACGCGGTCGGCTTCCGGACGGGGCTGCGCTTCGGCATCGAGCACGGCCCGACCGCCAACGAGCCGGCGGTCTACGGGTCGACGGCGTTCTGGTACGGCCACGCCGGGGCTGTGGGGCTGCGGACGACGGACACCGTGCCGGCGGGCTCGGGGGGCCGGGAGCTGACCTCGACCTTCGAGGGCGACGACGACACCGTCGCGGTGACGGGGACCGTGGCCGACTCCACGGAGCCGGTGACGTTCACCGTCGACATCGACCAGAAGAACGACGGGGTCCGCTTGCGGCGGCTGTCGGACCAGGCTTCGCCCGGGCAGGCAGCGGCGGTGTCCGTGGACGGCGTGGACGTCGGGGTATGGCGGCAGCCGCTCGGCAACACGTCGTCGCGGTGGCTCGAGGACGAGTTCGAGCTGCCGGCGCCGGTGACCGCGGGGAAGTCGTCGGTGACGGTGACGCTGTCCCCGGTTCCCGGGGCGCCGGCGTGGACCGCGGCGACGTACCAGGTGCTGTCGCACGTGCGGCCGTTCGCCGACCGGACGCCGCCCGGCGCGGTGTCGTCGCTGGTGGCGACGGGATCGTCGGTGAACGCGGTGTCGCTGTCCTGGGCGGCTGCCTCGGACGACGTCGCCGTCGCGTCGTACGAGGTGCACGCGTCGCGGACCGCCGACTTCACGCCGTCGTCGTCGACCCTGGTGGGCACCGTGTCGGCGCCCGGTTTCCAGCACGGCGGACTCGGGCTGGCCGAGACGTGGCACTACCGGGTCCGGGCGGTCGACGCCGCCGGGAACGCCGGCCCGTGGTCGGAGGTGGCGTCGGCGACCACCGGACGGACCCTGAACGTCGAAGGCGAGTCCCTGCTGCCGGCCGTTTCCGCGACCGCGCCGATCGAGGCGCAGGGCAACTGCTGCGGTGTCTCGTGGTCCGGGGGAGCGCAGCTGTGGTTCCGGGCTGACTCGGCGGACGATGCCGCTGTGCTGTCGTTCGACGTTCCCACGGCGGGCACCTACGACGCGTCGGCCGTACTGACCCAGGCGGCCGACTACGGCGTGGTGCGGTTGTCCGTCGACGGCGGCTTGGTCGGAGCGGCGTTCGACGGGTACAACGACGGCGTCCGCGTGGCCGACCCCGTGTCGCTGGGCTCGCTGACACTGTCGGCCGGGCAGCACGAGCTGGCACTGACGCTCACCGGGCGCAACGCGTCGGCCACCGGCTTTCTCGTGGGCCTCGACCAGCTGTTGCTCGAGCTGAGCGGGTGACGTGTCGCCCCCCACCCCATGATCATCAACGGCTGGCTACGCCATGGCGTCGCTGATCGTTGGTGATCATGGGGGTGGGGGGCTGCCGGTTTGGAGCGGACCCGGCCCGACCGCTATCCTTACCGGGCGGTCGAGCGGCATTCCCGCCCGATCCGGTGGGGTATGGTGTAATTGGCAGCACGACTGATTCTGGTTCAGTTAGTCTAGGTTCGAGTCCTGGTACCCCAGCGCCCGGCACCGTCCGTGGCGGCGTCTCCAGCCGGTTTGGAGACGGCCTGTGGCTCGGGTACAGTTTCACCTCGCGACCTCGGTCGCAACGGCCCCGTTGTGTAGCGGCCTAGCACGCCGCCCTCTCAAGGCGGTAGCGCGGGTTCGAATCCCGTCGGGGCTACCCTCGTGAAACGGCCCCTCACCTGCTAGAACGCAGGTGAGGGGTCGTTTCTGTTTGTCCGGCCGTCCCCGGCCGTGGGCGGCTCTCTACGAACGTTCTCGCCTAGTACGCGCCCAAGTTTTCGCGGCGTCGGCGGTGAGGCCGAGCCACTGGGCGACGGGCGCGCCGACGTCGGCGAGGGAGGCGAGGTCGCGGCCGTGGCGGAGCGACGCCCCGCCGCCCGTTCCGGCGAGTACGGGAGACCCACACGCGGGTGTGGAAGGGATGCCCGATGGCCGGGTCGTTGCCGTGGTCGCCGGTGACGATCGGCAGGTCGCCGGGGCCGAGCCGCTGGTGTGGTCACGACCGTCAGCTCGTGCGGCAGGAAGCCGTCACTGGGCCGATGGGCGGTGCGGCGGCGCGGTCGAGGACCGTACGACCAGTGTCGGCGTCGGGGCCTCGACGCTCCCGGCGGCGTCGACGCCGAGCAGGCCGAGTAGCCGCCGCAACGCGGCTTGCCCCGCGGCGGCGAAGTCCAGTCGGACAGTCGTCAGCGGTGGCTGGTAGTAGGCCGCCTCTGGGACGTCGTCGAAGCCGACGACACTGACGTCCCCCGGTACCGTGAGGCCCGCTTCGTGCAATGCGGTGTAGACACCCAGGCACATCGCGTCGTTCGAGACGAGGATGGCGCTGACGCCGCCGCGCTCGAGGAGCGATCGGGCCGCCTGGTAGCCGGATGCGACACCCCAGTCTGCGCATGGCGCTGGTGCGGGAGGCCGGCGACCGGCGAGCGCCAGCTCGCGCCGCCAGCCGGTCTCCCGGGCCTCGGTGGCCATCCATCCGTCCGGGCCGCGGATGAAGTGCACGGTGTGGTGTCCCAGCTCGAGGAGGTGGCGAGTGGTCAGTTGCGCGGCGAACTCCTCGTCCAGGGTGACGGCGTCGCGCGAGCCGGTCGTGCCCTGTTCGAAGGAGACGACCGGCATGGGAGCCTGGGTGGCCTGGAGGGCACGGGGCGCATCGACCATCGGCGCCAGCAGGACCGCGCCGTCGACCGCGTCGTCCGCCAGGTGCTGCAGTGCGGTCTGCAGGGACGACGCAGAGACGTCATCGAGCGTCACGAGATTGGTCGAGTAGCCGAATGCGCGTGCCTCCTCAGATACCCCGAACAGTGCCAGTGACGGACTGGTGACGGAGAGGGCGTAGGTGATTACGCCGAGGTGCATCGACCGGTTCGTGACCAAGGCCCGTGCCATGGTGTTCGGCCGGTAACGCAGTTGCGCGATCGCCTCGCGTACGCGCTGGCGCACCGCCGGCGTCACATGTGGGTAGTCGTTGATGACGCGAGAGACTGTGATCACGGACACGCCAGCCAGACGCGCGACGTCAGCCATCCTCGGCGGCCGGCTCGTCTCCCGCTTCAACGTCGCTCCTCGTTCCGGGCACCCGCGCCATGCGCACGGACCACGAAGGAGCCTAGTCGGATGCCGGCCGGGCGGTGGTCCGCCCGGCCGGTGACACGGTCATGGCCGGTGGTAGCGCAGGACGGCCGGATGTCGCTCGTAGGGCCATTCCGCCTCTGGGATCATGTACTGCGCCGTCGTGTACGACCCGTCGGTCGTGCTCTTGAGCGTGGGTGGCCCGTCGAACCCGATCACCCGCCATCCGATCCGGTCGATGTTGCCGCCGTAGACCGGGTCGGCGTAGAAGCCCTGCCGCGTGTTGAGTACGAGCAGCGGGAAGAAGTCGAGAAAGTCCTCGTTCATGGGCTGGTTTCCTGCAGGTGCGCCGCCGCCGCCGGCCTCGTCCCGGTGGAGCTCGTACGGACCTGGCTTCGCGGCGCCGGAGAGCCGTTCGAGCACGCGATCCTGCTCGTCGTCGCCGAGTTCGGCGAACGGTGCGCCGCCCTCTGTGTCTGCGAGCTCGTCGAGGTCTTGCACACCCTGGCGGTAGAGCTCGCCGCGGCGGCGGATCCGCTCCTCCCACGACTCGCGCTCCTTGCCGGTCAGCTGCAGAAATCCCGAGCCGTCGGCCGACGCGTAGACGAAGTCGATGCCGGCGAGCATGCGGTCGATGAACCGCACGACCCGTGCCTCCCGGGCCCCAGGGTGGCGGTCGGTCGGGATGATGCGCGCGGTGGCGGCATCGACGGTATTCCATTCGTGCGAGGTGAAGAACAGCGGCTGCTCGTTCGTCGCGGCGCTGATCGGCACGACGGCCCAGTCTGCTTGTCCCATTCTGTGTCCTTCCTGCCAGGCTCGTCAGCGCCAGTCGTGGCGGTCGTGGGTGAGCATGTGGTCGACGCACCGCCACGTGTTGGCCATGATCGTCAGGGCTGGGTTGATGCCGGTGGCGGTCGGGAAAAAGCTGGCGTCGAAGACGTAGAGGTTCGGTACGTCGTGCGCGCGGCACCAGCGGTCGACAACCGAGGTCGCCGGGTCGTCGCCCATTCGCGCGGTGCCGAGCTCATGCGACGTGTTCCCGGTGATCCGTTCCATGTTCACAGGGATGATCTTGCTGGCTCCCGCGGCCTCCAGGATCTCCCCGTTCTTGGCCACCTGCCACCGCTCCTGCGCGTAGTCGTTGGGGTGAGGCGTGTGGGTGATCCGGGCGACCGGCAGGCCCCAGGCGTCCACGACATCAGGATCGAGATCGACCCGGTTGCTTTCCACCGGGAGGTCGTGGAGCAGAACTCCGATCTTCATCGAGTGGTTGAAGAAGTCGCGGTCGGCGTCCTTCGCCGCCTGTCCCCATGTCGGCCTGCCGGGGAAGGTCCAGTTGATCGGATGTCCGATCATCGACGGGAAGATCAGCGAGCCGAGCACGTGGCCGCGCGACTCGTCGGTTTCGTAGAAGTCGAACGAACACAGATTCATGTAGTGCCCCGACCAGCCGTACAACGGGTGGTGGAGCTGACGGTCGAAGAGGCCGACACTGAACGAGTACTGATGGAACGTGGCGTTCTTGCCGACCATGCCGGAGGAGTTGGCGAGGCCGTCGGGAAACAGCGCGGACGTCGACATCAGCAGCAGGCGAGGTGTCTCGATTCCACCACAGGCCACGATGACGGCCTTCGCTTCCTGGACGATCTCCGTGCCTTCGCCGTTCTGGTAGAGCACCCCAGTGGCACGGCCGTCCTTGCCCACGAGGATCTCGCGCACGTAGCAGTCGGGGCGCGGGTCGTACCGGCCCGTGGCGACCGCATCCGGGACGAACGTGATGAGGGTCGAGCTCTTGCCGGAGCCCGGGTCGGGGTACTGCTGCCAGAAGCCGTTCTCACTGAACGGTTCGCGTCCCCGGTACAGTTCGGTGACCATGCCCTGCGGCATCGGGAACGTGCTATGGCCGAGCTCGTCCATCGCGGTGGCGAACACTCGGCCGATTTGGCTGAGGTTCGACGGCCTGGTCGGGTAGCCGCGGCTGCGCCAACCCTCCCAGCGATTGGCGCCGGCGAGCCCGGACGTGCCGAACTCCCACTCGACGCGAGTGTAGTAGGGCTCCATCTCGTCGTAGGTGATGGGCCAGTCGACCAGGCTTGCGCCGTCAACATCGCCGATGAGCGAGCGCATCCGGAAGTCGTTCTCCGTCATGCGCGGCACCATCGCGCCCCAGTGGGTCGTCCCGCCGCCGACTACCTGCGGAGTCGCCGAGAAGTTGGTCACGACCGCCGTCTCCTGATCGTTGCGGCGGAACGTCCGGGGTTTGATCTTCGGATCCTGCCAGAGGTAATTGCGGTTGAGGATCTTCAGCTCGTCGCCCGAGGCGTGCTCGGGCTTGAGCCACGGGCCACGCTCGAGCCCGACGACGCGAAGGCCGGCCTCGGTGAGAACCTTGGCTGCGGTCGCACCGCCGGCCCCGGCGCCGACGATGACGACGTCGACCGGGTCGGGGTTTTTCTCGGGCATCGCGATCACACCTCTCGAGACGACGAACCAGTCTGGATGCCTGCGCGGCCAGGTTTGATGAGGGGATCCAGGGCAGCCCACAGCTCGTCGGGGACGGAGACGCCGAGCAGCTGCCGAGTCTGCTCGGGACGATCGGGGCGGGACATGCCGACAATCGTGGAGGCTACCCGTGCGTCCCGCGTCGAGAACTGGAGCGCGGCCGCGGCAAGGGGCACGTCGTGATCACGGCAGAGCGACTCTATGGCCTCCACCCTCCCCAGCACGTCGGGCGCGGCAGGGGCGTAGCAGTAGGTCGGCACCGCAGCCGGCCCGCGGGCCAGCATGCCTCCGCCGAAGGGGGCAGCGTTGACGAACCCGACGCCGCGAGCCGCGCACTCGTCGATGAGCTCGTCTGCGGACGAGTCCACCAGCGTCCACCGGTTGTGGCTGAGGACGACGTCGAAGAAGCCGGTCCGCAGGTAAGCCAGCTCCAGCTCGATGGGTCCGCCCGCGACACCGAGATGTTCGATGACGCCCTGTGCGCGTAGGTCCAGCATGGCCTCGACCGCACCGCCCGGGCCGGTGGCCTCGTCGAAGGAGATCTTTTCCGGGTCGTGGAGGTAGACCAGAGGGAGGGTGTCCAGGCCGAGTCGCTCGATGCTCTCGTCGACGGATCGCCGCACCCGCGCGCCTGAAAAGTCGGTCGTCCGCGGAAGTGGGTCGACCTTGGTTGCCACCAGAGCTCCGGACGGCAAACCGCCTCGCTCTGCGATCGCGCGGCCGATGCGCCGTTCGCTGTCACCGCCGCCGTACTCGTTGGAGGTGTCGATGAACGTGAACTCGCTGTCGAGCGCGGCCAGAATGGTGTCGATCGCGGTTCTCTCGTCGACGTCGTAACCGTACTGTGCCGGGAAGCTGCCGAGGGCGCTGGTCCCGACGCACACCGGCGGGACTGACAGCCCCGTACTGCCCAGGTGTCGATGCTCGGTCGTGCTCATACCGTGCCTTCCTGTCGCTGGTGGCGGTCCGGGCCGCCCGAGCTCGCGCGTACCACGAGCTCGGGGACGACCGGACTGCCGGCTTCTGATGTCTCCCTCCGGAGGAGAGCGAGGATCTTGTCGACTGCGAGCCGTCCTAGCGCCGCGAAGTCGACGCGCACCGTCGTGAGCGAAGGGCTGAAGTAGGCGGCCTCGGGAAAGTCGTCGAAGCCGACGACTGCGATGTCGTCCGGGATCCGCACACCTCGTTCGGTGAGGCCGGCCATGAGGCCCAGGGCGGTTTGGTCGTTGGCGACGAAGACAGCCGTGATGTCCGGCTGACCGGTGACGATCTCGGCGGCGCGGTAACCGGAGGCCGCGTCCCAGGACGTCGGGACGGGAATCGGGGCATGCAGACCGGCGGAGGTCAACGCCTCACGCCACCCGCGGATGCGAGCCTCTGTCGCGAGCCAACCTGGGGGGCCGCACAGGTGCAGGACCTTCGTGTGCCCGCGGGTGAGGAGATGCTGCGTGGCGATCCGCGCCCCGGCGACCTCATCGACGGCGAAGCTGTCCGGCCGGGGTACGCCGCCGGGCTCGAATACGACGAGCGGGACGACGGTGCGCACGCCGTCGAGCGCGTGGAGAGCCGCCTCTACCGGAGCCAGCAGGACGATCCCGTCGACATGGTCGTCTACGAGGTGCCCGATCGCCGCGCGCATCGCCGCCTTGTCCGTGTCGGCGAGACCGACGAGGTTCGTGGTGTACCCCTCCCGCCGAGCGGCCTCGGCGATGCCGGTCAAGGCGACCGACGGCCCGTGCTGGGCCAGTCCCCAGCTGACCACGCCGATGCTCATGGTCCGGCTGGTGACGAGTGAGCGTGCGGCGGGGTTGCGCCGGTAGCGCAACTGGGAGATCGCCCACTGGACGCGTTCGCGCACGTGCGGCGTCACGTTGGGGTGGTCGTTCACCACACGTGAGACGGTCTGCGGCGAGACGCCCGCCAGCCGTGCGACGTCGATCATGCGCGCCGCCCGCGGCGTGGTGGGCCGTGCCTTCGACCGGGGGTCGTTCATGTCTCGACCTCGACAGCTGCGCCGACAGCCGCGGCTTCGCGCATCGACAGGACGAGGCCCAGGCTGCGCGCATGGTCCGCGGCCGACGTCGGCACCGGGCCACCGCGGGTGGCGGCGACGAACGTGTGCAGCACGGCCGCGAGGTCATTGTCCGGCGGATCCAGCGGCCTCGGGGCGGTGTCGGCGACGACGGCGCCGTCGCGCCGCACGACGAGGTCGCGCAGCTCGATGACGCCGTTCTCGCCTCGCAGCGTCCAGTCTCCGTCGTACGGCGTCTCGCCGCCGCGGGCCGCCCAGGTGCCGCGGTAGGTGACGATGGCTCCGTCGTCGAGACGCAGCAGCGCAGCGACGTCGGGTTGCCCGTCGTACGTCGTCCAGGGCGGACGCCCACTGGTCGCGGCGAGCACCGACGCATCTTGAGCGGTGAGGTGCCTGAGAAGGTCGAGGTGGTGGATCGCGAGGTCGTCGAGCAGCGGATGAGGCAGACGGGCCCGCCCGCCGTCGAGGAACTCGCCCCGAGCCACCTCGATCGAGACCTGGCTCAACCGGCCAAGCGTGGCGAGGTGATGGCGTACCACGGCCACCCATGCTCGCTCTCGGTAGTTCTGACACACCATGACGACGCTCGGCGCTGTGGCTGCGGTGGAGCACAGCACATCCAGCTCGGCCCGGTCGGCCACGGCCGGTTTCTCGACCAGAACGTGAAGGCCTCGCTCGGCCGCGGTGACGACGGCGTCGAGGTGCAGCCGCACAGGTAACGTCACGACTACCGCGTCGAGGTCCGGTTGGTCGAGCGCCTGGCGGTAGTCGCCCAAGTGCGCCAACGGGCGCCCGTCAGGGATGCCGCCGGCCGTCAGGACGACCTCGACGCCCGGCTCCCGGTCGAGCACCGGAAGCCACGTCCGGCCCCAGCGGCCGAGCCCGAGGACGGCCGTGCGCAGCGGGCGGTGTTCGCGGGTGGCCATCATCGCGGAGTCACCTCGATTCGATCGGATCGGAACGCGCCCGGACATGAGAGCCATGGCCGGGCGTCTCGGTCAGACAGCGGGGGGCGTCCACCCTTCCGGCGGTGTCAGCACGCCCCGCTCGACCAACATCCGGATCGTTGCGGCGCGGGTGCGCTCCTCGCGCTGGAGCCAGCCCTCGGCGGGCGGCGCGTCGAGATATTGGTTCTTCGGGTAGATGGGCTGGTCGTAGATCGCCCGGTACTGCTCGGTGCGCAGGTCCTTGAACTGGTTGTAGAGGCCGTTCGCTACTCGCGCGCGTCGCAGCGCCTCGATGTCGACGGTCGTGGTCACGAACGAGTCCCCGGTGGTCCATCCCTGCTGACGGGTCAGGATCTGCCCCCGGGGGCCGACGATCATCGAGTTGCCGCCGAACAGATCCTGCACGCCGCCGTCGTCGCGATGCTCCGGACCGAGGTTGGGTGCGACGACGTAAGCCGAGTTGAACATCGCGTGGGCGCGGTTCTGCAGCTCCCACATGCCGTTCTGCACCGAGGGCTCGATCAGTGTCGGACGGATGACGATCTCCGCGCCGTTCATGGCGAGCCCGCGGACGACCTCCGGATAGACGCCTTCGTGGCAGATGGCGATGCCGATGTTGCCGATCTCGGTACGCGCGACGGGAAAGATCGCATCCATGACGTTCCCGTCGCCCTTCTTGGCGATGAACTCGTCCCACACGTCGTGCGGGTTCATGTTGCCGAGCATCCCGCCTTCGTAGGCGTCACTCGTGGCCTTGTACCGCTTGTAGACGATCTCGCCCGACGGATCGATGACGAACGCGACGTTGAAGTAGCGGTCCGGGAAGTCGGGGTCGGCGACCATGTACAACTCGGCCGCGATGTACGTGTCGAGCTGGACCGCCTTTTTCGCCAGTTCGTCGGTCTCCGGGCCGGGGATCGTCATCGCGAAATGCTTCTCCTGCGCCCGGTTGCCAGGAGTGTTGGCGATCAGGCCCTGGATCGCCATTTCGGGGATGACCACGAGACGGACCGGAGCGCCCTCCCAGGCACCCACCATGACAGCGGTATCGATGAAGTCGTTGATTCTCTGCACGTTGCGGAGGGCGTCGCCAGGCTGCTTGACGGTGAACGTCCGCGGGGACACGGCGACGACGGCATACGGGTCGATCACGGGACTTCTCCTTCGTTCGAGGACTGTTCGGAACGGCCGTCAGAACGGCCGGCTGGGGTCGTAGAACTCGGCCGCGTTCTCCGGGACGGCCAGGAAGGTATCGATCCACATCTCCCCGTCCGGGCACACGGAGTCCTGGGACTCGCCTTGGGCGGCGGCGACGGCGGTCTCGACGGCGACCTGACCCTGCCGGTACGGCTCGTTGGAAGCGTCGGCCTGCACCGGGCCGTTCGGGTTGTCGATCAGCTCCTTGACGACGGACATCTGGCCGTCATAGGTGCCGATGATCACTTGATCGAGGATTCCGGCGTCGCTCAGCCCCTGCTTGATCCCAGGGAGCATGACGTCGCTGAGGCTCAGCACGACCTGGAGATCAGGGTTCGCGGTGGCGATGTCGCGCACGGGCGCCAGCGCGCGGTCCGGCAACCACTCGCCGTAGCGGATCGGCAACCACTCGATGTCGCCGCCATAGCTCTCGAACCCCTCGACGACCCCTTCGTTGCGCAGGTCGGTGACGGTCTCGCCCGAGTAGCCGCCGATCACCACGGCTTTGACCTTCGCGCCGCCGAACCGCTCGTCCGCGACCTTCGCAATGGCTTCCCCGAGCCCTTGGGCGACCGCCGGCTGGTCCTCGGCGACGTAGCAGAACTGCTGCGACGCGAGTTCGTCGGACAGGTTGGAGTTGACGACCACGAGCGGGACGTCCGCCTGAGTCACGGCAGACACCGCCGGCGCCACGCCAGTGGGGTCCTGCGGGTTCATGATGACGACGTCGGCTCCCTGTGTGAGCAGGGTCTGGACGTCGGAGTTCTGCTTGACCGTGTCGCCGCCGGCGTCGGTGACGATGACCTCGGCGCCGAGTTCCTGCGCCTTGTCCTCCGCACCCTGCAGCAGGGTGGCCCACCAGTCGCTTCCGGCCAGCCGGCGCTGGGAGAAGCCGATGGTGATCGACGCGTCACCGCTCGCTCCGTCGCCACCTGATCCGCCGCTCCGGACACCGGAGCACGCGGTTAGCGCGAGCCCGGTCGTCAGCACGACGGCAACCGTTCGCGTCTTTGCGAGCTTGCTCATGATCGGTCCTTTCCCGTGGTCGAGCGAAGGTGTGGTCCGGCGGTCTCGTACGTGCCGAGTCCGTCGGCCGACGGATGGTTGCGTGAGGCTGCGGGCACGACGCATCGCGGGTGTCGGGTCGTCGCGGTGGCATCAGTGGCCGGTTCGTCGCGGCGTGGTCTGCTGGGCGGCAGCGTCGGACGGAGTCGGCGCATCGTCGTTCGCGGCGGTGAGGCCCGAGCCCATGAGACCCGAGCGCTCTCCGGCCGGCGGCCGGCGCAGGAAGCCAGCCGCGCCCTGCCGGAGGCGCTGGATGCCATTGCCCGACGTGAGGAACACCGCGAGCAGGATTACCAGGCCCCGGATCACCAACTGCGGCTCGGACTGAATGCCCACGAGGTTCATGATGTTGCCGATCATTCCGATGATCAGCGCGCCCAAGACGGTCGAGATCGGGTCGCCGGTACCGCCGAACAACGAGGTGCCGCCGACGACGGCCGCGGCGATGGAGTCCAGCTCGTAGCCCTGACCGACCAGCGAAGAACCCTGCGACAGCCTGCCCGCCAGCATGAGGCCGGCGAGGCCGGCGAGGAATCCCGATGTGACGTAGGCCAGCACGGTATCCCGATTGACCGGCAGACCGGACAGACGGGCCGCCTCGGGATTGCCACCCAGGGCGTAGAGGCGCCGCCCGATCGGGCTGAACTTCATCGCAAACGCGGCGGCGAGTGTGACGACGAGAGCGATGAGCACGACGTTGGGGAGCGCGCCGGTGCGGCCGCCGAAAAGCTGCATGAACTGCTGGTTGCTGATCACGATGAGTGTGCCGACCTGGACGATGAAGGCCACACCTCGTGCGATCGACATCATGGCCAACGTCGCGACGAACGGGGTGATGCGCGCGTACACGACCATGACGCCATTGACCAGGCCGGCCAGGGCGCACGACAGCAAGGCGACGACGATGGTCGCGACGACGCCGACGCCCTGCCGAAGGAGGACGGCCGCGATGACGGTCGACAGCGCCGCGATCGATCCGACCGACAGATCGATGCCACGGGTCACGATGACGATGAACTGCGCGACGCCGAGCACGGCGACTACCGCCGCGGCTACGGCGATGTTCTCGAGGTTGCGCGCGGTGAGGAAGTACGGCGAGGCCAGGGTGCCGACCACGCCGACGGCCAGGAACACCAGCAAGAGGTAGGCCTGCGGGCCCGGCCGAGGGATGAACCTGCGCCGCGGCCGGGCTGTGGGGGAGGGCGCGGTCGGTGTATTGAGGGTCTTGGACATCATCGTCTCCGGAAGGTGGTCGGCTCAGCGCAGGTGCGCCAGGAAGCCGTCGTGGTCAGCCTGGATCTGGTCGTGGTCCATTTCGGCAACGATGCGTCCGTTGGACAGGACGAGCACGCGGTCGCACAGCGCGGCCTCGGACACTTCGGACGTCACGACCACAGCTGCTCCGCCGCCACGCAGATGCCGCCGGATCAGCCGGTAGATCTCCTCTTTGGCGGCGACGTCGACGCCGCGGGTCGGTTCGGCGAGCAGGAGCACACGGCTGTCCCTTGTGAGCCATCTGGCCAGCAGCACCTTCTGCTGATTTCCTCCGCTCATGGTGCGCACGCGCTGGTCGACCGAACTGCACTTGATCTGGAGTTCTTCGACGAAGCGCCGGGCGTGTGCCGCTTCACGGCGCCCCTGCAGCATCGAGAAGCTGGTGAACCGGTCGATGGACGCGAGTGTCATGTTCTTCATGGCGCTCATGTCCAGGACGAGGCCCTGCGTCTTGCGGTCCTCCGGGATCAGCCCGATGCCGTGCGCGATGGACTTGCGCGGCTTGTTCGGCGGGACGGTACGACCGGCCACGATCGTCCTGCCGGACGTCACCGGCCGGATGCCGAAGATGCACTCGGCGAGCTCGTTCTGGCCGGCACCGAGCAGACCGGTCACCCCCAGGACCTCGCCGCGACGCACCTGGAAGCTGCACGGCTGGAGCCGCGCACCGTCGGTGACCCCGTCGACCTCGAGCACGACGTCCTGCTGGGCGACGCCGCCGAGTTTGCCTTCCGCGCCCTCGGCCGCCGCGGCGGCAAGCGAGTTCTCGTACCGGTCTCCGACCATCGCCCGGACGATCTCGTGGTGTGGCGGCGGCCGGTCGAAGCGCGTCACCTTGCGGCCGTCACGCAGCACCTCGACGCTGTCGCAGACGCCCGTGACCTCGTCGAGGCGGTGCGAGATGAAGATCAGGCCGACCCCATCGCGGGCCAGATCCCGCATCAGCGAGAGCAGGGCCTCGACATCTCGCGGCGGCAGCGTCGTGGTCGGCTCGTCGAGCAGGAGCATCGCCGGTTCGCTCTTGAGCGCCTTGGCGATCTCGACCAACTGCTGCTTGGCGATCGAGAGGTCGGCCACCCGTGTGTGCACGTCCACGTCGGCGCCGAGACGGCCGAGCAGCCGGCGGGCAACCGTCTCCAGCCCCCGTCTCCGAACGACCATGCCTCGCCTGCGGAAATCGTCGAGAAAGATGTTGTCGAGGACGGTCATCTGCGGCACCAGGCTCAGTTCCTGGTAGATCGTGCAGATGCCCGCCTGGCGCGCGGCGTGAGGTGTCGCGAGCCCCTGCACCTCGCCGCCGACGGCGATGCCGCCGCCATCGGGTTGCTCGGCACCGGAGAGGATCTTCACCAACGTCGACTTGCCCGCGCCGTTCGCTCCGCACAAGCCGACGACTTCGCCCTCAGCCACCCTCAGATCCACCCCGCGCAGGGCCTGCACGCCGGGATAGGACTTGTGGATCCCGGTCACCTCGAGCGCCGAGTTCGCCATGCCCGTCGACCTCCTGCCGAGCCACATCGCTCGTCGGTCCTGATTGGTAGCGCTATCAACGTGCCACACCGAGCACCTGTCCTGCAAGACCCCGAATGGCCTCCAGTTCGGGTTCGTGCATAGCGTCGACTCATGAATGGAGTGCCCGTTGAGCGGTTGACCAGCGTCGATGAGAGTTCGAGAGAGCCCGGTGGATGGCTAGGATCAGTCGGGCAGGGCAACTTGCATGAGCGTCGAGACACTTGGTAGCGCTAACAGGATGTCGGTGGGAAGCGCATGTCGTGGGATTCGGTGCGACAGCCGAGGCTGCCACCGCGTCCGGCGGGCGGCTACGAACGCCGTAGGCGCTTCCGTCGTGGCCGGCTCGACCAGCGTCGATGACTGCTTGAACGTGTCCGACTGTGAGCGACGATGTCCGGCCACCTACGGCCATGGTTTGGCGAGTACGTGTCCGAGTCCGCCCGTCGGCCCTTATTCGCTTGCATGGCAGCAGGTCAGAGCGAGTCCGCCTACTGACGGCAAACCGCTCTCTCAAGGCGGTAGCGCAGGTTCGAATCCCGTCGGGGCCACCAGTGGTAGATCGCCTCTCACCTGCTATAACGCGGGCGAGGGGCGATCTTGTTCTGTCCGGTTGTCAACGGCTCTGAATGGCTCGCTACGGGTATCTGTGCCATATGCGTGCCCAAGATTCTTTCCGCTCTGGGAGCCGGCCCAACGCTTGCTCGATCTTCGCCCGGTGTCGGTCTGCGTCGCCGTCGATGCACTTGGCGTAGATGGTGTGACCAGGCCGCTGGTCTCGGTGCCGGACGGGTCGGCGCCGGCGAGGAAGACGTTTGCGTAGTCGCGGGGGCTCAGCCCGGAGGCGGTGTCCCAGGTGAACAGGGCCTCGGCGACCGCTTGGGCGTACACCAGCGGCTGGTTGGTGTTCGGCAGCGCCGGCAGGTCTTGCCCACTGCCCCTGATCTCAAGGTCGGGCGTGGCGCTCGGTTCGGGCGTGGTGGTCTGTGCCGTGTTGGGGACCTACTCGAGCGTCAGAGCTGGGTCGGTCTCCTCCGGAGCGCCGGCCAGTCCGTACAGGGCGGCGAGGACGACGGCCACAACCGCGACGGCGACGGTGGCTACGACGGCCGTCCGGCGCCGGGCGGAGAGAGTGGATCGCGAGCTGGTGAGATTCACCGGGCGTAGGCATCCGGAGTGTGTAGCCGGTTCCACGGCAGTTCCACGCACGGTCATGGTCTTGCCGTCTTGCGGTCGGCACGATCGGAGCACGGCTCACGAGACCGAGCGTGCGTGGCGGCTCGTCGGGCTTGACCGGACAACGGAAACGGTGAGGTACCAGATGTTGCGTCGTGACACTGAGTACGTGCTGGTCTGGAACGCGCGGGGCCATTGCTGGCTTGCGCGGCCGGTGAAGCATGAGGGCGACGTCCTGGTGCCGATCGGGAGCGCAGTGACGGCGGTCGAACTGCCGGTGTGGACTGGCCGGCCAGGTGACTCGGGGGCGGAGGAGTGAGCACCGGCGTCGTGCCGCGGCGCTACGCGCTGCGCCGGCATCGCGACCCGCCAGCGGTGCCCGGCGCCGGATCGTGGCGCACGGACCTAGTACCCGAGTGGTTCGGCGATGTTGGCGTGGTGCAGCGAGCAGCGCGCGAAGCGCGCCCGAAGCCCTGGTGATCAACGACAACGAGCAGAAGGACACACGACGATGAGCGACCACGACCTCATGAACGAATCTGCTGAGGCGCTACTACAGCCCTATGGGATGCGGTTCCTGCAGGCACCTCGTCGGGCGGCCCAGGGGCGTCCGGATGGTGTTCACTACAGCTCCGAGCTGCAGCTGACTGTCGGCGCGGACGGGAACCCCTGGAAGACCGACGCGATGGCCTCCGAGACGTCGACGAACAATGACGGTAATCAGTCCGGCGAAGACACCAATACCGATCCATGGTGAGCGGCAGGATGCCGGACCAGACGGCGGTGATGGTGATGACCACCGAGTCCGATACAACCGCCGATCTGGTGGTGGAGGAGTTGAACGAGCGGAGCGTGCCGGTGTTCCGGTTCGACACCGCGCACTTTCCGACCGACGTAACGCTGACGGCGCAGCTCGAGGACGGTTGGCGCGGCTCAGTGCGGTTTGGGGAGCGGGAGATCGAGCTGGCCCGAGCGGGCTCCGCGTACTACCGGCGGCCGAGTGAGTTCGTGATGCAGGGGTCTATGAGTGGGGCTGCGCGGCGGTTCGCTGCAGCTCAGTCTCGGGCCGGCTTGTTAGGTGTGCTGGTGTCGCTGGACTGTCTGTGGGTGAACCATCCGGGCCGAAACGGGGACGCGAGCTACAAGCCGTGGCAGCTTACCGTCGCGGAGCAGGTCGGGCTGCGTCCGCCGCGAACGCTCATCACGAATGGCCCAGAAGCGGCGCGACGGTTCGTCAAGGAGATCGATGGACCGGTGATCTACAAGACGCTGGCTGGCGGCGTGGTCGACGACGATGGTGTGCCGAAGGGGATGCCCACCAGCATCGTGGATCCGGATGGGTTGGACGACTCGATCGCGCTGTGCGCGCACCAGTTCCAGGAATGGGTCGACAAGCACCACGAGGTGCGTCTCACCGTCGTGGGAGATGAGTTCTTCGCGGCCGAGATCCACGCCGGCAACGACGCGGCACACGTGGACTGGCGCAACGACTACGCAGCCCTCACCTACGAGATCGTCGACGTGCCCGACGATGTCCGGCGTGGTGTGGTGGAGTTGATGTGTCGCTTCGGCCTGGTGTTCGGAGCGTTGGACTTCGTCGTGACGCCGGCGGGAGAGTGGCGGTTCCTGGAGATCAATCCCAATGGCCAATGGGGTTGGATCCAGACGGTCACCGGCCTGCCGATCTCGACGGCCCTGGCCGGTCTGTTGCAGGGAGGATCGACGACGTGACCACCGAGACGCCGCTGGGTGTGGACGAGGAACGAGCCCAGCAGTTGCGGGACCGACTGGTCGACCAGCTCGCGACGAACGGAGACTTGAAGACACTGGGTTGGTCCGACGCGGTCCGGCGGGTGCCGAGACATGTGTTCCTTCCGCGGTTCTACGCCTGGCAGGACAGCGATCGTGGTCCGACGGCGTGGGTGCCCTTCACCCGCGAGACCGCAGGAGATGACGCGTGGCTGACGAAAGTGTACGAGAACACGACCTGGACCACGCAGTTGGACGGTAACGACGACTCGTGGGACCGGGAAGGGCCGCAGATCGGGAGCCCGACCAGCTCGTCGACTCTGCCGGGGCTGTTGGTGATGATGCTCGAACACCTTGACGTCGCCGACGGCGACCGGCTGCTACTGGTGGGCACCGGGACTGGATACTCCACCGCTCTCGCCTCCGAGCGTCTCGGCTGCGGTCAGGTCGTCAGCGTCGACGTCGACCCGGGCCTCGCTCATCGAGCCCGCGACCGTCTCCGACAGGCCGGATACACGCCCGCTGTCGTCGCAGGGGACGGCCTCGAAGGGTATGAGGCAGGCGCACCGTATGACCGGGTCATCGCCTTCTGCTCGCCCACCTCGGTCCCAGCGGCCTGGCTTGCCCAGGCACGGCCGGGCGCTGTCGTCGTCACCGCCCTCACTGGCGCGCTCGGTGCCTACGGCCTGGTCAGACTCGTCGTCAACGACGACGGCGGCGCGTCCGGGAGGGTGCTGCCGGAGGCTGCGTCCTTCATGCTGGCCCGCAGCCAGGCCAACCCGCAGCCCATCGGCATCAAGGAGCGCATGGGTCCCAGTCACCGCGCCCCGCACCCGGTGCGGCTCACGCCAGGGATCCTCGACGACAACGCCTTCCGGTTCACCGCCCAGTGCGCGCTCCCGCACGTCATGCACTTCACCGCTACGGAGGGCGGTGTCTCCTACACGTACCTCGCCCATCACGCCGACGGCAGCTGGGCGCGGATGCATTGCGATGGCGGCGACTGGCTCGTCGAACAAGGCGGCGACCGAGCCCTCTGGGACGAACTCGCAGCTGTCCACGACACCTGGCGCGATGACGGGAATCCCGAGCCACACGCGTACGATCTCGAGGTCGGCGTGGGTGGTGCTCAGCATCTTTGCTTACGAGGCACAGCTCGACAGTTCCAGCTGGCGGCCAGCCCGTCGTAGACCCGGGTAAGGCGCGCACGGTCATCCAGACAGAACCACGATGATCTGTGCGAGCATGACGTCGCGCTAGGCTGGGGCGAGTCGCCTCGACGAAGGATCCGGGTGCATGGACACCGTTCGCAATTGGACGGGGGCACAGACCACGGCGCTGCGTGGTGCATTGCGCATGAGCGTCCGTGATTTCGCAGCGCACCTCGGGGTCGCGATCCGCACGGTCAGCAAGTGGGAGGCGCGCGGGTCTACCATCACGCTGCAGCCGGACAGCCAAGCGATGCTTGACGTCGTCTTGAACCGGGCGTCAGACGACCAGAAGACCAGATTCCGCCAACTAGTCGAAGCCGAACACGGGACATCACGCGTCGAGGAACTGTCGGCGGCCGTCATGAGATCAGGCGTGCTCGTCCCATTGGTCGTCGATGGCAGAACCATGTTGACCCCGATCTCCGTCGATCCTGCTGATGGCCGAGCGGTCCTCGACCTTTCTGCAAGTGTCGCCCATGCACAGGCCGACCTACCCGCTGTTGCCGCGGACACCGAGCACCTCAGGGAGGACGTCACCGGGAGAGACGACATGGAGATCGCGCGACGACGAGCGTTGGGTGTACTCGCCACCGGGCTTGCGGCCACCGCGTGGGGCGACACTCAGCAGCGGACCGACGGGCGGCATCGGCGGTACCTGCGGCCTGATCTTGTTGACCGCGTTCGGCTGGCCGTCATGGACTACGACCACGTAGCCGAATCGGAGGCCGTGCCGTTGACCGAACGCCAGGCCGCCGTGCGCCACGCTGAGCTGGAGTACCAGGCCGCGAACTACGCGGCCGTTGCACGAATGCTCCCAAGCCTCATCAAGACCGCCGGCACGGTCGGTGACGCATCACGAAGCGTGCAGGAGAGCCGCAGCTCGTCATACGCGGTCGCAGCCAAGTTGTTGACGAAGGTCGGCGAGGCCGAGCTTGCCTGGGTATGCGCCGACCGCGCCGCGACAGCGGCGATGATCGCGGATTCCACCGGGGCCAAGAGTGCAGCGGCCTACCAGCTCGTGGGCGCCATGCTCGCAGCAGGGGAGAACCCGTCCGCCGAGCGGCTGGCCGTCCAGACCGCTGAACAATTGACGAGGTCGCGTAGGACACTCCACGAGCCAGTGCTGCTTTCCCGCACTGGCGCTCTGTGGTTGATCTCAGCTGTCATCGCAGCGCGCCGCGGAGACCAAGCGGAAGCGAACCAGCGGCTTGCTCAGGCTGAGGGCCTCGGTGAACGCCTCGGCCGGAACGCCAACCACGGATGGACGGCTTTCGGGCCGACCAATGTCATCATTCACCGGCTGTCTGCTGCAACGGAGATTGGCGATCCGAAGGCGGTGTTGAGGCTCGCCGGCTTGATCGACACCGAGACCCTGCCCATCGGTCTTCGCGGAAGACGAGCTCAGGTTCACGTGAACCTGGCGTGGGCACACGCACAACTGCGCGACGACGCCGCTGCCGTTGGGCAGTTGCAGGCGCTCGAGCGGACTGCACCGGAGATGCTCTGTTTCGACGGCGTCACCGAGGACGTGATCCGTGACTTGCTGCGCCGAGATCGCCACATCCGCACTCCCGCTCTCCGCCAGATCGCTCAATTGGCCGGGATAACGTGACCGACGTCAGCCCAGTGCTCTATCTGGTGGTCACGGGCGCCCCATTGACCCGGCATGTCCACCATGCAGTTGAGTCGGGACGCGCCCAGGGTTGGCGGGTGGCTGTGGTCGCTACCGATGCTGCATTGGCATGGATGGATCACGATGAACTCGAACGCCTCGACGTGCCGGTGCTCAACGAGCACCGGCAGCCGGATACGGCCAAACGGCTGCCACGGCCCGACGCCGTCGTCCTCGCGCCCGGAACGTTCAACACGATCAACAAGCTTGCCGCCGGAATCGCCGACACATACGCGCTGAGTGTGCTGTGCGAATCGCTCGGTGCGCGACGACACATGGTGATCGTGCCGTTCGTCAGTCAGTCTCTGGCCGGTCATCCGGCCTGGACACGGTCACTCGCGACGCTTCGGCGGGCGGGCGCGTTTCTCGTGGACCCTCGAAGCGGACGACTCGGCTTCGAGGAGGCGCTGGAGTCCGGTACTGGGGACGCAGTGGCTGATGCGTTCCGCTGGGATTGGGCACTGGCACCCATCCGCTTCGAGGCCCGGTACACCTAGGGCGCTGATCCTCGGGGTCTGATCGCGGCGCTTCCCAGGCGGATCAAGCTCGGTGGTCGTCCTCTTGTGCGGGTAGGTAGGCCTCGAGCGCGTTCATGATCAGTGCACTCATGGGAAGTCGTTGGGAGCTGGCGTACGTCTTCGCACGCTCCCATAGTGCTACGTCTTCTTCACGGACGTATATCTGCTGTCGAGGCACGACCACATGCTGTCATTGTGTGTAGAGATACTGCTGCGTATGTTGTAGCGTCGGCGATCTGGTCCGCGGGTCGTTGCAGATGCTGAGCTTGGCGAAGGATGTAGAACACGTGGTGAACAGTGAATCTGGGCGGGCCATCGTCACTTGTCAGGCGAGTCGTGATGACCTACTTGAGCGCATACTTCAGCCGCCTTGGGGCGGCCAGCCTGCGTCCACCTGAGCCAGCCTCCGGGGTCATTGGTCCCGGCGCTGTTGCTGCTCTCTGGTCTTGGGCCCGATTGCGTAGCTTCCTCGGCCGTGCCAGGTGACGATTAGCCCTCGTTCGCGCAGGTCCTCCAGCGCACGCAAGACCGTGCCGACCGCCACGCCGTGCTGCTCGGCGAGCTCACGCTGTCCCGGTAGCTTGCCGTCGGGAGGGATGGTGCCGTCGCTGATCTGAACGGCCAGCAGGTCAGCCAGCCGCGGCGAGACGTATCCGGGCCCTTCTGCGATCGGCTGTTCGTCCTCCACACAGTGAAATGTAGACAGCCCTGAAACTCCATTGATGCCTGCGAACTACTCGGCATTCAACCGTCGGTCATGGAGAACCGGCTGGCCCAAATCGTGGACGAGACCCCGCACCAGGCACCCCACGTTCTTCTCGCCGTCGCGCTCGGCGTTTTGGAGGGCTCCACCAGCCGCAACACCTGGCGCCAACCCGACAACACAGCGCGGCGCTACTTCATCCAACTTGCCGCGTGGGGCTACACCCTCTCCGACGTCGAGCAGCAGGTCGCAACAGCGTCCGACGACGCCGTAGCCGACGGCGGCATCGGCGACGCCACCGAGCCCTCGGCTGAGGAACAGCCACCGACGACAGACCACGCCATCAGCCTTGTCGACGAGAACTGACCACCTCGAGCGGAGCGATGGGCCAGGCTACGTTGTGGCCTGGACCATCGTGCACGGCCGCGATCGCGCGAATATGGCTCAGGACCGACCTGGCACGGGGTGAGAAGACTCGTCCCGTTATCGTGCCGACGTGACGATCGCGGTGCGGACGATGACGGCGTCTGACCTCGACTGGGTCGTCGATCTGGCCGCGACGCGTCGAGAACGCATCGCCGCATTCGCACCGAGATTCTGAAGACCTGCGCCGGACGCGGTGCCTGCACACCGGGCCTATCTGGCCGGACTGATCCAGTCCGCCGCGGTTGGGAGTATGCGCACCGATCATGGGTTCCTCGTCGGTCTTCCCGAACACGGCCACATCGTGGTCGACGACATGGTGCTCGACGACGACGGGCTGTGGGGGAGCGACGGTGAGACGCTGCTGCGACACGCGGCCCGCAGCGGTGTGTTGCGAGTCGTCTGCCCGGTGCCTGAGCCGGAGCGGAGACGCACCGTGGCCGGCCTCGGGTTGAGCGTGGCGGAGACCTGGTGGCACAAGGACCTGGACGGTGTTCACGCGCCGAGGGAGCGAGGCGGCGCGGGAGAGCGTCTGGACGTCGACTCTGCCGAGGCAATCCTGGTGTGCGCGCCGCCGGTCTACGCGCCGGGCGGACCCGTCGTGATGGTTCGGTCCGCGCCGTCGACCTCGGCTCTTCGCGCCGTCGAGCAGGAGGCCACCCGCCGGGGATGCGTTGTTGCCGTGGCCAGCGCGAAACCAGGCATCGGTCCGCCGCCGGACATGCTCGAGGCGTCGGGGTACACGATGACGACGGAGTTCTTCGAGGGATCGGCCCGGCTCTGAGTCGGGCCAAACATCGATGTGGTGCGCTGATCGGCATCCTCCGACGGCGATGTCGCGGGGCGACCGTCGAACACGCTCCGACAGGCATGCCCGCGACGCATGGCGCCGACGGCGCGCTGATCCACTCGCTCTGGTCACCCACCTTCGGAACCCGCGCGCAGGTCATTCAGAGCCCGCGACGCTCAACCGCGCTGATCCCCGCCGACGAGGAGGTGGAGCACGGCACACGTCTTGCACTTGTCGGACCCGGCGTGCGGCCGCGCCCACCTGACCCGCGAGCCGAGGAGACCGGGGGAGTGGGCGCGGGTGACGGTGTCGATGCGGGTGCTGACCGCGGGCGAGGGTTACCGCTACCTGCTCAAGTCCGTCGTCGCCGGCGATGGGGACCGGGACCTGGCCACGCCGCTGACCTGGTACTACCAGGAGAAGGGCACGCGTCCGGGTTCCTGGCTCGGCAGCGGCGTGGCCGGCTTCGGCGCTGGGGCGATCGGCGTTGGTGATGTGGTGACCGAAGACCAGCTGCGGATGCTGCTTGGGCAGGGACGAGACCCGGTCACCGGTGAGGCGCTGGGCCGGGCGTACTTCCAGTTCAAAAGCGCCGCCGAGCGCCTCGCGTCCAGACTCGGCCAGCTGCCCCTGGACCTCGACAGTGCGGAGCGCGCGGAAGCGGTTCGGCGGATCGAGGCCGAGGAGGCGCGCGGCCGCGCCCGCGCATGGTGGCTGGCTATGACTACACGTTTTCGGTGCCGAAGTCGGTCTCGGTGCTGTGGGCGCTGGGGGACGCACCGGTGCAAGCGGTGATCGTGCGTGCGCACCACCAGGCGGTTGCCGACGTGATGGCGGTGCTGGAGCGTGACGTTGCAATGACGCGCACCGGACCGGGTGGTGTTGCACAGGTCGAGACGCGTGGTGTTGTGGCCACGGCGTTCGAAGACAGTCTCAACCAGGAGCTTCACATCGATCATGGTCGATCTTGATCATGCCGGCAGACTGCACCGGCCGACGACACGCCCGGCCACCATCGAAAGTGCGCCAGAGCCGTTTTCCGGACAGTTCCACTTATTTCAGGATTCCGGCGGTTAGGCCGGCCTGCACCTGCCTCTGGAACAAGATGTAGACGATCAGCACCGGCATGAGCGCGATGACGAGGCCGGCGAACAGAGCCGTCCAGTCGGCCCGAAAGCCGGTGGTGGCCGCCAGCGTGCCCAGGCCCTGGGCCAGCACCCGCTTGTCGTCGTCCTGCATGATGACCAGCGGCAGCACGTACTGGTTCCAGTGCCCCAGGAGGTTGAACAGCGCCAAGCTGATGATGCCGGGTTTGGCCATTGGCAGCATGACGCGGAAGAACAGCGAGAAGTGCGAGCAGCCGTCCACGATGCCGGCCTCGGCGACCGACGTCGGCAGCGTTCGGAAGAACGCGGCCAGGAAGAACACCGTGAACGGCATCGAGAACGCCACGTACACCAGCGCGAGGCTGAGGTAGCTGTTCAGGCCGAGTAGGCCGCCGATGACCGGGAGCGAGCCGGTGTTTCGGACCACGAAAAACATCGGCACCAGGGCGAGGAAGACGGGCAGGACCAGCCCGCCGAGGAAGCTGTAATAGACCAGACGGTTGCCCGGAAAGTCGTAGCGGGCCAGCACGTAGGCCCCCATGGCGCCGAACAGCATGGTCATGGTCAGTGACATCGTCACGACGATGACGCTGTTCATGAAGTACTGCCCGATGTTGGCGGCGTTCCAGGCGCGCGCGAAGTTGTCCCCTTCCAGGCCGTCGGGGAAGCCCATCGGATCGGTGCGGAACTCGCCGTTGGTCTTGAACGACGACAGGATCGCCCACACCAGCGGCAGGGTCGTGATGAGGCCCCAGAACAGCAGGAAGCCGCCGTTGAGCAGGCCGATGGCACGCCCGGCGCCCAACCCCGGCTGGCGGATCCGTGGTCTGAGGGGGCTCGGATCGGCCGACGTGCCCGGTGTCCCGGTTTCGGTGGTCGTCATGCCAGTTCCACCTTCTCCCGGCGCAGGATGCGCATGAAGAGCAGCACGATGGTCATGGTCAGTACGAGCATGAGCACCCCGATGGCCGCGGCGTAGCCGAAGTCGCTCTGGGCGAAGGCCGCCCGGTAGATCGCCACGCCGAGGACGTCGCCGGACCCTTGCACGCCGCCGTTGACGCCGAGCATGATGTGCACGATGGCGAAGCCGTCCATGGCCTGGATCGCCATGTAGACCCAGCCGACCTGCACGGTGTCCCACACCAGCGGCAGCGTCACCTTGCGGAACGTGGTCAGCCGACTCGACCCGTCGAGCAGCGCCGCCTCGTAGATGTCGAGCGGGATGGACTGCATCGCCGCGGAGAACAGCACCACGTAGAAGCCGACGAACGCCCACGTCATCACCAGGACGACGATCCAGATCAGATACTTCGGCTCGGCCAGCCACAGCTGGGTCAGCCCGCCGAGCCCGATGGCCTCGAGGACGTTGTTCAGAATGCCGCCGGCGTTGCTCGGCGCGAACACGTACGCGAAGACGATGGCGACGATCGCGTGCGGCAGCACCTGCGGGAAGAAGTAGACCACCTTGTAGATCGACGAGCCGCGCACGCCCGCGACCGCTGCCCCCCGGCTGCGCCCCCCGACGTTGAGCATCGAGGCGAAGAACAGGCCGAGCAGCAGCGTCAGGACGGGAACGACGACCAGCAGGATCAGGTTGTTGCGCAACGCCGTGCGCAGCTGGTCGTCGTTCCACATCTCCACGTAGTTGTCGAACCCGATGAACGTCTGGGTAGCGGTCAGCCCGCTCCAGTCGGTCATCGAGATGTGGATCGCCTGCACGTACGGCGACAACATGTACAGCGCATAGATCCCGACCGGTGGCAGCAGGAAGACCAGGATGAATGGATACTTGCCGTGCCGCAGCGCCGTCATGTCGCTATGCCTCGCGGGTCTGCTTCGTAATGGAGTCGTCGTTGCGGATCTCCGCCGCGGCCGCCTCGCACTGCTGAACCCACTCGTCCACGGTGATGTCCGCGCGCAGCAGCGTCGCGGTGGCCTGGTCGATCCCAGGACTCTCCATCGTGGGATACCAGGTCGAGTACAGCCAGTTGATGACGTTGTCGCCGGCGGCGGTCAGCGCCGCCTGCGCCGACGACAGGCCGGGAGCCTCGAACTCGACGCCCTCGTTCGCCTCGGCCACCGACGTCAGGCTGGTGACCGCCTCGGTGAAGCCGCGTGCGCCCTCCACTGAAAGCATCGCGCGCATGTACTCCATCGCCGCCCGCGGGTTGGCCGCGTCGGCCGGGATGATGTACGGCTCGCCGGCTGTGGCGCGGACCGTCTCCAGCGGCATCACCGAGTTCTCGGACAGCAGCGGCTCGGGCATCATCGTCATCTCGAACGTCGGGTTCTCCGCGATCGCGTCGGCTTCCTCGTTCTCCAGCCACGAACCCGACGGGCAGAACACCGCCTCACCCCTGGCCCACAGGCCCTGCGCGTCACGGAACTCCATACCCTCGACACCGGGCAGGAAGTAGTCGTTCTCGGCCAGGCTCCGGATCGCCGCGGCGGACTCCCGGATGGCCTCGTGGCCCCAGGCTCCCTCCTCGAGGTTGTCGACGGCGAGCAGGATCTCCGGCCCGGCCAACTTCGCGGCCATCACCAGCAGCGGCCAGTTCATATAACTCGGAGCGGTCACACCCTGATACACCCATGGCGCGATGCCGAACGCCTTGATGTCGGCGCAGACGTCCATCATCTCCTGCCAGGTGGTGGGCACTGGCCAGCCGTTCTCGTCCAGCAGCGTCTTGTTGTACCAGAGGCCGAAGACAGTGAACGCGTAGTTGAGCACCTGCGGCTTGCCATCACGCGTGCCGATCTCGATCGTGCCCGGGATCAGGATGTCGCGCACCGGCGTGTCAGGGTCGTCCCAGCTCGGCGCGTCGAACAACTCGGTCAGGTCGTACAGCTGCCCGTCGCTGGCCAGCTGACCTGTGTCCATCGCCCCGTCACCGGAGTTGTTGATGAAGTCCGGCGGGTCACCGGCGACGAACCGCGCCTGCAACTCCGCACCGATGTCGACCGCGGCGTTGTGATTGATCTGGACGTCCGGCCACTTCTCGCTGAAGATCGGCTGGTGAATCTCGGTGGCGTACTCGTCACCGAAGCCACCATCGAAGATGAAGATCTCCAACGGCTCACCGTCCGGCACACCAAACGGATTGTCTTCGGAGACCTCTCCCTGCGGTTCCTCCTCGGCTTCACCCTCGTCCTCGTCGGCACCTTCAGAGGTGGCACACGAGGCCAGAAAGACCCCACCCGGGCCCAACGCGACGCCGGCGACAGCCATGCGCTGCAAGAAGGTCCGGCGGTTGGTGGGCATACGTGGAATGGTGCGTTCGGTGCTGCTCGACATCAGGACTCCTCCGAACTGGGAGTTGAACGTTTTGACGTGCTGCAGGGCGATCCCCTAGCCGCCTCGCCGTATCCGGCCCGCGTAACGCTGCAAAAGGTTTTCGTTGTGAGAATCGCCCCCGGGCACATTCGCCGAGAGATAGACAGGCGGCGTCTCCCCGGCCTCGATCAGCCGGCGAACCATCTCTGCCGTCAGTAGCTGCGCGAGCAGGGCCGCGGTGATCGACGACACCGCTCCCGCGGCGCCGCCGCCGGGAAGCGGAAGCACCGCATCGCCGAACGGGCTGCCGTTGTCAAGGACGACATCGGCCATGTCCGTCAGCTTGAGTCCCGACGGATGCCGGGATTCGACCTGTGCGCTGTGCAGTCTGGACGTAATGGCGATCACGGCATGCCCGTTCTTCTTCGCCACCTCGGCTAGGCCCACCGTGCTGCCGTTGATGCCCGAGTTCGACGCGATCACGAACACATCAGCCGGATCCACGGGCGTGACGTCATACAAGCGCCGCCCGAGACTGGCGTCGCGCTCCAGATACGGGTCATCGAGCACCGAAAGGGGCTCACCGCCATACGTCACGAGGTCACGCAGCGCGATCTGGCTGGTCGGGATCAATCCCCCGGCGCGACCGGCGATCTCCATCGCCGTTGCCTGCGAATGCCCTGTCCCGAAAGCTTGGACGATACCGCCAGCCCGCAACGCCCTCGTCCCCATGTCCGCCGCCAGGCCGACGTTCTCCGCCTCATCGGCGGCGACCCGTTCGATCGTTTCCCGGACCACGTCCAAGTAGGCAACCGCGCTGACAGCGTGTACGTCGTTCACCGTTGTCCCCTCATTCGTCGCTCTTCCGCTACACATCGGCCGCGGACGGCAGGTGCGGCGCAACGACCGGCGCCGTCTCCTCTACTCCGTTCGCGCGACAGGCTCGGCGTGACTCGACAGGCAGATAGCTCGTCGCGGACCCGGCGTGAATCACTCTTGCCTGTCGCACATATGAATGATTCTCTATACAAGACCTACAAGTGTCAATTGTTCTCATGGGAGGTTCCTCTTGACCACTGAAGGCGGCCTCGTCATCGGCATCGACGCAGGCGGATCCCATACGCGCGCCTTGGTTGCCGGTACTGATGGGCAACGCGTTGGCGCGGCGTCGGCCGCAGGAGCCAACCCGGTAGTGCACGGCTGGGACCAAGCTCTGACCTCCGTTTCCGGCGCCCTGAGGGCGGCGCTGGTGGGAGTCGACCCGAACCGCGTGCGACTCCTCGTTCCCGCCATCGCCGGCATTGCCGCGAAGGACGCATCACGCCTGCAAGCAGACGTCCGGAGCCTCTGCCATGCGCTCGGGTTCGCCTGCCCGGTGTATCCGGTAAGCGATCTCGAGGCAGCGTTCGCAGGCGGAACCGCCAGCACGAACGGGGTCGTCGTGCTGTCCGGGACCGGAGCTGTAGCCGGCTTGATTCACGACGGACGGCTAGTTCGCCAGATCGACGGCTACGGATGGCTGGTGGGAGACGAGGGGTCCGGATTCTGGCTGGGCCGAGAGGCCGTCCGCGCGGCACTCGCCGCTCTGGACGGGCGTGGCTCGGCCACTGGCTTGGTGGCCGATGTGGCGGAAGCTCTCGATGTCACCCAAACGCCCGACGGCCTCGTCACCGAGGTCTACCAGCACCAGCCGATCCGGCTGGCCGAGCTGGCCCCGATCGTGACCAAAGCAGCGGCCGCCGGCGACGCTGTCGCCATCGACATCATCCGGTGCGCCGCCGACGCACTGCTCACCGCTGTGTCGGCACTCCACCCTCCCGGCCGAAGCCGAAGCCCCACCCGAATCGTCTTGGCCGGTGGTGTGCTCACCGGCCCAGGGCCGGTGGCGGACATCGTGATCGAGCGCTTGCGTGCGCAGTACGACCGGGCCCCGGTGCTCGGCACCGACGGCGCCGCCGGCGCAGCTTGGATCGGCCTCGGCCGCATACTCCAGCATCGGGCACCGAGCACGCATGCACGTCTGATCCAGTCGGCGGACTGAACCCAGCCTCGGCCAGGCGGCGAGCCGGTGACTCAGGCACCCATCGTGACTGATCAACGGCCCGCCTCCTGCCGCGTTCGTCAACCTGTGCCGGGCTGAAGCCGGTACAGGGCCGCAGCTCCCGGTGGAAGATCCACCGTGATCTGTCCACTGCCACGCTCCCGTCCGTAAACCCCCTCCTGTGGGTCGAACAGTTCGATCTCACCCACCGCAGCGCCAGGTGTCAGACGTGCGGACGCGGACGCGCTGTGGGCGCGGTTGGCGACCAGAAGCCAGCGGGTGCGGTCCGAGGCGTCGGCGCTTCGGAACCTGCCCAGAACCACGGCGTCGCCCCGGGCGGCTCGCACGTAGTCGTCGGCACTGAACGCCGTCGCCCCATTGGGCAGGGGGTCGTCATTGGCGTGGGTCACCGACTCCGACACCAACGGCTTGAGTTCGCGACCCACCGGGGACAACCACCCGGTATTGATCTCCTTCGCAGCGTCGTAACGTTCGGTCCGCTCACCGTCAAGTGTGATGAGGGCCGAGTGGAAATCTTCGGGAACAACCGTGTGCGGCGTCCAGTACGTGAAGTACTGGATGCCTTTACAGCCGTAAGCCAGACTCACATTGATCTGCCAGAGTATTTCAGCTGCCGTCGGCTCCCGGTGGCCCCGGTAGGCAACCGTCTGGATGAAGATCCAGGTATGCAGCTTGGCGCGCAGCCCTTCATCTCGGACGAACTTCCAATTCAAGAAGTAGTTTGGGTCGTCACTTCCGTCCAAAAGTAGTGGGTAACGGTCGAACGAAATCAACGGCGGCTTCACGACATCAACGAATTCGCGGACATAGCCAGGATCATTGGTGGGCAGAATGTTGATGTAGGGGAGTGACTCGGGACTCAATGCGCGTACGATCTCCACCTGGCGGGCCAAGGTTTCGAACCTGTCCGGCTGCGGCTCATCGTAGAGATTGATACCAACGAACGACGGAAAACCTCCTGCGGAGGGCTCCTTCCACTTCCCAAAATCACCACTGAAGTCGTCAGTCAGGACAAGCGATTCGTCCTCGGTCGTCACTTCCACATTGTCGAAGTACGCGGTCTCGTCGCCGGCCTCCCGGAATCCGACCCGTCCTTCCAGGTACGTATTGTCAGTCGTGACATCGATCACCTCGCCGTTGATGGATGTCGTGATCGTCTCACCCGAGAGAACCATCTCGACGTGATACCAGGTGTCGTGGGTGACTGCGAAGTCCAAGGGCACCGTGCGAATCCACACTGGGCTGCCATCGACGAACAGGACCTTCGCGAGGTGCCCGGGCGCCCCGTCGGCTCTCTCGGGGTTCGCCAGTAGCCATACGTAGGCGTTCTGTGGGTCCTGAGCTCGAAACGCCCATCCCCCTTGTGCGTATGCACCCCCGCCCCCGGTCTGCAGCGGTGCGACATCCAGCGCAAACGTGTAGTCGCTCCAGTCGGTTCCGTCGTTGGACAGCCCGATGGTGCCCGCGCCGCTGCCACCGTTGATGAAGAGATGCCCGTCCTGCAACTCCCAGAAGCTTCGTGGCCGATAGTGGTCGATGACCTGCTGGGTCTTGATGCGCGCCTGCTCGGGGCTGAGTGTGAAATCGCCGTCGCCGGTCTTGATGGAGAATTCATGCGTCATCCAGTAGATGGTGGGATCATCAACCACCAATTTGAGCCCCACCTGGTGCGCGATGTTCAGCGCGTACTGCTGCAAGGTGAAGTGCGCGTTGAGGTAGTTGTTGCTGTGGGCGTAGGTGAATCCGGCGTCTTTGATCTCCTGGTATCGCTCCACAGTAGTTTCCCACAACGGGGGCGGTAACCAGATACCGATCGGAAACTCTTCGCCGGCGATCAGTTGGGGATGGTGCGAGGAAGCCGCTGGCAACGTGCTATGACGGATGCCTGCGGACGGACTTGCCCCCGTGGCGGTTGCGACACCGAACACAGGTAGAGATCCTGCGGCCAGGGCTCCAGTACCCATGGCCCTGAGAACATCTCTGCGGTTGGGCATCATCTGCTGGTGTGGGCTGCCTTGCTCGTGCATCTCTACTCCCTGATTCGACGGCCACTCGGAGTAACGTCGCGCCCGCGTGAGCGCACTTCCTTCTCACCGCCCGGACGCGGTGGGTCGCGGGCTCTGTTCGTCGGTGATGCTCGCCTCGGAAACGGCTGCCGGACGATTCACGGCAACCTTCCTGGCAATGTGCTGCTACACCTGACGAGACTTGTCGGCATACATCGGAGCGCGGTGAGGCGGCACCCGCCTCCACTCACGTGGATCGGTCACCCCTTAGACTCGAGAGTCGCCTGATGGCGGTGGGTGGCGCCGACCGGCTTAGTCTCCCTGATTCGCGTGGAGTCGGTAGAGCTTGGCTTCTCCGGGCTCGAGATGTACCGCCAATGTCGCCGGACCGGTTGGTTCAGCCTTCTCCAGCGGGACGTAGCGACGTTCGGACGTGTCGAACTCGAACATCGCGCTGATCGTGTGGTGAAGGGTCAACGTCGTGTTTGCGGTGCTTTCGAATTCACGATTGGCCACGAGCAGCCATCGCTGGTTCGGTCGCTTGGGGTCGTGGAAGCGGCTGAGAATGGCAGCACTGCCAGATGCCGAGTCGACCCATTCGTCACCACTGAAGACCTCCACACCCATCGAGGGTTGGGCTTCACCGAAGTGCGCGACCGACTCTGAGGTGAGGGGCAGAAGCTGCTTACCTACCGGCTGAAGATAGTTGTTGTTGATACGTTTGGCGGCGTAATAGAGAGGCGTCAACTGTCCGTCGACGGTGACCAGAGCCTCGTGGAAGCCGGGCAAGGGCGGCGTCCAGTACGTGAAGTACTGGATGCCCTTGCAGCCGTACGCCAGACTGACGTTCACCTGCCACAGCAGTTCTTCGTCGGTCGGCAGCCGGTATCCGTAGTGCTCGCAGGCAAGGATGAACACCCACGAGGGCAGACCGGCCTGCAGGGCCTGGTTGCGGACCAACACCCAGTTGTAGAAGTAGTCCTCGCGGATGGTCGGTCTTGCGCCCACGAGCATGTAGTGGTCGAACGAGATGAAGTCCGGACGAGCTTCGCTGACATATCGGGCGAGGTGTTCCTGGTACGTCGGCGTGCCCAGCATGTCCGCACTGGCGTACGTCGGGAACAGATTGACATAGCCCAGCACGCCGGGGTCCAGCTGACCCAGGATGTCGTTGATGCCGCCGATCTGTGCAAAAGCACTTGCATTCGGTTCATCTCGAATGTCGAAACCCGCGAATGCTGGGAAGTCCTGGTACTCGCCCAGTATCGACTCGATCACGTCCCGCCACTGCTCGCTCGGGTGGTTCTGAATGTTGCTGATCCGGTGGTCGTAGACGATGGCATCGAGGTCGTTCGCCGCGGCGGCGTCCAGCAAGGCGGCGTTCTCCGCTGTCGCGGTCTCCCCCGGCGGACAGAAGCCGCCACACCCATCGATTCCGGTGACGAACGTGAACCCTGCGTCGGCGATCTCCGCATATCGCGCCACCGTCGTCTCGCCTGGTGGTGGTGCCACCCAGAGGCCCACCGGATAGGTACCGTTGCGAAGGAGGTTCGGCACTGTGCCTGAAACCTCGGCCGCCTCCGCCACCGATCGGCCGCCGCTGAGCAGGGCCGGCGCCGCCAACGCCCCGGCGCCCATCCCGGTCAACCGGAGGAAGTCTCGCCGATCGACGCGTTTACCCGTGGCGGTCTCGACGACTGATATGCTGTCGTCAGCGCTAAATCGCCGCTCCGGCACTACATTTCGGTCATTCATCATTCCTCCTCAGACAGGCAACGAATAGGTACCTCGTGGTGCACGTTCCAGGAGTGCCGCAGCGGTGCGAGGCAGTCGTGACGTTCCATTGGTGGTGGCACATCTCGCCGGAACGTCGGACAGCTGACCGAGGCGTTTGACGAGCGACGACGTCGGCAACCGATTGATCAGAAGCTCGGCAAAATCACCCCTCGTTTCCCGCGTGCCGGGTCGCCGGAGTGGATGCCGAAAGGCGATGCCCGCGGACCGCGTTCCTGGTTTCGGCGACCGCGTTCTCGCTAGCGACATGTGTCCGCTGAGCGATCCCGATGTAGATGCAGTCGATGACGAGCATCTGGGCGTGCCGCGCGGACAGGCCACCGGAGCGGAACGTGGTCTCCCTGGCTGCAGTCGTCAGCAGCACGTCGGCCACTTCGGCGATCGGCGAGCGGGGGAAGTTTGTGATCGCGATGGTGGTGGCACCGTGTTGCCGGGCCAGTCCGAGTGGCTCGATGACCTCACGGGTCTCGCCGGAGTGGGAGATCCCGAGTGCGACATCGGCGCGGGTCAAGAGGGCGGCGCTGGCAAGTGAGTCATGCACGTCGCTCCAGAGGTTGCAGGCGACGCCGATGTGGTGCAGCCGCAGCCGCAAGTCCAGTCCGAGTGCTCCGCTACCGCTGACGGCGTAGATATCGATGCTCCTCGCCTCACCCATCGTCGTCACGGCCTTTCCGAGCGCGACTGTGTCGAGCTGGGATGCTGTCTCCTCGAGAGCGCGCCCATCGGCTTCCACCAACACGGCGAGCACCCGCTCGGCGGGGTCGTCCGGACTGATCTCCGTGCCCTGTATCCAACTGCGTGATCGCGCCCAGCCGGCGTCGGTGGCAAGTGCCAGCCGGAGCTCCGGGTAGCCGGTCAGGCCCAGTGCTCGGCAGAAGCGGGTGACCGTGGTCAGCGAGGTCTGGCACTGACCTGCGAGTTCGGTGATGGTAGAGCGCCCGGCTCCGGTAGGGTCGGCAAGGATCTGCTCGCCGACCCTGCGTTCTGCAGGTGTCAGGGCAGGCAACATTGCGCGGATGCGCACTTCGATGCTGTCAGTCCCCGGCTCGCCCGTTTCACCAGAGGAGTGAGACGCTCTTTCCTGTTCCGACATAGGAGTGATTCTCTACACATCAACCAACTGTGTCAATTGTTCCCAGCGGAGCATCTCATCTCCCAGCCCTCGGCGCACTGCTTCTGAGCGAGAGAGATAGGGCGGCAGTACACGGCCAGCTCAGGGGCTTGCTACCGTCCTGGCGTGTGCGGTCTACTGGTAGAGCCATCCTACAGGCAGCCAATCATGGAGGGTTGCTGATCGTGTCGAGCTTCGAAGGACTACGCGCGATCGTGACCGGGGACGCGCCCGGGATCGGCCTGGCCGCCGCCAATCTTCTTGCCGCCGAGGGAGCCTCGGTGGCGGTACTGGATCTGGTCGAGAACGGTCCACCCGGACACGTCTACGTCAGGCCAATGTGTCCGATGGCACGCTTGTCGCCGACGCGGTCGCAGCGGCGATAGCCCTCCTGGGAGGGCTCGACGTTCTAGTCAACACTGTCGGCATCGGCGCGCAAGGCGGCGTGGGCGACAACGATGGCATGGAGTGGGCGCGAGTGCTGGACGTTAACGTCACCTGGTTGGTGCGGCTGACAAGCGCAGCGTTGCCGGCGTTGCGGCAGTCACCGAACGCGGCGATCGTCAACACGAGTTCGGTCGCGGCGGCCGTCGGCCTGCCGGAGCGCGCTCTGTACTCCGCCAGCAAGGGCGCCGCTGTCGACGCCTTGACGAGGGCGATGGCGGCAAACCTGCTCCCCGTGGGAATCCGGTGAACGCGGTGCGGCCGGGCACAGCCGACTCGCCACGGGTCGGCCGCCTCTTGGACCAGTCTCCGGACCCGGCCGCTGAGCGAGCCGCCCTCGAGGCTCGACAGGCACACGGCCGGCTCGTGAGCCCGAACGAGGTGGCCCAGGCAATCGCCTACCTCGCAAGTCCAGCCTCACTGTCGACCGCAGGGGTCTCGTTCGACGTCGACGGCGGCCTCCTCGCCCTTGGGCTCAAGCAGAACGCCGCGGCCGGCAGGTGAAGCACCGCGTCGTAGATCGCGGAGGAGTGCGCCTCACCGAGATCGGACTCGGAGGTGCACCGATCGGGAACCTCTTCGCTGCGGTAGAAGATGAAACGGCACATGCGGCGGTTTCGGCCGCATGGAACATGGGCGTGCGGTACTTCGACACCGCACCGTACTACGGTTTGGGCTTGTCCGAACGTCGCCTCGGTGAGGCGCTGGCGGACATGAATCCGGCCGAGTTCGCACTGTCGACCAAGGTCGGCCGCAGGTTGGTGCCGGAGTACAGCGTCGGCTCCACTGAACTCGTCGACGGCCAATGGGCCGTACCGCGCACTCACACGGTCGTACGCGATTATTCCCGCGACGGAATCCGCAGGACCCTCGACGGAAGTCTGGAACGACTGCGTCGAGACGGCGTCGACATCGTCTTCATCCACGACCCTGACGACCATCTCGACGAGGTGGAGATGACAACGGCACCTGCGCTCGCCTCGCTGAGAGACGAGGGAATCATCTCAGCCTTCGGCGTAGGGACGTCGGACTGGAGAGCAGCCGAGCGGCTCGTTCGGACCACCGACATCGACATCGTGATGATCGCAGGAAGATGGACGCTGGCAGATCGCTCGGCCACAACGCTTCTGGAAACGTGTGCAGCGCTGAGCAAGTCGGTCGTCATAGCCGGGCCGTTCAACTCCGGCCTGCTCGCCCGCCCCTGGCCCCGTGACGACGCGCGTTTCGAGTACCAGCCGGCACCGGATGCAACGATCCGACGTGCCCGTGATCTTGCAGTACTGTGCGACCGCTACGGTGTCACGCTCCCGGATGCGGCTGTCCAGTTCCCCCTCCGATCCGGTGTCGTTCGCTCCGTCGTCGTGGGGATGGCCACGCCCGAAGAGGTCATGGCCGACTTGGCGCACGCCTGCGCGAACATCCCCGACGAGCTCTGGCGTCAGCTCGACATCGCCGACCCTGTCTCGGTTCCAATCGTTGACACGAGAACCACGCTTGGTCGATCGCCTCGCCCGGGCCCAGTGCCCGATAGCTGAGCCCTTTAGGAATCTGCGTCACAGAGCGGATGCCGAGGATGGGACCAGGGCTATGCCGTGGCGTCGGCCGATCGCCTGGAGAGCGGTCCAGAGAGACGGGGAGAGCTCGTGGGAACCGTCGGACCGGCGCCATGCGTGAAGTTCGGGCTCACCTGGATACATGACCACCGGCTGTCCATCGACGGTCGGACCGCTGGTGCGAACGGCAGAGACCAGCGATGAGATCGCGGCACGGTACTGCTGAGGATCTGGTACGTCGATGGCGATGAAAACGAAGCCGAGGCCTTGAGCTGCTGATGGATCGCCGTAGAGCGGGGCGACATTCCTGCTGATGGTCGCACCACCGAGAGCCACCAGGGCGTCGATCATGAACGCAAGTGCATACCCCTTGGGGCCACCGGTAGGCACCAGCCCGCCTTCGAGCCCCTGGTGAGGGTCCTCGGTGGGGTTGCCGTGGACATCCACGGCCCAGCCCTTCGGGATCGGCTCACCCATCTGTGCCGCGACCACGAGTCGGCCGAGAGAGACCTGGGTCGTGGCCATGTCCATCCTGGGACCGGCCTCGCCTTGTAACGGGAGCGAGATGGCCAGCGGGTTGCTCCCCAGAACGGGCCGAGTCCCGCCAGGCGCCGACATCACCGCGTCCGTGTTGCAGACCGAGATGCCGATCATGCCGGCTTCCCGAATCAGGTCCGTGTAGTAGCCGGCCGCACCGTAGTGGTTCCCGCGACGGACCGCCGTACAGCCGATGCCGTGACGTCGAGCCCGTTCGACTGCCTCCGTCACGGCGAACACGGCGCTCGTGGCACCACAGGCGTCATCGCCATCGATGACTGCCATCGCCCCCCGATCCGCCACGACTTCCGGGCGCGCAGCCCGGTTGATCCCACCGGCCTCGATCCGATCCAGATAGACACTCAGTCGTGTGTAGCCGTGGCTGGCCAGCCCGCGTTGTTCGGCGTAGGACAAGGTGTCCGCGACGGTCGCGGCGTGCGCGGCCGGCAGACCGGCCGCTTCCAGAACAGCGGCCGCCCATCCCCGGAGGTCGACGGCGTCCACTGTCGGCATCAGTACCTCACCTGGGGAAGGCTTCCGTCCATCAGGTATCCCCCATCGATGTCCAAGGTCGTCCCGGTGATGTAGGCGGCGGCGTCGGAAGCCAGAAACAGTATGCCGGCTGCGATCTCGTGTGCCTCAGCAATCCGCTTCAACGGAATCCGCTGGTCGAGCGCGGCGAGGACCTCCGTCGTATAGATCGGTTCGGTCAGTTTCGTCCTCGTAGCTCCGGGCCGAACGCAATTGACGGTGATCCCGTGTGGCGCGACTTCCGTGGCGAGCGTTCTGGACATTCCCTCGATGCCTGCCTTCGCCGTGGTGTACGCAATCGCATTCGGCTCGGACCGCACGGCGTGGATCGAGGACACGTTGACGATCCGGCCCGTGGTGCCGGACTCGATCATCATCCGAACCACGCTTGTACTGAGGTAAAACGTGCTTCGCAAGTTGGTCTGCAGCACGAGGTCGAAGAGGTCGAGAGGCGTCTCCCATGCGCCGGCGAGGCGCAGAATGCCCGCGTTGTTGACGACCACGTCGATGCGTCCGTACTTCTCTTGCGTGGTCGCGAGAGTTCGGTCGATGTCTGCCGGGTCCGAGACGTCTGCCTCGATCACGAGGTGGTCGCCCGAACGCGCGAACCCGGCGACGGCATCGCGTGCTGAGGAGCCGTCGATGTCCACGGCGACGACGTTTGCACCCTCGGATGCAAACGCCGTCGCCGCCGCGCGTCCGATTCCCGCCCCGGCTCCGGTGACGATTGCGGTGTGGCCTGCGAACCTCGTCATGGTCGTTGTCCGTCTCCTCGCGATGAAAGTTTGCTGATGGCTGTCCGTTCTGTGCCCGCGGACCTGCGGTCGCGGTCCATCGCCTCGGCCATCCGTCCTCCTAGCTCTCTACGACAGGTGCCGGACGACGTACTCACGGACGTACCGGAGGTGCTCGGCCATCGCTTGGTTGGCACCTTCGACGTCTCCTGATACGACGGCATCGCAGACGCGACGATGGTGATCGTCGGAGTCGTCGACGGCTCGCGGTTCCTTGAGGCCGAGGAGCATGCTGCGGATGACGGAGTCTCGAACGGCGTTGACCATGGCTTCAAGCACATGGTTGCCGGACATTCGCGCGATGGTGGCGTGAAAGCGGATGTCTGCCTCCACATGCGCTTGGGCTGTGTCGGCGCTCTCCAATGCGGCCATGCAAACTCGCAGCTCCTTGGCGCGGTCATCGGTGATGTGCTCAGCTGCCATTGCCGCAAGCGTTGGCTCGATGGCAAGGCGTGCATCAGCGAGTTCGAGCAGTTGGACATGCCCGATGGCAAGTAACAAGTCAAGCGCTTCGGTGAGATGGGCGGGGCTGGGAAGGGCCACGAACGTCCCCCTTCCGGGCACCACTTCAACCAGACCCTTGCTCCCCAGCACACCGAGCGCCTCGCGCAGCACATTCCGGGAGACAGCGAGCTGCTGCGCCAACTCACGCTCCGCAGGCAACGCATCACCGGCCTTGAGCTTGCTGCCGATGATGAGGTCTTGCAGCTGAGCCACCACCGCGTCGGTCGTACGCATGCGTTCGACCGACGCGTAGATGCTGGTGGGTTCATCAGATGTGGTCACGGATCACCGTCCTACTGTCAGACGTCAACTCGGGATAGTGGAGGGCTTGGCCGGGCACGTCGACGTCGAGACTGCCGATGTGCCATCGTCCCAAGCTGGCGACGAGGAGGCGGTCGAGCTCCGCGCCGTAGAACGCAACATTCGTCGGAGCCGAGATCGACGTGCCTTGATAGTCGTCGGCGACGATGAGCAGCCGGTGATCGGTGCTCAGGTAGTAAATCCGGTCCGGACGGTAACAGCTGATGTAGAGACCACCCTCGCGGTCGAATGCTAGTCCGTCGGGCACACAGCCGGGCAGCGCGATCACCAACTCAGGCAGGCCCGGCTCGCCGTCGGAACCGATGGTGAGCCGGACGACACCCGGAAGGGTCGACTCTACGACGTAGAGGTGGCGGCCTTCGGCGTCCAGCGCCAGACCGTTGGGAAACTGTGGCGTCGCTTCAGTCCACACGGTCGTCCTGCCGGAGGGCTCGATGCGATAGACGCATCCGTTCCCTCCTTGCCAGTCGCCGCTGTCCGACACGTACAGCGTCCCGTCCGTCGCGAAGACGGGGTAGTTCGGCGCCACCATGGGGCGATCGGTCGTTCCGTAGGAGTAGACCGTGGCTTCACCGCCGGGTTGAATGCACTCGACCGCGCGATGCGTGGGATTGCAGGTGTACGCGTTCGCCTGAGCGTCCAGTGCGAGCCCGAGGATCCACCCGCCGTTGTCGGCGGCGACCGTGACGTCGCCGGTTCCGGTGTGTATGCGATAGAGCTGGCCCGCCTCGCCTCCGGCATATGCGAAGCCGTCCGGCCCCCAGGCGACACATTCGGGATGGTCGAGCCCATCCGCCACGACATTGATCATCTGGTGTCTCCTCCGAACTCATCCTGTTTGCGCACCGGCTGTCATGCCATCGACGAAGCGGCGTTGCAGCAAGAGGAAGAGCGCCACAGGCACAACGGAGATGAACACCGCCCCGGCAGCCAGTCCGGTCATGTCGGTCGAATACTCCCCCTGCATGGCCAGCAACCCCTGGCTCACCACGCCCATGCTGGGGTCTGACATCAAGGTCTGGGCGACGATGAACTCCTGCCACGTCGTCACGAACACGATCACGAGAACCGCCGCGACGACGGGGCCGGTGAGTGGGAGGAGGATTCGCACGGCTGCACCCAGCCGGGAGCAGCCGTCGATCGTCGCAGCCTCCTCCATGTCCACGGGTATCGAGAGCACGAAGGAACGGATCAGCCATGTCGCCAGCGGAAGCGCAGCCGCCACGTCGACCATGATCAGGCCGAGGGGATTGTTGATGAGGCCGGCAACGGCGTAGAACTGATAGATCGCGATCAGGTTGACCAGGCCGGGAACCGCTAGCGAGAACATGAAGACGAACAAGAGCAGGTTGCGGCCTTTGAAGCGGAATCGCGCGAACGCGTACCCGGCGAGCAGGCTCAGGGGCACGACGACGAGGCATACGGCAACACACAGAATCGTGGAGTTTTGTGTCAGGTCGACAAGCGATCCACGGCTCAGAGCTCGATGGAGGTTCTCGAGCGTCAGGACCGACGGAAGAGGGGAACTGCTGAGTGCCTCTGATTGGGGCCGCAGAGCCAGCAACAGGACCCAGAGCAGCGGAGCGAGGAAAACGAGCGTAACGATCCCCAATGCCGAGCTGAGCTTCCAGTCGGGCCGGCGCCGGGTACGTGTCCTCATCGCCTGACACCTCGCTCACGTTGCGCCAGCACGAAGCACACGATCGCTACGACATTGATCACGGACATGATGACGGCGATCGTCGATCCGTAACCGAGTGCGTAGTACTCGAACGACTGCTTGTACATGTAGAAGGCAGACGTCTGAGTAGCCTCGAGCGGGCCCCCATCGGTCACCGCGAAAATGATTGTGACCAGGTTGAAGTTCGAGATCGCCAACAGGATCGCTGCGATCAGAAGCGTCGGACGTACGAGTGGCAGGGTGATGTTCCAGATGGTGCGCACCGAGCGGGCGCCATCCATTCTGGCCGCCTCGTAAATCACCGGCGGTATCGCCTGCAACCCGGCAAGAGCGATGACGGTGACAAGACCGATACTGCGCCATGTCTCAACGAGGATCAACGTGACCATCGCACCGGACTTGCTCGAGAGCGGATCGAAGTCGATGCCGAGCTGCTCGAGGGCTGACGCGATGACTCCGTTCCCATTGAGCAAGATACGCGCGACTACGCCTGTGGCTATCTCACTCAGCACCCACGGCACAACGACGATAACCCTGATCAGGGTTCTGCCACGGAACCTGTTGTTCAGGAGAACTGCGATCAGGAACCCGAAGAGTACCGACAGGACGACGACCCCGGTCACGAAGAATCCGGATTTGATAAGGCTGTCACGGACACGTTCGTCGGCGAGTGCGCGCCGGTAGTTGTCCCAGCCGATGAACGACGTCTGCGGCCGGGACAGATCCCAGTTGGTGAAGCTCGCTCCCACCGTATAGATCAGCGTGAAAGCCGTGAAGAACAAGATGAACGCGCTGGCGGGTGCGACCAGGAGGTATGGTGCGGCCCTTCTACGGTATGGCCGACCAGGGCGAGCGGCCGGCCTACCCGCCGGCGCCTGAACCCGAACAGTGGTCGACATCAACCATCGAACCCGATCGTGACGATGGCGGGCGCCAGAGGCTCGATCTCAACCTCGATGACCAGGCCGTCCGGGGCCGAACCAGCGCTGCCACCCGAGATCTTGGACAGATCGGCTCCTCCGAGGACCTCGAGAGGGACGCGGATGGCTCGCGACTCGGGGCGCGAGCTCAGGTTGAACGCCAGGAGAACCGCCGTGGAGTCCTCGGTCGACACATGAAGGTGGGTCAACTGGTCGATGCCTACGAAGTCGCCTTGGACGAAAGGGTTGCGCAGCTTCTTGTATCTGGCGATGGCATCGACGAATCCGGGCCAGCGGAGGTTGTCCGGGCTCAAGCCCCCTACTCCGAGGTGTCGACAGGTCGACGCATACCACCAAAATGCAAGGTTGGTGTCGCTGTCGTGAGCGTTGTTGATATGCAGGTAGAGCGGTATGTCGTAGGCGAGGTTGTAGTCGTAAAGACTGAGCGCGCGGCCGGACAAGAGATCCATGTAGGGGTCCCACATGTACTCGAATCCCCAATGCTCGTCGAACGAGATCGGCGATCCGTGATCGAGGTAGAGCGGGAGGTAGTCGCCGAGACCTCCGGCGACCCGGTCGTGCAACTCGACGACAAGGCCCGGGTACTCCTTCTTGACCTCCTGTACAATGGTGAGAATTCCCGAAATGTGCTCCTCCAAGGTACAGGGAAGGCTGTGGCCGTGGCCTGGCGCCCAGCATCCATCTGTATTCCTCGATACACCCTGAAACTCTTCCGGCATTCGATAGTCGAGGAAGTCGAAAAGGAAGAAGGAGACACCGCTCGCGGCAAGCTGCAGCAGCCGCTGTGTCTTCAGCCGTTGCAATGACGGCGACGCGGGGCACACGAAGCCACCTGAATATGGCCCGGCCCAGATCTCGATCTTGCCTTCGCGGTCTCGGCGATAAATGTCAGGATGTTCTTCCTCGAGTCCTTTGGTATGCATCATTACGTGAAGCCCGAGCTTCAGGCCGTACTCCTGGTCGAGCGTCTGTACGAATTGCGAAAGCGGCCCGAGCCGTGCCTCGTCCCAGACCGTACTGCCTTCGTACAGATCCCACCCGGGGTCGAAGTAGAATGTTTCGGCGCCGCTCCTGCTCGCGATCTCGGCCTCGGCGAGGACTGTTTCCAGACTCGGTAGCGGGGCGTTCGTTCCCACCCGCCAGCTCAGCCGATAGAGTTCATTCCACTGCAGCGACGACTCATACCCCGGTCGAAGCCGGTGTCCGCGGCGCCGGAGCATCCGCTTGTAGGCTGCGTACCCTTCCTGCCAGGTGCCCCCGTAGCGGGCGATCAAGGTCTCCCCGAAATCCAGTCGAGCGTCGGGGCCGAGGACCAGATCGAAGCCGGGCGCTCCGTGACGTTGGGCGGCGCCGCCGAATCTGAGGCAGAGGTGACCGATCGAGACGGACGCTTCCGAGGGCACGTTACTCAGATGAGAGGATCCGCGCGCTGCAGCGGCGGCGTGGACGAACTCGGCGTCGATGACGCCGAACTCGATGTGTTGCTGGCTGTATTTGGCAACGAGAGTACCGCTCTGCGGGCCCTGGACGAGCCACGCTTCTGCCACCCGGTCGGGGCGCGGTGCATGCGAGAACCCCGAAGGAATGAGGTCCTGGACGGCGTATCCATCGACGCCGGCGTCCACGCGTTGCCCTCTCCGGCGCCGGAAAGGTGCCGCGACCAGCATCAGGGCGTCCGCACCATCGATCCATGTGTCGTCGGAGCGGTCGAAGAGCATCTTGCGCATCGCGAAGCGGAAGGCGGTCACGACGTGTCGGTCACGCCCGTGCTGGTGCAAAAGGGAAAGCTTCTCGCTAAGGGTTCCCTCTGCCGTGGACAGGGTCAGGACATGTTCGACGGCGATGTCCGTCGGACCGGTGTCGCCGAAGTCGACGCGCCCAAGAAGGACGACTCGAGTGCCCGTCTCATCCGTATCCACCTGCCACTGTAAGGGGAACACCGACTGCGCACGCTGGGCGGGCCCGGTGTAGCCAGGCCCGTCCGAAGCCGCAATCTGTACGTCATAGCAGTAGTCGTAGTCCGCGACGACAGTCCGGGTCGATCGGTGATAGATGAACCTTGGGTTCATCCTTGCTTCCCACTCGATCTCGACGATCCAGTTCTGGTCCGAGAGGACCAGGACCTCCACACCGTCCGCGGCTGTCTGGACGTCAACGGCCTGTGACGTCACTGACGACGCGAGCAATGATCGCACCTTGGCCTCGTGCACGCTGCTACCTTGTCCCCTCGTCGAAATCGTCCTGGGCCTGCGAGAGGGCGTCCTGTGGCGTCGCGCTGCCCGACAGGTAGCTCTCGAATGCGCGTTGAATGCAGTCGAAGAGCAGGGCGTTGTCCTCGGTGGTCGGCATCGCGCGGCCGTTGTCGATCGAGTACTTCGCGACGAAGTTCCACTGATCCGACTTCGCTTCGACGAGCGCCTTATCGTTCAGGACCGAGGGCCGCATCGGGAGCGCCTCAGTCTCGGCCACGTAGGTTCTCTGGCCTTCCGGCCCGCAGAAGTTCATCGCGAAGTCGAATGCCAGTTCGGTCTTCGCGTCGTCCTTCCTCTCCTGCGCCGGCAGCATCGCGGCCCAGAAGCCGCACAGCGTGACGTCCTTCGAATCTGTCGTCGGCCGCGGCGTCTTGAACACGTCGTACTGGTCACCCAATCCGGCGTTGTCGAGCTGCCCGAGAACCCATGTTCCATCGAACTGGCAGGACACGTCGCCATCGGTCAGCATCTTCACGTATTCGTCCTGGTCTGACACACCGAGCAGGGATTTCGGGGAGTACGTGTGGACGTTGATCAAGCTGTTGTAGTACTCGAACGTCTTGTACATCTCGACTGTTTCCAGGTCGGCCTTGCCCTGCTCGTCGACCACGTCGCCGCCGAGCATCCACAGCGTTGAGAGGACCGTCATCGTGGGGGTGTGGATGAAAGGTCCGGCCCAGAATCCGTAGCCGCCTTTGCCTGCGTCGACCAGGGTGGACAAGGCGTCGTCGAACTCAGCCCACGTCGTCGGCGGGGTGGTGACTCCCGCATCCGCGAAGGCGGCCTTGTCGTAGATCGTCAGACGTGCGTCAGTGGTGAAGGGCAGAGCTACCGGCGAGCCGTCGTAGGACGCAAGTGAAGTCAGTGGCTGCTGGTTGTAGTCGTTCCAGTCTCCCGGCAGATCCCCGAGATCGGTGAGATTGCCCCCGGCGGCAAGCTTGGGGATGTTGAGATCGTTGACCCAGATCACGTCAGCAGGATTGCCGGCCTTCGCCGCCAGCAACGCTGTGCGACTGACCGTCAACGGGTCGACCTCCTCGATCTTCAACTCAACATCGGGATGCTTCTTCTTCCAGTTCTGCAGCATGTTGAACAGGACGTGCGCATCGTCACCGATGCCCTTCGCTTCCTCTTTGGACAGGCTGGTGAGCGAATTGAGTTTGGCGAAGTTGTAGATGTTCGGGGAAACCACGCGCAGCGTCTTATCACGAGCACCTGCGCCACTTCCGCCATATCCACATGAGGTCAGCGCAGGGGGCAGCGAGAGACCAGCAGCAGCTGCCATCGCAGACTTCAGTACCGTCCGGCGGCTGAGGGGGTGGATCGGCTCGACACGGCGGTTACGCATGAACACCTCCGGTAGGGCCAGCCTGCCACATGGTGGCCATGCCAAAATGTCACACGGAAGGGTGTGGGTCAAGGGATGAGAACAACCGGTCATCACGAACCGACGCGGACAGCGTTTGCCTCTATGTCCGGGCGACAGGCGAGTGACGCCGACAGAGAATGAGGGGAGCGGCTGCGTAGTTGCCGTGGAAGGACGTCATGCCCACACCGCGATGCGGACGAGCTGGACCGCCTTGAATCGCTCCAAGTCGATGTGCATGTGCCGAAGGCGTCGTGGTGGTGGCCTGGCTGTTGGGAGCAGCCGGGAGTCGGTTCTCCGGTGGGTGGCCCAGGCCGGCGTCGACGCCGGCGCGATGCCGGTGTGCCCATCGAGGGTGCTCGCCGAGCTGGCGTTCGAGGGGTCCGTCCCGCTCGAACTCCAACCGTGCCTTCTGTCTCGGTGCGGCCTAGAGAGCCGGGGCCTCGAGCGAACCTCGACTCGCCGAGCGACCGCCTTTCTGCCCGCACGGCAGAGCGGCTGCCTGGCGGCCCGGCGACCTCGCTCCGCACCCGGGTGGCCGTCAAAAAGTCATCTGTCTTCGCTTGGACATCACACCTAGCCTCGGGATTTCATGTCGTCGGGTCGTGTTCGGCGTATGACGCACGGAAGTGCCTGTCCAACGCGGGATTCTTGGGATTGCTGAGGCCTCAAAATCGCCGAGTGGAAGGCACTCCGTAGGTGAAGGGCGAAGTCGCCAAGATCGACACCGGGCGGTGGCTGACGGCGTCGTTCGCGTTGCCGGATGCTCGCTTGCCAACCGTCAGCAAGGCGCCTTCGACTTCCGGCTGGGAGCCGGGACGGGCGACGCGGAGGCGGCGACGATTCATCTTGCTGACGCCGTGGTCCGGGCCCGGTAGGCCGAACGGGCGGCTCCGACCCGAGCTCCCGCAACGACCGCCGCCTCGCCGTCGGCACCGGCTGGGTGAAGAACGGCGATCGCTGGATCGTCACCACGAATCACGGCGACGGCGCGCTTACGGTCCGACGCGCCGATGGGCGCTGGCGGGGGACCGTCACACTGCCGTCCTGGTACGTAGCCGAACACGTCGATCTCGGCTATGCGATCACGGCCCACCGCGCGCGAGGGGCCACCGTCGATGCCGCCCACGTGGTCGTGCGCTCCCCGGCCATGACGCGCGAGGCCTTGTACGTCGCAATGACCCGAGGCCGGCACAAGAACATCGCCTACGTCGCCACCGATCGCGCACCTCAAGGAGCACCAGCGCGCAGGCGGCGACGACCCGACGGCGCGCTGGCCCATGGCGTCAGTTACTCACAGGGCCGGGACCGATCGACTTGAGCATGTGCCCCGTCGGCCACCCCCCGGCCCGCGACGCGTCGGCCCCACATTTGTAGGGCGGTGCGCCAGTGGTCGTGCCGGAGGCAGACCACCCATTGGGGAGAGCGCAGCATGCGCGGACATCTGCGACACGACCGGTCGGGCGTTGTCGCGGCACACCGGCTATGACGCCAACCTCACGCGCGCGTTCCTCGAAGCGGGCGCGACTGCATGCTTGGCATGCGGTGACGAGTGTGATCGGCACGCGGAGATGCACGAGCACTGCAGGATCTGTGCGGAGGCGTGTCGTCGCAGCGAGCAGGCATGCCGAGAGCTGCTCGGCTCGCTGGGCTAGCGAGCTGCGGGCTGCTGCGGGAAGCCCCCACACGGCGCCGACGAGGCGCCGTGCGGAGGAGTCGGCCGCTCGGTCAGTACGGCACGTCCGATGCAGTCCAATGCGCATGCCGGCACTGTCCTTGCCGCCGGATTCCGCACCGTTGCAGTCATCCGGGGGAGGGACGTCACCGCGAACTGCGCCTGTGACTTCTCATCGCCGCTCAGAAACACCCTCGAGCTGGTCCACCGACGCATCGTTCGCCCGGCGTGGCGAACGCAGCGTGATCGCGGCGAGCAGTGCACCGACCAGCGCAATGGCTGCGGCGCCGATAAACGCGGCGGAGAATCCCTCGGTGAGGGCGGGCAGGTCACCCAGCTGATCGGCGCCGTAGCCCGCGGCGACGGCGGTCATAGCCGCGAGGCCGAGGGCGGAGCCGACCTGGTAGCTGGTGTTGACGATGCCGGAGGCCAGGCCGCCTTCCTCGGGTCGGGCGGAGGAGATGGCGGTGCCCAGCGAGGGGATGAAGGCCAGAGACATGCCCAGGGCGGCGACGAGCGACGCGGGGAGCACGTCGACCCAGAAGTTGCCGTCGGGGCGGATCAACGAGAGCCACGCCATGCCGACGGCGAGGATCGCCAGGCCGGTGACCGTCATCGCCTTGGGGCCGAACCGGCCGATCGCACGCGGCGCCAGGGCGATCATGCCGATCATGATGAGCACCGTCATCGGCAGCAGTGCGGCACCGCTGGGGAAGGCGCTGTAGCCGAGGACCTGTTGCAGGTAGAGGTTCAGGAAAAACCACATGGGGATCCACGCGCCGCCGAGCAGCAGCTGGGCAAGGTTGGCGGCGCCGAGGTTCGGGGTGCGGAAGATCGACAGCCGCATCAGCGGTTCCCGGCGTGCGGCCTGGACCGCGAGGAAGATGCCGAGCAGGACGACGGCGCCGGCCAGCACGAGCCACGTCTCCCCGGAAGCCCAGCCGACCTCCGGGGCACGCACGATCGCATAGACGGCCGCGCCGAGGCCCGCCGTCACCGTGATCGCACCGACGACATCGATCGAGCCGCGGGCGCCGGCCCCGCCGGCCGGCATCAGCGCGGGCGCCGCGAACAGCGCGAGCAGCGCGATCGGGATGTTGATGTAGAAGACCCACGGCCAGGAGATGTATTCGGTGATAACGCCGCCGAGGAACACGCCGGCGGTGCCGCCGGCCGGCGCGGCCGCGCCGTAGATGGCCAAGGCCTTGGTGAGCTGCCGCGGCTCGGCGCCGAACAGCATCATGAGCAGCGTGAGGGCCGATGGGGCGATCAGTGCCGCGCCGACGCCCTGCACGGCCCGGCCGGTCAACTCGACGGCGACTGTCCCGGCGGCGCCCGCGAGCACGGAGCCGACCAGGAGGATGAACCAGCCCAGGCCGAACATCCGGCGAGCCCCGAACAGGTCCGACAGCCGTCCGCCGAGCAGCAGCAGACCGCCGAAAGCTACGACGTAAGCGTTGAAGACCCAGGACAGCTCGTTCTGAGAGAAGCCCAGATCGGCCTGGATCTGCGGAAGCGCGACGCCGATGATCGACGTGTCCATGATCACCATGAACTGTGCCATGGCGATCAAAGCCAACGCGGCCCAACGCCGCGAGGCCGCCGACGACGATGTCGTAGACATCTTATACTCCTTACCGGTAGGGGGTATCTGAATGTTGCACTGAACCCATTGGCTGTGAGTCGTGTGCTCCTTGCCTGCGTTGTGGTGTAGGTAACGGTCCCGTTGATCGGGCCTCGTGCTCGCAATCGCTTGATCTCGGCGCACGGCTGGCGCTGGCCGGTCGTCGGCGTGGCGTTGTGATATACCCTAGGGGGGTACGGTTACAAGCGCAAGTGCCCGAGAAGTCGCGGGACGCCGATTGTGATCGTGAGGCGAAGCGAAGGAGAGAACGGATGGTCAACGCGCAGCTCGAGCGCGCGGCCGACGAGCAGGCCGGCTCGCACGGCTACATCCATCGCAAGGACGACTACCTCAAGCGGCTCACCCGCATCGAAGGTCAAGCCCGCGGGCTCCAGCGGATGGTGGACGAGGAGAAGTACTGCATCGACATCCTCACCCAGGTGTCGGCGATGGCCAAGGCACTGGAGTCGGTGGCGCTGGACCTGCTCGAGGAGCACCTGGCCCACTGCGTCGTCGAGGCAGCCCGCGCCGGTGGCCCCGAGGCCGAGGCCAAGGTCAAGGAAGCTTCTGGCGCCATCGCCCGCCTCGTGCGGTCCTGAAGCCCAGCCCTATTGACACACCACTTCAGAAGGAGGGTTCGAGATGACCACGTCCACCTATACCGTCACCGGCATGACCTGCGGTCACTGCGTCAGCTCCGTTCACGAGGAGGTCAGCGACATCCCGGGCGTCACCGCCGTCGACGTCGACCTCGCCAGCGGCAAGCTCGACGTCACCGCTGAAGGCCCGGTCAGCGACGACGCCATTGGCGCCGCGGTCAATGAGGCCGGCTACCAGCTCGCTGGGTGACGCGCACGCGGCCGACGCGATCGGGTCGCCGCCTCGAGCCTGGCCACCCCGGCCAGCGCACTGCTGAATGTCGCCGTCGGGCCGACCATCGGGTCGCCCCGACGGCGACGGTGTCTGGCCGCCGTGGATGTGCGCGCTCTGGCTGCTCAGCATCAGCTGATCGTCGGAGTTGGTCGGCTGACCTGATGGGTACCCGATGCCTCGGGAAGGCGGCCGACGGCCGTTGCTATGCCCAAGCCGACGCGCGGAGCGACGCATGGTGACGAGAAGGGCGATCATCGCTGGTGGCGGCATCGCTGGGCTGGTGGTCGCGCGCGGGTTGCTCGGTCTGGGCTGGGACGTGACGCTCTACGAGCAGGCGCCGACGTTCGCGCCCGTGGGTGCCGGGATCATGCGCGCTCCCAACGGGGTTCGCGCGCTGTCCTGGCTGGGTCTCGGTCAGCAACTGCGGTCCATGTCGATGGCCCACGGCGAGGCGGCCATCCGAGACTCGTCAGGCCGTTGGCTGCTCAGGACGAGTGTCGACGCGTTCGAGCAGAGGTTCGGCGTGCCGACCTACGCCCTCGCGCTGACCTGCATCGCATGCTGACGCGTGCGGTCGAAGGCGCGGCGATGCGGACGGCTCATCGAGTCACGGGTGTGCGGCTTGCCTCTACGCCGGCGGTCACCTTCGGCGGACCTGATGGGCCGGGGCGAGGATCATGCGGACCTCGTCGTGACCGCGGACGGCATCGACAGCTCGATCCGGTCCGCACTGTTCGCAGGCCATCCCGGCACAGCTATGCCGGATACATCACCTGGCGCGGCGTCGTTCCACCAGAGGACGCACCGCCAGGAAGTCGCGATGTGGGTGTGACGGAAACGTGGGGTCGAGGTGAGCGGTTCGGCATCGTCCCGCTCGGCGACGGACAGATCTACTGGTTCGCCACCGGCGCGTTCCGGCCGGATCGCACGAGAACGATGGCCTGGACGACCTCCGCGTCCGCTTGCCCGAGAACGACAACCGCAGCGTGAACAGGTGACGCGGATCTGATCGCCTACGCCGTCAGCGGGCCGCCGCAGATCAACCTCGCACGCGTCGGGCCGCGCCCACGCGTCAGATCCCGCGGTGGGTGAAGCCCCGAGGTCCGGTGTGTCTGCTCGCGGTGCCGTTGTGGACGGCCGCAGACCCAGCGGCCGTCAGAGGTGTCGTCCTGTCGCACACCGCGAGAGCCAACTCCTGGACGCCATGTCAGGTGCAGCGGAGGAGAAGGTGGAGGGTGCTGTGGTTGGCGAGTCCGCCGAGGGCGGCGAGGGCGCGGAAGGTCAGGTTGACCTCGACCGTGGTCGCGGTGTGCAGCCGCACGCCGAAGGCCGTGTCCTGGCGATGGTGACCGGTGAGCTCGTGGACCGGAAGATCGAGATCCACGCCGTTGACCGGCGGTGCTTCGATGGCCAGGGGCCCGGCGACGAAGCCGTCGTTGCGGACGGCGACGCCGATGGTGTGCCATTGGCCTGGGATGAGGTCGCCGAGGGCTGTGCCGGTTCGTGCGACGGTGACCCGTGCCTCGGGATTGATGCTGACGGCTATCGGGGCCGTGGTGTCGATCGGCCCGCACCCGCAGCCAGGCGCGTGGTCGCTCATCAGTCGTCCTCGCATTCGTCCCGGCGGGCGAGGTATGCGGCCCGCGCGGCGTCGTAGGCCTCTCGCGCGGCTGTCCGTTCGCTGTCTCGGATGAAGCCTGACTTGGCCTTCCATAGGGCGTCGACGGAGTCATGCAGCCACTGAGCGCTGCGCCGGGAGGCCCGCACGGGACGGCCGCCGATCTCGACGAAGATCGGCTGGGTGTGGACGCTGGGCAGGATCCGCAGGGCGATCCAGGACGATCGCTCCAGGCCGATCTCGAGGGCGACCTCGTGCTCGGTGCCGTCCGCGACGATCTCCCACCTCACCACGGCAACACCGTTCAGCACCAGCTCCACCGGCACCGTTCGGGTGTCACCGACCCGCGCTCGTTCCAGGTGCCAGCCGACCGGGGCGCTGTAGGCCGGCCGGCCCTGGGCAGGCGGCGGTGGCGGGCCGTCGGGCAGCCAGGCGACGACGGTGGCGGTGACGCGGACCGGGCCCGGTGTGTCGGTGGCGCGCTCGCGGCCGACGTCACCGTCGACGGCGAAGTCGAACACATGGCTACGGCCGTCGCCGAAATAGGACGGCCCGTCCTGGAGGCCGGCCGTCCATGCCTCCAGTGCCCGCGGACCCTGGGGCGGTTCGGGGAGGCGGACGTAGGTGCGCCCGACGCCGGGGCCGTCGTCGTAGATGCAGGGGTAGTCGGTCTCGCCGAGCATCAGGGTGCGGTAGCCGACGTTGAGCAGGTGGTACCAGATGTTCAGCTCGGCGGCAGGGGCGATCTCGGCGCCGCACTGGAAGTCGGCGGCGCCGAGGGGCACGTCGACGATGATCTCGTTGGACCCGATCGACTGGAACGCCGGCACGACGTGGTTCGGCAGCTCGTCGGTGCCGACGGACAGTCCGAGCCCGCAGTGCGCGTACCCGACGAGGGCGCCCTGGGAGTGTCCCCAGCGCATGATCGGGAGGTTCCACGACGGCCAGTCCTCGATCCACGTGGTGCCGGGGTAGTTCTGGTCGGAGAGCCCAAGCAGGATGACGTGGCCGGAGTGGCTGGACGGAAAGCCGGACACCTCGACGTCGTAGCGCAGCATGCTCTGGTGGTCGACGTCGGTGGGCTGCGGCGACCAGGTCATGCCCTGGGCCTGTTGCATGTCCGGGTGCTCCAGCAGCGCCGGCGGGCTGATGGACTCGCCACTGAAGAACTGCTTCTGGTGGTAGTAGCACGGGCCCCAGGTCAACACGCTGCCGAGCCACAGGCCCTCGCCGCGCACGTGCCGGATCATCGTCTCCGGCGTGACGCCCTCGGTCGGCACGTTGTAGTGCGAGCAGCCACCGGCGTGGATGTGCGGATCACCGGAGTAGTAGCCACGGCCGGCCGGATCGACCCAGCGGTCGAGCCGGACGTCGACCGCCTCGGTGTCCGCGGCGATGTCCACGTCCACCCGCACCGGACGGTACTCCGGGCCGCGCACGGCCGTGATCTCGAACTGACCCAGCGGTAGCCGGATGACCTCACCGGTCGCCCGGTACACGTGCTCATGGAAGAACATGTCCGGCGCCAGCCGCATCCCCGTCGACGGGTAGGAGCGCCCCTGGTCGTCCCGGACTGTGATCGCGGCCACGCAGCTGCGCCCGTCGGGTTCGCGGACGTCGAAGCGGATGTCCCGCGACGCCACGCAGTCGAACTGGAAGGACGCGGCGTACTCGCGGGGCTCCAGCATCGCCTTCCCGGCCGCCCGTTGCTCCGGCGTCCGGCTCAGCCGTTCGGGAATGGGCTCCTCGGCGACGCACAGCCACAGCGCACCCGAACGGGACCCGGCCTCCCGGCTGTACAGGCTCACGACCTTGTACTCGACCTCCAGGCCGGACAGCCCGTCCGGCGCGGCGACCTTCGCCTGGAGCCAGCTGTCCCGGATTCGCGGAACGCTCGTCAGCGCGTCGGGCAGCACGGTTCGTGCCGCGTGGCTCTGCTGGTCGACGAGGCCGAACACTCCGCGGGTGAGCGCCAGGAGGACGGCTTCGATTCGGTGCGGGTTCGCAATCCGGACGAGGAAGCTGCGCCAGCCGTGCTGGACCAGTCGCGGCGGTGCCGCCCCCGGTGTGCAGGTGGCCACCCCATGCTCGTCGACCCGCAGGTCGAGGAGCACGAACGGCCGCAACAGCTCGTCGACCTCGCGGCGCACGTCGTCGTCGGGCGACGAGCTGCGCTCGAGCTTGGCCAGCTGGCCGTCGACGTCGGTCGGTGGCGGATCGCCGAGCTCGTGGAGGGTGTGGACGGCACGAGCCGCGGACGCGAGCAACGGTTGGAGCGCTGGCTCGGACACTCTGGCCTCCGGACTGCGGGAGTGTCCATGCTAGGCAGCTGCTCACCCCCGGAGTAAAGATGTGCCGCACTCTGGCTGTTCTGCAGCAACGCGACCATGAGGAAGGTCACCATCGTGGTCATCGTGTTGATGATCAGCTGCCAGGTGGTTGCCGATGACGACCTGGCGCCTCGCCGGTATGAATTCTGGTGTCCCCGCCCGGGCAAGCCAGGATGCCCGAGCGGAGGCGTGGCGGATACCCCGACCACTTTGCATTCATGCCCCATTGACGCCGTTCAACGTATCGCAACCCGCGAAGCCGGACATCGCAGCCTTCAAGGCGGCACCTACGCGGCGCCGGTGTGTCGGCCGCCGTGGTCTCGCCTTCGGGTCAGCAGTCCCCGGACTCGCTCAGCCTGGGACGGTCGGTACTCGGCCCAGCGTTGCAGCATCGCCGCGCGCAGTTGCTCGGACTCGCTCAGAGCGTTGACCAAGTCGTCCTCGGTCAGCAGCGGCGCCCATTCGTCACCGTTGAGCTGCCGCCATTCGCCGACGCGGACCGACGTGCCGTCGTCGGTCTCGACGCCTACATGCAGGACCACGGCATGCGGCCAAGTAGCGCGACCACACCCGATTGTCCGCACACGCGAGCGCTGGGTGGTAGCCGACGTCGATGCGGTCTAAGTCCTTTGCCGATGGGTATTGCGTGGAGGACCACCGGAGAGGGGCAGCGCGTGACGGATCTCATCGCCGAGTTGAACCAGGCCCTGTACCTGGCTACGCCAGCGGAACGCCGGGCGTTCATGAGCGCGCTGCTGCCCACCATCAGCCGCTGGCTGACGGAGTCAGTCGAGTCCTGCGCCGAAGCGAGCGAGGACGAGCGGCAGTGGCCGGACGTGGTGGCGGCGCAGCTGATCGAGCCGGTCAGCGCCACGATCCGGCGGGTCAAGGGGGCCGGGCCGGCACCGGAAAGAGGAGCGCCATGGGCGAGCGACCCCGTAGGCACCAACGAGCGGTCGTGACCGGCGGGGCCGGTTTCCTCGGTTCGCACGTGTGCGACGCCCTGGTCCGCGCTGGTACCCGGGTTGTGTGCCTCGACAACTACGTCACGTCGTCCTCGGCCAACCTGGCCGGACTGGTGGACCATCCGCTCTTCGAGATGGCGCCGGGCGACGTGTCCGAGCGGGTTGAGGTGGCCGGGCCGGTGGACCTCGTGCTGCACCTGGCGTCGCCGGCGTCGCCAGCCGACTACCTGCGGCTCCCACTCGAGACGATGCGGGTCGGCTCCGCCGGCACCACGAACGCGCTGGAGCTGGCGGTCGCCAAGGGCGCACGGTTCGTGCTGGCCTCCACCTCCGAGGTGTACGGGGACCCGCAGCGACACCCGCAGCCGGAGAGCTACTGGGGGAACGTGAACCCGATCGGGCCGCGCGCGGTGTACGACGAGTCCAAGCGCTTCGCCGAGGCACTGACCACTGCCTATCGGACCGATCGAGGTGCCGACACTGCGATCGTGCGGCTGTTCAACAGCTACGGCCCGCGGATGCGCGCTCACGACGGGCGGGCGGTGCCGACGTTCATCCGGCAGGCGCTGGCCGGCGAACCGATCACCGTCGCCGGCGACGGCACCCAGACGCGGACGCTGTGCCACGTCAGCGACACCGTCCGCGGCATCCTGGCGATGGCCACCAGCGAGCACGAGGGACCGGTCAACATCGGCGGCACGGACGAGGTGACGGTCCTGAAGCTGGCCCACCTGATCCGGTCGCACACCGGCTCTCGTTCCCCGATCCGCTTCGTCGACCTACCGCAGAACGATCCGCGGCTGCGCCGACCCGATCTCGACCGAGCACGGACGCTCCTGGGCTGGCAGCCGAGCGTCTCGCTCGCCGACGGTCTCGCCGACACGGTGCGCTGGTTCGCGTCGCGCAACGGCGCGGGTCACGTCAGCGGGGACGACGCTCGGGGCGTGGCGGCGAGCAGGCCGTCAACGGCCGCCAGCACCTCGTCGATTTGAATAGTCTCCAACGCTGGGTCCAGTCGATCACCGTGCGGAACGCCGAGAGCGGCCTCGACCGGTCGGCATCACGGCGCACCTCGTGTCCACCGGCGATTCAGGCCGGCCCGGCACAGCCGGCGGGGTCGGACCCGAAGGCCCAAGGCGGCATGGGTGCAGTGGCGCAACCACGCGGTGGCTCCGCGGCCCGCGGCCGTGCAGGTTCACCGCCAGCTCCGGTCGTGGCCCGCTCCAGGCCGGCACCGCCAGCTCCACAACCGGCAGCAGCTCGTCGACGCAGCCGATCAGCGGCACCAGCGCGGCCAGCCCAACCCCCCGGTAGACCAGTGTTACGGCCACGAACTCTCGACCGACGGGGTGACGACCAGCTCGCGGATCTCGCAGCCTGCCGGCTGGTCCAGCGCAAACAGCACCGCGCGGGCCACGTCGGCCGGCCGGTTCAACTTGGCGTCCGGCGGCGGCTTGTACTGCTCGTCGCGGCCGTCGAAGAACGGGGTTTCCATGCCGCCCGGCACGAGCAGCGTGACACCGATCCGCCCGGCAGTCTCGGCGGCCAGGGCACGAGTGAAGCCCACGACGCCGAACTTCGACGCGCAGTAGGCCGTGGCGTCGCCGACGGCCCGCAACCCCAGGGTGGAGGCGACGGTGACCACGCGGCCATGCCGCCGTTCCAGCTCGGGCAGCGCCGCTCGTACCACCCGGGCGGTCCCGATCAGGTTGACCAGCAGCACCCGTTCCCACTCATCCGCCGGGACGTCCCCCAGCCGGCCGCACGAGTCGACGCCGGCGCACGTGACCACGGCGTCGAGTCCGCCGGTACGTTCCCGCGCGGCGCGCACCGCCGGCTCGACGGCGCTGCCGTCGGCCAGGTCGGCCACGACGTGCTCGACCGGGCCCGGCGGCGGCACCCGATCGAGCACGACGGGCCGGCCGCCGGTGTCGGCCACGGCCTGGGTCACCGCCGCACCAAGCCCCGACGCACCCCGGTGACCAGCACTGCTGCTGTCATGGATCCTCCTCGTCGTCCTCAGAGCCGTCGGTGCTCCGAGCCGGTCCGGGCCAGTGCAGCCACCAGCGACGTCGTGGAGCGGCCCGTCACGTACGGCAGCGTCACCACCTGGCCGCCCCACTCGTCCATGACGCCCGATTCCGGGAGCTCCGCACCCGCGTAGTCGCCGCCCTTGGCCCACACCTCCGGCCGGAGCCGGCGCAGCAGCCGCCGCGGCGTGTCCTCGTCGAAGATCTCGACGGCGTCGACGCATGATAGCGCCTGGAGTACCCGAGCACGGTCCTCGGCCGGCATGACCGGCCGGGCCGCGCCCTTCAGTCGCCGCACGGACGCGTCCGAGTTCACGCACACGACCAGCGCGTCGCCGAGCCGACGGGCCTCCTCGAGACAGGCGACATGGCCGGCGTGCAGCAGGTCGAAGCAGCCACCCGTCGCGACGAGCGTCCCGTGGTGCGCGTGCACCTCAGCGGCGACGTCCGCGGCCGAACGGGCCGGCGGGCCGGTCGACCCGTCGCCCGCCGCCCACGACGCTGTCGACGACGTCATCGTCTCGTCCGGCGACGCCGACACCGCGTTGGCGCCACCCGCGCGGACGTATGCCGTGGCCGCCTTGACGGCGCCCTGCACGGCCTCGCCGGTAACCCGGCCGGCGCCGAGTAGCATCGCCGCGGCGGCCGCGAACGCGTCGCCGGCGCCGCAGGTGTCCTGCGCGGCCACCGGCGGCGCGGGCACCACGACGGGGGCGCCGGTCCCGTAGGCCAACAGGGCGCCGCGCTCGCCCATGGTCACCGCGACCGCGCCCGCGGCCCAGGCGTCAACCAGCGCCGCGGCCCACCGGGCGGTGCGGGTCCATGGTCCAGCGACGGTGTCCAGGCCGGGCGCCACGCGGCGAGCCCAGCCGTCGGCCTCGTCGAGGTTGGGCGTGACCAGCTGCAGGCCGGGGATGGGCGGGGCGCCATGAGGATGCGGGTCCCACACCACCGGTCGCTGTCGCGGCAGGGTTTCCAGCAGCCAGCGGACGCTCGGCACTGCGGTGATGCCGCGGCCGTAGTCTGCGACCAGCACCGCGTCGGCGGTGGAGAGTGCGTCCACGGCTGGGCGGGTCAGCTCGCCGACGGCGTGCAGGCCGCCGCTGTCCAGCCGGACGACGGACTGTCCGCCGGCGCGCACCCGGCGCTTCACCGGTGTGCTGCCCTGACAAGTCACGGGGTGTAGGTCGACCCGGCCGGCGAGCAGGTCCCGCAGGACGGCCGCCGCCTGGTCGTCGGCCATCGGGGTCACCAGCGAGACCTCGGCCCCGCCGGTGGCCGCCAGCCACGCGGCCAGCGCTGCGCCACCGGGCCGTGGCACTTCGATGACGTCGTCCACGACGGGGACGGGGGCGTCCGGGCACAACCGGTTCACGGCGCCGACGAGGTCGGTGTCCAGCAGTGCGTCGCCGAGGACGGTGAGTCGCACGCCCATCACGGCACCTCCGTCGGCAACGCCGACCTGGCCCGCTCGCCGTCATCGGCGGCGTCGACGCCGGGGGCCAGAACGTGCACGTCGCTGCCTTGGCCGCGCGGCCTGGCGTGCTCGGAGACGAGTGCGATTCTCATCAGGTCACCCTTTCCGCGGCCGGTTCGAAGTCTCGGGTCAGCTGGGCGACGGCGCGGACCACGTCGTCCGCCGTCACCGGCATCAGGCAGGGATGCCCGGGGACGGAGCATTTCGTCACCCGGCTGCCGCGGCAGGGCGCGCGCTGGTTTCCGAGGACGACCCGCGGAACCCGGTACGGAGCCCAGCGCGACGCCGGCACCGTCGGCGCGAACAGCGACACAACCGGGGTTGCGGTGGCGGCGGCGAGATGCGCTGGCCCGGTGTTGCCCACCACGAGGACGTCGGCGCCGGCCAGGACGGCGGCGAGCTCGGCCAAGCTGGTCCGGCCGCCCAGGTCGGTGGCCGCCCCGTTCCCGGCGACCGCCCGGGTCAGCTCCGTCTCGGCGGGCCCGCCCGTCACCACCACCCGCCGCCCGGCCGCGTGCAGCGCCCGCGCGGCGGCGGCGAACCGGTGCACCGGCCACGCCCGAGCCGGGACCGACGTCCCGGGATGCAGCACGACGTAGGGCCCGGGACCGGTCAGCTCGCGTACGTCCGGCAGCGGCCGCCGCACCCGCAGCGCGCCATCGTCGTCGTCCGGGAGGCGGTGACCCGCCGCGACCGCCAGCGACAGCGCCCGTTCCGCCTCCGGCTGGTCGTCGTCCGCCACCTGGTGCCGCAGGTCCAGCAGCGAGCCCGGGTAGTCCTCGCTGACGGCGCCCAAGTACGGCACGCCGGCCAGCCGCAACAGCATGGCCGTCGGCAGCGCCGACTGGTGAAAGGACGTGAAGACCAACGCGGCGTCGTAGCGGCCGGCGGCCAGCCGCGCCACGAGCGCGTCGACGTCGGCGGGATCGACGGCGGGCGGCCACGGATCTATCCACGGGCAGCGCCACGTGATCACCTCCGCGACGCCCGGCAGCAGACCGGCGGCCGCAGCGCCGTTCGGCCCGGCCAGCACCGTGACCCTGGCGCCGCCGGCCGCGACCGCGCGGATCGCCGGACCGGTCAGCAGTACATCGCCGGCATTATCCAGCCGGACGCAGAGCACCCGGGCGCTCACCACACACCGCCGAGCAGCGCGTCGGCGGCACGCGGCAGATCCGGCGCGACGAGCCGGGCGCCGGCCACCTCGTCCGGCCGGGTCCACGGCCCGGGCACCAGCACGCCGGTCGCGCCGGCGGCTTCGGCCGCAACGACGTCGGCACCGATGTCGCCGACCACCGCGCAGCGATCCGCGGCAACACCGAGCGCGGCGCAGGCCGACTTGACCATGCCGGGCGCCGGCTTGCGGCACGAGCACCCGTCGCCGGGGCCGTGCGGGCAGACCTCCCACGTATCGAACGGGCCGAGCAGCTGCTCGACGCGCGCGTTCACCCGCCCTACCTCGGACAGGGTGAGCAGGCCGCTGGCCACGCCGGACTGGTTGGTGACGACACCGAGCCGGATGCCCGCCGCGCGCAACCGGTCCAGCGTCTCCTTGGCCCCCGGCATCGGCTCCACCCGCTGCGGATCGCCGTTGTAAGGGACGTCGCGGACGAGCGTGCCGTCACGGTCGAGCAGCACCAGCTCCGGCGCACCCCGCCAGGGACCGGCGTGGCGGTGCCGGATCAGGCCGCGCACGGTGTGCCAGGTCGCGGCGGCCGGGATGACGGCACTGGTGGCCAGCATCCGGGCCACCTCGCGGTGGTCGCGAGGCCCAAGCGCGATCCGGTCGGCGGCGAACCGCGCGGTGCTGGCCAGCCAGTACGCGGCCGGCCCGAGCGCGGTTCGCCGGTGCCCGCCCGCCCCGAGCGCGGTCGCGGCGGCGGCGGCGGCGGTGGCGGCCAGGTGCTGCGGCCGCCGGCCGGGCGGGGCTCCGGCGGCGCGGCGCCAGGCCGGCCCGTGCAACCGGCGCATGAGCATGTCGTCGGCGTTGCCCGCCTGTGCTTGCAAGCTGACCCAGGAGCCGGCCGGCCGCACCGGATGCACCACGCCGCGGCGGCCGCGCACCAGCGCTCCGCCGCGTCGCATGACTCTCAGTGCCAGGTCGGCGTCCTCCCGGAATGCGCGCGGGAACCGCTCGTCAAACCCGCCGGTGGCGGCCAGCGCGGAGCGGCGGTACGTCATGTCGGCGGTGATCCACAGCGCGGTCTCCAGCCCCGCGGTCGAACGCTCCCAATCCGTCGGCCGGCGGTGCGGCGGCAGCGGCACGGTGACCCGGCCCTGGCTGCCGGCGACGTCGGCGGTGGCGGCAGCCAAATCCTCGGCCAGCCGCTCCAGCCAGTCCGGTGCCGGCACGACGTCGTCGTCGAGGAAGCTCACCCAGGGCGTGCAAACCCGCCGCCAGCCGCGGTTGCGAGCCGCGGCCGGTCCCGCCCGGGTAGTGGAGTCGTCGACGACGATGACGCCGGCCGGCCGCGGCCCGGGGGCGTCCTCCAGCGCCCGCAGCAGCCGGTCGAGACTGGGCCGGCCGATGGTCGGCACCACGACGGTGGTCGGCAGGGTCGTCATGGTCATGCCGCGACCTCCGCGCGGCGGACCACGAACGGCTGGAAGATCGCATTGATGCCCAAGACCTTCACGGATCAACCTCCCGAGCCATGCCAGCGGGCGGCGTGCCCACGCATGCGGTTCGTGTGCCCACTTCTCTCGATGAGAAACGCTTCTCGGAGTAGCGGCTCCAGTAGCGGTTACTGGCGCATGCGAACGGGCTGTTCCGGGAACCGGACGGGCATGCGGATCCTGCTCTGGCACGTGCACGGTGCCTACACGACGGCCCTTGTCCAAGGCGGCCACGACTACCTCGTGCCGGTGACGCCGGACCGGGACGCCGACGGCCGTGGGCGGGCGGACACCTACCTGTGGCCCGCCTCCGCCGTGGAAGTGCCGGCCGGCGAGCTGCGCGATCAGGACATCGACGTCGTGGTGCTCCAGCGCCCGCGCGAGCTGCGACTGTGCTGGGAGTGGACCGGCCGGCGGCCCGGCGTGGACCTCCCGGCGGTCTACCTGGAGCACAACACGCCCGGCGGCGGCGCCGTCACCACCCGCCATCCGGTGGCCGATCAGAGCGCCGTCCCGATCGTGCACGTCACCCACTTCAACCGGCTGATGTGGGACAACGGCGACGCCCGCACCGTCGTGATCGAGCACGGCATCGTCGACCCCGGCTACCGCTACACCGGTGAGCTGCCGCGCGCCGGCGTCGTCGTCAACGAGCCGGTGCGGCGTGGCCGGGCGGTGGGCACCGACCTGCTGGCGCCGCTGGCGTCGTCGGCACCCCTGGACGTCTTCGGCATGGCCACCGGTCAGTTGCACGCCGCGCTGCGGCTGGCTGCCGACCGGCTGCGCACCTTCCCCGACCTCTCTCAGGACGAGATGCACGCCGCGCTCGCCCGCCGCCGGGTGTACGTGCACACCCACCGGTGGACCTCGCTCGGGCTGTCCCTCCTGGAAGCCATGCACCTGGGCCTGCCGGTCGTGGTGTTGGGCACGACGGAGGCGCCGTCAGCGGTCCCGCCGGAGGCCGGGTGCCTCTCGGCCCGCCCGGACCGGCTGGCCGCCGCGGCCGCGCGGCTGCTCGCGGACCCCGACGCCGCCCGGGCCGCCGGCCTGGTCGCGCGATCCGCGGCGCTCGCCCGGTACGGGCTGGACCGGTTCTTGCGCGACTGGGACGCCGTTCTTCACGATCTCCCGCAAGGGGTCGGCCGAACAGACAACGGCGCGGGAATCGGCGCGCGGACAGACCCACTGGTGTGACGACAGGGAGACAAGCAGGCGATTTCGTCGACAACCCAGTGCTCACCCAAGCGGGCACATGAACTTTGGGCAGAGGGTCCAGGTCCACCTGTCCGCGGTGACACGAAAGGCGCAGTAAGTCGGCGACCGCGGCGAGTCGAACCTGGTGAATTGATCCGTCAAACCACTTGCGCCCAGGAGCAAGGTCCGAGGCACTATGGATTTCCGATCACTTTCACCCATGGACCGATCAGCAAGGGCAGACTTCGTTTGTCTGGACCGTGCTCGGTGCGTTGTCGCGGGAGACCGACGTGCCGATCGCGACGGCCGTCACCTTTCCGACCGCCCGCATTCATCCGGTGATCATCGCGCAAGCCGCGACGACGGTGGCGTTGATGACCGATGGCCGGTTCGTCGTCGGTATTCGGGTCTGGTAAGCCCTCAGCGGGCTGGCCGCTACTCCAGGGGCGACGACGGTCGGTGTGTCTGGGACCAGCGCAGATGGGGCTCCAACGGATCGACGTCGAACCGGGCGAGCCGGTGCTTGCCCATCAACCGCGCCACCTCGCCGAGACCGCCGGCGAACATGCCGCAACTGCCGGCCAGGAAGAACCAGACTCCGATCTCCTGCTGAACAGGGCGTTCCCGATCAGCCCGAGCCCCAGGTGGACCTGCGGGAACCGCCAGACCAGCGCGGTCAGCGCCCACCGCTGGCGCCGGGAGAGGTCCTCGGGAGACGCGCCGCGGCGTGGCTGTTCACCCGCGCTCACGCCGACGCGCGGTCCACGAGCTTGACGAAGGTACTGTCGCCACCGCCGGAGCGCTCGGTCTGATAGAGGAAGGCCAGGTCGCGGTCGTCGAATGTGGCGAACCAGTCGTCCCAGCCGATGTGCTCGAGCTCCTCCTCGCCGGCCCCGCCAGGGAAGTCGATGCGCAGCACGCCGCTATCGCCGGACATGGTTCCGCGGATCATGGCGGGACGGCCGTCGTGTTCCTCCACCCAGCGGCGGATCTCGTCGTGGTCGGTCGTGGTTCTGGTCTGCGATGCCATGGCGGCGCTCCCTCGATATCTCAGTGGTGCTACCCGGCGGTGTACCCGCGGGCAGCCCGCTCCATGTGAAGCCGCGGCGGAGACGGCGTGAGCACGGCCTCGGCGTGCGCCGGTCCTAGCCGGCCGCCGAACAGCAGGAAGCCGCCTAGCATCAGCACGGAGGCCATGATCACCCACTGTGCGCCGGCCGGGCCAGCCCGAGGCCGGCGCTGACGGCGGGGAGCGCCACGGTGACGACGCCGACGAACCGATACCGTCACCGGCACGACGTCGCCATCGTCGGCACCATCGACGTCACATGATCGGCACCGTCAATGTCCGCGAACAAACTGGTCGGGTTCATTGGGTAGGCAGTTGGCCGTTGTGCTGCAGTCTGCGATTCCACCAGCGGGGGTGCTCACGTGCCACCTTCATGAGTCGCCGGTGCTCGCGGTGCTGTGCCGCGGCGATGACCGGTACGAGGCCAAGGCACAGCAGCGGTACGTGGCGTGGTGCCGATCGGTTCTCTTGAAGGATCGCCGCCAGTGCGGCAATGCCGGAAACGTACAAGATCGGGTTGTAGAAGCGCATCAGCTCCGGCCCGAGTCCTTCGCAGTCCCTCAGCCATGGCAGGCCGATCGGTGTTCGCTGTCTCGGCCAGCTGGTGAGGTGAGCGATGACCGCCGCGAGGCCGGCGCCGTTAAGGGTTGCGAAGGCCGCGTCGCTGCTCGCCGGCCGAGTGCCAGCGGCTTGCCGGACGGCCTTGGTGCAGGCCGCCCACAGCCCGGCTGCAGGAACGGGTCCGAGGACGGATGCGAGCGGCATCCCGACGCCCGCAGCGAGCTCGAAGAATACGTGCGTCGCGAGCCCGGCCGTGGCGAGCCGTGTCAGTGGCCGCCGCGAATGTGCCGCGTGCCGGCTCGTGCTGGTTGTTCGGAACATCAGCTCGGTGTGGATTCCCGCAATGGATTACCGGTGCTCAGATCCATTGGACCCGCGTACCTTCGAGCTGTCGATGTGGCGAAGCGGTCGACGTCTTCGATCGAGAGCGGCGTGGGATGGAGTGGCGGGGCGGGAGCGCGCGGAACGATGTCTCGTGTTTCACGGTGCTTCCCAGGTCTGCCGGGTAGGCGCCTTGGCCCACGTCGAGCCGCCCGTGCCGTTCGACCGCACGTCGCGCGAGCTGATGCACCGCATGCGCGTCGCTGACGTCAGCAGCCACCGACATAGCTCGACCCCCACGCGCCGTACACTCCTCCGCCACGCACACGGTTTCTCGTTCGCATGACACCCAGGTACCCCACCGTCTCGGGTCAGCACCTGCTCGACTTCGGCTCGGACAAGACGTAATGACTTCGACGATGAGGTGGACATCGGGGTGCCCCCGCCCGCGGGCCGACGCCGGACGATGCCCACGATCACGCGATGGCGTGCCTCGTCGCGATACGCGCAGATCGCGATGGATTGGCCTATGAACAAGCGCCTCGGCGCATGTGAACGGGGAGGTGGGGCAACGACGTAGCCATGGGTTGCCGTTTCGGGCGGTGGCCTCGCCAACCGTTCCCAGGAGGAGCAACGACATGCGTGATCGCTCGAGTTCGGCCGAAGCACTATGGATGGAACGTGCGATCGTCCTGGCCCGGGCGCAGGGCGCATTCAACCTGGTCGGAGGTCTGTGGCCGATCGTGAGCCTGCGCACGTTCGAGGCGGTGTTCGGGCCGAAGCAGGACCGCTGGTTGGTGTTCACCGTCGGTGGGCTGCTGACCACCATCGGCCTCAACCAGCTCACATCGTCCCGGCACCGCGGCGCACTCCGGTTGGCCGAACGCGTCGGCGTGGGCACCGCTGCCTGGTTGTTGGCCATCGATCTCGTCTATGTGCCGGCGGGGCGGCTGCGGTGGACGTACCTGCTTGACGCCGCCGCTGAGGCGGGCTGGTTGGCCGCCTGGGCCGCGAGCCACCGTGCAGGCAGGGCAGCGACGCGGTGAAGTGCGCTGCCGGCGCCATGACAGCTCTTTGGCCACTGCACCCCGGCTACTGCTCAAGAGCCCGGCGGGCCGGCTGGGGCAGGAGCAGTCAACCCAGCCTGGCTGCTGTGGCCGAGGCGGGTGATTGGGCGCCGCTGCTGTCTATGCATCGTCGTGGTGACGGGCGCGGAACCCGTCGAGCCAGTGCGCGAATGCCTCGGCCAGACGTTCCGGCGGGATGCCGTGCTCATCCGCGTAACTGTCGAAGTCGGCCAACGGTGTGCCGAGGATCTCGCCCTCGGTGATCCACTCCACGCCCATGTAATCGCGATGTGGTGGCCGATGGCCGGCACGGCCGACGCACACGCGTTCGTGGCCACGCACTCGGCGACCTTCTCCGCAGGGCAGGAACGCATCGGTCATTCCAGAGACATGCCCGTTTGGCCGTGGTTGAAGCACCCGATCGTTAGGCTGCCTTGTTCAGCTGTACCAGTTCCGCAGCCGCGTAGAAGCAGCCGGGCGACGCGCGCGCCGGTGTGGCCTGCTGCAGTATCGCGCTTGTCATCTCGCTGCTTGAGCGAGATTGATTCGTCAGCCATCCAGCAATGCGCGGCAGACTCTCGACGCGCTCCTCGACCGGGCGACCGGCATGGCGCTACGACGAAATGCGACCTGTCTCGTGCTCGCCCTGGTGGCGAGCGCTCGGCGGACGTACAGCGCATGGCGATAAGCGCATCCGCGATCGGCAAGGCCACGAAGTCTTTCGGCTACGGCATCCACGCCTACAACGTCACCTAGATCACGGCGGCGTTCTTGTCCGGCGGTACCGGGGACGCCACGCTGGTCGCGTTGATGACGTTCGGTGGCGCTCCTCGTGCGGCCGCTGGGCGGGCTGGTTGGGAACCGCTGGGCGACCGGGTCGGCCGCCGCGTTTACGTCGGCCAGCTGCGCCTGCTGATCGGCGCTCGGCTCGGCGGGCGGGTCGACGTGGTGCGCTCGGCGACCTGGCGCAGCGAGTCGTCGACCATGGTGTGGTCGGTGATGAGCATTCGGCCCGGGAGACCCGCCAACTCGGTGGCGGCCTGCGACGGCGGCCTCTCCGGCGGCGATCTCGACGAGGTGCTCTGATGCGCCTGCACGAGGAAGGCCTGGTCTGGTTCCGGTTCACGTATCGGCGACGGACCAGCTGCTGCAGCCTGACGATAATCGTTCGCTCCCATGCCATACCACCGATCCCGGAGCAAGGCACCGAAGATCAAGCTGCTGTTCAGCGGCTGGAACGCTCGAGCGCGGCGAGCCGCCGCTCTACCTCGATCGGGACCGGCCGCCGCCGCAGCAGCCCTCGGGCGGCTCTCGGCAAAGCGGTCGCCACACCAGCACGGCCGTGGGAGGTACGCAATGCGGCGGCAACGCGGGCGAGCGTCACGGGCCACGGCCGACGCATCAGAGCCGTCAGTATGGAGTTCCGCGCGATCAGGCGATTGCGCTCGGACCGGTCGCGCGACGGCTGCGGGTGATGGTGCGCCACGACATGTGGCGCATACACGAGGTCCCAGCCGCTGGCCAGCAGGTCAAGTGCCACTCGTTCCTCCTCGCCGCCGAAGAAGACCACGTCGTCGAATCCGCCCACTTGGAGAAAGGCATCCTTGCGCAGCACAGCGCCGCAGGCGACGAAGCCAACGACTGAACGACCGCCAACCGTCGGCCATGCCGGCAACGATGAGTGAAGCATCTCCGCGCCGATCGGGTCGGGGCGGTTCTCCGGCCCGACGAGTATTCGCCCGGCCACGACGGCCACTGCTTCGTGCTGCTGCAGTATCGAGGCTGCTCGGGCGAGCGCATCGGGAGCCCACCACGAGTCGTCGTCGGCGAAGGCGACGTACGGAGTGTTGGCCAGCAGGACACCGACGTTACGGGCGAGTGCGCCGATGTTGGCCGGCAATCTGACGACGCGAATCTGCGCGAACCGCTCTGTGATGCCGTCGATACAGCCGTCGGTGGAGCCGTTGTCGAGAAGGATCACTGCGCCTCGGTGCAGGGCTATGGTCCGGCCAAGCTGCGCGCCGCCGTTACGCGTGATCACGACGGTCGTGACCAGATCTTCGGGCCGATTCTCCATCGATGGTTCGTACCCGCATGCAGTAGGTCCGGTCACGAACGAGACCGCGGATACGAGTCAGGTGAGCCGATCGGTGACGTGGCCGACGCGTGATCGCGCGCAATGCGCGATGACGTGCTATTTCGAGAGCAGAAAGCGGGCGGCCTCCGATCACTGGTGTGGCACCGCGGATCGTGCGTAGGTAGGCGATGCCGGGGTAGTCGGCCATCGCCGCCACTGGCGCTGAAATCTGAATGGCGTCGCAGGGGTAGAGGACAGCGCTGCCGTGAACCGCGCGGAAGGCGGCGAAGGCTCTTGATGCCGAGTATCAGGATCAGGACTCCGAGCCGTTGAAGAATGCGCCGGGCGAGAGGCGTCCGGACCTGACGAAGGTATCGGACGAGCGTCGCGACGCGGACGAGAAATAGCCGGGGACACGAGTGGCCGGTGCCGGAAACCGGTCGAGGGCGCGGGAAGTGACCGTGATGCCGACCGGAACTGTGAAGTGGTTCGATTCCCGGAAGGGCTACGAGTCACTGAGTCCGACGCGGCGCAATCATGAGCCAGATACCCAGAGCGGTGGCCGCGGCAAAGTTCCATGGCCAGGTCACCCCCTACGCCGCTGCCCGCATGATGCGCGCCGGAGCCGACGGTAACGCGGAAGTTCGGTCGTCGGCGCAGCCGCCTGCAACGGAGCCGCCGTGCCACAAGTTGACCACAGCGGCGAACACAGCCAGAGACCGACGACCGTGGTGCGCCATCGCGCCCAGGAATGCCGGGCCGACATGCCGTGGAGGCCGACGACCACCCCGAGGATGCCCGAGGCGACGTCGCTCCGAACCATTCTGGCGTCCTGATAGTCCAGGGTCGACGGCGCCGACGACCACGGCGTGGCGCGACGATGTTCGATCTCGGCCTGTTCCTAGAACGACAGGGCGACGACGAACGGGCTCAGCGCTGAGTGGCGCCGGGCCGCCAAGCAGTCCGATCTCGCCACCGCCCTGGCCGCGCTTCGACGCCTGCTCGCAGACGCCGTCCTCGCGAGAAGGAACTCGAGCCAGGCCGATCCGATGCTGGGCGGTCGAGCGCCACCACGCGTGCCCGTCGGCGCGCGGCTCGCCGATCTCGCCCATACGATCCTCGTCACCGTCCAGGTCGTTGACACCGGGAATCGGCCGTCCGCGCGACGTCGGGGGCCATGCTGGCAGCCGCAGGGACGCGCCTCTGGCACCGGCCGAGATCCAGGTTCGTGGCCCAACCGTTGGGCCCCACGTTCAAGGTGACGACCTGTTCTCGGCCGATCCGCCCGCGCAAGGGCGCTGCAACACCCCGGCACGACAGCTGTCGTGCTGATGAACGTCGCCGCGACCGGTTCGCCGGGGGGACGATCCCGGCCTACGGCGACCCTCGGCTTCGCCGCGATCGGCGCCGCGGCGGATCTTGCTGACTGCAAGGACCGAAATCGGCATGGAACGAGCCTGCGCACGCCCTTGTAGGGGGAGTGCAGATCAACGCAACGGGTACGTGATCACCAGCGGCTCTCGCGGCTCTTGCATTGGCGATCGTCCGATCGGAGAAGAACGATGTCCAGACACGAGGATCCCGAAGACTATCCAGGAGGCTATGAGGATCCGGCGCAGCGGCCGCGTTCGAAGGCTTTCGAACACGAACGGACCGACTACCAGGACCCTGAGGAACGTCCAGGCAGATGGCCGCCGCGGACGCTTTTCATCGCGGTCGTCGTCGTGCTGATCACCGGGCTCGCCATCCTCGCGATCCTCGGCTATGTCGCGTCCAGGTGACGAGGTGGGTCTCTGTGCGCCGATGGCGGCGATCGTGGCTAGTGCCATGCCGTTGATGAACATGCATCAGCCGAAGACCAGACCGATGGACACGGCTGCGACGGCCGACGCTGCGGCTAGCGGCCACCAGGAGTGCAGGCTGTAGAAGCGGTATTACCCGCCATGGCTTTGGAGGTCTCCACCAGCACCGTTTGTAGGTCAGTGCTGACACCACCCGGACCAGGAGAGCACCCTAGTGTTGGTGGGAGTTGACACCACCCTGGCGGGCGCGCAAGCGGAGCGAGTCCGAGTAGATTGAGCGGAGGTGGGCGTATGTCGGCGACGAAGCTCCTGGTACTCGGTATCGTGCACCTCTCCGGCGGCGCGCATGGCTACCAGGTGCGGTCCGAACTGCAGAGCTGGGGTGCGGAGATTTGGG